>CAMCYP010000069.1 GCA_945885345.1 Bordetella parapertussis | reverse complement strand
GACGGTTATGCCGCCGTGCAACTGGCGTTTGGTAAACGTCGTGCATCGCGCGTGATCAAACCGGCTGCCGGACACTTTGACAAGGCAGGTGTTGAAGGTGGGCGTGTGATGCGGGAGTTTACTGTCGCTGCGGATAAACTGGCTGAGATGAAAGTCGGCGCCACGGTGGCCGCAACCATTTTCGAGGTTGGGCAGTATGTCGACGTGACCGGCGTGTCGCAGGGCAAGGGTTTTGCCGGCGTCATCAAGCGTCACCATTTCTCGTCCAACCGCGCCAGCCACGGTAACTCGGTTTCTCACAACAAGCCCGGCTCGATCGGTATGGCGCAGGATCCTGGCCGCGTGTTTCCCGGTAAAAGAATGCCTGGACACATGGGCGCAGTGCGGCGGACCCAGCAATCGCTGGTCATCGTGCGCATTGACGCAGAACGCAACCTGCTGTTGATCCGCGGCACAGTCCCCGGTTCACGTGGCGGCGATGTAATGGTGCGTCCTGCGATCCGCGCGCGTCGCCCGCCAGCTGTCAAACAGGGCGGCAAAGCCGCCCCGGCCAAGAAGTAGAGGCACGCAATGGAACTCAACATAATTAACGAGCAGGGCAAGCCCACCGCCAAATTGGCGGCATCGGATGCTGCGTTCGGTCGCGAATACAACGAAGCGCTGGTGCATCAGGTTGTTACGGCCTATATGGCCAATGCACGGCTGGCGACCAGGGCGCAGAAGGATCGCGGCACGGTCAAACATTCCACCAAGAAACCGTGGCGGCAGAAAGGCACCGGACGCGCCCGTGCCGGTATGACCTCCAGCCCGCTGTGGCGAGGCGGTGGCCGGACTTTTCCGAATTCGCCGGACGAGAATTACTCGCACAAGCTTAATCGCAAGATGTACCGCGCAGGCATGCTGTCGATCCTGTCGCAACTGGCGCGCGAAGAACGTCTGGTAGTGATCGACACGTTCACCATCGATGCGCCGAAAACCAAGTTATTGGCCCAGAAGCTGCAGGGCATGGGTATGGACGACGTGCTGATCATCACTGACAACCTTGACGAGAACCTGCGGCTGTCATCGCGCAACCTGATGAACGTCATGGTTGTGGATGTTAGCCATGCCGATCCGGTCAGTCTGATTCGTTACGGCAAGGTGTTGATGACCAAGGGCGCAGTAAGCAAGATAGAGGAGCTGCTGGCATGAGCGCATTCAATACTGAACGTCTGGCCCAGATACTGCTCGCCCCGGTGATATCGGAGAAGAGCACGTTCGTCGGCGAAAAACATAACCAAGTGGTTTTCCGTGTTGTGCGCGACGCCACCAAGCCGGAAATCAAGGCTGCGGTGGAGACGATGTTGAGCAAAAAGGACGAGAAGCTCGAGGTGCAAGCTGTCCGCATCGTCAATGTTCGCGGCAAAGAAAAGCGCTTCGGCAAGTTTGTTGGCCGTCGCAGTTCATGGAAAAAAGCCTACGTCTGCCTCAAGGCGGGCCAGGAAATCACCTTTGCTGAAGGGGAGGTGAAGTAATGCTAATCAAAGTCAAACCGACTTCTCCGGGCCGTCGCGGCCTGGTTAAGGTAGTCACCCCGGGCCTGCATAAAGGCAAACCGGTGGCAACGCTGGTCGAGCGGCAGTCGAAGAAGGCCGGGCGCAACGTGCACGGCCGCATCACCATGCGTCATCAAGGTGGTGGGCACAAGCAGCACTACCGCATGGTCGATTTCAAGCGCGACAAGGATGGCATTCAGGCCAAAGTGGAGCGGATTGAATACGATCCGAACCGCAGCGCCCACCTCGCGCTTCTCTGTTATGCCGACGGCGAACGGCGGTACATCATCGCGACCCGTGGCGTCATTGCGGGCACGCAGCTGGTTTCCGGTGCCGAGGCGCCGATCAAAACCGGCAATGCGCTGCCACTCAGAAATATCCCGGTCGGCACCACCATCTGCTGCATCGAGATGCTGCCTGGCAAGGGCGCGCAACTTGCGCGCGCAGCCGGAACTTCGGCGCAGCTGCTGGCGCGCGAAGGCGAATATGCCCAGTTGCGGCTGCGCTCCGGCGAGATTCGCAAAGTGCACGTCAATTGCCGTGCCACGATCGGCGAAGTCGGCAATGAAGAGCATTCGCTGGAGTCCATCGGCAAGGCTGGGCGTGTGCGCTGGCGCGGTATCCGTCCGACGGTGCGTGGCGTGGCAATGAATCCGATCGACCATCCGCACGGCGGCGGTGAGGGCCGGACTGCAGCTGCGCAGGCACCGGTGAGCCCATGGGGCGTCATGTGTAAAGGTTACAAGACGCGCAAGAATAAACGCACGAGCGGGATGATCATTCGTCGCCGCAATGCGAAAGCAACGGCGTAAGGGGTAGAGATGTCACGTTCCATTAAAAAAGGCCCATTTGTCGATCATCACCTGATGCAAAAGGTGGAGACGGCCCGGGCTGGTTCGGACAAGCGGCCGATCAAGACCTGGTCACGGCGTTCAACGATATTGCCGGATTTTGTCGGGCTGACGATTGCGGTGCACAACGGTAAACAACATGTTCCCGTCTATGTGACGGAAAACATGGTCGGACACAAGTTGGGCGAGTTCGCGCATACGCGAGTTTTCAAGGGGCACTCGAAAGCCGGTGGCTCATCGCCGGCCGACAAGAAGTCCGCTCCGACTCCGTCGGCCAAGTGAGGTAAACCGAAATGAATACCAAAGCCAAACTGCAGGGCGTCAGGCTGTCGGCGCAAAAAGGACGTCTCGTTGCGGATCTGATCCGCGGCAAGACTGTGGAGCACGCGCTGAACATCCTGAGTTTTTCGCCGAAAAAGGGCGCAGTGATCATCCGCAAGGTTCTTGAGTCTGCAATAGCCAATGCCGAGCACAATGACGGCGCAGATATTGATGAACTCAAGATCACGAGCATTTATGTGGAAAAGGGGCCGGTGATGAAGCGTTTTTCATCCGCAGCCAAGGGCCGTGGTGTACGCATCGTGAAGCCGACGTGCCATGTTTTTGTCACCGTCGGCGACGGAAGGAAGTAGGT
>CAMCYP010000068.1 GCA_945885345.1 Bordetella parapertussis | reverse complement strand
CCAACCGGGCCTGGCCACCTTTGCCGGTGACGAGCGCGGTTACCATGTGTCGGGTTCGTACACGCTGCCGATGGGCCTGAAACTGGGTGGCGAGTTTACCGAACAGAAAGCTGACACCGCGTCCGGTGCCAACGCCAAGGTCAAGGTTTACCACCTGGGCGCGGAATGGAAAATCTCCGGCCCGCACTCTCTGGCCCTCGGCTACACCAATGCGGATGACATGACCGGCACGGTGGGTGCAGCGATGGGTCAGCGTCCGGTCGTCACGGGCGCCGACAACACCGGTGCGAAGCTGTGGCAGTTCCGTTACCTGCATGATCTGTCGAAGCGTACGCAAGCCCAGATCGGCTACGTCAGCCTGAAGAACGACACCGCGGCGTCGTATGACATCGGTGGTCTGGCTTATAACGCAGCGGCTTCGGGTGCAAAACACCACGCCATCGCAGTCAGCCTGTCGCACAAGTTCTAAGACAGTATCTCCGCAGCAGCACGCGGAATTTAAAACGGGCGCTTCGGCGCCCGTTTTTTTATTGGTACTGCAAAAGGTACGGCAAAAAACTGCAGGCTTACCAGAGCGGCATTCCGTTCCGGATGCGCTCGGCCATTTCCTGCTGGAACTCCGGGGGGCCATAAGCATGGGCCGCCTGGCGGTTGCTGAAGGTGCCGTTTTCCACTTGCTGCTCGGAGTACAGCAATGCGCGGCCGTGCGTCGCAGCGAACTGCTGCAGCCAGAGCAAAGCGCGCGGGGGAATGCGGCGGCCGACGGGTACGGCAACATCCACCGGCATGCCGCGCCATTGCGTCTGATCGAACAGCACGACCAGCTTTGCGTTGTTCGGTTTCATCCATTCCGGCAGCGGGCTGCCTGCCATGCGCCAGCCGCAAATGAAGTGCACGCAGGGATCAACCGGCCGGTTCGCATAATTGTCGCAACCGGATCCGGTACTGTGGTGGCAAGGCTTGCCCGGGTAAACCTTCCGGCCTTCAACAACAATCTGCAGCCAGCCGTCACAGCACGCGGTGCAGGGCTGGCATTCTCGCGGTTTGGTCTTGCTCACATGCTGAGTCCGTCGCAGTTGCGCATGCCCGGCAGGTTAACCCAAAAACTGTCGTCTGACATCGCAGCCCACGCACGATGGATCGACGCGGTCCGATGATTACGCGGCATCGGCAAGGTTGCGGGCGAGTGCATCCAGTGCCGGCGACCATTCACCCTGCAACGATTGGCGGTAGATCCGGAAACCCGGAAACCACGGGGAACTGCTGCCACTCTGCATCCAGCGCCATTCCGCGGGATTGGGCACGAGCACACGCGCCGTGCGTCCTGCAGCTGCGCGCAAATGCATGTTGGTATTGCTGACGCCGACATAGTCATCAAGCAGTTCCAGCAAGGCCAGCATGTCCTCGAGATGTTCATTCAGATCAGTGAAGTCTGCGACGGGCCGACCGCATGCGGCGGCAAGGGTGTGGATTTCCGCTGCTGCAGGATGGCGTTGCAGTGCGATCAGGGTGCCGTGACAAGCGCGCAGCGCAGCACCCAAGGCTGCGATGGGCAGTTCCTTGCTGAGTACCCAGTCTGCGCCGACCTGTTCACGTGCAACGGTGCCGGCGCGCCAGGTGATGCCGATGTACGGCGGCGGGCCTGCCTGCCGCAGCCGATCCTGCATGCGTTGTGCGGCATCGGCCAGTACCGGGATGCGCAGGGTGGCGGCGGGTAGTGGAAACCACACGCTGTTCTGGATCTGGAAATCACGGATACCCGGAAGCCGGGCTGATGGCTTTAGCGGAGAGGACGGACAAGGCGCAAGCGCGTATGGCAGGTCGCCGCAGAAGATCTGCATATCGGTACCTTCGGGCGGCGGCGCGGTATCGGCATGCACGTCGTCGGCAACGTGGGCGCGACGGATCAATGCGGCAATCTTGGCGCTGGCATAAACGGTCACGCGCCCTCCCCGTGCCCTCAACAACGGCAGTTGACGCAGAAAAAACAGCTCATCCCCCAGGCCCTGTTCACGCCGGACCAGCAGCTGTTTACCCGAAAGTGCATCCGGCAGCGCCTGTGTGATGCCCGCATCGCTCCACTTTTCCGACAATCGCACAAAGGCCGGTCTGCTGCGATAGGCAGCCCAGCCATCGACGAACATGCCGTGGGCAAGATAAATCATGCTCAGCAACTGTTTCAGCGCTGGCGTGTCCGGTTCCAGGTCGTCGGCACGCGCCAATACACGCAGGGCGCGCAGGAGATCCCCGCATTCCGCCAGTGCGCCACCGAAGCTGCGCCAGGCGACCGGATCCTGTGGTGCGAGATTGACTGCGGTTTCGTAGGCATCGATGGCCTGCGCCATTTTTCCCTGCTGGCCGAGAGCGGCGCCGAGAAAACGGTAGGCCTCCGCTACGTCCCGCGTGCGTGCAATGAGGGCATGACATTCATGCTCTGCCCGGCTGAAGTGCCCGTCATCAATTAACACGGAGATCAGATTCAGCCGCGGTGGCACCCAGTCCGGTTGCATCTGGATGCATTCACGATAGACGGATTCCGCCGCAGTGAATTGTGATTGCCCGTGCAGGGCTGTGCCGAGATTCAGGCGTGCATCAATATCCGCAGGCGCTATGCGCAGCGCGGTACGATAACTGTGTTCTGCTTCGCGCAGCCTGTGCAGACTGCGCTGCACGTTGCCCAGGTTGTACCAGAGGGTCGCTTCCTGTGGAAAGCGTGCGGTCAGGCGCTGCAGCAGCGGTTCGGCCTCTGCGGCATGACCCTGCTGCGCCAGCGCGATCGCCGCACCCTGGGCATAAGGCCAATGCGCGGGGGCCAGGCGTTGGGCCCGGCGATAGGTTTGGTGGGCCTCGGCGTGACGCCCGGCCATGGCATAGGTCCGGGCGAGGTTGCCGAAAATTGCGGGATTGTTTTTTGCCAGCCGCGCCGCCTGTTCCAGTTCCGCCAGGGCTTGCGGGATCTGCCCGGTCTGCAGCAGCGCCAGTCCCAGCAAATTCCGGGCGCCAGGATGGGCGGGTGCGAGCGTCACGGCGGTCCGGCCGTCCCTCAGCGCTGATGTCCAGTCACCCCGATTGAGTGCGATCTCGCCACTGTGTAATGCCTGACGCAGTTGATATTCGCCGGACAAGAGTTAACCCATTGTTTTATTTGATTATTAATTAATTTCAAAAGGCTGTGCCCGGAGCAAAATTATACCTTGCCCGCCCTTTTGCCCGTACTGATAACCCGGTCTTGGTGAGGCCTTGGCGAAGTGTCTGGACGTTGCAAATAAGAGACATTAGTCATGAATAATGATTATTTCCGGACTAAAAACTGGTTAGCGTGACTTATGTCCCCGATAATTTACGCGTATCCGCAGCGCAAGCGTGGAGACAACACGTCCGCAGGCATTTTGGGCGTCATTTCAATCCAGAGGAGAAATTTATGCAAAAGAAAGTGATCGCGATCGCCGTTGCCGGCGCGCTGGCCGCCCCCGCTGTTGCGATGGCACAGAGCACCGTGAATGTGTTCGGCGGCTTTTACATGGAATACGCGTTTATCAATTCCGGCCGCGCCCCTAACGGCGTTGACACGGCCAATGTCGACATGTTCCAAAGTGGCGGTTCCGAAATCGGCTTCAAGGGCGAAGAGAAACTGGGCGGCGGCATGTCCGCATGGTTCCAGTG
>CAMCYP010000067.1 GCA_945885345.1 Bordetella parapertussis | reverse complement strand
ATCAACGGTGAAATCACCTCTCCGGAAGTGCGGGTCATCGGGGCCGACGGTTCTCAGGTCGGCGTGATCAGCATAGCCGCAGCCAACAAGCTGGCGGAAGAGGCAGAACTGGATCTGGTAGAGATCGCGCCGACGGCGGTACCGCCGGTCTGTCGCGTGATGGATTACGGCAAATTCAAGTACCGCGAAAGCAAGAAGCAGCATGAGGCGCGGCTCAAGCAGAAACAGATAGTCGTCAAGGAAGTGAAATTTCGTCCCGGAACGGACGAAGGCGACTACAAGATCAAGCTGCGCAACCTGAGCCGGTTTCTTGAAGAGGGCGACAAGGCGAAAATCACGCTCCGGTTCAGGGGGCGCGAGATGGCCCACCAGGAGTTCGGCATCCGGTTGCTGGAGCGGGTCAAGACGGATTTGCTGGAACTTGCGGTAGTCGAGCAGTTTCCGAAGATGGAAGGTCGACAGCTGGTGATGGTGCTGTCGCCGAAGAAAGTGCAGCCGAAGGCGGTTGCAGTAAAGAGTTCCCCCAAGGCTGAAGTCAAGGCTGCGGGAGTGAAACCGGCGGAAACGCCGGACAAAGTGGCTGCGGTGGATGACGCGATAGCGCCGGATGCTGCAGTCGTTGAAAAGAAGTAGTGATCGGGCCTCAAGTCCCGCGGCAACGCAGGCGCCCGACGCTAGGCTAAAACAGGAACTGGAGTTATTACCATGCCGAAAATGAAGAGCAAGAGCGGCGCGGCCAAGCGATTCAAGAAGCTGGGCAGCGGATTGTTCAAACGCAGCAGCGCACACCTGCGCCATATCCTCACCAAGAAGACCACCAAGCGCAAGCGTCAATTGCGCGGCACGACCATGGTGCATGCTTCCGACCAGCGCGCTGTCCGCGCGATGTTGCCTTACTGATCGGGGAGATGAGCCATGCCTAGAGTCAAACGTGGAGTAATCGCCCGCAAGGCGCACAAAAAGGTCCTGAAGGCCGCCAAAGGTTTCCGCGGTCGTCGCAATAATGTATTCCGCATTGCCAACGAAGCGGTGATGCGCGCCGGGCAGTATGCCTATCGCGACCGGCGCACCAAGAAGCGCGAGTTCCGCGCCTTGTGGATCGCCCGCATCAATGCCGCCGCCCGTGAACACGGCATGACGTACAGCGTGTTCATGAACGGCCTGAAAAAGGCAGCGATCGAGGTCGACCGCAAGGTGTTGTCCGACATCGCGATTGCCGACAAGCCCGCGTTCCAGCAGTTTGTCGAGCAGGCGAAGGCGAGCCTCGGCGCCTGAGCGACCGCACCCGGAAAAGGAGGCTCGACGAGAGCCTCCTTTTTTTTCACTGAATTCCGCTACCATTCGTCTATGCAGGAACTCGACAAGCTTGTGGCAGAAGCGGCGGCGCTGTTCGCCGGCATCACTGATGCCGATGCACTGGAGCAGGCCAAGGCACGCTATCTTGGCAAAGCCGGTGCGCTGACCGAGTTGCTCAAGGGGCTGGGCAAGTTGTCTGCGGAAGAACGTCCTGCGGCCGGCGCCCGCATCAACGTCGCCAAGCAAAAACTCGAGGAAGCACTCCATGCGCAGCGTGAACTGATCGCAGGTCGTGCGCTTGAAGCGCGTTTGGCCGAAGAATCGGTAGACGTCACGCTGCCGGGCCGCGGCAGGAGCAGCGGCGGGCTGCATCCTGTCAGCCGCACCATGGAGCGCATCGAGCAACTGTTCCGCTCAGTGGGTTTTGAAGTGGCCGATGGCCCCGAAATCGAAACCGACTTCTACAATTTCACCGCATTGAACCAGCCGGAGAACCATCCGGCGCGTTCGATGCACGACACGTTTTACCTCGCCGACGGCAAACATCTGCTGCGCACCCATACGTCGCCGATCCAGATCCGTTACATGGAACAGCACCAGCCGCCGATCCGCATCATCGCGCCAGGCAGGGTCTATCGCGTTGATTCCGATGCTACGCATTCGCCGATGTTCCACCAGGTCGAAGGCCTGTGGATCGATGAGCAGATCAGCTTTGCCCACCTGAAAGGCGTGCTGATCGATTTTTTCAGGCGCTTTTTCGAGGACGACAGCCTCCAGGTGCGTTTCCGTCCTTCGTTTTTCCCGTTCACTGAACCGTCAGCGGAAATCGACATGAGTTTCGGCGACGGCTGGCTGGAGGTCGGCGGTTGCGGCATGGTGCATCCCAACGTATTGCGCAACGTCGGCATCGACAGCGAGCGTTATCAGGGGTTTGCATTTGGTCTTGGCCCGGATCGCCTGACCATGCTGCGTTACGGCGTCAACGACCTGCGACTCTTCTACGAGAACGACCTGCGTTTCCTGAAGCAGTTCGTCTGAGGGCAGGGCTGACACCATGAAAATTTCCGAACACTGGCTGCGCGAACTGGTTGATCCGGCGCTGTCGACAGCCGAGCTGGCTGATCTGCTGACTTTTGGCGGCATCGAAGTCGAAGCCATCGAGCCTGCTGCTCCGCCGTTTGACCGGGTGGTCGTTGCTGAAGTCCTCAGCGTCGAAAAACATCCGCAGGCTGACCGGCTCAATGTGTGTCAGGTCAATGCCGGAACCGCGCCATTGACCATCGTTTGCGGGGCACCAAACGTCCGTGCCGGCATGCGGGTGCCTGCTGCGCTGGTCGGCGCAAAACTTCCGGGCATGGAAATCAAGCTGGCCAAGGTGCGCGGTGTCGAGTCACAGGGCATGTTGTGCTCTGCGAAGGAATTGGGGCTCAGCGACGAAGCTTCCGGCCTGCTGGAACTGGCACCGGATGCAACCATTGGCCAGGCGGTGCGCGATCTGCTGGATCTCGACGACCAGGTGCTGACTACAAAGCCGACGCCCAACCGTGGTGACTGCCTGAGCGCCTTGGGCATGGCGCGTGAAGTGGCGGCGCTCAGCGGCACCAAACTCAAATGGCAAACGCCGGCATCGGTGATTTCGACCATCACCGATGTGATGGCAATCCGTCTGGACGCGCCTGCCGACTGTCCGCATTACAGCGCCCGTATCATTCGTGGCGTCAATGCCGCGGCTGCGACGCCGCAATGGATGGCACGACGCCTGCAGAGGAGCGGCATCCGCACTATCAGCGCAGTGGTCGATGTCACCAATTACGTGCTGCTGGAAATGGGGCAGCCGCTGCACGCATTTGATGCGGCAAAATTATCCGGCGGAATCCAGGTGCGCCGCGCCCGCGCCGGTGAAATGCTGTCCTTGCTCAATGGCACGACGCTGGCGCTGACGCCTGAGCATCTGGTGATTGCCGATGCACAACGGCCGCAGGCACTGGCTGGCATCATGGGCGGCGAAACCAGCGGTGTTACCGCGAGCACCCGCGATGTGGTACTGGAAAGCGCATTTTTTACCCCAGACGTGATTGCCGGAAAAACGCGCGCGCTGAGTTTCGGTTCCGACTCGGCCTACCGTTTCGAGCGCGGCGTGGATTTTACCGGTGCACGCGCTGCGCAGGAACGCGCAACCCAGCTGATTCTGCAGATTTGTGGCGGTCAAGCCGGTCCGGTGGCGGAAGCACAGGGGGTACTGCCGGTTCGCGGCAAAGTGCGGTTGCGCTTGCCAAGGGCCACCCGGGTATTGGGTTTTGCCATTGATACTTCATCTGCAGTTTCGATCCTGGAACGCCTGGGGTGCCAACCAAGTCTTGCCGGCGAAGTGATTACAGTGGTACCGCCGAGTTACCGCTTTGACATCGCAATCGAAGAAGACTTGATCGAGGAACTGGCGCGCGTCCATGGTTACAACAGGATTCCTGTCGCATTACCGGCTGCGCAAACGGCGCTATTGCCGGTCGCGGAAAATCGCCGCAATCCTGGCGCGGTGCGTCGGCAATTGGCAGATCTCGATTTTCAGGAAGCCGTGACCTACAGTTTTGTCGAGAAGGCCTGGGAAGACGATTTTTGCGCGAATCCCGAACCGATTGCGCTGGCCAATCCGATCGCAAGCCAGATGAGCGTGATGCGTTCCAGCCTGATTGGCGGCCTGGTCAATGCGGTGGTATTCAACGCGAGTCGCAAGCAGTCGCGGGTGCGGCTGTTCGAAGTCGGTCGCTGCTTCCTGAACCACCCCGGTTATCCGCAACCCTGGCGCGTTGGCGCGATTGCGTTTGGTGATGCCGAGCCGCAGCAGTGGGGGCGCTCCGCGCGCACCGTCGATTTTTTTGATATCAAGGCCGATCTTGAAGCGCTGTTGGCACCTGCGAAGGCTGAATTCGCTCCAGCATCCCATCCCGCGCTGCATCCCGGCAAATCAGCATCGGTGCTGGTGCGTGGGCAAGCCGTGGGCTGGATCGGAGAATTGCATCCGCGCTGGCAGCGGAAGTATGATCTGCCGTCCGCGCCTGTATTGTTCGAAGTGGAGTTGGATGCGATCGAACAACGGGAATTGCCGGTTTATCAGGAAATTTTCAAATTCCCGGCTGTACGTCGGGATATGGCAGCGGAATTCGATGAAAATATCCGCTATGGAGACATCAGCAGCGAACTGAAACGCTCCGGACCGGGCATTTTGCGGGACGTCACGGTGTTCGATTTATACCGTGGCCAGGGAGTCCAAAAAGGGAAAAAAAGTCTTGCATTCAGTGTGTTATTGCAGGATACTCATAAAACCTTGACGGATGCAGAAGCCGAAAAAGCCATGATCAAACTGCGCCGGATTCTGCAAGAAAAGTTTAACGCGAAGCTTCGTTGAGAGGGGACAACATGACGTTAACTAAAGCGGAACTCGCCGATCTCCTGTTTGAGAAGGTGGGTTTCAACAAACGCGAAGCCAAGGACATGGTTGAGTCCTTCTTCGACGAAGTTCGCCACGCGCTGGAAAATGGCAGGGGTGTC
This sequence comes from Bordetella parapertussis, assembly GCA_945885345.1. GTDB lineage: Bacteria > Pseudomonadota > Gammaproteobacteria > Burkholderiales > SG8-41. The sequence continues at coordinate 766 of CAMCYP010000067.1, read as the reverse complement.
AAACTTTCCGGTTTCGGCAATTTCCAGTTGCGCGACAAGCCGCAGCGTCCCGGCCGTAATCCGAAAACCGGCGAGGAAATTCCGATTTCCGCACGTCGCGTTGTGACGTTCCACGCATCACAAAAATTAAAATCGATGGTGGAACAGCATTTCCATGGAAGCCAGCGGAAGCCTTAAAGTCCAGCTTCCGCCGATCCCGGCAAAACGATATTTCACGATCGGTGAAGTGAGCGATCTGTGCGGTGTGAAGCCGCACGTACTGCGTTATTGGGAGCAGGAATTTACCCAGTTACGACCGGTCAAGCGCCGCGGCAACCGCCGTTACTACCAGCATCACGAAGTCCTGCTGATCCGCCGCATCCGCGAACTGCTCTACGACCAGGGTTTCACCATCAGCGGAGCACGCAATCGCCTCGACGAAATTGCCAATGAACCGGCGCGCACTGCGCGGGTCGCTGCGGCCGCGACGGCGGCCAAGCCGGCGCTTGCGCAACTGCGCCAGGACATCAAAAACGTCATCGATCAGCTGCGTACCTGATTCTGTCCGGTGCGGTTTCCCGTACCTGCTGTTGTATAATTCCGCCTTCGGGGCGTAGCGCAGCCTGGTAGCGTACCTGCATGGGGTGCAGGTGGTCGGAGGTTCAAATCCTCTCGCCCCGACCAAGATTCAATCTGCACGCGGCAATCATTCCGCAGTGCAATCCAGACTGAAAAAAACCGCCATGAGCCAGCCATTCCGCGCGGCATGCCTGCAACTCAACAGTGG
>CAMCYP010000066.1 GCA_945885345.1 Bordetella parapertussis | reverse complement strand
GGCACATCGGCTTCGGAATAATACTTGGCAGCCAGTACATCTTCTCCGACAAAACCGAAATACAGCGAATAGATCACCCGATTGATGATCGGCACCACCAGCCGCGTGCAATAGGTGACCTGTATGGTCAGCAGATTGGCATCCTGCACACTCATGCCGCCCTTGACGGTGGTCGGCCGGTACATCAGATTGTCGTTGGGAATTTCGGTGCCGGATTCGGAATCAGCCTTGTGTGCATTGTAGGCATCCGCCGTAGGACTCAGCACATCAATCTTGGTGGTGAGCGGATTGAACACTTCCACGGCGGCAATGACCCGCGCCTTGAAGAAATTACCGTAATCATCCTTCTCTGTCGCGAACAGCGGCGTCATGCCGCCGGCCAGTCCATCCTTGATGGAAATCATTTTGCCGTTTTTCAGCGCGCCCTGGCGTGCCGCCATGAATGTCGCGTAATTCAGTGTCGACTTCGCCTGGTAGATCAGTGCGAACTGGAACCCGCCGAGGATCAGCAGCAGCAGGGTCGGATAGATGATCAGGAACTCGACCAGGGCCTGGCCCGAGCGCCGCGGACGGACTGCGCCCTGCTCCGGTTTATTTTTTCGGCGGTGATTCATTTTTGGGGATGGGCAGCCCGGGGGTTTTCTCGAGGTGATCGATCAGTTTTCCGCTTTCCTGGTGCAGCGGATTGTCATCGGCCGAAAGGGTGTTGGACTGGATCATCGCAGCCCAGCCCTGGCGCAGGCGCACGATACCCAGGTTGTACCATGCCCGCGCTTCGTTGCCATTGATCGACAGCACCCGCTGGTAGGCATCGGCCGCGGCATCGGGCCGGTGCGCGCGGGCGTAGAGATTGCCCAGCCGGAACCAGACCTCCGGATCATTCGGTGTTTGCCGCAGCAACGCCATGTACAGTTTCTCGGCCTGGGCATCCTCACCCGCCTCATAGGCCAGCTGCGCCTCGTTGTTCAGCTGGAACAGTTCGCTTCGTTGCGGCAGATCCGCTGTGCCGCCCGTGGCTTTGCAGGCCGCGAGCAGCAGCATGATCAAAACCATGATCAGCAGACGGCCGGTTTTCAAGATATTCACGCCGCGCCTTCCTGCCATGCAAGCACATCGCCGAGTTTGATGCCGGTCGCTGCCAGCACACCTGCCGCCAGTTCGAGCGTGGCATGGGCGCGAAGGCTGGCGGAAAAGCGCCAGGGCTTTACGCCGTAAACCAGCTTGCAGACACGGCCCTGGCGGTCGATATAAACCAGGTCCAGCGGGTAACGCATGCCCATGCAGTGCACGGAACTGCAGGGTTCGAGCAGCAGGGCTTCGCTGTCCCCGAGCCGGGCCCGGCCGATGAGTCCGCGCATGCGCTCCAGGGCGCTGGCCGCCTTCCATACTTTGCGCACCACGCAGCGCCCCCGGTTCTGATCAATCAATGCACCCAGCCGCATGGCAACCCTAGAGCCTGTTGACAGGCTCTATACCACTCCGGAATTGAGGAATTTCATGACGATGGGGAACCCCAGGACAATGAAGGTCACCGGAAAGATGAACATCATCAGCGGACCGATCAGTTTAACCGGCGCTTCCATCGCCAGTTTTTCGGCACGCTGGAAGCGTTCGACACGCCGCTGTTCGGCCTGCCCCCGCAACGCCGCGCCCAGACTGGCGCCCATTTTTTCCGCCTGGATCACGGTGCCGACAAAACTCGAAATCTCCGTCATCTGCAGGCGGCCTTCCATGCGGCGCAGCGCATCGGCGCGCGGCAGTCCGGAACGCAGATCGCGAACCACCATGTAGAACTCGTGCTTCAGCGGACCCGGCGGGCCCTTGTCCATCGCCTGGCTGATGGCGCCGGTCATGTTGAGCCCCGCTTCCACGGCCATGGTGATGAAATCCAGATACGACGGCAGGGTCCGCTGCACCGCCTTGGCGCGCCGCCCGCGCACATCGGAAAGCCAGAGGTCCGGATAAAAATAGCCCACCAGCAAAGCGATCAGCAGACCATTGACCGAGCTGGTCTCCAGCAAGTTGAGGCAAAGCCACATCATCCCGAAAGCACTCACCGTAGACAGTAAACGAATGGCGTAGAACTGCTCGGCATTCACCAGGTAACTCACGCCGGTCATCGCCAGCCGCTTGTGGGTTTTTTCCAGCGAATCCGCCGGGATGAACTGGCAGAGGTGGTACTCGAGAAAACGGATCAGCGGCCAGGACAACCTGAGCAGCGGCGGCAGGGGATCCATGTACGCGCGATCCTCGTTCGGCACTTCGCCCTTGAGCTTGGGCAGGCCGATGGCGAATATCAGCACGGAGCCGCCGATCAGCAGCGCAATCAGCATCGGTATGATGGTTTCCATGCTCATACGTCGATGCTCACGATTTTCTGGATCGCCACGTAACCGATGACTTCCATCACCGCAATCACTGACAGCGTGGCCCAGCCGACCAGCGTGTCATAGAGCGGCGCCATCGCCTCCGGCTCCATGTGGGTCAGGATGAACATCAGGAACAGCGGCAGGCTGGTCATCACCAGTCCCTGCATCTTGCCCTGTGCAGTCAGCGCCTTGATTTTGCCTTCCATCTGGTGCTTCGTGCGCAAGGTGTCGGCCAGAGTCTCGAGGATGTCGGCGAGGTTTCCGCCGACTTCGCGCGAAATCCGCATGCCTGACACCACCATGATGAAATCCTGCACCGGCAGGCGTTTTTCCATGTTCTTCAGCGCCGTATCGAAATCCACGCCCACGCGCTGCTCGCGCAGCAGCAGATCGAATTCCTGCGACAGCGGCGGCTTCTGTTCCTTGACCATGCTTTCCATCGCCACCGTCAGGCTGGCACCGGCACGCATCGCGCCGGAAACCATCAGCAGCGCATCCGGCAGCTGTTTTTCGAACCGGTCAAAGCGGCGTTTCTTCAGCCAGCGCACATACAGCTTGGGAAATATGATGATGATGATGGCTGCGCCAACCACCAGTACGGCGTTGCCGGTAAAACCCCACAACAGTCCCGGCACGATGAACAGCGCGCCCATGTTGTAGAAAAAGAGTTTCTGCGGATCCACCGCGATGAACATGTCGCGCAGTCCGCCCTCTTCCTCCGCATGGCGGGCAATGCTCTGCTTCTGCTTGGCCATCAGGTCGCGCCCGACCTGGATGATGGACCAGAAGACGACGATGCCGATGAACGCCAGTATCGCCAGCAGCGTGTCGAGACTCTCGAACATTAATGCCCGCTTTCCGGCTTGAACGGGCTCAGGTCAACAGAAATGCCGCGCTGCTGCAGTTCCTGGTAGAGCTCGGGGATGTTGCCGGTGGCAACAAACTTGCCCTTGATTTTCCCGTTCTCGTCATAACCATCCTGCTTGAACAGGAAAATGTCCTGCATCTGGATGACTTCGCCCTCCATCCCGGTGATCTCCGAAATGTGGGTGACTTTGCGCGAGCCGTCGGGGAAACGGCTTTGCTGGATGATGACATGCACCGCCGAAGCGATCTGCTCGCGAATGGCTCGGATCGGCAGTTCCAGTCCGGACATCAGCGTCATGACCTCCAGCCGCGCCAGACAGTCACGTGGCGTATTGGCATGGGCGGTGGTCAGCGAACCGTCATGGCCGGTGTTCATCGCCTGCAGCATGTCGAGGGCTTCGCCGCCGCGGCACTCGCCGACGACGATGCGGTCGGGGCGCATGCGCAGACAGTTTTTGACCAGGTCGCGGATGTGCACCGCGCCCTTGCCCTCGGAATTGGGCGGGCGCGATTCGAGCGAAATGATGTGCGGCTGCGACAGCTGGAGTTCGGCCGCATCCTCGACGGTGATGATGCGTTCGTCGTCGGGAATGTAATTCGACAGCACATTGAGCAGCGTGGTTTTGCCGGAACCGGTGCCGCCGGAAATGACGATATTGCAGGCATGCAGCACGGCCTGCTCCATGAAGCTCATCATCGGCGCAGTAATCGAGCCGAATTTGATCAGGTCCTTGTCCTTGAGCTTTTCCTTGGAGAATTTCCGGATCGTGATGTTGGCGCCCTTCAGCGCCAGCGGCGGAATCACGGCGTTGACGCGGGAACCGTCCTTCAGGCGCGCGTCCACCATCGGCGAAGACTCGTCAATACGACGGCCCAGCGGGGCAACAATGCGCTCGATGGCACCAACCACTGCCTTTTCGCCGGAGAAGGTGATTTCAGACAGCGTCAGCTTGCCCTTGCGTTCGACGTAAATCTGGTCGTAACGATTGACCATGATCTCGGTCACCGTCGGGTCAGCCAGCAGGTCTTCCAGCGGACCGAGGCCGACCACTTCATCCAGAACCAGTTTGCCGATGCGCGCTTTGTCGAGGTTCGCCGGGAAACTTTTGTCATTGGCAATGATCTCGTCAATCATCGCCTTGGTGGTATCACGCAGTTCCTGCTCGGCCATGCGCGACACATCGAGGCGGCGCAGATCCATCGCCTGGATCAGTTTCAGGTGCACCTTGTTGCGCGCTTCGTTGATTGCCTGGATGGCTTTGGACACAGACGCATGCGACGCAGACGCTTCTTCAGGCGTCGGCTTGGCGGGAGCTGACGGGGGCGGAGCAACCGGTGCGGCTGCGGCAGGCGCTGCGGCAGCAGGCGCCGGCTTGGGCGCAGCCTGCACAGGTGGAGTGCGCACTTCCGGCGGCGCGGCGGCTGCTGCGCTCTGCTGGTCGATGGCAATGCTGTAGCCGCCGATCAGGATCACATCACCAGGCTTGAGCGGACCATGCAGTCCGTCGATGTTCTTGCCGTTGACTTCGGTGCCACCTATTGCGCCATGATCCTCGACATAAAAACCGTCCGGGCGCTGGCGCAAGGTCGCGTGTTTTTTGGCGACCGACCAGCCGCGCACCACGATCAGATTTTCATCTCCCTTGCCGATGGAACAGGAGTCAATGGCGCAATCGACTTTTTCTTTTTGCCCCTTGGGACTCGTGACTTCGATGGAAAACATCCCGCTTTTGCCCCTTAATCAACTCGATCAACTTAATCAACAATGCCTTTTTTGCCGATGAATCCCTCGTAACGTTCGCGCAGGTCCTTGCCTTTTTCCACGCGCTCACGGTTGAGGGTGGTCGTGGGATCAAATACCTGCGGGGTCACGAATACGACCAGATCGCTGCGGTTATTGCGGAAATTGGTGGACTTGAATAAATGGCCAAGGACGGGCAGATCACCCAGCCATGGCAGCTTGTCGACCTGGTTGGAAAGGTCGGAGTTGACCAGCCCCGACATGACGATGGTCTGGCCGGTCTTGACGTTGATCTCGGAATCGGTCTGGCGGCTGAGGAACCCGGGGTTGCCCTGGACCGAATTTGCGGGATCAATGGCGCTGACCTCCGTCTGTATCGTCGCCATGATGTTGCTGTCTGCATCGGCGACGGGTTTGATGATGAGCTTGATGCCGTAGTCCTTGTAAGTCACGGAAGGCGGACTCAGGCCGGTCGCCGGGATCACGATCGGGATCTGCCCTCCGGCGAGGAATTTGGCTTCACCGCCGCTTCTGGTGGAAAGCTCCGGTGTCGCAAGGATATAGGCATCACCATTGGTCACGGCGAGGTTGATCCGTGAAGTAATGCTGGTGGCGATGCCGAGATAACCCACGGGCGGACTGACACGGGGCAACAATCCCGGCAGCAGCGGTGCGGCAGTACCCGGCAAAGCACCGGGTGCGACGCGCCCCGGCACAGCGCCGGCCAGTCCCGGATCGGTCTGACGGGCGGTAAATCCACCGGATGTGATCGCGTCAAACGCGAATCCGCCGGTAGGGCCGGTGATCGACTGCTGCCACTGGATACCGAGATTTTCGAAAGCCGACCGGCGGAACTCGATCAGCTGGACTTTGAGGTAAACCATTTTCCTCATCGTCACATCTTCCTCACGCGTCATGTTGAGCACCTGGGGATACTTGCCGACCGCATTGTTGATCAATGCCAGGTTGGGCTTGGAAGCCGTGCCGGTGACTACCGCATGATTGCCGACACGCTCCACGCGCAGGCCGGGCATCGCACTGAGAATCCTTCGGACCTGCGCCACGGTTTCGCCTACGTCTGCCGGCGCAATGCGGACACTGTATTTTTTCAGGCTGCCGTCTTTCAGCCAGATGAACAGGCTGGTATCACCATACGCTTCGGCAAGCAGCACTACCTCCTTGTCCAGCACGGTTGTCGACAACAGGCGCCCGTTCCCGACCGCAACACGCTGCACATTGTTCACCGGCAGCGTCCTGACCTCG
>CAMCYP010000065.1 GCA_945885345.1 Bordetella parapertussis | reverse complement strand
GTGGCAGCCGACGCTGGAGTCGGCAATGACACCGAAACTCGATGGTTACGAGTTCTGGTTCCACCGCCAGGTCGATGCCCGGTCCTACAAACTCTGATGTCGCGGATGTAGCGCCACCATGGGCCAGCTGACGATCATCCTCGCGCGCATCCTGCAGGCGATCCCGACCATCTTCGGGATCGTGGTGGTGACCTTCCTGCTGACGCGCGCCTTGCCCGGCGATCCGGCGGCGTATTTCGCCGGCGCGTCGGCAAAGCCGGAATCGATCGCCGAAATCCGCGTCAAGCTCGGCCTCGACAAAAGCCTGCCGCTGCAGTTCGTCAGTTACCTGAAGGATCTGGCGACCGGCAACCTCGGCCAGTCGATCTCCACCGGCCAACCGGTCGCAACGGAGCTGCTGCGCCGCCTGCCGGCTTCGCTGGAACTGACGCTGTTCGCGCTGCTGCTGTCGGTGGCGGTGGCGATTCCACTGGGTGTGCTGGCGGCTGTCAAACAGGATACGTGGATAGACCAAGTGTGCCGTTTCATTGTAACTGCCGGCGTCAGCCTGCCGACCTTTTTCACCGGCCTCTTGCTGGTCTACGTGTTTTATTTCCTGCTCGGTATCGCACCCGCGCCGCTGGGCCGGCTCGACATGCTGAACATTGCGCCGCCGCCGGTCACCGGATTCCTGGTGCTCGACGGGCTGATTGCGCGCGAATGGGCGACGGCGTGGTCGGCGTTCAAGCAACTGCTGCTGCCGGGCATCACGCTGGCGCTGTTCACGCTGGCGCCGCTGGCACGCATGACCCGTGCCGCAATGCTGCAGGCGCTGGCTTCCGAATACCTGCGCACCGCGCGCGCTGCCGGCCTGTCCAGCACCAAGGTGCTGATGGTCTATGCCTTCCGCAACGCGATGCTGCCGATCATCACCACGCTGGGCATGGTGTTCTCGTTCACGCTGGGTGCGAACGTATTGGTGGAGAAGGTATTCGCCTGGCCCGGCATCGGCTCCTTCGCGATTGAGGCGCTGGTGGTGTCCGATTACGCCGCGGTGCAAGGTTTTGTATTGTCGATGGCAGTGCTGTTCGTGCTGCTGAACCTGGTGATCGACACGGTGTACACGCTGGTCGATCCCAGAGTGCGGATAGAGGGGTAAGGTCATGACTGATGCCACATTGACGCTGGGTTCACCGCGGCCATCCGCATTTGCGCGCAACCTGGCGCACTTCCGTTATGTGATGACGTCGAACCCGGTGACCTTCCTCGCTTTCGTGCTGTGCGCCGGCATGATCCTGATCGCGCTGTTCGGCCCGATGCTGGTGCCGCATGATCCGCTGGCGACGTTGTCCGATAAAGCGCTGCAGCCGCCGAGCTGGGATCACTGGTTCGGCACCGACCAGCTGGGTCGTGATGTGTTCTCCCGCGTCATCGTGGCAACCCGCCTCGACCTGCTGATCTCCGTATCCGCAGTGGCGATTTCTTTTGTCTGCGGCGCGGCGATGGGCGCTTATGCCGGTTACTGGGGCGGCTGGTTCGATAAACTCTCGGGCCGTTTTCTCGACACCATCATGGCCTTTCCGCTGTTTGTGCTGGCGATGGGCATCGTCGCCGCGGCCGGCAATACCATCCAGAACATCGTCATCGCCACTGCGATCATCAACCTGCCGTTTTACGCGCGGGTGGCGCGCGCCGAAGTGTCGATCCGCCGCAATGCCGGTTATGTGCAGGCGGCGCGACTCTCCGGCAATTCCGAATCGCGCATCCTGCTGTTCAAAATTTTGCCCAACACGTTGCCGCCGATGATGGTGCAGCTGTCACTGAACATGGGCTGGGCCATCCTCAACGCCGCAGGGCTGTCGTTCATCGGACTCGGCGTGCGGCCGCCGACGGCGGAGTGGGGCATCATGGTCGCCGAAGGCGCCAACTACATCATCTCCGGTGAATGGTGGCTGGCGCTGTTCCCGGGCGCGGCGCTGATGCTGGCGGTATTCACCTTCAACCTGCTGGGCGATGGCCTGCGCGATCTCGTTGATCCGCAGCGCCGGACATAAGCAAGTTACCTGAATAAGTACCCAAATGAGCACACAACTGCACAATCCGCCGCTGCTCTCGGTCACTGACCTGTGCGTCGAATTCGCCACGCGCAAGGGCCCGGTCACTGCCGTGCGCTCGGTCAACCTGCAGATCGCCAAGGGTGAAACCCTGGGCATCGTCGGCGAATCGGGATCCGGAAAATCGGTGACTTCGTATGCAGTGATGCGCATCCTCGACCGCGCCGGACGCATCGTCTCCGGCGGCATCGAGTTCGGCGGCATGCCACTGCACGATGCCGATGAGGCGACGATGAGCGACCTGCGTGGCCGCGAGATTTCGATGATTTTCCAGAATCCGCGCGCAGCCCTCAATCCGATCCGCACCGTCGGCAAGCAGATCGAGGACGTGCTGATCCGCCACGCGCAGACCAACCATGAAATGGCGAAAGCCAAGGCGATCGAGGCGCTGGAACATGTGCGCATCCGCGATGCGGCCAAGCGTTACCACGCCTATCCCTTCGAATTGTCCGGCGGCATGTGCCAGCGCGTGGTGATCGCCATCGCGCTGGCCTGCAAGCCACAGCTGCTGATTGCCGACGAGCCGACCACCGGGCTTGATGTCACAACGCAAAAGGCGGTGATGGAACTGGTGCGCGACCTGACGCGTTCGCAGGGCATGTCGACGCTGCTGATCACGCATGACCTCGGCCTTGCCGGCGAATACTGCGACCGCATCGTCGTCATGGAGAAGGGCGAGGTCGTCGAGCAGCAGGACACACGCAAGCTGTTTGTCGCGCCGGCACATCCGTACACGCGGCGGCTGATCCGCTCCACACCGCATGCCGCGCAGAGCATCCGCGACCTGCTGCCGGAAGATCTGCGCCTGCCGCCGCCGCCCGCAGCACCTGTGGTGGACATGAGCGTGCCGCTGCTGGAAGTGCGCGACCTGGTCAAGGCCTTCGATCCGCCGGGCGGATTTTTGCAGCGCCTGAAAAACCGCGGCACCAGCGCCGCGCAAGCGATGCGCGCCGTCGACAGCATCTCATTCAGCATCGCGCGCGGCGAAAGCGTTGGCCTCGTCGGTGAATCCGGCTGTGGCAAATCGACGACTTCGGCGATGGTGATGCGTCTGCTGGATTCCACCTTGGGCAGCATCCGTTTCAAGGGTACTGAGCTGACGACAGTGCCCGCAGGCGAATTCGCCCGTTCTCCATTACGTCGTGAACTGCAGATGGTGTTCCAGGATCCGCACGAAAGCCTCAATCCGCGCGCCACCGCCGCGCAGTCCATCGCCGATCCGCTGCTGCGCATCGAAGGCATGACCAATGGTGCGGCGATACGCGCCCGTGTCGAAGAACTCGCCGCCCAGGTCGGTTTGCCGTCGGAGCTGCTCGACCGGCTGCCGCACCAGCTCTCCGGCGGACAGAAAGCGCGTGTCGGCATCGCCCGCGCCATTGCCACCAAACCGGAACTGCTGATTCTCGATGAGCCGACCGCCGCCCTCGACGTGTCGGTGCAGGCGGTGGTACTCAATCTGCTGGCTGACCTGAAAGCCGAATTCGGCATGAGTTACCTGTTTGTCAGCCACGACCTCGAAGTGGTGCGCCTGCTGTGTGACCGTGTGATCGTGATGCGCGCCGGCCGCATCGTCGAGGAGGGCACGGCTGCGCAGGTGTTGTCCGCACCTCAAGCGGAATACACCAGAGAACTGCTGTCGGCGATCCCGCGCCCGGCGCATCTGCCGCGGCATGCCGAACCGGCACAGGTGGCGCAGGCATGACGGCATTGCATACCGTCGTCGAAATCCGCGGCGCCATTGTTGCGGGCAGGGTGCAGGCAGCGGATTTTCTGCGCCGCCGCTGGCAGCAATTGCAGCAGCTCAATGAACAGACGCGCGACCCGGCCTGGATCAGCCTCGCCACCGAGGTGCAGCTCGAAGCCCAGCTCACGCTGCTGGAACAACGCGATCCGGCGGCATGCCCGCTCTACGGCGTGCCGTTCGCGGTGAAGGACAATATTGATGTCGCCGGCTGGACCACCACCGCCGCATGCCCGGAATTTGCCTATGTCGCTGCAAAAACCGCGCATGTCGTCAGCGCCTTGCAGCAGGCGGGCGCAGTGCTGCTCGGCAAAACCAACCTCGACCAGTTCGCCACCGGGCTGGTCGGCACCCGTTCACCGTACGGTGGCGTGCCCAATGCATTCAGCGCCTTGCATATCAGCGGTGGTTCGAGTTCGGGATCGGCGTCGGTCGTGGCGCGCGGTCTGGTGGCTTTTGCGCTGGGCACCGATACCGCCGGTTCGGGCCGTGTTCCCGCAGGATTCAATAACCTGATCGGCTGCAAACCGACGCCCGGCATCGTCAGTACTGACGGCGTGGTGCCGGCGTGCAAAACGCTGGATTGCGTGTCGCTGCTGACGCTGACTGCAGCCGATGCGGCCACAGTGTTCGCAATCATGGCGGGGCCCGGCGCGCCCGGACCCACGGATCCGGTGTTCAGTCGCCCGTTGAAATCGCGTTATGCATTGCCTGCGCGACCGCGCGTGGGTGTGCTGCGCGATCCGTTTTTTGTCAGCGCTGCCTATCGCCGGCTTTATGACGCGAGTTGCCGGCACCTGACCGCCCTGCAATGCGAGCAGGGGCTCATTGATCTTGCGCCGTTTACCGAAGTTGCCACGCTGCTCTACCAGGGGCCGTGGGCGGCGGAACGCTACGCCGTCGCCGGCGCCATGATCGAGCGCGGCGTGCCGGGGCTGGATGCGGTGGTCGCCGAAGTCATCAGCTTTGGCAAACGCTTTTCTGCAGTGGATGCCTTCAATGCCTTGTACCGGGTGCGTGACCTCGAAGCCGATACGCGCAAGGTGTGGGATGAATTCGATGTGCTGATGGTGCCGACCGCCCCCAACCTGCCGACCACGGCCGATGTGGCTGCCGAACCGATTCTGCGCAACAGCGAGCTCGGCACGTACACCAATTTCGTCAACTTGCTCGGACTGTCGGCGATCGCCGTGCCCTTCGCTTTCACTGATGAGTGCCTGCCTTTCGGCGTGACTTTCATCGCACCGGGCGGCAGCGACTGGGCGCTGATCGAATTTGCCGCGCAGTGGCAGCGTTCGCGGGCCTTGCCGCTGGGGGCGAAGTTGCGCGCATTGCAGGCTGCCGACATCCTCATTACCGGCTCGCCGCCGGGGTCAATGCCGCTGGCGGTGGTCGGCGCGCATCTTTCGGGCATGCCGCTCAATCATCAGCTGACCGACATCGGCGCGCGGCTGCGTACGGCAACGTCCACCGCGGCCGGGTACAGGCTGTACGCATTGAAGGGTACGATGCCGCCAAAGCCGGGCCTGGTACGCAATAACAACGGTGCGGACAACAATGCGGACGGCGGGGCACAGATTGCAGTCGAGGTCTATGATGTGCCGGCTGCGGCGCTGGGCGGATTCCTCGCCGGCATCGCAGCACCCCTGGGCCTGGGTCGCGTCGAACTGCAGGACGGCACATGGGTCAACGGTTTTATCTGCGAACCGTGGGCCTTGCAGGATGCAGAGGACATCACCGCCTATGGCGGCTGGCGCAACTATATCGACGCTGGCACCAAGAAGAAGAGCGCGTAACCGTGGCCAAAATCGTGAACATCAGCAAGGACGCCGGCAGCCTGGCCGAACAGGCCTACGACAAGATCAAAAAACGCATTTTTGATTTTGACCTGATGCCCGGCGACCGCCTGTCGGAATCTGATCTCGCGCAGCAGATCAACGTCAGCCGCACACCATTGCGCCAGGCGCTGCAGCGGCTGCAGCACGAAGGGTTTGTCGAGGCCATCCCGAAAGTCGGCTGGCTGATTCCGCCGCTCAGTTTCGAGAAATTCGACGAGCTTTATGATTTCCGTGTGCTGATCGAATGTTTTGCGGTGCGTGCGTTATGCGCGGCCGAGCAGGAGCGCTCCGAGCTGCAAAAACTGGCGCGCATCTGGCAGGTCCCGGTCAAGGATCGCCTGGAAGATCCGCTGAAAGTAGGGGTGCTCGACGAACTGTTCCACTGGCAGATCGTCGAATCCACTGCCAACGGCGCGATGCTGCGCACCTATCGTGAAATCACCGAACGCATGCGCATCATCCGCCGCCTCGACTTCATCAAGCCCGACCGTGTTACCGCCACCTATGATGAACACGCCAAGATACTGACTGCCATCCAGCGTCGCCGTGCCGACGAAGCGCAGCGCCTGCTGCGCGCACATATCGAGCGCAGCAAACTCGAGGTGCGCAAGATCACGCTCGACATGCTCTACCAGGCGCGCAACCGCGGACGGGCTGCACACAAGGAATAGGGGTGCCGGCCTTTCCTGTTAAAAATAATAATAAAATCAAATACTTATAAATAACTCTCGCAGAGGCCGCATCGATTGGATGCGGCCTTGTTTTTTGTGTGATGATTTTTTCGATGACGGTTTGTGTCGCCCATCCCCGCTGGTCCGTCTTTTGCGTTCAATGTCTCGGTGGTCACCAGGCATCGCATGTTCTGCACCACCGTACTTCGCATCGCGCGGCATTCGCGCCAAAGCAGTGCTGTGCCAGTCCGGATATTGAGCGCAGGCGCAGGCGGCACGGATCAGCGTGATAACATCTTTTGCAATATTTCGAGGAAAAACACCATGAAATTTTTATTCTTCACTGGCTGCGCCATCGCGGCATTCGCCATCAGCGGCATCGCCGCCGCCCAAGACAAAGCTGCGGCTGATTACCCCAACAAACCCATCCGCATGATCGTGCCCTTTGCGGCCGGCGGCGGTCTCGACATCACCGCGCGCCTGATCGGGCAGAAGCTGACCGAGAAGTGGGGGCAGAACGTGGTCATCGATACCCGGCCCGGCGCCGCCACCATCATCGGCACTGAAATCGCCTCCAAGTCGGTGCCTGACGGTTACACCATGCTGATGATCACCACCACGTTTGCGATCAACCCCAGCCTTTATTCCAAGCTGCCGTATGACCCGCTGAAGGATTTTGCGCCGGTCACGCAGTTGAATTCCCAGCCCAACATACTCGTTGTCAGCACCTCAGCACCCGCGGCCAGCATCAAGGACCTGATCACCCTCGCCAAATCCAAACCGGGTGAATTAACGTTTGCCACGCCGGGCGCGGGCTCTGCGCCGCACCTGTCGGCGGAACTCTTCAAGCGCATGGCCGGTATCGAAATGATCCACGTGCCGTACAAGGGCATCCCGCCGGCCATCACCGACGTCATCGGCGGCCGCGTCACCATGCTGTTCACCACCACGATCTCCGCAGCACCCCACATCAAGACCGGCAAGGTGAAAGCGCTGGCGTTGACCAGTGCCAAGCGGCTGGACAACATGCCCGGCGTGCCGACCATCGGCGAAACGCTGAAGGGTTATCAGGCCGAAGCCTTCCAGGGCATGATCGCGCCGGCCGGCGTGCCGCGCGCCATCATTGAAAAGCTGGGCAAAGAGGTCGCTGCCATCGTGCAGTCGCCGGAGATGGTCAAAATCTTCGAAGCTTCCGGCGCGATTGCCGTCGGCAGCACGCCCGCGGTATTTACCGCCTTCCTTAAAACCGAAACCGCAAAGTGGGGCAAGGTCATCAAGGACGCCGGCATCAAGCTGGAACAGTAATTACCAATCACCTAAAGGAAAGCATCATGCCGTTCGCACAACTTTACGTCGCCGAAGGTCGCACTCCGGAACAGAAGAAGGTCCTGATCGAAAAAGTCACCCAGGCATTTGTTGATGCCGTCGGCGTAAAGCCGGAGTCGGTGTGGATTACGGTGCAGGACATTCCTAAAAACGCCTGGGGCGTCGGCGGCAAGACACTCGCCGAACGCGGTTAGTCGTCTAGTATCGGCAGGAGAGCACCATGGCAGAGAAAAAACGCGCAGTAAAAATGGCCGTGCCGGCACCGAGCATGCGGCCGAACCTGGTTGGCCGTAATCATGCGGCATCTGCCGGGCATTACCTGGCAACACTGGCCGCCATGCGCGTGCTCGACCGCGGCGGCAATGCGGTCGATGCGGGGGTCACCGCATCGATGGCGCTGTCGGTGCTGCAGCCGGACATGGTGAGCTTCGCCTGTGTCGCGCCCACGCTGATCTACATGAAAGAGCTCGACAAGGTCATCAGTCTTGCAGGCCTCGGCTACGGGCCGAAAAGCACGGATGTCGCCAAGCTGATCGCCGCC
>CAMCYP010000064.1 GCA_945885345.1 Bordetella parapertussis | reverse complement strand
CCGTGCAGGTCGATCAGCAGGGGATCTTCAATCAGCGTTGCGCCGCTGCGCCTGGCAAACGCACCGGCCATCAGCACGTCGCGGTTGCCCTGCATCAGGTAAACCTTGGTGCCGCGTCCGGCGAGGGCAGCCAGCGCGGCGGCAGTCTGCACGCCCAGGGCGTCGGTGTCATCGTCACCAGCCCAGTATTCGAACAGGTCGCCGAGGATATATAGCGCGGCAGCCTGCGGCGCGATGTCAGTGGTGAATGCGAGGAACTGCGCCACGATCTGCGGCCGTTCGGCTGCCAGATGCAGGTCGGATGCAAAAAGACTGTGAAGCGGACTGTGCGGCGAGCTGGGCATGGAAGGCGGGGCGGCGCACCCCGCGAAATCAGACGACTTCGGCTTTTTCGATGATCACGTCTTCGGCCGGCACATCCTGATGGCCACCCTTGCTGCCGGTCTTGACCTTGCGGATCTTGTCGACGACGTCGGTGCCGTCAACGACCTTGCCGAATACGCAATAGCCCCAGCCCTGCGGCGTCGGTGCAGTGTGGTTGAGGAAATCGTTGTCGCCGACATTGATGAAAAACTGTGCGCTGGCCGAATGCGGTGCCGAGGTACGCGCCATGGCGACGGTATAGATGTCGTTTTTCAGCCCGTTGTTGGCTTCGTTCTGCACCGGCTCACGCGTCGGCTTCTGTTTCATGCCGGGCTCAAAACCGCCGCCCTGGATCATGAAGCCGTCGATCACGCGGTGGAAAATGGTGTTGCTGTAGTGGCCGTCCTTCACATACTGGGTGAAGTTGGCAGCGGTGTCCGGCGCCTTGGCGGCGTCGAGTTCAATGCTGATGACGCCGTGGTTGGTATGCAGCTTGATCATGGCAGGTCCTTGGATGCGGTTTATTTGGTTTTCTGGGATTTGGCGGCGGGGGTTTCTTGCAGCAGCCGTGCACGTTCGATGACGATGGGTTGGCGCGGCACGTTCTGGTGCGGTCCAACCGTGGCCGTCGGCACCTGCAGCATTTTCTGCACGACATCCATGCCCGAGGTCACGCGGGCGAACACGGCATAACCATAGCCTTTGTCATCGGGTGATTTGAAATCGAGGAAATCGTTGTCCGCGACATTGATGAAAAACTGCGCGGTGGCCGAATGCGGATCCGCAGTGCGCGCCATGGCCAGCGTGCCATTGGCGTTGCGAAGGCCGTTGCCGGCTTCGTTGCGGATGGCGGGCCGTGTTGGTTTTTCCTGCATGTTGCGGGTGAAGCCGCCACCCTGGGCCATGAAGCCGGGAATCACGCGGTGGAAAATCGTGCCGTCATAAAAACCGTCTTTCACGTACTGCAGGAAATTCTCGACGGTTTTCGGCGCGTTTTCCGGATAGAGCTCGATGACCACCGTACCCAGCGTGGTCTTGATTTCGACCTTCGGATTGGCGGCAAGGGCTGCCGGGGTAAACCACAGGGCCATCAGCAGCGGCACTAGACAGGCAAATGCGCGGGTAAATAAGCGATTCATTATTTTCTCAATAAAAACAATTGGTTATAGTGCTATCGGGGTGCTCAGGCAGCGCCTTCATGGACAATGCGCCAGCCGCCTTTTTCATGCTGCCAGTACTGGCGTTTGCGCATCTTGCCGCTGGTATTGCTGCTGCTGTAATCCTGTTCGAAGGTCACCACAGCCAGGTTTTCGTCGCCCGGATAGAGGAACATGCTGACCTGGTCGACCTTGACCTTGATCCATGACTTGCCGGCGTTGACACTGCGTTTTTGCGCAGCCCAGGCCGCGAAATCCTGCTTGTCCGCGCTGAACTCCGCCGAGTAATGGCGCAGATACTGCTCGGTGTCGCGGCTTTCCCAGTCGCGGCGCCAGCTTTCGACGGATTGCTGCAGCGCGTTGCGCGTGGCTTTGGTGCTGCCGGCTTCGACCCATTCGACATCCTGCGCGATGATCACCGGTGTCACGCCGACCTGGACCTGTTTCGAAATGGCCATCAGGTCTTCGTTGGTCAGCGCCACGCAGCCGTCGCTGGCGCGTGGTGGCCGGCTGTAGGTGTCGAAAGGTACACCGTGCAGCCAGATGCCGTGGCCGTTGCGACCGCGGCGGCGATCCCATTCGTTGGGATAGCTGATCGGGAACGCGCCGTCTCCGTAGAGCACGCTTTTTTGCGCGCCATAGACCTTGTTGAGCTGGTCGCGCGGCATGTTGCCGGTGACATGGTAAACGCCCAGCGGTGTCTTTTTGTCGCCTTCGCGTACTTTTTCGGTGCCGTTGCGGCCGATGGTGGTGTAGTAGTCAGCGATATAGCGCGGCGTGCCGTGGTCGTTTTCGAACACATAGAGCGTGTATTTCGAGGTGTCGACGACGAAAGCGTATTTCTGCCCGGGATCCAGTTGCAGCAGCGAGCGCGGCACCCGGTTCGCCGGACGTTCCTGGTTGTGGCGCACCAGCCGTGCCCGCGCTTCATCGCGCAGGTCGGCGATGCGTTCTGCCGGCGCGTCGGATGCGCTGCCGATGCTGCTGATCGGGCGCGCCCGCGCCATCAGCAGGTCGCCGCGGATCAGGTGGGCGAGGCGGAAATTCGGATTTTGCTGCAGCACCTTGTCAATTTCTGCAAGCGCGATGTCGAATTGCGAGCTGGTGATTGCCTGCAGCGTCTGCACCAGCAGGGATTCGGTTGCGGCGGCACCGCTGCCGCCCGGTCCCAGCAGCGCACTCGCGCCGGATGACAGGGGACGATTGCCGAGCGCGAGCGTGGTGGAGGACGGCGTCAGTGCGGTGGCGGTAATGGCCGCGGCCAGCGCGCAGGCGAACAGCGGGCGTCTCATCCGCCGACGAATTCTTCCTGGATCAGCCATTGGTTGCCTGAACGGACCATGACCAGTTTCTTGCTGGCGGAGACTTTCAGGGAGTTGGAGCGGTAATACTGGCGGAAAGTCACTGTCGCGCGGTTATCGTCGTTGAAGGTGACTTTCGGCGCTTCGACGCGGACTTCGATCTTGCGCGGCTTGGCGATTCTGGCGCGGCGTTCCTTCTCCCAGGCCTTGCGCGGTTCACCGTCCGGTGTTTTGAAACCCGGTGCGTAACGCGCCAGATAAGCATCGACATCATTGCCGGCCCAGGCAGCAGCCCAGCTGTTGACGGCCTTGAGCACGGCCTCCGGATTTTGGGACGGTGGCGCGGCCTTGGCCGGTTCTTTGGCTGCGACGACCGGTGCGGGTTTGGGCGCGGCCACTTGCGGTGCCGCCGGTGCCGCCGGTGCCGGGGTGATCGGCTTTGCGGCCGGAACAGGTGCCGGTGTCGGCGCAGCTTTGGGCGCGGGTTGCGTCAGCGCGGCGATCTTGGGCGGGCGCGTATTGCCGGTGAACAGGTCCTTGATCAGGTTGAGCTTGGTCTGCGCCGCCTGATTGCCCTTGTCGAGCTGCAGCGCCTTGTCATAAGCCTGGCTCGCCATCTTGGCGTAGATGTCGCCGAGGTTTTCGTGCGCTGTGGCATAACTCGGGTGGGTGCGGATCGCCATTTCCAGTGCGGCCCGCGCCTTGTCGTACTGGCCCTGCGAGGCATACAGCACCGCCAGGTTGTTGTACGGCTCGGGGAGCTCCGGATAGTCCTGCGTCAGCTCGGTGAATACGCGGATCGCATCCGCGGGTTTGTTCTGCTCGGTGAGCAGGATGCCGCGCAGGAAACGGCCGCGTGCATCCTTGGGTTTGGTTTTCAGGTACTGGTCGACGCGTTCCATCGCGCGATCCGTCTGTCCCTGTTTCAGTAACTGCTGGGCTTCCTGCAGATCGTCGCTCTGCGCCAGCACCGGAGCGGTGAGCCCCATGCAGAAGAGGATGGTGGCGAGGCGGGCAGCGGCCGGTTTGAAAGTCATCGTGCTATGATTCCGATGGTCGTTGTTGAAACCGCAGTCATGTTGAAGACAATGACATTAGTCCTTGAATCTTCGGGATTTTACCAAGAACAACCACTAATTCAAATTTCTCTTTTTGCGGGATTCCCAGCCCCGCGATTCCACTCCAGATTCCGGTGTCCGGCGGGCCGCAGATATGCGGATTCCGGGGCGCCAGACAGTCTGGCAACTTGTTAAAAAATCCAAATCACGGCCATTGTCAACCGATCAAGATTTGCCGACACTCATTAAATCAGACTCTTATAAGCGTGTGCGCTTGGTCACTGTGTTCCCCACGCGCTCGCTCCTCACGTACTCCGCGACCTGAAAATGCTCAAAATCTATAACACCCTGGCACGGGAAAAGCAGGTTTTCACCCCAATCGAACCCGGCAAGGTCCGCATGTACGTCTGCGGGATGACGGTTTATGACTATTGCCACCTTGGTCACGCCCGGGTGATGGTGATTTTCGACGTGGTACAGCGCTGGCTGCGCAGTTCCGGTTACGACGTGACCTATGTGCGCAACATCACCGACATCGACGACAAGATCATCAAGCGTGCCCAGGAGAACAAGGAATCGACAACGGCGCTGACCGAACGTTTCATCCGTGCCATGGATGAGGATGCTGCCGCCCTGGGGGTGCAGAAACCGGATGCCGAGCCGCGTGCCACCGAATACGTGCCGGGCATGCTCGACATGATCGGCCTGCTGCAGAGCCGCGGCTATGCCTACCAGGCCACCGACGGTGACATGAACTACGCGGTGCGCAAGTTCGACGGTTACGGAAAATTGTCCGGAAAGTCGCTGGAAGACCTGCGTGCCGGTGAACGCGTTGCGGTGACGGATGCCAAGCAGGACCCGCTGGACTTCGTGTTGTGGAAACGCGCAAAACCGGGGGAACCGGCGTGGGAATCGCCCTGGGGCGCCGGCCGTCCCGGCTGGCACATCGAATGTTCGGTGATGTCGGGTGCGCTGCTCGGCAAACAGTTTGATATCCACGGCGGTGGCCAGGACCTGCAGTTCCCGCATCACGAAAACGAGATCGCACAGTCCGAAGGCGCCCACGGCGGCACCTTTGTCAATTACTGGATGCACAACGGCTTCGTGCGTGTCGACAACGAGAAAATGTCGAAGTCGCTGGGTAATTTTTTCACCGTACGCGAGATACTCAAGAAATATGATGCCGAGGTGGTGCGGTTTTTCATCATCCGCGCGCAGTACCGCAGTCCGCTGAATTATTCCGATGCGCATCTGGACGACGCGAAACAGGCGTTGACGCGGCTTTATACGGCGCTGAAGGGTGTGGTTGCTGTTGCTGCTCCGGTCGATTGGAGCAATGCCTATGCGGTGCGCTTCAAGGCGGCGCTGGATGATGATTTCAATACGCCGGAAGCGGTGGCGGTGTTGTTTGATCTGGCGGGTGAGGTGAACAAGTCGCAGTCCGCGGCCGATGCGGGATTGCTGAAATCACTGGCGGGTGTGGTCGGGTTGCTGCAGCGTGATCCGATGGTATTTCTGCAGCGTGACAGTGCGGAAAAATTCAGGAAATTTACTGATGCCAAGATTGAGCAATTGATTGCTGACCGCAAAGCTGCGCGTGCTGCACGTAACTTTGCCGAGGCCGATCGTGTTCGCAAAGAATTGCTGGATGATGGTGTGTTTTTGGAAGATACGGCGCTAGGGACAACTTGGCGGCGTAGTTGAAGGTCGCCGGGGGTAGCCCGGCGGCTAGTCACTTTCTCTTGCTTCGCCAAGAGAAAGTAACCAAAGAGAAGGCGACCCAGGTTCGCCGGCCCTGCGGGCTGCCCTGTGCTGCTCGCCAAGCCGGGCGGCTGCGGAACTCGCCCTCGCAAACTACGCGAGGGCTCAGACAGTCCTCGCCGACTCCCCCCGGCCTGGCTGCGCTGCTCGGCGGCTCACATGGGGGTTAGTGGTGGCGATTGTGGTTTTCTGATGGATGATTTTTAAATTATTTTAGTGAAGGAATTTTCCTGTGACCCGTATTGCTTCAGTCAAAGCCCATGCCATTTCCGCCAAACTCAAACATACGCTGTGGACGGCGCATGAGGAGTTGCACAGCTCCAGCGTGATTCTGGTGGAGATCAAAACCGACGATGGCTTGACGGGTATTGGTCAGATCCATGGTTCGCCGATGAAGGACATCTGCAAGTATGTTGAGATATTCGGTGAGGTCATCAAGGGCATGAATGCGACGGAGCAGGTGGCGGTGTGGGACAAAATGCTGTCGCTGACTTCGCCGCGGCCGACCGGTATGGGCGGGCGGGATGGGCTGCCGCAGCCGATGTCGCGGGGTGACCGGCCGCAGATCATGGCTGCGATTGGCGGCATCGATCTGGCTTTGTGGGACATCAAGGGCAAGGCTTTCAAGGTCCCTGTGTGGAAGCTGCTGGGCGGTGAGGGCAAGCCGCTGTTTACCTATGCCACCGGCGGATATTACGAACTCGATGCGCCGCTGCATGTCTGCGCCGAGGAACTGGCGGGTTTCGTCAAACGTGGTTACCAGGCGGTGAAGCTCAAAACCGCGGGCCTGTCGATCGAGAAGGAAGTGGAGCGGATTCGTTTGACGCGTGCGGCGATCGGCAAGGATGTGCGGCTGATGCTGGATATGAACGCGGCCTACGACCTGGAAGACTGCATCCGTTTTGCGCATGAGGTCGAGCCGTACGACATCTATTGGCTGGAAGAGCCGCTGCACTGGTATCTGCAGCCGGCGGATTTTGTCGTGCTGGCGAAAAACACGGTGATCCCGCTGGCGCATGGCGAACGCGAGATGACACGTTTCACCGCGCGCGATTTCATCAACAGCGGTGCGCTGGGCTTCATGCAGTTCGATGCCACCCGTTTTGCCGGGTTTACCGAATCGCTGCGTGTCAGCCATCTTGCCGAGCAGCAGGGCGTGCGTATTGCGCCGCATCTGGTGCCGGAAGTGCATTGCCATCTGGTGTCGGCCTTCCCGCGCCTGGGCTTCGGCGTGGAATCGCATGGCAACGCCGATCGCGATCCGCTGTGGTTCGAAATGTTCACCGAGCGTGCGCAGGTCAAGGATGGCCGCGTACACATGAACGATCTGCCGGGCTTTGGTTTCGAGATCGACTGGAAGGCGATCGAGAAATACCGGGTTTGATGATAAGTATTTGATTTTATTTGTATTTTAGATCAGCGCGGGAGCGGCGGTATCAAACGCCGCTTCCTGCGCAGTGCCGGTATCATCGGCAGCAGCAGCGTCCTTCCGGGCGCCCCACCCATCACAAGGAACAATCATGAATCTGGTAGTCATGGCCGGCGACGATATCGGCCCGGAAATCATCGCGGCAGCGATGGCGGTGGTGAAGGCGGCGGATGCGGAATTTTCGCTGGGGCTGCGCTTCACTGACATTGAGGTCGGCATGGCCAGCCATCGCAAAAACGGCACCACGCTGACGGATTCGGCACTACAGGCCGCGATTGATGCTGACGGCGTGATCGTCGGCCCTTGTGGCATGACCGAGTACCCGCCGCTGGCCGAAGGCGGACTCAATATCCCCGGCACCATCCGCAAACGGCTCGACCTCTACGCCAACCTGCGCCCGGCGCGCAGCCGTCCCGGCATGCACGACGCGCGCAAAGGACTGGATGTGCTGGTGGTGCGCGAAAACACCGAGGGTTTTTATTCCGACCGCACCATGTTCCAGGGCATCGGCGAATTCATGCCGACCGAGGACGTCGCGCTGTCGGTGCGCAAGATCACTCGCCAGGGTTCACGACGCATTGCCAAGGTCGCGTTCGAATATGCACAGCGCCGCAGCAAACGCGTCACTGCGGTGGGCAAGCGCCATGTGCTGCAGATGACCGACGGCCTGTTCATGGGTGAGGCCTACGCCGAAGCGAAACTGCATCCGCAGACGGTCCTGCGCGAAGTGGACATCGACGCGATGGCTGCAGACATCTACAGCCGACCGGAACGCCATGACGTGATCCTGATCACCAACATGTTTGGCGACATCCTGTCGAACCTGGCCGTTGCGCTGTCCGGCGGGCTCGGCCTTGCCGCAGCGATCAATGCCGGCGACAGACACGCCATTGCCAACGCCGGCCACGGTTCGGCGCCGGACATCGCCGGCAAGGGAATCGCAAACCCGACCGGCATGATCCTGTCGGCGGGGATGCTGCTTGACTGGCTGGGCATCCGCCACGGCAAGCCCGCGTTGCAGCAGGCCTACCTCGCGATCCAGGCGGCAGTCGATGCTGCGCTGGCTGATGCCAACGCGCGTACCGGCGACCTCGGCGGCAAAGGCAGCACCCAATCGTTTGCCGATTGCGTGGTGCGCCATTTGCGCAATCCCAGGTTGCAGGCGGTGGCTGCGGGCTGAACGCCTGCGGTTGCCGTGCATTAAAAAATAAAACCAAACAGCAGCAAAACACGGAGGAGCAACATGAAACGAATCATCATCTGCATGGCGGCACTGGCACTGACGGCGGCGGCCGGTGCCGCTGTCGCGGCTGCTGCACAGAATTACCCCAGCAAATCCATTCGTTTTCTGGTGGGTTATGCGCCGGGCGGCGGCACTGACATCATGGCGCGTGTCGTCGGCGCCAAGCTGACCGAGAGCCTCGGCCAGCAGCTCATTGTCGACAACCGGCCGGGCGCCAATGCCAATCTGGCGGCGGAAATTGCATCAAGGGCGACGCCGGACGGTTATACGGTGCTGTTCATTTCCGTGTCGCACGCCATCAGCAAGCCACTCTACAAAAAACTCGGCTACGACCTGGTGCGTGACTTCGCGCCGCTGATCAACGTGTCGTCGGTGCCGATGTTCCTGGTGGTGCCGCCGTCATCGACGTCGAAAACCGTGGCCGATGTAGTGGCGCTGGCGAAATCCAAACCGGTCAACTACGGCTCCTCCGGCGACGGCAGTCCCGAGCACATTGCTGCGGAAATGTTCAAGAGCATGACCAAAACCAGCATGGCGCATGTGGCGTACAAGGGCGGTGCTCCGCTGGCGGTTGCCGTGATCTCGGGGGAAATCCCGGTCGCGTTCAGTACCGCGCCGGTGGCGGTGCCGCATATCAAATCCGGGCGCCTGCGTGCACTGGCGGTGAGCAGCGCCAAGCGCAATCCCGCCTTGCCCGATGTGCCGACGGTCGCTGAATCAGGTGTGGCAGGTTATGACATGATCAACTGGTACGGCACAGTGGTGCCCGCGGGTACGCCGGCAGTCGCGATCAACCGCCTCAATGCCGAAATCAACAAGGCGCTGCAGTTGCCGGACGTGCAGCAGCGCCTTGCGGGATTGGGTGCCGATCCGCTCGGCGGCAGCGCCGCCGAGTTCGGTGCTTATATCAAGTCCGAAATCGCCAAGTACACCAAGGTGGTGGTGGACGGTAAACTGCAGCAGCAATAACTTTCAGAGGCACAAAAAAGCCGGCGCATGCGCCGGCTTTTTTATCGTTTTTCTGCGGCCTGGGTTGTCCGCATTTCGCGTAAACGCTCTGAAACTTCCGCCATGTCTTCAACTGCCTGCAATCGTTCGCGCAGGGTCAGCGAGAGCGCATGGCGCAACTGCGCGCGCCGGTTGCCTTCCCAGCTGGTTTGTGTCCATGCGTCTTCAGGTTTTTGGGTAGTCTGCACGTTGTTCCTCGACCAGCCAGCGTAGGTGCTGGATATCATCCACATCGCGCGGGCGGTTGGCAACTTCTTTCATGGCAATCAGTGTCGGGATGGAGACGAACCGGATAAACAATCCCAGCGCCAGTTGTTGCTGGCGGGCGATGCGGTATTCGGCATCAAAATCAAACGGTTCGGTAATGAAGATGTCGACGGGAGTTTCGCGATGCTGGTCACTCTGGAAGTTGAGCACCATCATGTGCTTGTCGTCGATCCACTGCTGGCGCTGCGCAGGATCGGCAAACTGCTCGGCAGTCACTGGCACCATCGGGCGATAACCCAAGGATGAGAATGCTGCGAAGGCCGGGATGATATTGCCGGGCGCAAGCTGGATCACCAGATCCACGTCATAGGTCATCCGGACATAACCGTGGGCATTCACGGCAAGCCCGCCGGCGATCAGGTAGCGAACACCGGCGGTGTTCAGTGCGCCTGTCAATGCTTCAAGGCTGGCGAGCTTCATGTCGCATGCATTCCTTGTGACCGCATGCGCGCTAGCTTAACACCACAGCGTTGCAGCATTACTCCGCGAAAAACGCCTTGACCTTGTCCATCCAGGAATTGGCGCGCGGGTTATGGCGCGCGGCATCCTTGCGGCTGATCGCTTCGAACTCATGCAGCAGTTCCTTCTGCCGCGAGGTCAGGCTCACCGGCGTTTCGACCACGACATGGCACTGCAGGTCGCCGTGGCTGTTCGAGCGCACGCCCTTGATGCCCTTGCCGCGCAGGCGGAAGATTTTTCCGGTCTGGGTTTCCGCCGGGATCTTGATCTTGGCGTAGCCGTCCAGTGTCGGGATTTCGATTTCGCCGCCGAGTGCTGCGGTGGTGAAACTCACCGGCATTTCGCAATGCAGGTCGTTGTGGTCGCGGGTGAATACATTGTGCGGCTTGATCTGCATCACCACGTAAAGATCGCCCGACGGTCCGCCGTTGACGCCCGCTTCGCCTTCGCCCGACAGGCGGATACGGTCGCCTTCATCGACACCAGCCGGAATTTTTACCGCCAGCGTTTTGTGTTTCTTGATGCGACCGCTGCCCGAGCAGGTGCCGCAGGGGTTGGCCACCATCTTGCCGGTGCCGTGGCAGCGCGGGCAGGTCTGTTGGATCGAGAAAAAGCCCTGCTGCATGCGCACCTGACCGTGGCCGCCGCAGGTGGTGCAATCGGTCGGCTTGGTGCCCGGTTTGGCGCCGCTGCCGTGACAGGTTTCGCATTCTTCCAGAGCCGGGATGCGGATGCGCGTTTCGGTGCCGCGCGCCGCATCTTCCAAAGAGATTTCCAGGTTGTAGCGCAGGTCGGCGCCGCGGAACACCGTCGAACGCTGCCGTCCGCCGCCACCACCGCCGCCGAAGATGTCACCGAAGATGTCGCCGAAGGCGTCGCCGAAACCGCCGAATCCGGCGCCGGCACCTGCGCCTGCCGAAGGATCCACGCCGGCATGGCCGAACTGGTCATAAGCCGCGCGTTTTTGCGCATCGGTCAGGACTTCGTAGGCTTCCTTCGCTTCCTTGAAATGTTCCTCGGCCTTGGGGTTGTCCGGGTTGCGGTCCGGATGCCATTTCATCGCGAGCTTGCGGTACGACTTTTTCAGGTCGTCTTCGGAGGCATCGCGGTTGACGCCCAGCACTTCGTAATAGTCTTTTTTCGCCATTTCTTTCGTTACCCTGAACAGGTCAAAGGCGCAGGGTGCGGAGGAAACTTCCTCAACACCTCTGCGCCCTGATAGCGGACTGAAAACCGCTGGTTTAAAGCCAGCTTATTTCTTGCCGTCTTTGACTTCCTCGAACTCGGCATCGACCACGTTGCCGTCGTCTTTTTTGCCGGCATCGGCTTTGTTGCCGTCGCTTCCACTGCTGCCGCCCGCAGCCGCGCCCTGGGCTTGCTGCGCTTTCTGCATTTCTTCGCCCAGCTTCTGTGCGGCCTGGGCCAGCGCCTGGGTTTTCGCCTCGATCGCGTCCTTGTCGTCGCCTTTGAGGGTTTCCTCGGCATCCTTCAGCGCAGCTTCGATCTTCGCCTTGTCGTCGGCACTGACCTTGTCGCCATATTCCGTCAGCGATTTTTTCACGCTGTGAATCATCGCATCGCACTGGTTGCGGGTGTCGACCAGCTCGCGCAGCTTCTTGTCTTCCTCGGCATTGGCCTCGGCGTCCTTGACCATGCGCTGGATTTCTTCTTCCGACAGACCCGAGCTCGCCTGGATCTTGATCTTGTTTTCCTTGCCGGTGGCCTTGTCCTTGGCCGACACATGCAGGATGCCGTTGGCGTCGATGTCGAAGGTGACTTCGATCTGCGGCGTGCCGCGTTGCGCCGGCGGAATGTCGGTCAGGTTGAACTGACCCAGCGATTTGTTGGCTTTCGCCATTTCGCGTTCGCCCTGCAGCACGTGGATGGTCACCGCGTTCTGGTTGTCTTCGGCGGTCGAGAACACCTGCGAGGCCTTGGTCGGGATCGTGGTGTTTTTCTGGATCAGCTTGGTCATCACGCTGCCCAGCGTCTCGATGCCCAGCGACAGCGGGGT
>CAMCYP010000063.1 GCA_945885345.1 Bordetella parapertussis | reverse complement strand
CCAGCGGCGCCCAGGCTCTCCCGCAGCGCAATTGCGCCCGCTTGAGTCCCGTCCCGAAGGGCTGATCGAAGCCGGACATCCGGTGCCCGATGCAGCCGGTGAACAGGCCGCTGCGGAAATTCTCAAGAGGGTAAAAACGCTGACGCCGCAGGATCTGTTGCTGGTGCTGGTCTCCGGCGGCGGCTCGAGCCTGCTGTCATTGCCGGCCGAAGGCATCACCATGGCCGACCTGAAACAGGTGACCAAACAACTGCTGATGTCCGGTGCACCGATCCAGGCCATGAACACGGTGCGCAAACACATGTCCCTGATCCAGGGCGGACGACTCGCTGCCGCATCACGCGCGCCGGTGCTGGCACTGGTGATATCCGACGTCACCGGCGATGATCCGACGCACATCGCCTCCGGGCCCTGCGCACCGGATTTGAGCACTTATCAGGATGCGATCAATATCCTCGAGCGTTACGCAGTCCAGCCGCCGCCTGCCATCGCTGCGCATCTCGCAAGCGGCGCACGGGGCGAAATCGCAGAAACACCCAAACCCGGCGACCGCGTGTTTGCAAAAACGGAAAACCGGGTCATCGCCACCGCGCAGCAATCGCTGCAGGCCGCCGCGGATTATTTCCGCAGCCGGGGCATCACGCCGGCCATCCTCGGCGACTCGGTGACCGGCGAAGCGCGTGAAGTCGCCAAGGTCTACGGCGCACTGGCTCGTCAGGTACGAGCGCACGGTACGCCGTGGCCTGCTCCGGTGGCACTGATCTCAGGCGGTGAATGCACCGTCACCGTACGTGGCAAGGGCCGTGGCGGCCGCTGCGCGGAATTCCTGCTGTCGCTGGCGATTGATCTCGACGGCACCACGGGCATCCACGCGCTGGCCTGCGATACCGACGGCATTGATGGCTCCGAAGACAATGCCGGCGCCGTGCTGACACCGGATGCCTTGCAGCGAGCAGCGCGCAAAAAACTCCATGCCGCGACTCTGCTGGCCGAGAACGACGCCTACCGTTTTTTTGAAGCGACCGGCGACCTCGTCGTCACCGGCCCCACACGCACCAACGTCAATGATTATCGCGTGATACTGATCAGCTGAGCAGCGACTCCAGTCCATACAGATTAATTATAATTATTTGATTTTATTGATATTTTTATAATTTATCTGCGCGTTTCAGCAATAAAAAAGCCGGGTTTTCCCCGGCTTTTTTATTGCTTGCGTGATGCGCGGATCAGGCTGCTTCCGGCGCGGCTTCGATCTCCGCCCCTTCGGGACGATCCAGCAGTTCGACGTAGGCCATCGGGGCATTGTCGCCCTTGCGGAAACCGAACTTCAGGATGCGCAGGTAACCGCCGTTGCGCTTGGCAAAACGCGGACCCAGCAGTTCAAACAGCTTGACCACGTTCTCGCGGTCACGCAGGCGATCGAACGCCAGGCGGCGATTCGCCAGCGTGGGTTTTTTGCCCAGGGTGATGATCGGCTCCACAACCCGCCGCAATTCCTTGGCTTTGGGCAGCGTGGTTTTGATCGCTTCATGACGCAACAGTGAGTTGGCCATGTTGCGCAGCATCGCGAGGCGATGACTGCTGGTGCGATTGAGTTTTCGTAAACCGTGACGATGACGCATGATGCCCTCTTAGATCTTTTCCAGGCCGGCAGGCGGCCAGTTTTCCAGTTTCATACCCAGCGTCAGGCCGCGGGATGCGAGCACTTCCTTGATTTCGTTCAGCGACTTGCGACCCAGGTTCGGGGTCTTCAGCAACTCGGTCTCGGTACGCTGGATCAGATCGCCGATGTAGTAGATGTTTTCGGCTTTCAGACAGTTGGCCGAACGGACGGTCAGTTCCAGGTCGTCCACAGGACGCAACAGCACCGGGTCGATCTGGGTGGCTTTTTTCTCTTCGATCAGCGCCGGGGTGCCTTTGAGATCGGCAAATACCGACAGCTGTTCCACCAGCACGCGTGCGGCGTAACGAACGGCTTCTTCAGGATCAATCGCGCCGTTGGTCTCGATGTCGATCACCAGCTTGTCGAGGTCCGTGCGCTGTTCGACGCGCGCCGATTCCACCGCGTAGCTGACGCGACGCACCGGGCCGTAGGAGGCGTCGAGCATCAGGCCGCCGACGCTGCGCGTGTCATCGACACCGCGACGCGTCACTGCGGCGACGTAGCCGCGGCCTTTTTCAACCTTGATCTGCACGTCAAGCTTGCCGCCGGCAGTCAGGTGCGCAATCACGTGATCCGGATTGACGATTTCAACATCGTGCATCGGCTCGATATCCGCAGCGGTGACCACGCCTTCGCCCGATTTTTTCAGGGTCAGGATGGCTTCGTCGCGGTTATGCAGACGCAGCACGATGCCTTTCAGGTTGAGCAGGATGTCGACCACATCTTCCTGCACACCGTCGATCGTGGAGTATTCGTGCAACACGCCGGCGATCTTGACTTCAGTCGCGGCGTAGCCGGGCATCGAGGACAGCAGGGTGCGGCGCAGCGCATTGCCGAGCGTATGGCCGTAACCGCGCTCGAACGGCTCCATCGTGACCTTCGCATGGAACGGGGAAACACCCTGCACGTCGATGATCCGAGGCTTGAGGAAGGCGCTGCTGGACATGGCTTGACTACCTCTCGGGGATTATTTCGAGTACAGCTCGACGATGAGCGACTCGTTGATGGTGGAAGGCAATTCGGAGCGCTGCGGCCGTGCCTTGAAGGTGCCTTTCAGCGCCTTCGAGTCGACCTCAACCCATTCCGGAAACCCACGTGATTCGGCTGCTTCGGCAGCGCCCTTGATGCGCAACTGTGCCTTCGCGGCCTGCGCCACTTCAACGACGTCACCCGGACGGCACTGGTAGGACGGAATGTTCACACGCTTACCGTTGACCAGAATGCCGTTGTGGCGCACCACCTGACGGGCTTCCGTGCGCGACGCGCCGAAACCCATCCGGTACGTCACCGTATCAAGACGGCTTTCCAGACCCTGCAGCAATGCCTCGCCGGTCACGCCCTTGCTGGCCACTGCTTCCTTGTAAGTCTTGCGGAACTGGCGCTCGAGGATGCCGTAGATGCGGCGCACCTTCTGCTTTGCACGGAGCTGCACGCCATAACCCGACAGGCGGGTACTTTTCTGGCCGTGCTGACCTGGCGGATAGTTGCGGCGCTCAATCGCGCACTTGTCGGTGAAACACTTCTCGCCCTTGAGGAAAAGTTTTTCGCCTTCGCGACGGCATTGCCGGCATTTTGCATCGAGATTCCTGGCCACTGTGGGATCTCCTTAGATTCGGCGCTTCTTGGGGGGACGGCAGCCGTTATGCGGCACTGGCGTCACATCCGAGATGCTGGTGATTTTGAAACCGACGGCGTTCAGCGCACGGACTGCAGACTCGCGACCGGGCCCCGGGCCCTTGATCAGGACCTCAATGTTCTTCACGCCGCATTCCTGTGCAAGGCGTCCGGCTTTTTCTGCAGCAATCTGCGCCGCAAACGGGGTCGATTTACGCGAGCCCTTGAAGCCGTTGCTGCCTGAGGTTGCCCAGGCCAGCGCGTTGCCCTGACGGTCAGTGATGGTGACGATGGTGTTGTTGAAGGACGCGTGCACGTGCGCCACGCCTTCCGCCACGTTTTTCTTGACCTTCTTGCGAACCCTGGTGCTTGCCTTAGCCATATATAGTTACTCTCAGTTACGCAGCGGTCGGCCGCTGGATTTTCACTGCTGCCTTGCGCGGACCCTTGCGCGTGCGTGCATTGGTGCGAGTACGCTGACCACGCATCGGGAGTCCGGCGCGATGACGCTTGCCGCGCCAGGTGCCAAGGTCCATCAGCCGCTTGATGTTCATCGAAATCTCGCGGCGCAGGTCGCCTTCAGTCGTGACTTTCGCCACCTGCTCGCGCAATTTATCCATGTCCGAATCGGACAGATCCTTCATCTTGGTCGCGGTGTTGATCCCGGCCGCCGCGCAGATCGCACGGGCACGGCTGCGGCCCACGCCGAAGATTGCCGTCAGCGCGACTTCAGCGTGCTGATGATTTGGTATGTTGACGCCACCTATGCGGGCCATCTGTTACCCCACCAATGGAAAACTTGAAATTATAACTTTTGACAGGTTCATATTCAACGAACCGGTCAACCCTGGCGCTGCTTGTGGCGCGGATCCTTGCAGATCACGCGAACCACGCCGTTGCGCTTCACAACCTTGCAGTTGCGGCACATGCGTTTTACTGATGCCTGTACTTTCATCTCATACCTCTTTCGCTTGCTGCCTTATTTCGCCCGGAAAGTGATCCGCCCCTTGGTTAAATCATAGGGCGTCAATTCCACTGTCACCTTGTCCCCGGGCAGAATGCGAATGTAATGCATACGCATTTTTCCCGAGATATGACCCAGTACCACATGGCCATTCTCCAACTTCACCCGAAACGTTGCATTGGGAAGGTTCTCTACAACCTCCCCCTGCATCTCTATGGTGTCTTCTTTAGACATTACCGCGCCGGGAACACACCGCCTTTGAAGTTTGCCTTCTTCAACAGACTTTCATACTGATGCGACATCACGTAAGCCTGCACCTGCGCCATGAAGTCCAGCGTAACCACCACGATAATCAGCAACGAAGTACCGCCAAAATAAAACGGCACGCTTTTCCATACAATCAGCAACTCCGGCACCAGGCAGACCAGCGTGACATACAGCGCTCCCGCCAGCGTCAGGCGCATAGTGACCTTTTCAATATAACGCGCAGTCTGGTCACCAGGCCGAATTCCGGGGACGAACGCACCGCTCTTCTTCAGGTTCTCAGCCGTTTCCTTCGGGTTGAACACCAGCGCCGTATAGAAAAAGCAGAAAAATATGATCGCGGAAGCATAAAACAGTGTGTAGACCGGCTGTCCCGGATGCAGCACCGCGGCGATGTTTTTCAGCCAGACCATACCCTCGTTTGCGCCCAGCCAGCCGGCCACAGTACCCGGAAACAGGATGATGCTTGACGCAAAAATCGGCGGGATCACGCCTGACATGTTCAACTTCAGCGGCAGGTGGGATGACTGCCCGCCGTAGACCTTGCGACCGACTTGGCGTTTGGCGTAATTCACCAGAATCTTGCGCTGGCCCTTTTCAACAAAACAGACAAATGCCGTTACTGCAATCACCAGCACGAAAATAAACAGCACGAACGGGATCGAAAATGCCCCGGTCCGCGCCAGTTCCAGCGTGCCGCCAACAGCATGCGGAAACCCCGAAGCAATTCCAGCAAAAATAATCAGTGAAATACCGTTGCCAATGCCGCGCTCGGTAATCTGCTCGCCCAGCCACATCAGGAACATGGTGCCAGTCACCAACGTGATCATCGCCGTCAGCCGGAACATCAGGCCCGGATCAACCGCCACCTTCTGCTGCTCGAATGCAATCGCGATGGCCAAACCTTGCACTATTGCCAGCGCCGCGGTGCCATACCGGGTGTACTGCGTAATCTTGCGCCGCCCTGATTCACCCTCTTTTTTAAGGGCCTCCAGAGTAGGGGACACCACAGTCATCAGTTGCATGATGATCGATGCCGAGATATACGGCATGATGCCCAGCGTGAAAATCGAAAAGCGCGACAACGCGCCACCCGAGAACATGTTGAACATGTCGAGGATGCCGCCACGCTGAGACTTGAACAACTCGGCAAGCTGGGCCTGATCGATGCCGGGCACGGGAATATAGGATCCGATGCGGAACACGATCAGCGCGCCCACGAGGAACAGCAGACGACGTTTCAGATCGCCAAACTTATTCGAACCCGACAGTGCGGCACCAACAGCCAACGCTAGCTCCCGGCCTTTTCAACGGCAGGCTGCTCAACACTTCCGCCCGCCTTTTCGATAGCTGCACGTGCGCCTTTGCTGGCCAGCACACCCTTGAGTTCAATCTTGCGCTTGAGTTCGCCGGCTAGGATCACCTTGGCACGAACCGCCAGCAGGGGAACCGCGCCGGCTTTTTTCAGTACTGCGAGGTCGATGATATCGACCTTCAGTTTCTGCAGTGTGTCCAGCCGCACTTCGGCCGTGTCACCCGCAGACAGTGAGTGGAAGCCACGCTTCGGCAGACGGCGATGTAACGGCATCTGGCCGCCTTCAAAGCCCACTTTGTGAAATCCGCCGGCGCGCGCTTTCTGGCCCTTGTGCCCGCGACCGGCAGTTTTGCCCCAGCCGCAACCGATGCCGCGGCCAACGCGCTTCTTGTCGCGCTTGGCACCGGCCGCCGGTTTAATCTTGTTCAGTTCCATTTAACCCTCGCAGCGTACGAGATAAGACACTTTGTTGATCATTCCACGAATCGCCGGGCTGTCAGCCAGCTCGACCGTGTGGTTGATGCGCCGCAATCCGAGACCACGCACCGATGCGCGGTGTTCCGGCCGGGTGCCGATCAGGCTGCGCAACAGCGTAACCTTGATGGTTTTGCCCTGTGTTTTAGCTTGCGTCTTGGCCATGGCTTATCCCTGGATTTCCTCAATCGACTTGCCGCGCTTGGCAGCAACTTCGGCGGGTGTATTCATCGCGGTCAGACCGTTGATGGTTGCACGCACAATGTTGTAGGGGTTGGTTGAACCGATGCACTTAGCCAGGATGTTGGCAACACCCATCACTTCCAGCACTGCCCGCACCGGGCCGCCGGCGATGATCCCCGTGCCTTCCGAAGCCGGCTGCATGTACACTCTGGAGGCGCCGTGACGCCCCATGACGGCATGCTGCAACGTACCGTTTTTCAGTTGCACTTTGACCATTTTGTGGCGCGCTTCTTCCATGGCTTTCTGCACGGCGACCGGAACCTCACGCGCCTTGCCTTTGCCCATGCCGATGCTGCCATCACCATCGCCAACGACCGTCAGTGCCGCAAAACCCATTACGCGGCCGCCTTTGACAACCTTGGTGACGCGGTTGATGGCCACCATCTTTTCGCGCAAGCCGTCTCCGCGGTCTTCACCGGTTTGCATCTTTCCTGCCTGCATTTTTGCCATGGCCCGCTCCGTCAGAACTTGAGTCCGGCTTCGCGCGCGGCTTCCGCCAGCGCCTTCACCCGACCGTGATATTTATAACCGGAGCGGTCAAATGCAACCTTCTCCACGCCGGCCTGTTTTGCCCGCTCCGCAATGCGTTTGCCGATCGCCGCGGCAGCAGCCGAGCTTCCGCCCTTCGGCACAGCGGCGCGCATTTCCTTTTCGGAGGACGATGCGCTGGCCAGTACTTTTGAGCCGCTGGCATCAAAGACCTGCGCATAGATGTGCCCGTTGGAACGGTACACGGTAAGCCGCACCGCCTTGAGTTCGGCAATTTTGGCCCGCGTGCTGCGCGCACGACGGAGACGCTCTGTTTTTTTGTCAAACATGATCTGTCCGCCTACTTCTTCTTCGTTTCTTTGAGCACAATGCGTTCATCGGCATAACGCACACCCTTGCCCTTGTAAGGCTCAGGCGGCCGGTAATTCCGAACGTCCGCAGCGACCTGGCCAACCAGTTGCTTGTCTGCGCCCTTGATGATGATTTCGGTCTGCGTCGGGGTTTCCGCCTTCACGCCTTGCGGCAATTGGTGCACTACCGGGTGTGAAAAACCCAGCGTCAGGTTGATCTTGTCACCCTGAGCCTGTGCGCGGTAACCCACGCCTACCAGCGTCAGCTTCCGCTCAAAACCGCGGCTGACCCCATGAACCATATTGGCAATCAGCGCACGCGTAGTGCCACTGATAGCATTGGCCTGGCGCGAATTGTCGTTGACCTTGATTTCAAGGCGATTTTCGATCTTCTCCACTTTCACATTGGACGTCAGTTGCTGCGCCAGCGTGCCGAGGGGGCCCTTGACCGAAATCCGGTCAGCACCGATCGTTACTTCCACTTTTTCCGGCAATTCGACCGGACTTTTTCCGACTCTGGACATGGCTCGCTCTCCGTTACGCCACGATGCAGAGAACTTCCCCGCCGATGCCCATGCCCCGTGCCTTGCGATCGGTCATCACACCCTTGGAGGTGGAGACGATGGCAACACCGAGGCCGTTCATCACGCGTGGAATGTCACGGCTTGGTTTATAGATACGCAGGCCGGGACGGCTCACGCGTTCAATTTTCTCGATCACCGGCGAGCCGGCGTAATACTTGAGGCTGACCTCAAGCTCCGGCTTGGACGATTCGCCACGCACCGCAAAATCATCGATGTAGCCCTCGTCCTTCAGCACCTTGGCAATCGCCACCTTGAGCTTGCTCGAAGGCATCGACACCGACTCTTTTTCCGCCTGCTGAGCATTGCGGATACGAGTCAGCATGTCGGAAACTGGATCATTCATGCTCATGCAAAATTCTCCTGCGGCCTGTCTTACCAGCTAGCCTTGATTACGCCCGGGATTTCTCCGCGCATTGCAATCTCGCGCAGTTTGCCCCGAGCCAGCCCAAACTTGCGATATACGCCACGCGGGCGACCGGTCAGTGCGCAACGATTGCGCAACCGAACGGGACTCGCGTTCCGCGGCAATTTCTGCAGCTTCAGGCGCGCCTCATAACGATCTTCCGGAGCCAATTTCTGATCGTCGATGAGCGCCTGCAGCTCTGCCCGCTTGGCCGCAAATTTCTTTACGGTTTTGCGGCGCTTCTGGTCGCGGTTTATCAATGCAAGCTTGGACATACGGTTTTCCTCAGTTCCGGAAAGGAAATTTGAAAGCTGAAAGCAACGCCCGGGCTTCTTCATCGGACTTTGCTGTCGTTGTAATGGTGATGTTCATACCGCGCAGAGCATCGATCTTGTCGTACTCGATCTCAGGGAAAATGATCTGTTCCTTGATGCCCATGTTGTAATTGCCCCGGCCGTCAAAGCTGCGGCCGGAAATACCACGAAAGTCGCGGATCCGCGGCATTGCAATGTTGACCAGTCGGTCCAGGAATTCGTACATCCGGGCACCACGCAGGGTGACTTTGCAGCCCACCGGGTAACCTTCACGAATCTTGAAGTTGGCAATGGCCTTACGCGAATTGGTCACCAAGGGTTTCTGACCCGCGATCTTGGCCATGTCGCCGACAGCGTTGTCCATGATCTTCTTGTCCGCAACCGCTTCACCCACACCCATATTCAGAACGATTTTCTCGATCCGCGGTACCTGCATCGGGCTCTTGTAGGCAAACTTCTGCGTCAGCGTCTTGGTGACCGTGTCCTTGTAATACAGACTCAGTCGGGCGGGCGCAGTGGGACGTGCCGGTTTGCCCTGCTTGGGTGCAGCACCTGCTGCAGCCTTGGATTCTTTAGCTTTTTTGGCCGGCGCGGGTGCAGCTTTGGTGTCCTTCGCCGGCTTTGCTTTTTTGGTGTCTTTATCAGCGCTCATACATCAACCACTTCACCATTGGACTTGAAATACCGAACACGGCGCCCGTCTTCCAGTTGCCTGATGCCGATGCGATCGGCCTTCTTGGTCACAGGATTGAACAACGCCACGTTCGACACGTGAATGGGCATTTCCTTGTCGATAATGCCACCGGTCTCACCTTTGGCAGGATTCGGCCGCTGGTGTTTTTTGACGCGATTGATGCCTTCGACGAGCAAATGAGACTCATCAACAATCCGCAATACCGTACCCCGCTTGCTGCGGTCACGGCCGGTAACGACGACGACGTCGTCGCCTTTTTTGATCTTGCGCATATGCGTATCCGTCCTCTTACAACACTTCAGGAGCGAGGGACACAATCTTCATGAAGCGTTCGGTCCGCAGTTCGCGGGTTACCGGTCCAAAAATCCGGGTGCCGATGGGCTCCAGTTTCTGGTTCAGCAACACTGCTGCATTACCGTCAAACTTCAACAACGAACCGTCATTGCGGCGCACGCCTTTGGCGGTGCGCACAACCACGGCGTTGTAGACCTCGCCTTTTTTCACGCGACCACGGGGCGCAGCATCCTTGATGCTGACCTTGATCACGTCGCCGATACCAGCGTAACGACGCTTGGAGCCGCCAAGCACCTTGATGCACATGACTGCGCGTGCACCGGTGTTGTCAGCAACGTCCAGTATGGATTGCATCTGAATCATGATTTTTCCTGCTTATTTTCACCAACTTGGCCACCCTTGCAGCATGGAAGGCCAGTCTTGGCGCCCGTTCGGGCAAAGTCACCGCCAACCGGGGGTTGGCGGAAAATTACAGCCAAAAAGTATAACGCGTGGATACACCTCACGCAAGTACTATTTTAGACGCCCCGCGACTTTTCGATGAGCTTGGTCACCCGCCAGGCCTTGGTTTTGGCCATGGGACGGCACTCTTCGATCAGCACGGTATCGCCTTCCTTGTACTCGTCGTTGGCATCGTGCGCATGGTATTTCTTGGAACGCGTAATGATCTTGCCCAGCAGCGGATGTTTGACCCGCCGCTCGACCAGGACCGTTACCGTTTTGTCCATTTTGTCACTGACTACCTTGCCCGTCAGCGTCCGTTTGTTTGCTTCAGTCATAGTCAACCCTGCCCGTTATGCCTTGGTTCCCAGCACCGTGCGCACGCGCGCGATATCGCGCCGCACTTTGCGCAACTGGCTGGTGTTCGATAACTGCTGTGTTGCCTTCTGCATGCGCAGGGAAAACTGTGCCTTGAGCAGGGACTCGAGTTCCTTGCGCAATTCTTCAGAGCCCTTTGCCTTCAGTTCGCTCGCCTTCATGTTCTAGCCCCCTACCAGGCGGTGAACAAAGGTCGTCGCGATCGGCAGCTTCGCCGCTGCGAGGCGGAAAGCTTCCTTGGCAATGACTTCATTCACGCCGTCCATTTCATACAAAACCTTGCCCGGCTGAATCTCGGCAACCCAATACTCCGGATTACCTTTGCCGTTGCCCATACGAACCTCTGCCGGTTTTCGCGAAATCGGCTTGTCCGGGAAAATACGGATCCAGATCCGGCCACCGCGTTTGATATGACGGGTCATCGCCCGCCGCGCAGCCTCGATTTGGCGCGCGGTCAGGCGGCCCCGACCGATGGCCTTCAGGCCATACTCGCCGAAGCTTACCTTGTTGCCGCGCGTCGCAACGCCGGTGTTCCGGCCCTTTTGCTCCTTGCGGTACTTACGCCTGGCTGGCTGTAGCACGTTTTGCTCCTGTTTTTGCAGTTGTCCGACGCGGCTTGCGGGCCGGCGCAGGCGCGGGCTCGTCTACCGGTGCTGCCGCCGGGGCAAGCCCCGGATGCTCGTTCTTGCCAATCACTTCGCCTTTGAATACCCAGACCTTGACGCCGATGATGCCGTAGCTGGTCTTGGCTTCAGAGAACCCGTAGTCGATATCGGCGCGCAGGGTATGCAGCGGCACACGACCCTCGCGGTACCACTCCGTCCGCGCAATTTCGATGCCGTTGAGACGTCCCGCGCTCATGATCTTGATGCCCTGGGCACCGAGGCGCATCGCGTTGGTGATCGCCCGTTTCATCGCACGGCGAAACATAATCCGCTTTTGCAACTGCTGGACGATGGAGTCGGCAATCAGCTGGGCATCGAGTTCGGGCTTGCGCACTTCCTCGATATTGACGTGTACCGGTACGCCGAGCAGCTTCTGGAGGTCGCCCTTCAGGCGCTCAATGTCTTCGCCTTTCTTGCCGATCACCATGCCGGGACGCGCGCTGAATATCGTGATGCGCGCGTTTTTTGCCGGACGCTCGATAATCACGCGAGAGACTGCCGCTTGCGACAGGCGCTCTTTCAGATATTCGCGAACCCTGATGTCCTCAAGCAGCATCACCGGGAAATTCTTGTTGTTCGCATACCAGCGTGAAGCCCAGTTGCGATTGAATGCGAGGCGGAAACCGATTGGATGAATTTTTTGGCCCATACCTACTTCCTTCCGTCGCCGACGGTGACATACACATGGCACGTCGGCTTCATGATGCGTACGCCGCGACCTTTCGCCGCCGATGAAAAGCGCTTCATCACCGGACCCTTTTCCACATAAATGCTCGTAATCTTGAGTTCATCAATGTCCGCGCCGTCGTTGTGCTCAGCATTGGCAATCGCCGACTCAAGAACTTTGCGGATGATCACTGCGCCCTTTTTGGGCGAGAAACTCAGAATGTTCAACGCATTTTCCACCGTCTTGCCGCGGATCAGATCCGCGACGAGACGCCCTTTTTGCGCCGACAACCTGACGCCCTGCAGTTTGGCTTTGGTATTCATTTCGGTTTACCTTACTTGGCCACCGGAGTCGGGGCAGCTTTCTTGTCGGCCGGCGATGACGCGCCACCGGCTTTCGAGTGCCCCTTGAAGACTCGCGTATGCGCGAACTCGCCCAGTTTGTGTCCGACCATGTTTTCCGTTACATAAACCGGCACGTGCTGCTTGCCGTTATGCACCGCAATCGTCAGTCCGACGAAGTCCGGCAATATCGTTGAACGCCGGGACCAGGTCTTGATCGGCCGCTTGTCCGAACCAGCCCGTGCCGTCTCCACCTTTTGCATCAGGTGATGATCGACAAACGGGCCTTTTTTAATGGAACGTGACATCTCTACCCCTTACGCCGTGGCTTTCGCATTGCGGCGACGAATGATCATCCCGCTAGTGCGTTTGTTCTTGCGCGTCTTGTAACCTTTACACATGACGCCCCATGGACTCACCGGTGCCTGAGCAGCCGCAGTCCGGCCTTCGCCACCACCGTGCGGATGGTCGATCGGATTCATCGCAACACCGCGCACCGTCGGGCGGATGCCACGCCAGCGCACACGACCGGCCTTGCCGATGGATTCCAGCGAATGCTCTTCATTGCCGACCTCGCCGATGGTAGCGCGGCAGTTGACGTGCACTTTGCGGATCTCGCCGGAACGCAGCCGCAGCTGGGCGTATTCGCCTTCGCGCGCCAGCAGCTGCGCCGAGGTACCAGCAGCGCGCGCGAGTTGCGCGCCCTTGCCAGGCAGCATCTCCACGCAACAAATGGTGGTGCCGACCGGGATGTTCCTGAGCGGCAGCGAATTGCCCGATTTGATTGGCGCTTCTGCACCGGAAACCAACTGCATGCCGGCAATGACACCGCGGGTGGCGATGATATAACGCCGCTCGCCATCGGCATAGCACAGGAGCGCAAGGTGCGCGCTACGGTTTGGATCGTATTCGATCCGCTCCACTTTGGCCGGAATGGCATCCTTGTCGCGCTTGAAATCGACCATGCGGTAGTGCTGCTTGTGACCCCCGCCCTGGTGACGCATCGTGACGCGACCATGTACGTTACGACCGGCCTTTTTCGACTGGCTCTTAACCAGTTTCGCAACCGGTTTGCCCTTGTGCAGGCCCGGGGTAACAACCTTGACCAGACCGCGACGGCCTGGAGAAGTCGGTTTGACTTTGATCAGCATTACTTCACCTCCCCTTCAGCAAAGGTGATTTCCTGGCCCGCCTTGAGGCAGACATAGGCTTTTTTCCATGAACTGCGGCGGCCGGTAAACTTGCCGAAGCGCTTTTCCTTGCCACGGACGTTGACGATGCGCACGTTCTGCACTTCGAGTTTCTCGTCCTTCTTGCTCAGCATCGTTTCAACCGCGGCCTTGATCTCCGGCTTGGTTGCATCGCGCACCACCCGAAAAACCACCTGGTTGTGTTTCTCGCCGACGAACGTGCTCTTCTCCGATATCACCGGGGCGAGCAGGATTTGCGCCAGACGTTCCGTATTGAATGCGCTCATGCCAGCAGCTCCTCTATCTTGCTTACCGCGCCTTTGGTCATCAGCACCTTGCCGTGACGGATCAGGCTGACCGGGTCGGCATGGCCGACATCCACAATCATGACGTGAGGCAGATTGCGCGATGACAGCTGCAGGTTCTCGTCAAGGTTGTCGGTTATGATCAGCACGTCGTCCATGCCCATGCTCTGCAGTTTCTGGGCGAGCAGCTTCGTCTTCGGCGCATCAATGGTGAACGTGTCGACCACGACCAGACGCTCTTCGCGGGCCAGCTGCGACAGGATCGACAGCATGCCGGCGCGATACATTTTGCGATTCAGCTTGTGCGAGTAGTTCTCGTCCGGAGAATTCGGAAAGGTCCGGCCACCGCCACGCCAAAGCGGGCTTGAAGTCATACCGGCGCGTGCGCGTCCGGTGCCTTTTTGCCGCCATGGCTTTTTGGTTGAGTGCTTGACCGTACCGCGATCCTTTTGCGCGCGAGTAGCCAGACGTGCGTTGGCCATATAGGCCGTAATGACCTGATGCACCAGCGCTTCGTTGTATTCGCGGGCGAACGCAGCATCCGAAGCCGCCAGTTTGGCAGTGGGTTTGCCCTGCTCGTTGATTACGTTGAGTTCCATTGCGTCCCTCTACTTCGCCGGAGCGGCTTTGCCGCCCTGTTTGACCGCTGCCGGACGCCGCGCGCGAATTGCCGGGCGCACCATGACATCGCCGCCTCGCGAACCGGGTACTGCGCCGCGAATCAGCAGCAGGTTGCGTTCTGCGTCGATGCGCACGATTTGCAGCGACTGCTGGGTCCGTTGCACAGCGCCCATGTGTCCAGGCATTCTCTTGCCGGGAAACACGCGGCCGGGATCCTGAGCCATGCCGATCGAGCCAGGCTTGTTGTGGGAAACCGAGTTGCCGTGGCTGGCACGGTTCGACGAGAAATGGTGCCGCTTGATGACGCCGGCAAAACCCTTGCCCTGCGACACGCCGGTCACGTCGACATACTGGCCGACCGCGAAAATGGTCGCGGCCACCGTGGCGCCGACCGTCATTTCAGCCAGTTTTTCCGGGGTGACAGGAAACTCCCTCATCACCCGCCCGCCCTCGACACCCGCCTTGGCAAAGTGTCCAGCAGCAGG
Organism: Bordetella parapertussis; assembly: GCA_945885345.1. Taxonomy (GTDB): domain Bacteria; phylum Pseudomonadota; class Gammaproteobacteria; order Burkholderiales; family SG8-41. Next base: position 761 of record CAMCYP010000063.1, on the reverse strand, counting down.
TTTTATGACGCGCGATGCACGACGCTTGCCGAACGCCAGTTGCACGGCGGCATAACCGTCGATCTCGGGTGTTTTGATTTGCGAGACGCGGTTGTTCGACACGTCGACAACTGTCACCGGTATGGTGTCACCGTCGTCGGTGAATATCCGCGTCATGCCGACTTTGCGGCCGACCAATCCTAAACTCATTTTTGTACCTTTTTTAAAAAGGCGCCGACTGCAATTGGCCGGCACTTCTATTTTCAAAACCAGGCACCTTTAAGTGCCCGTTCATAACTCTACAACTTGATTTCCACATCCACGCCAGCAGGCAGGTCGAGTTTCATCAGTGCATCAACGGTCTTGTCCGTCGGATCGATGATGTCCATCAACCGCAGATGGCTGCGGATTTCCAACTGTTCACGTGAAGTCTTGTTGACGTGCGGCGAGCGCAGCAAATCGAAACGCTGTTTGCGCGTCGGCAGCGGAATCGGGCCCTTGACCACGGCTCCGGTACGTTTCGCAGTATCAACAATCTCCAGCGCCGACTGATCGATCAAACGATAGTCGAACGCCTTGAGGCGAATACGGATTTTCTGACTTTTCAGGGCGGCCATTTTTTACTCGATCACTTTGGCAACGACGCCGGCGCCGACAGTCCGACCACCCTCACGGATGGCGAATCGCAGCCCCTCTTCCATCGCGATGGGCTGAATCAGCGCCACCGTGATCGAAATGTTGTCCCCCGGCATCACCATCTCCGTGCCCTTCGGCAGCTCAAT
>CAMCYP010000062.1 GCA_945885345.1 Bordetella parapertussis | reverse complement strand
GCCATTCAAAGCCCGCCTTGATGAACACTTTATCCAGGCCCTCCGCTTCGGCCTGACGCATCACACTCATCGAACCCGGCACCACCCAGGTCGGCACCACGGCCTTGCCGTGTTTGGCGACTTCAGCAGCGGCGCGCAGGTCTTCAATGCGGCCGTTGGTGCATGACCCAATGAACACGCGGTCGAGTTTGATGTCCTGCAGGCCCATGCCCGGACGCAGTGCCATGTATTCCAGCGCGGTTTCATATTCGGAACGTTTTTTGTCGTCCTTGATCGTCGCAGGATCGGGCACCACGCCGGTCACCGGCAGTGCCTGCTCCGGGCTGACACCCCAGGTTGCTGTCGGCGCAATGCTCGACGCGTCGAGTGTGACCTCCTTGTCGAATTTCGCAGCGACTTCGGTGGCCAGCGCGCGCCAGCCGTCGAGCGCCTGCTGCCAGGCCTTGCCCTTGGGCGCATACGGCCGGCCTTCGACGTAGGCATACGTCTTGTCATCCGGCGCGATCAGGCCAACCCGCCCGCCCGCCTCGATCGACATGTTGCAAATGGTCATGCGGCCTTCCATCGACAGCGCGCCGATGGTGGAGCCGGCATATTCCATCGCGTAACCGGTGGCGCCATCGACGCCGATTTTCGCGATCAGCGCGAGGATCACGTCCTTGGCCGACACGCCGAAGCCGAGCTTGCCGTCGATGATGATGCGCATCGCCTTCGGCTTGCGCTGCCACAGCGCCTGCGTCGCCATCACATGCGCGAACTCGGAAGCACCAACGCCGTAGGCGAGGCAACCGAAAGCGCCGTGGGTGGACGTATGCGAATCATTGCCGATCACGAACAGCCCCGGCTGGATGATGCCCTGCTCCGGCGGCACGATATGCATGATGCCCTGGTCCCGGTGCGCCATGCCGAACAGCGTGACGCCGTATTTTTTCGCCATGTCCTGCATGTCGATCACCATGTTGCGGATGCCGACATCCGGGATGCCCGCCGGACCCTTGGCACGGCCGGTGGTCGGCACGTAATGGTCGGTGAAGGCGTATATCTGCTGCGGATGCAGCACCTTGCGTCCGGACTTTTCCAGCTCGGTGAATGCGTGCAGCGTGTTCTCCTGCGCCAGTGCGACGTCGACGTACATCAGCGACTCACCCTCGTCAGTCAGGATGTGGTGCGAATTCCAGAGTTTCTCGAAAATCGACTGCGGGGTGGAGCCAGACATATTGCGGTGATCCTTTAACATCAAAACTTTTTAGCCACAGAGGGCACAGAGAACACAGAGGACCGCAAAAACAACAGCGTTTCGGGTTTGATTTTCTCTGTGAACTCTGTGTCCTCTGTGGCTGCCTTTAGTTTTTAGCTTTTATCTCATTATTTGATCAAATCACGTACATCGGTGAAATGCCCCTTCAGCGCGGCCGCTGCGGCCATCGCCGGGCTGACCAGGTGCGTGCGCCCGCCCGGACCCTGGCGGTTGCGGAAATTGCGGTTGGAGGTCGAGGCGCTGCGCTCGCCGGGTTTCAACTGGTCGCCGTTGATGGCGGTGCACATCGAACAACCGGGATCGCGCCATTCAAAACCGGCGTCCAGCAGGATACGGTCGAGGCCTTCTTTTTCAGCCTGCGCCTTCACCACCTTGGAACCGGGCACCACCCAGGCCGGAATCACTGCGTGGCCCAGTTTCGCGACTTCAGCCGCTGCACGAATATCCTCGATGCGGCTGTTGGTGCAGGAACCGATGAACACGCGGTCAACCTTGATATCGGTCAGCGCCATGCCCGCCTTGAGGCCCATGTATTCCTGCGCCATGGTCCAGTCGCTGCGCCGGCGCTCGTCCGGTGCGTTCTTCGGATCGGGCACCCTGCCGCCCACCGCGCCAGCCATTTCCGGATTGACGCCCCAGGTCACCATTGGCTCGATCTGAGCCGCGTCAAGCGTCACTTCGCGATCGAATTTTGCACCGGCATCCGTGGGCAGCGCTTTCCACTTCGCCATCGCCGCATCCCATTCCGCACCCTGCTTCGGCGCAAACGGCCGGCCTGCCATGTAGGCGAAGGTCGTGTCATCAGGGGCAACCATGCCGCAACGCGCGCCGGCCTCGATTGACATGTTGCACACCGTCATGCGGCCTTCCATGCTCATGCTGCGGAACGCCGAACCGGCGTATTCAATCGCATGGCCGACGCCACCGGCCGCGCCGATTTTGGCAATGATCGCGAGAATGATGTCCTTTGGGGCGACGCCGAAACCAAGTTTGCCGTCGACGGTGATGCGCAGGGTTTTCGGTTTGCGCTGCCAAGTGGATTGTGTCGCCATCACATGGGTCATGTCGGAGGCCCCCATGCCGAAGGCGATCGCGCCGAACGCGCCATGGGTGGACGTATGCGAGTCCGCGCCGGCGATCAGCAGCCCAGGCTGGGTGATGCCCTGTTCCGGCGGCACGATGTGCAGGATGCCTTGGCGCGGATCGTCAAAACCAAAAATGTTGATGCCATGGCGGGCGGCATTGTCCTGCAGGTTGCTGACCATGTTGCGGATTTCCGCGACCGCAATGCCGGGGATACCTTTCTCACGGCCTGTCGTCGGCACATAATGATCGGTGAAGGCAAACACCTGTTGCGGACGCGCGACCTTGTAATTGTTTTTTGCCAGCGCGGCAAAGGCGTGGCTGGAACCTTCGTGGATCAGCGCACGGTCGACGTAGAGCAGGATTTCGCCTTCCTCCTCGGCCACCACGTGGCTGTTCCAGATTTTTTCGAACATGGTTTGGGCGGTCATCACGACGCTCCTTGAAAAATTTATTTGATCATGCCGAGATCGCCGAGGATTGCGCGGTAATCGGCGTATTCACTGTCGAACAGTTTGCGGGTCTGCGCGCTGTTCAGGTAGTTGGATTCCCAGGTGTTCTGTTCCAGCGCCTTCTTCCACTCCTCGGTCGCCACTGCTTTCGCCAGCACACCGTCCCACCAGGCAATCTGCGCTGCGGTCATGCCCTTCGGACCGATGACACCGCGCCAGGTATCCATCACCGCTTTGTACCCCAGCTCGGTCCAGGTCGGCGTCTCGGCATAGGGGCCACCGATGCGTTTGGGCGCAAGAATCGCCAGGGCTCGTATCTTGCCGGCCTGCACCATACGCACGACCGAAGACGGCGTACCGGTATGAGCGTCAATATGGCCTCCCAGCAACGCGGTCACCGCATCGCCGCCGGAACCGAGCACTACAGCCTTTAGCTTGCGCGGATCAATACCGCCGGCTTTGGCCACCAGCGCGAAAGACAGGTGGTTGACGCTGCCCAGCGTGGTCGGTGTTGACACGGCCAGGGCCTGTGGATCGCGGCGCAACCGGTCAATGAAATCCTGCCCACTCTTTAACGGCGAGTCGGCACGTACCGCAATGACTGTGTACTCGCTGAACAGGTTGGCCAGAGGCGTCACGTCGCGGGATTTGACGGCACCACGCCCGTTGATGTCGTTGGCAATCAGGTTGGGGGAATTGATCGCGATGAAGTGACCGTCGCCAGTGTGCTGGTTGAGATAGACCAGCGACACGGCACCGCCACCGCCCGGCTTGTTGGTCACGGTCACCGGCACCGGGGCAAGATTGTTGTCATGGATGATTTTCTGCAGCAGCCGCGCGCTGCGGTCAATGCCTCCGCCTGGTGTGGTCGGCACCACAATCTCGATCGGCTTTTCAGGCTTCCAAGACTGCGCCGTCGCTGGCAGGGCCGCCGCGAGGAAAACCGCCGCGGCGAACAGCACGTGCATCAGCCGTCTTGTCATCACCATTTCGCATCTCCTGCCGTAATGAAACACCATTGTTATTTAGCCAGTCCCAGATCACCCAGAATGCTTCTGAAATCCGCATACTCGCGATCGAGGTAGTTCCTGGTCTGGCTGCTACTGATGTAATTGTCGCCCCAGTAGTTCCTGGCCAGGTCCTGCTTCCAGGCCTCCGCTTTGGTCATGCCGGTGAACGTGGCATCCCAGAAGGCCATCTGCGACGGCGTCATGCCCTTTGGCCCGACTATGCCGCGCCAGGTATCGAAACTCGCGTCGACGCCGAGTTCGCGCCAGGTCGGCACCGGTGCGAGATCACCGCCGAGCCGTTTCGACGACGAAATCGCCAGCGCGCGCAGCTTTCCGGACTTGATGTACGGCAACAGGTTGGCCACGGGCGCCGGCACCACGTCAACATGACCTCCCAGCAGGGCGGTAGTCACTTCGCCGCCGGCCTTGAATACCACCATTTTCAGGCGCTTGGCATCACCACCGGCCTTACCGATAACCTGCCCTGCAACCATGTGGCTGGTGCCGCCAATCGCGGTGACGCCGAAACTCAGCGACTGTGGGTCCTGCTTCAATCGGGCGACAAGGTCGCGCCCGTCCTTGACCGGCGAATCGGCGTGTACCGCGAACAGGATGTATTCACTGAACAACTGCGCAAGCGGTGTAACGTCGGTGTAGGTCATGTTGCTGGCGCCGGTGATGTGGTTGGTCAGCAGCGTTACAGTGCTGACAGCAACATAATGCCCGTCGGCCGTATGCTGGTTCAGGTAAAGCATTCCGAGACGCCCTGCTGCACCGGGCTTGTTGACGACCACACTCTTGTCGATCAGCTTGAGATTCTGCAGCAGCGACTGCACCGTGCGGCCGGTCTTGTCGGTTCCGCCTCCGGGACCGGAGGGCACGACCACTTCGACGTTGCGCTCCGGTTTCCAGTCCTGCGCTGCGGCCGGCAGCACCGTGATGGCCAGTGCGGCGAAAATCCAGCGGGTGATGGTGGCAGTCATCAGAAAAAAACTCCTGCATAGCGGATTAAGGTAAAAAGGCATTGCAACATTGATTACCAGCCTGCGATCAAATCAGCACCGGGTTTGACCTCACCGCGCTCGACACGATGCACCAGGTCGTTCATTTTGACGTGTAACGGTGCCGGCACGCCGATAAAGGCGCCGCGCTCTGCAACGTAGCCGTTGATGAAATCGGTTTCGGTGCGCCGGCCCTTGAACATGTCTTGCGCCATTGACGGACGCTGGTCATCGGAGCGTTTTTTCGCGCCTTCGCGCAGTATTTCTTCAATGCCGGCAAGTGCATCCTTGTTGCCCTCGCCGGCGAGGGCCAGCATTTCCGGCTCCATGCCCAGCATACGTTCCAGCGAATATCCCAGGGCCTGGCCGACGCGCACTGACTGCGACCCGAGCCGGATCGATACCGAGCGCGGGCCGTCTGCCGCATCGCGCTGGTTGCCGGACATCCCCGTGGCCGCACAAAGGCCGTTGCGCATGGCATTGACCGTCAGCTTGGACCAGCGCTCGCCCCACAGGTTGGTGGTGACCTTGCCGCTGTCGGCGGAACGCAGCAGTGCGACGACTTCCTCGGCGCGCGGCGTAATGCGGCCATGCGGCTCGCCGACGCGGAACACCGTGTGCTTGTCGCCGCCCAGCGGCACGGTGCGCTTGATGCGCCCCGGCGCATACAGTTCGGCAGCAACCAGGCTGGCGATACAGCCCAGCAGCTTGCCCCAGCCGACGATGGCGGCGATGCGTTCCTCGTTGATGCAGTTTTGCAGCGAGACGAAATAACCGTCGGGCGCCATGTACGGCTTGATCAGATGTGTCGCCCATTCGGTGTCGTAGGACTTGACGCAGATGAAGGCGATGTCGACCGGGCGCTCCTTGCAGAAACGCTGCACTTCAGTGAGGTGAATGGCATTGACCTTGACGGTGTGCGTCTCGGCCGGCGTCATCCCCGACAGATGCAGGCCCTGGGTACGCATGGTTTCGACATGCTCGGGCCAGGGATCGATCAGCGTCACGTCATGGCCGGCGCGGGTCATGTGGCCTCCGGCGATGCCGCCAATTGCACCGGCGCCGACTACTACGATACGTTTGCCCATGGTTTGCAGTCCCTCAAAAGTCACCGGCACGTCTGGCGTGCCGGCTTTATAAAAATATCAATAAAAACAATTACTTATGATGATACCCGTAGTGTAGTCTGAGATTACAGCTTGCTGATGATGGCCTCAGTAAACCGTTTGGTGCCGGCGTCGCCGCCGAGGTCGCGGGTGACGTGTTTCTTTTCGGCGAGCACTTTGGTCAGTGCGGCATCAATGCGATCCGCAGCGGCAACTTCACCGATATGGCGCAGCATCAGCACGCCCGACAGGATGATCGCCATCGGATTGGCGATATCCTTGCCCGCAATGTCCGGCGCCGAACCGTGTACCGCTTCAAACATCGCGCAGTCCGGGCCGACATTGGCGCCGGGTGCAACACCGAGGCCGCCGACCAGTCCCGCCGCGAGGTCGGACACGATGTCGCCGAACAGGTTGGCAAGCAGCAGGCCGTCAAAGGTTTCGGGCTTGATCACCAGTTCCATGCACAGGGCATCGATCACCCGGGAATCGCAGATGATGCCCGGATAATCTTTCGCCACGTCCTGCCCCGCCTTGAGGAACAGGCCGTCGGTCAGTTTCATGACATTGGCCTTGTGACCAATGGTCATTTTTTTGCGACCGGTCTTTTTCAGGTATTCGAAACCGTAACGCGCGGTGCGCTCGGTGGCGCCGCGGGTGATGCGCTTGATCGCCTCGGCGGTATTATCGTCGACCATGCGCTCATTGCCGACATACAGGTCTTCGCTGTTCTCGCGAAAAATCACCAGGTCGACATTTTCATAACGCGTAGCCACGCCCGGATAATTCTTCACCGGCCGCACGTTGACGTAGAGCCCGAGCTCCTTGCGCAGCGCAATGGCGATGCTCGGGTAATCACCGCGCGATTCCTTGCCGGCCTTCATGCGCTCGACGTTGATGCGATAATTGCCGCCGAACGGCGTCTGCGTCGGCCCTTTCAGGGCCAGCTTGTTGCGCTCGATCGATTCGAGCACACTGACCGGCAACGGCGTGCCGAATTCCTTTTCGGCGCGCAGGCCGACCATCACCTCTTCGAACTCGACCTTGGCGCCGGACGCCTTGATGATCGCGCAGGCCGAGCCCACCACTTCCGGGCCGATGCCGTCGCCGGGTACCACGGTAACCTTATTCAATCCCGATTCTCCACATATAAAAAAAACAAAAATTCCGTTGCTTGCCCGGCTAACTCGGGTCGCCGGAACTGCCGAGCGCCCGCAACTTGGGAATGATGAACGGCAGCGCCACTGAAATCACCGACATCAACAGCAGGGTCACGGTAATCGTGCTGCCGTAAAACACCTTGACGTCGCCGCCGGAAATTGTCATCGCCTGGCGGAACGACTGCTCCATGATGCCGCCCAGCACCAGCGACAGCACCAGCGGCGCAACCGGGATATCCACCTTGCCGAAGACATAACCGACTATCCCGAAGAACAGGATCAGCCACAAGTCGACGGTGCTGCCGTTGATCGCATAGGCGCCGATGGCCGAGATCGCGACGATCAGCGGATAAAGGATGCCCGACGGAATGTAGAGCAGCCGCACGAACAGGCCGACCAGCGGCAGGTTGAGGATCAGCAGCATCACATTGCCGACGTACATGCTGTCGATCAGGCCCCACACCAGGTCAGGACGGCTCTGGAACAGCAATGGTCCCGGCTGCACGCCATACATGATGAAAGCACCGAGCATCACCGCAGTGGCGCCGCCACCCGGTACGCCAAGCGTCAGCAGCGGCACCAGCGCACCGGCGGTATCCGAGTTGTTGGCCGACTCCGGACCCGCAACGCCTTCAATGGCGCCATGGCCGAATTCTTCCGGATGTTTCGAAATCCGCTTCTCGGTGGTGTACGACATGATCGAAGCAATGGTGCCGCCGGCGCCGGGCAGCACGCCGATGACAAAGCCGATGACACTGCCGCGCCAGATCGGCCCGATGGAGCGCTTCCATTCCTCACGGGTCAGCCACAGCTTGCCGGTGATTTTCATCGCTGGTGGCGCAGTGCCCTTGACCATGTCCTCGAGTCCGCGGAACACCTCCGCCATCGCAAACAGGCCCACCACCGCCACCACGAAGCCGACCCCGTCCTGGAATTCGGGGATGCCCATGGTGTAACGCGCCTGGCCGCTTTGCAGGTCGATGCCGATGGTGGCAATCACCAGACCGAAGATGGTCGCGAGTACGCCTTTGGCCGGCGAGTTGCCGGTCAGCGTGGAGACCGCCGTCATCGCGAACAACATCAGTGTGAAATATTCCGCCGGACCGAACTTGAGGGCAATCGATGTCAGTGGCACGGCAAACAGCGTGAGCCCGACGACACCGATGGTGCCGGCGATGAACGAACCGATCGCGGACACCGCCAGTGCGGCACCGGCCCGGCCCTTTTTGGCCATCTCATAGCCATCGATCGACGTCATCACCGAGGCGGCCTCCCCCGGTGTGCGAATCAGGATGGCCGTGGTCGAACCGCCGTATTTGGCGCCGTAATAAATGCCGGCCATCATGATCAGCGCCGACGTCGGATTCATGCCATAGGTGATGGGGATCAGCAGCGCGATGCCCGCCGACGGTCCGATGCCCGGCAGCACCCCGATGATCGTGCCCATCAGCACACCGAGGAAGGTGTACCAGAGATTGATCGGCTGCATGCAGACTTCAAAGCCGTTGATGATGTGGGTGAAGGTTTCCATCGCGGCCTCAGAACGGCAGGATGCCGGGCGCCAGGTTCACGCCGAGCAGTTTGGTGAATGCAAAATATCCGATGACCGAAAACAGCACCGAGGTCAGCACGTTCATCAGCCAGCGGCCGCGATTGAAATATGCGAACAGCGCCAGCAGATAAATCGTTGACGAGATCATGAAGCCCAGCGGCTCGAACACCAGGATGTAGAGAGCCGTCCACACCGAGATCACAACGACGACCCATTGATGCGGCTCCCAGCGCCATGCGGGTGCAGATTCTGTCTGCACATTTTTGCGGGCACGCAGAATTTCCATGAACAGCATCGCCGCCGAGATCAGCAGCCCGATACCCAACAATCGAGGGAAGGCCTTGGGTCCCAGCGGGTCGCCCAGTTCCAGGGTTGGAATCTGGGCGGTTGCCCAGAAATACACGCCTGCCAGCAGCAGCGTGCAAACGAAAATGATGCGATCAGTCATTGCTTTTTAATCTCCTCCGGATGAGCGGCACGCAGACCCGAGCGCCGCGCTTGTCCCGCCCTGAATTACGCGTATTTTCATTTTGCGGCGGGTTTCGCAGGGCAAAATCTTAACCGAGAACGCCGGTGCCGTGTTGCGCAATCCGGCAATATAAAACCGTATCGTGGAATATCGTCGGTGATCACAATCACCGGATGGCGAGCGTCAATTTCTGATGCGTTTTTTCTTCGCCTCGGCGACCGCATGGATCGATACATGCGCACGCGCTGCTGCAGTGCACTGCACTGACGCTGTGCATCCGCACGCCCATTCAAGGTGTTGATTCATCCATAAAGAAACCGGCATCGCAGCGCATGTTTTATGAAACCTGCCCGAAGGCCTGCAGGGCCAACAGTCTGTAGCGGCCGTTAAGCTGGCCGTTAAAAGTGATTTCACATCGCTGTTGACGGGCCCGCGCCACTCATCAACAATCAGTCAAAGCTCATCATAGGACGGAAATGGGCTACAAGTTATTGTTTTTATTAGAATAATTACGCCGACCTTACTGCTCACCAGCACGGTCGTCCCGGCCCAGTCTTAATCAGCGGCACTCGCCCGCCTCGACAGCGATGTCCGGCAGGTCGTGCGCTGCGACAGTTATCGCAAACAGCTGGATGCACAGGGCGCCACACCCGGCAGCGGCGGCGCACAGGAACTCGCTGCATTCCTGAAGCGCGAGATCGAGCAGAACCGCAGCACTGCTGCTGACTGCGGGAATCAATGCAGAACAATGAGCATGTACCATTTACAATCCAGTCAACCGATCTTTTGACTTTGATTCAGGGCCACAGATGAACGATCGCAACAGCGCCACCGTCCCCGCCAGTGTCATTGAAAAAATCCGCCAGCTTGTCGGGCCACAGGGCATTCTGACCGCAGCCGCGGATCTTGAACCGTACATCGTCGACTGGCGCGGCGTTTATCGCGGTGCCGCCGCGGCCGTGGTGCGTCCGGCCAATACGGCTGAAGTCGCCGCCGTAATGAAAGTCTGCGCCGACACTGGCACACCACTGGTACCGCAGGGCGGCAATACCGGCATGTGCGGCGCATCGGTGCCCAGCGCCAGCGGCGGTGAAATCGTTCTGACGCTGTCACGCATGAACAAAATCATCAACGTCGATCCGCTGAACAACACCTTGACTGCAGAAGCCGGCTGCGTGCTGGCCAATATCCAGCAGGCCGCGGCCGATGCTGGACGCTTATTCCCGTTAAGCCTCGGCGCCGAAGGCAGTTGCCAGATCGGCGGCAACCTGTCGACCAATGCCGGCGGCGTCAACGTGCTGCGCTACGGCAATACCCGTGACCTGGTGCTCGGTCTGGAAGTGGTGTTGCCCGACGGCCGCGTCTGGAACGGGCTGCGCGGACTGCGCAAGGACAACACCGGCTACGATCTGAAGCATCTGTTCATCGGTGCCGAAGGCACGCTGGGCATCATCACTGCAGCCACGCTGAAGCTGTTCCCCCGCCCGGCGGCCAGTGCCACGGCATGGATGGCCGTGCGCGATCCGGAAGCGGCGTTGCGACTGCTGGCGCTGATGCGCCGCCATTGCAACGACCGCATCACTGCGTTCGAACTGATTTCGCGGCACAGCCTGGAACTGGTATGGCGCCATGTACCGGGCACGCGTGACCCGATGGCTGCACCATCCCCCTGGTATGTGCTGACCGAACTCGCCGATGCCGGAGAAGAACAGGCCTTGCGTGCGGATCTTGAGCGCGCACTGGAAGCCGCGCTGACAGAAGAACTGGTGGTCGATGCCGTGATCGCCGGGAACAGGACCCAGGCGCAGGCGCTGTGGCATATGCGCGAATCGATACCGGAAGGTGCACGCCAGGAGCCGGTGATGGTTTACCGCCACGACATCGCAGTCGCAGTCGGCCGCATTCCCGAATTCATCCGTGAAGCGCAGGCCGCGCTGGAAAAACGTTTCCCTGATGTGCGGCTGATCTGTTTCGGCCATCTCGGCGACGGCAACCTGCATTACAACGCCTACATTCCTTCACGCCTGCGCACGGATGCCGCGGCGCGCGATGCGCACGACGTCACGGCAACGGTATATGACATTGTCCAGCAGTACGGCGGCAGCTTCAGCGCCGAGCACGGCATCGGACTGTCCAAAGTAGCCGAATTAGCGCATTACAAAAGCGCCGTCGAAATGGACCTGATGCGCACCGTCAAACGTGCGCTGGATCCGCAGGGCCTGCTGAATCCAGGCAAGGTGTTGTAGCGTCCTCAGGCCGCGCTCACAAACAGGCCGATCACGCACAGCACTCCACCCGACCACAGCAGTGAGCGCAACGTCGGCTTATCGTAGATATAAGCCAGCGTATAGGCGATGCGGAATCCGACAAAAGCCACTGCGAGACTGTTGATCCATACCTGATCAGCCCGTGACACCGACAGGTGTGCGACGATCACCGCCGCCGCAAACAGCGGGAACGCTTCAAATGCATTGAGCTGTGCCCAGTAGGCCCGCTGGTTGAAAGGCGGCAGCTTGTCCACCCCCGCCCGCGGCGCGGCATTGCTGTAATCGCGGCGCCATTTTGAGGTCACGGTCGACCAGTACGGCAACAAGCCGGCAACGAGGATCATCCAGTAGGCGGTGGTCATGGTGTGCTCCGTGGGAAATGGTTACCGGGAATGACTAAAATGATTGTTTAGCAGGAACGCAAGCCGGGTGCCGACAAGGAACTTATCATCGGACATACGGCCATAGGCAGTAGAGACATTATGCGCGTAAAAATTACCAAACCGGATGCCGAATGGAAAGCGGCGCTGACCCCGGAGCAATTCCAGGTGGCCCGAAAAAAAGGCACTGAACGCGCTTTTACCGGGCAGTACTGGGACAACCATGAAAAAGGAGTCTACCGCTGCATCTGCTGCGGCGCCGACCTGTTCCATTCCGGTGAAAAATTCGATTCCGGTACCGGCTGGCCGAGTTTCTGGAAACCGGCGGTCGCAGAAAACGTGGCAATCGAAGATGACCACGGTTTTTTCATGAAACGCACTGAAGTCCTGTGCAACCGCTGCGATGCGCACCTCGGGCATGTATTCGAGGATGGCCCGCAGCCGACCGGCCTGCGTTACTGCATCAATTCCGCTTCGCTCAAATTCTACAAAGCGTGAACCGAAAAAGTGAATCGCACAACGCGCCGCGCCTTTGAACAGGCCGCCGGCATCCTGAATACAGCGTTCGAACAGGCGGGACCGTTTCCGGACCAGGAAGCCACGCCGCCACTGCTCATCGAAGAAATCGGCAAATGCCTGGATATTTGCCAGCAGGTGGATGCTGCGGAAGACCCGCTGCCGCCGGAGGACATCGACGAACTGGGCACGCATGCGCTGGAATGCCTGTCCGACCTCGGCTTGTGGGCTTACCAGCTGAAATTCGATGAGGCCCGCGCCACGATTGAAAACATCGCTCTGGACATGGCGCAGTGGATCGCGCAACACGGCGGCCAGATCAGCGTACTCGACCCGGTAGTCAATGCCCTCGCCCGCCAGGCCAATGCCACGCAGGATCCGGCAGCGTTGGCGACGCTGTTCGATCGCGCCTGCAGCATCCTTTCCTGCACGACACCGGAGCTTGATGGCACAACGGATACGACGATATTGCAGCCATGGCTGGCCCTGCACTTCAATACCGCGATCATTGCCACCCGCACCCAGCGCCCCGGCCTGATGAACGCCGCCTACGATTTGCTGGAAAACCGTCTGCCCCGGCATTGCGCCGCGTTCTACGAAGAAGGCCTGCGCGAATCCGCAAATCCGGCTTATGGCGACCAGGTGCGGGAAATCATGCGCGAACGGCTCGCCAAATGGACGCCCCGGCAGTAAGCATGGATAATGACCCGCCATGAAATTCCTGTTCGATATATTCCCGGTCGTCCTGTTTTTTGCCGCGTTCAAGCTCTTCGGCATCTACACCGCCACCACCGTCGCCATCATTGCCACGGTGCTGCAGATCGGCTGGGTCTGGCTGAAACACCGCAAGGTCGAGAACATGCAATGGATCAGCCTGGCGCTGATCGTGGTGTTCGGCGGCGCGACATTATTGCTGCGTGACGAAACTTTCATCAAATGGAAGCCAACCGTGCTCTATTGGCTTTTTGCCGTAACGCTGCTGGTCAGCGAATTCGCATTCCGCAAAAACCTGATCCGTTCGATGATGGAAAAGCAGGTCGGCGCGCCGGATGCGATCTGGAAAAGGCTGCTGTTCGGCTGGGCGGGATTTTTTGCCGTGATGGGCGTGCTGAACCTCTATGTGGCGTTTAACTATTCCACCGATACCTGGGTCAGTTTCAAGCTGTTTGGCGGCATTGGGCTGATGCTTGTTTTTGTGCTCGGGCAGGCCCTCCTGCTGGCACCGCACATGAAGGAAAAAGAAGCTGAATGAAACGCTGCAGCGCGGGAGCGGGATGGTAGGCATCGCAGCGAACATGCGCGAGCGGCTCAACGCGCTGCATCCCGAATCGGTGGAAATCCTTGACGAATCGGGAGCGCACATCGGGCACGCCGGCGCGCAGGATGGCGGTGGGCATTACCAGCTGATTATTGTCGCTCAGGCGTTTGCGCAGCAGCCGCTCCAGGCCCGCCACCGCATGGTTTATGCCGCGCTGGGCACGCTGATGCAAAAAGAAATTCACGCGCTCGCCATCAAGGCGTACGCACCGGACGAAATCTGATTACCCAAAGGAGTCTTCATGCATAGAACCACTGCAGTCTCACTGGCACTCGCCGTGACCGCCGCCCTTGCCGTTCCCGCGGCAATGGCCCAGGTTGCCAAAGTCAACGGTGTCACCATCCCGCAGTCGCGCTCGGACGCACTGGTGCGCGAAGCCGTCGCCCAGGGTCGCCAGGACAACCCGGAATTGCGCAACCTAGTAAAGCAGCGCCTGATCGAAAGTGAAGTGCTGGCCCAGGAAGCGGTGAAACTTGGCCTGAACAAGAATCCCGAAATCAGCACCCAGCTCGACCTCGCCCGGCAGACGGTGCTGATCCGCGCCTATGTTAACGACGTTGCGAAGCGCAATCCGCCGACGGAAGAGGCCCTGCGCAAGGCTTATGAGCAGAACAAGAATCAGCCCGCCGCCAGTGAATACAAGGCGCGGCACATTCTGGTTGGCACGGAAGCCGAAGCCAAGACGCTGATCACGCAGATCAACGGCGGCGCCGATTTCGCCAAGCTAGCCGCTGAAAAATCCCGCGACGAAGGCTCCAAAGGCCAAGGCGGGGAACTGAGCTGGAGCCCGGTAAACAGCTATGTCCGGCCGTTCGCCGAAGCCATGGTGCAGCTCAAGAAAGGCGCAATGACCGCCGCACCGGTACAGTCCCAGTTCGGCTGGCACATCATCCGGCTTGATGACAAACGCGCACTGAGCTACGAAGCGCTGAAACCCCAGTTGCAGCATTTTGTGCAGCAGGAAACCGTACAGAAAGCCATCTCTGACCTGCGCGCCAAAGCCAAGGTGGAATAAGCCGATTCGATATTCCGCCCGAACGGTCGGAATATCCAGGCGGAATACAAAAGCCCGGCCTCAACGAGGTCGGGCTTTTTAATGCACCAAATTCCGTCAGCCATTCGAGTCGGATCGCATCCTGCTATCTGAGGCAACTCCGGCGGCTGTGCAATGCACGCACCAGGCTCAGCTATTCAGCCCGGCAAACCCAGGCAGCACAATCGCGCAATACCAACAAAAAAGCCCGACCTCACTGAGGCCGGGCTTTTTCTACATGGGTGCCTGACAATGTCCTACTTTCACACGGGTAATCCGTACTATCATCGGCGCTGAGTCGTTTCACGGCCCTGTTCGGAATGGGAAGGGGTGGGACCAACTCGCTATTGTCATCAGGCATAGCTGTTTGGCGTCACAGACAACACATCAAATGTGCCAGCTGCACGCCGTATCCGGAAGAAGTAAAGTATAAGTTATAGACATAACTTATTGATTTGATTGAACATTAACATGAGCCTACCTGAGCCAACTGATCCGACCAGGGATCAGCACACGCTCAAAATTATAGGATCAAGCCTCACGGGCAATTAGTATCGGTTAGCTCAAAGGATTGCTCCTCTTACACACCCGACCTATCAACGCGGTGGTCTTCCGCGACCCTTTAGGGGAATCAAGTTCCCGGGAAGTCTCATCTTGAGGCGAGTTTCGCGCTTAGATGCTTTCAGCGCTTATCTCTTCCGCATTTAGCTACCCGGCGATGCCACTGGCGTGACAACCGGTACACCAGAGATGCGTCCACTCCGGTCCTCTCGTACTAGGAGCAGCCCCCCTCAAACTTCCAACGCCCACTGCAGATAGGGACCAAACTGTCTCACGACGTTTTGAACCCAGCTCACGTACCACTTTAAATGGCGAACAGCCATACCCTTGGGACCGGCTACAGCCCCAGGATGTGATGAGCCGACATCGAGGTGCCAAACTCCCCCGTCGATATGAACTCTTGGGAGGAATCAGCCTGTTATCCCCGGCGTACCTTTTATCCGTTGAGCGATGGCCCTTCCATACAGAACCACCGGATCACTATG
>CAMCYP010000061.1 GCA_945885345.1 Bordetella parapertussis | reverse complement strand
GAGTTGTGACGTGTACCGGCCGGCGGCCATCGAGCAGTTGAAGGTGCTGGCAGGACAGGTCGAGGCGGATTTTCACCCGGCCGGGGCCGGTGAAAAGCCGGTCGATATCGCGAAACGCGCGCTGGAATACGCACGCACCCATTTTCACGACGTGCTGATCGTCGATACCGCCGGCCGTCTCGCGATCGATGTGGCGATGATGCAGGAAATCCGTGAACTGCATGCCGCGTTGAATCCGGTCGAAACGCTGTTTGTCGTCGACGCGATGCAGGGCCAAGATGCAGTCAACGTCGCCAAGTCGTTCGGCGAGGCGTTGCCGCTGACGGGTGTGATCCTGACCAAGCTCGACGGCGATGCACGCGGTGGCGCTGCATTGTCCGTGCGCCATGTCACCGGCAAGCCGATCAAGTTTGCCGGCACCGGCGAAAAACTGACCGGACTCGAAGCCTTCCATCCCGACCGCATGGCCTCGCGCATCCTCGGCATGGGCGATGTGCTGTCGCTGATCGAGGATGTGCAGAAATCGGTCAACCTGGAGGATGCGGAAAAACTTGCACGCAAGGTCAAGACCGGCAAGGGATTCGATCTTGAGGATTTCAAGCAGCAAGTGGCTCAGATGCGCAAGATGGGCGGCATGAGTGCGCTGATGGACAAGCTGCCCGCGCAACTGGCGCAGGCAGCGCAGGGTGCGCCGCAAATGGAAGACAAAGCGATCCGGCGGCTGGAAGGCATCATCAATGCGATGACTCCGCAGGAGCGCGCCAAGCCTGAACTGCTCAAGGCCTCGCGCAAACGCCGCATTGCCACCGGCGCCGGAGTCAGCGTGCAGGAAGTCAACCGCCTGCTGGCCCAGTTCGAGCAGACCCAGAAAATGATGAAAATGGTCGCCAAGGGCGGCATGGCGAAAATGATGCGCAACATGAAAGGCATGTTCCCGGGCATGCGCTGAGCATGCCCGCGCCCCTGTTCTTTCCGCTTTTGGCTATTTCAGGCTGAACCCCTGGCGCCGGATGTAGGCACCGAAATCGGCACGTTCCGGCTCTGCATACTGCCGGGCCTTGTCTTCCGACCAGCCATAAAACTCCGCAGTACCGAATGATTTGATGCGGCGTTGTTTGCCATAAGGATGGTTGGCGTGCCGGCGCTGATCGTAGGCATCCACCTGTTCGCGCAGCGTGCTCTCGTCGTAGCGGTTGGTGTGCACCGTGACCTCCAGTCCCAGCCGGGGACTGATGTGGCCCGGGTTCGCCGGATAACCCACGCAGAGTCCTGCGACCGGAAACACCCCTTCCGGCAATTCCAGCTCGCGGCTGGTGGCATCAATGGCGTTGCGGATGGCGCTGATCGGACAGGTGCCGAGGCCCGCGGCTTCTGCCGCACGGATGAAATTCATCATCACGATGCCGGCATCCACCGCGGCATTCATGAAGTGATCGAGGTGTTCGTTGGCAAACGGTTTGCCCCGCCACTCGCCGATGTGGCGGATGCGGCGGTTGTTGCCACAGAACACCAGGAACACCGGCGCGTCGAGTATCCATGCCATGTCCGGGATCGCTGCGACGATGCGCTGGCGTTTGCCCGCATCCGTGATCTGGATGATGTCGGCCTGCTGCAGATCGCTTTTTGTCGGGGCCGACAGTGCGCAGGCCAGTAGCAGGCGCAGCAGTTCCGGCGATACCGGTTCCGGTGTGTAGCGCCGGATCGAACGGTGTCCGGCGATCTGCGCCAGTTCAGCTACCCCGCGCTGGTCCGCAGTGACAGGGAAATCGCTGCCAAAGCGGGTACGCAGCGACGAAAGGATGGTGCCGGTGGGGTCTTTTTCTGAGGAATTCATGAAATATCTTTCAAAAACAATTGGTTAGTGTTATTTTTCGATTGCAGGTCTTTTCTTGCGGCAACCGCCGATAGCCGGTGGCTTTGGTTGCGCCTTACGCAAAAAATAGCGTAAAATCCGGCCCTTTCGTCTTCTTCAGTCGCTGGGAATCCTCATGGTAGTAATACGTTTAGCTCGTGGCGGCGCCAAAAAGCGCCCGTTCTTCAATTTCGTTGTTGCCGATTCGCGCATGCCGCGCGACGGGCGCTTTATCGAGCGTCTGGGTTTCTACGATCCCAAGGCCCCGGAAGGTCGCGAACGCCTGCGCATCAATCGCGAGCGCCTCGACTTCTGGAAGGGCAAGGGTGCATTACTGTCGGACACCGTAACCCGGCTCGTCAAGCAGTCTGGTGAACAAAAAGCCGCTTGAGCGGCTGGTGACCGGGCAGTTGGTGACCATGGGGCGCATCGTCGCGCCCTACGGCATCCAAGGCTGGATCAAGATCCAGCCGTTCACGCAGCTGCAGCAGGGTCTGCTGGATTATCCGCAGTGGCTGGTGGGACGGGAAGGCGAGTGGCAGCCGCGATCGGTGGAAACGGCGAAAGTGCATGGCGCCACGGTCGTTGCAAAACTGGAAGGCGTTGCCGACCGGGAGCAGGCCGCAGCGCTGCAGGGCATGCGCATCGCGGTATCCCGTGATGATTTTCCCGAGCCTGCGACGAATGAGTTTTACTGGGCCGACTTGGTCGGCCTGAAAGTGGTCAATGCAGACGGTGTGGCGCTGGGGAATGTGACTCGCGTCTTTGAAACCGGAGCAAATGATGTGCTGGTGGTGGAGGATCAGGTGGCAAATGAGGTGGCGGCAAATCAGCGTGAGCGTTTGCTGCCCTTCATTGCAACAGTGATCCGGCAGGTGGATATTGCCGGCGGCACGATCATCGTGGATTGGGATGCGGACTACTGATGTTGCAGTTTGATGTGGTCACGCTGTTTCCGGCGATGTTTGACGCGGTGACCGAACTCGGTGTCACCGGACGCGCCCGGGAACGTGGCTTGTACCAGTTTGTGGCGTGGAATCCGCGGGATTTTGCGGCCAACGTTCACCGCACCGTGGATGACCGGCCTTATGGCGGCGGCCCGGGGATGGTGATGATGGCCGAACCGCTGGGCAAGGCGCTGCAGGCGGCCTGCCAGCGGCAGCAAAGTGCCGGCGTGGAACGTCCGCGGGTGGTGCACCTGACGCCGCAGGGCAGATTGCTGGATCACGCCAAGGTGGTGGAACTGGCGCAGGAGCCGGGACTGGTGCTGCTGGCGGGGCGTTACGAAGGTGTGGATGAACGGTTGATTGAGCAGCAGGGCGTCGAGGAAATTTCGATCGGCGACTATGTATTGAGCGGCGGCGAACTGGCCGCGATGGTGCTGATGGACAGTGTGGTGCGACAGTTGCCGGGAGCACTTGGCGATGCCGAGTCGGCGGTGCAGGAGTCGTTTGTTGACGGCCTGCTCGATTGCCCGCACTACACGCGCCCGGAGAATTATGCGGGCACGTCGGTGCCGGCGGTGCTGTTGTCGGGCAACCATGCGGCGATCACGCGCTGGCGGCTGAAGCAGTCGCTGGGACGGACCTGGCAACGGCGACCGGATTTGCTGGAGCGACGGGCGCTGACGAAGGAAGAACGGGTGTTGCTCGATGAATACCAGAGCGAGCAGCAGGGCAGTACGACGCACGTTAGTGAGACGGACGTTAGTGAAAATTAACCGCGGACGCCATGGGGCGGACGCAACAAGTTTTGAGGGAGCATGAGCATGAACGTCATTCAGCAGCTGGAGCAGGAAGAGATCAAACGTCTGGACCGCAAGGTGCCCGAATTCGTTGCCGGTGACACGGTCATCGTCAGTGTCAACGTGGTCGAAGGTGAGCGCAAGCGCGTGCAGGCCTACGAAGGCGTGGTGATTGCCAAGCGCAATCGGGGTATCAACTCCTCTTTCATCGTGCGCAAGGTATCGTCCGGGGAAGGTGTCGAACGGACATTCCAGACTTACTCGCCGGGCATTGCCAGCATCGAAGTCAAACGTCGTGGCGACGTCGGCCGGGCCAAGCTCTACTACCTGCGCGGCCTGTCGGGCAAGGCGGCGCGCATCAAGGAAAAACTGACGATTAACACCGCCGTTGCTGAAGTCGCGGCGGAAGCGGCGCCGGCTGAAAAATAACATCCGGTGCATTCCTGAAAAGGCGGCTGCGGCCGCCTTTTTTGTTTTATGGCGCCGTCCCGCAATCAGCGCCCGCTACAATAGTTGCATGCCTGCACTGCGACATTTCGTCATTCCCTTATTGCTGCTGACGGTTTTTGCCGCCGCGCATGCTGCCGAACCTCCCGACGGTATCGAGGCGGCACGCAGTCTGGCGCAGGCGGGTGCCGTGCAGCTGGCGCTACGCCGTATCGACGCACTGCAGCCGCAGGATGTTGCCGCGCCGTCCCCGGGGGCCCCCCCCAAGGGGACTTCCTTCGGGGCGCCCTGGGTGGAATGGGAAAGCCTGCGCCTGCAATTGCTGATGCGCATGGATCGTAATGATGAAGTGCTGCAGCGTGCAGGCGTGTTGCCGGCAGCGCTGTCTGCTGGTGCGCGCGCCGGATTACATGCTATGGCGGCACAGGCTGCACTCGCGCTCGGACGTACTGCCGTAGCCCGCGATCATGCGGGGCGTGCGTTATGGAGTGCCGGATTCGCTGCCGGCACCTTTCGCGAACTGCGCCTGCTGATCATCCGCAGTTACGTTCGCGATGCCTCCTCCAAGGGGACTTCCTTCGGGGCGCCCCCCGAGGGGACTTCCTTCGGGGCGCGCAGCGACGACGCCTACCGCAGCATGCTGCGTTTCGAGCAGGACTACCGGCCGCTGGATTCGGCAACAGCCACGGTTTTTGTTGATGCGCTGCTCGACCTAAAGATGGTGCGGGAGGCCGTAGCCTGGCTGAACCTGCTTGATGAACGCGGCCCGGTGAAACTGCGCCTGCGCCTGCATACCGGCGTGATAACGCCGCAGGACGCAGCAACGCAGGCGCGTGCCGTGCTGGGTCGCAGTGAAGATCCGGCGTGGTGGCAGATTTTGCTCGAAGCTGCAGAGCGTCAGAACAACGGTGCCTTGCGCCTCACCGCAATGGAACAATTGCTGGAAGCAAGTGCGGCGAGTATTGCGGAAGGTCCGGACGCCGACGCCGGCAAATTATGGGAAGCCTATGCCGGTCATGCCCGCGCTGCGGCCAATAGTCACCAGCTGCTGGCCGGCGACGACGCCAGCTGGCTGGAATTCGCAACCCGACGGCATGCGGCTGAACCGGCGGAAGCCCGTGCCTACCTGGCTTATCTGGCGCGTTACGCGCGCGATCCCAAAGTGCAGCAGAGCGCACAGGTGCAACTGGCGGCGGATTTTGCTGCGGCGAAGCTGCCGCGCGCAGGCTTGCGTGTGTTCGGCGCATGGCCGCCAGATGCGGGCGTGCTGACAACACCCACCCGACAGACGCTGGGTGCATTGGCCGAGACGGCTGGCGACCCCGTGCGGGCATTGCAGTACTGGCAGGGTTTGCCCGCGCCTGACAACATGCCGGCGGCGGTGTGGCACCTGCGACTGTCTGCGCTGGCACTGCGCGCCGGTCGCGCGGAGCTTGCCGTCGATATCGCGCGACCACTGGCAGCGGAGCAGTCGGCGGTCCCCGCGGCGCAGTTGCCGGAATGGATCGTGCTGGCGCAGCAATTTACCGACCATGGCCTGCATGATGCGGCACTGGCTTTGTTTGAACGCGTACTGCCGTATGCCGATGCCACGCAGGCGCGCCGGGTATTGTCCGGCTTGGCGCGCGGTCAAGAGGCACGTGGCCAACCGCTGCAGGCGGCGGAATTTTATCTGCGCTCGGCACTGCGCGCCCCGAAGGAAGTCCCCTTGGGGGGCGCCCCGAAGGAAGTCCCCTTGGGTGGTGGGCCCGCGATGGACGCTGCGGCAACGGAAGCCCGGCTGCAGGCCGGTTTCAGCCTGGCGCGCGCCGGCTTGCGCGACGATGCGAAAGTGCAGTTCGAGTGGGTGATGAAAAACGCCAATGACCCTGAGCTGATTGCGGTGGCACGGCGCGAATTGGGTTTCTAAGACGCTCAGTAAGACTCGCTCAGCGCGCCGCGGTTTTCCACAAATCGCTCAGGTATTCGTGGTCGGCGCTGTTGATCCAGCTCAGCCGGTATTCCACTGGTGAATCGTTGTAGGTATAGGCGACGCGGCGGATGCGCAGCGCCGGCTGGTTGCTGCGCATGCCGAGGATGGCGGCGATGTCCGCCGGCGGATGTGCTGCGGACAGGCGCTCGCTGATGCGCACGACATTGACGCCATACCTTGCTTGATAAAGACCATAAATTGTCCCTTCGCGGTTGCGGAACGTGTCCTCGTCGATGCGCGTGAAACGTTCTGTCGATACCGTGATGTCGTCCAGCACTACCGGCTTGCCGGCGAGTTTCAGCAGGTTGCGCACCCGCGCGACGCGGCTGCCGCGGGGAATGCCCAGTTGCGTTTCATCGTTGGCCCCGGCGCGTTCGCGGCTGAACGCCAGCAATTCCGATACCGGAAATTCCTGGCTGCCATCCTTGCCGACGATATGGAAAAAATAAAACAGCGTGCGGTCTTCGGTATGGGTGGCGACGAAAGTGCCGCGTCCTTGCTGGCGCACGAGGATGCGCCCGGCGACCAGTTCATCGATGGCGCGGCGGATGGTGCCGATCGACACTCCGAAATCCGCCGCCAGCCCGGTTTCGCTGGGGATGGCTTCGCCCGGTTTCCACTCGCCGGCGGCCAGTGCGCGCGTGATGCGCCATTGCACTTCCCGATAGCGGGGCTGACCAGTGGGCAGCGATTCGATTTTTGGGATTTGGGCCATTAAGTGGCAAAAGCGTGTGGCAAAACAGTGCGTGGCAGTCTAACATGCGTGCCGGTAATTCATATAGGTCATCTAGTTGACTTGGCGGAAGTGCCGCGGGTAGCATGACCGGCCCTGCAACATCGTTTTCCCGCATCTTTTTTCACCCGCACAGCGTTCATCCAGGAGGCGCAATGATTCACATATTAGTACACGACAAAAAAGACATGGTCGGCGTGGCCGTCATCGAAGGCATCAAGGCCGGACAGGAAATGATCGGCTGGGTCATGGAAGACGACTCCACGATCAAGGTCAAGGCTCTCAACGATATTCCGATCGGCCACAAGGCGGCGCTTCGCGACATCAAGAAGGGCGACACCATCATCAAATACGGTTTCGACATCGGCAAGGCCGTGGCTGACATCAAGGTCGGCGAACACGCCCACGTGCACAACATCAAGACTAAGCGTTGGTAAAAGCGGTTGGTAAGAAACGCCTGGTAAGCCGGCGCCGCGTGCCGAACTGAAAATTTCTGGAGATAAAAATGGTCAACAGCAAAACTACATTCATGGGCTACCGCCGCGAGAATGGCCGCGTCGGCGTCCGTAACCTCGTCCTGATCCTGCCAGTCGACGACCTGTCCAACGCCGCCGCTGAAGCCGTGGCCAACAACATCAAGGGTGCAGTTGCGATTCCGCATCCCTATGGCCGGCTGCAGTTCGGTGCCGACCTGGACCTGCATTTCCGCACCATCATCGGCGCGGGCGCCAACCCCAACGTTGCCGCCGTTGTGGTGATCTGCATTGAAGAGGGCTGGGCGAAAAAAGTCGTCGATGGCATTGCCAAGACCGGCAAGCCGGTCACCGGTTTCGGCATCGAATTGCACGGCGATCACGACACCATCCTGCGCGCTTCCAAAGTGGCCAAGGAATATGTGCAATGGGCCTCCGAGCTGCAGCGCGTGGAATGTCCAATCAGCGATCTGTGGGTATCGACCAAGTGCGGTGAATCCGACACCACTTCGGGCTGCGGTTCTAACCCGACCGTCGGCAGTGCGTTCGACAAACTTGAGCCGCTGGGCGTGACCATGTGTTTCGGTGAAACCACCGAAATCACCGGCGGCGAGAACATCGTCGCCGACCGCTGCGCGACCCCGGAAGTGCGCAAGGAATTCATGCGGATGTTTGACCGTTACCAGGAAATCGTCGAGAAAAACAAAACCAGCGATCTCTCCGATTCGCAGCCGACCAAGGGCAATATCGCCGGCGGTCTGACCACGATCGAGGAAAAAGCGCTGGGCAACATCCAGAAAATCGGCAAAAAGTGCAAGGTCATTGGCGTGCTCGACAAAGCCGAGGAACCGACCAAACCCGGCCTGTGGTTCATGGATTCGTCCTCGGCTGCGGCGGAAATGGTCACGCTGTGCGCCGCGTCCGGCTATGTGGTGCATCTGTTCCCGACCGGGCAGGGCAATGTCATCGGCAATCCGATTGTGCCGGTGATCAAACTTACGGCGAATCCGCGTACGGTGCGTACCATGAGCGAACATGTCGACTACGACTGCTCGGGCCTGCTGCAGCGGGAGAAAAACCTCGACCAGACCGGCGACGAGCTGATCGAAGTCATGCTGCGCACCTGCAACGGCCGGCTGACTGCCGCTGAGGCACTGGGCCATCGCGAGTTTGTGCTGACGCGCCTGTACGAAAGCGCATAAGTAGGAAAGAGTCTGCTTGTTTGAATCATCCCGCATGGCCGTACCGGCCATGCGGGCGTTTCACCGTAATCGCTGAAACCCGCACAAAACTCCGATGACCACACTCCGCGGTGCCGATATTCTCGCGCGCACACTGGCGCAAGCCGGCCTGCGCCGTATTTTTTCCCTCTCCGGCAATCACATCATGCCGGTGTATGACGCGGCGATCGAAGCCAAACTTGCGATCACCCATGTCCGTTACGAAGGCGCGGCAGTGCACATGGCCGATGCCTGGGCGCGGCTGACCGGTGAACCCGGCATTGCGCTGCTCACCGGGGGGCCGGGACACGCCAACGGCGTCGGCGCGCTGTATACCGCGCTGGCGTCCGAGTCGCCGCTGGTGCTGCTGTCGGGACATGCGCCGCTCAATGAACTGGGCACTGGTTCCTTCCAGGAAATGCGCCAGGCGGATATTGCCGCGCCGCTGGTCAAGGCGTCGTGGACCGCCGGCAGTGCTGAAACCCTGGGTGCTGATATGGCGAAGGCCTGTCGTATTGCACGCTCCGGGCGACCGGGGCCGGTGCACCTGAGTCTGCCTTTTGATGTGCTCGAGGCCAAAGTGGCGGACGGCGAAAAATTTCTGGCGCCTGCTGCCGATTTTGCGCCGGCGGAAAATCCGCCCGATGTCAAAACCATCGCTGCGCTGCAAACTTTGCTGAAGACTGCAGCAAGACCGCTGATCCTGCTCGGCCCTGTGATGGCACATGCGCCGGTGGCTGGCCTGGTCAAGCAACTGGCTGCGGGCACGGGGGTGCCAGTGTTGTGCATGGAAAGTCCACGCGGCGTCAACGATCCGGGCCTCGGTGCCTTTGCCGGTGTACTGGCCAAGGCCGATCTGGTGGTGCTGATCGGCAAGCAAGCGGATTTCACGTTGCGTTTCGGCAAAGCGCCGGCACTGGCTGCTGCGACCCGTTTTGCGGTGATCGACCCCGAAACCGAAGCTTTGCAGCGCGCGCTTAAAAATCTGGGTGCGGCTCGCGTCGCGTTGTCAGCGCAGTCGGACAGCGTGGCCACAGTGCGCGCCTTGATTGCAGCAGCACAGCGCCATGCCGGCGCGGCGTGGCTGAAAGAAGTCGCTGATGCTGTCGCATTCCGTCCTGTGGCATGGGGTGACATCGACAGCGGCGACGGCCCGGTGCATCCGGTCGAACTCGGTCGCGCGGTACAGGACGCACTGAATACATCACCCGATGCGGTGTTCATTGCCGATGGCGGCGAAATCGGCCAGTGGGCGCAGGCCTGCATTCATGCGCCGGTGCGTGTCATTAACGGTGTCGGTGGTTCCATCGGTAGTGGCGTGCCTTTTGCCTTCGCTGCGCGGATGGCCCGGCCGCGGGCACCGGTGATTGCGGTGATGGGTGACGGCGCCTTCGGCTTTCATTTGATGGAGTTCGACACCGCCGTGCGCGATGGTGTGCCGATGATCGTGGTGGTCGGCAACGACTCCTGCTGGAATGCCGAGCACCAGATCCAGTTGCGTACCTATGGCAAGGAACGCGCGCACGGCTGCGAATTGCGCGGCGGCACGCGTTATGATCTGGCGGTGGCGGCATTGGGTGGTCACGGTGAACTGGTGACCCGGGCCGCGGATTTGCGCCCGGCACTGGCGCGGGCCATCGCCAGCGGCAAACCGGCCTGCATCAATGTGATGATCCAGCGCCTTGCGGCGCCGACGGTGACGGCCGGCGCGACGGCGGCAGCGCATTAGGAGTGCTGATGGAAAATCTGAAGGTCAGGATCTGGCGCGGTACCGAGCAGGGCGACTTCCAGGATTTCGAAGTGCCACGGCAGGAAAGCCAGACCGTGCTCGATGTCGTGACTTACGTGCAGCGCAAATGCGATTCGACGCTGTCCTACCGTTTTGCCTGCCGTGTCGGCGTCTGCGGTTCCTGCGCGATGACGGTCAACGGCGTGTCGCGCTGGACCTGCCGCACCCATGTATCGAAAGTGGCGGCCGACAACACACTCGAAATTGCGCCGCTGCGCAACCTGCCGGTGATCAAGGATCTGGTCACCGACATGCGCGAATTTTTCGACAAGTGGGCACGTGCCCGCGGTCGTTTCACCGGCAGCACCACGCGCAAGGATGCGTTCGCCAAGGTTTCCCCTGAATCCAAGGAAC
Source organism: Bordetella parapertussis (assembly GCA_945885345.1). Taxonomy (GTDB): domain Bacteria; phylum Pseudomonadota; class Gammaproteobacteria; order Burkholderiales; family SG8-41. Next base: position 6,068 of record CAMCYP010000061.1, on the reverse strand, counting down.
GCAAACGCGTCGAAGCCGGCATTGAATGCATCGGCTGCGGCGTGTGTTACAGCGCCTGTGATGTCGTCAGCTGGAACAAGGATTATCTCGGCCCCGCCGCGCTCAATCGCGCCTGGACGCTGATCAATGATGTGCGCGACACCGCGCGCGCCGAGAGACTGGCGGCAGTCGCGGGCGATGCCGGCTGCCATGCCTGCCACACCCATCTGGCCTGCACCGAGCGCTGCCCCAAAGGGCTGTCGCCGACGGCCGGCATCGCCGGTTTGAAGCGTGCCGTGCTCGCTGCAACGCTGTCGGGCGAGATATAGGAAAAAGCACAAAAATGTTTAAAAACAATGATTTATATACAAATTCTGGAGGGGGTTGGGTGTCATGAGCCGGCGCAGCGAAGTCCTGCTGTGGGGTGCGCAGCGCTTCAGCGCGATGGTGCTGGCCTTGTGCGTGGTGGTGCATCTGCTGACCATGATTTACGCGGTGCGCAGCGGTCTCAGCGCCGCTGAAATCCTCGGCCGCACCCGGGGCAGCATTGCCTGGTTCGGTTTTTACACGCTGTTCGTATGTGCGGTTGCGGTGCATGCGCCGATCGGCCTGCGTACCATCATCAGCGAAACCTGCAACTGGCGTGGCCGCCGCCTTGATCTGCTGACAGGCGTCATCGCGCTGAGTCTAGCGATGTGGGGCATGCGCGCGGTGTTCGGCGTGTTCGGGGCGGGTGCGGCATGAAAAACGATTTTCGCTCACGCAACCATCCGGCGTACTGGGCCTTCATCGTGCATCGCGCATCCGGCGTATTGCTGGCGTTGTTCCTGCCGCTGCATTTCTGGGCGCTGGGCCAGGCGCTGCAGGGTGCCGCCGCGCTCGACGGCTTCCTGCGCTGGACCGAACAGCCGCTGGTGAAATTCGCCGAGACCGGGCTGGTGCTGCTGTTGGCTGCGCACATGGCGGGCGGCCTGCGCCTGCTGGCGCTGGAATTTCTCGAATGGCGCGAATGGCAGAAAACGCTGCTTGCCGCCGCCGCCGGCGTATCACTGGTCGCCGGTCTCGCATTTCTGCTGAATCTGGTCTGAGCGTCGCGAAACAACGGAAGGGGATCGCCATGTCGAAGAAAGGTACAAGCAACAAACCGAATCTGCTGGTGATCCTGGTCGACGACCTGCGCTTTGACGAATTCGGTGCCGGCGGCCACCCCTACATGAAAACGCCGCACATTGACCGCATTGCCCACGAAGGCGTGCTGTTCGAGCGTGCTTTCCACACCACGCCGATCTGCTCGCCGAACCGCGCGTCGATATTGACGGGGCAATACGCCAGCCGTCACGGCATCATCGACAACGTCGCGCGGGATCTGGCCAGCCACCGCCTGCCGAATTACCACCTCGAACTGCAGCGCCTGGGCTACGAGACCGCGCACATCGGCAAATGGCACATGGGTAACGACGGCAAGCCGCGTCCCGGCTACGATTTCTGGGTGGCCTACGACGGTCACGGCAATCTGTATAACCCGAAGCTGAACGAGAACGGCAAGTATGTGCAGCATGAGGGTTACGTCACCGACATCATGAATACCATGGCAACGGACTGGATCCGCAGCAAAGGCCAGCGCAAAAACAAAAAGCCCTGGTCGCTGTGGTTTGCGCACAAGGCGGTGCATCCGGATGCCGAACAGGCGGCCGACGGTTCCTTCCGCATGGACGGTTACCGCCCGGCTAAGCGTCACGAGAATCTTTACCGGGGTTGCGTGTTCCCGAAAAAACCGAACATGCAGCAGCCTGCCGAGTTCCTGAAACACAAGCCGGTATGGGCCGAAGCGGTCGAGTTGCGCAAGACTGCAGCGTCGCAAGTCATGCTCGACGCCATTCACTCCGGCAAGCAGGAGGAAATTCGCCTGCGTGCGGCGATGATGGCTGCGGTCGACGAAGGGGTCGGCATGATCCTCAAAACGCTGGAGGAAACGGGCGAACTCGACAACACGGTGATCCTGTTCCTCGGCGACAACGGTTATTTCTTCGGCGAACACGGCATCGGCCCGGAGCGCCGCTTTGCTTACGAGGAAGGCATCCGTTCGCCGCTGACCATCCGCTGGCCGAAACTGATCAAGGCCGGCATGAGGGTGAAACCTCTCGTGATCCTGCAGGATCTGGCGCCGACGCTGATCGAAATTGCCGGTGGCAAACCCGGCAAACATATTCAGGGCCGTTCGCTGCTGCCGCTGCTCAAGGGTAAACGCGCTGGCTGGCGCAAATCGGTGTTTGTCGAATACTGGGCCGAGAACGCATACCCGTGGCTGGTGGGCATGACCTACAAGGCGGTGCGCACCGACCGCTACAAATACATTCATTGGGTGAATCGAGCGCGCAACGGCGAACTCGATGAGCTCTATGACCTTGATCGCGATCCTTATGAACTGATCAATGTCGCGAAAAAACCGACGTATCGCAGCGTGCGCACGAAACTGGTCAAAGAACTGCGCAAACTCACTGCAGATGCGCTGGGATTGTAGGGCGCTCGCTGCCGGAGTATGGTGAAACCGTGGCGTATGGAATTACCCAATAAAACCAGACCGTGAGGAGAGAATCATGAAAAAAGCAGTGATGAAAAAAGCAGTAATGAAAAAAACAGGAATGATTGCTGCGGCATGCCTGCTGTTTGCCACCGCCGCTTTTGCCGCCGATACCTACCCGGCACGGCCGGTGCGCATCATCGTGCCGTTCGCGCCCGGCGGTGCCACCGACATCGTTGCGCGACTGGTCGCACAGAAACTCACTGAAATCTGGGGCCAGACCCTGGTGGTCGACAATCGTGCCGGCGCCGGCGGCAATATTGGCGGCGATCTTGCCGCCAAGGCCAACCCCGACGGGTACACCCTGTTCATGACATCCGGCTCCATCGTCACCGCCAACCAGCACATGTACGCCAAGATGCCGTTCAGTCCTGAAAAAGACTTGGTGGCGGTGACCAATGTCGCCAGCGGCCCGCAGGCCCTGGTGATCAATCCAAGCAACCCGGCAAAGACACTGAAGGAATTCATCGCGATGGCCAAGGCGAAGCCGAAGTCGATGACTTTCGGCTCTGCGGGCGTGGGCACGCAGACCCATCTCGCTGCGGAAAATTTCATTTACGCCGCCGGAATTGATGTGACGCATGTGCCGTACAAGGGCGAAGGCCCGGCGATCAGTGATCTCGTTGGCGGCCAGATCCAGTTTGTCACGCCCAATCTGTCGGCGGCGATCAGCTTCGTCAACAGCGGAAAATTGCGTGCGCTGGCAGTGACCAGCAAGGAACGCTCGGCGCAGCTGCCCAACGTGCCGGCGATTGCCGAGACGCTGCCGGGTTTCGAGAACCTCGGCTGGTTTGGTTTCATGGTGCCGACCGGTACGTCAAAAGCGGTGATCGACAAGGTGCATGCCGATACCGTCAAGGTCTTGCGCAGCCCTGACCTGGTCAAGCGCTTCAACGACATCGGCATGGTGCCGGTGGGCAACAGTTCGCAGGATTTCGCCAAAGACATCAAGGCAGAATCCGCGCGCTGGGAAAAAATCATCAAGGAACGCAAGCTGCAGGTGAACTGAAGCAGGTGAAATAAGCCGGGCCCGGCGCGCTGTTGCGCCGGTTTTAATTTTTCTTTGAAGGTGGTTTCGTGAAGGTTGATCTCAAGCAGGTGGAAGAAGCGTGCAAGGAGCTTTACATCCGTGCGCTCAAAATGCTGCCCCCGGACATCAAGCAGGGTTTTCAGCGGCTTGATCGCGCCGAAACCAATGCCACCGGCAAGGCCATACTCGGCACCATGATCCGCAACATCACCGTTGCCGAGGACAATACCAACCTGCTGTGCCAAGACACCGGCATTCCGATTTACAACGTGGTGATCGGGGCCAATGTCGCGGTGGACGGGTACGCACTGAAACAGGCGATCATCGGCGGCTGCACCCGCGCCACCAAGGAGCATCCGCTGCGTTCCTCCGTGGTGCATCCGACCACGCGCAAGAACGAGCACACATCGGGTGGCCGCCATGTGCCGGTGATCAACATCGATTTCGCACCGGAAGCCGACCTGCTGTCGATCGAGATGATTCCCAAGGGCTCGGGTTCGGAAAACAATTCCTGGCTGAAGATGGCGATCCCCGCCGATGGCGTGGACGCGATCAAGACTTTCGTCATTGACTGTGTGCTCGAAGCCGGCGGCAAAAGCTGCCCGCCGGTGATCGTCGGTGTCGGCGTCGGCGGCACGGCTGACCTGTGCGTACACCTTTCGAAAGTTGCGGCAACGCGGCCGCTGGGCAGCGTATGCGCCGATCCGGAGGGCGCGAAGCTGGAGGCTGAGCTGAGTGCCGTGGTCAACAAGCTCGGTGTCGGCGCGCAGGGCCTGGGCGGTGATTCCACGGCCTTCGCGGTGCATGTCGAAACGGCGGCGACCCACATCACGATGAATCCCGTCGCAGTCAACATGCAGTGCCATTCGGCGCGGCGTGCGCGGGCGACTTTTACCCCGCAAGGCATTAATTACGGCTACTAGTACTGCTTACGGATACTGAAATGGCCCATTACGAACTTAACATGCCGGTGAGCGAAGAACAGGTGCGCAAATTGCGCATCAACGACACCGTCACACTGCATCAGACGCTGTATGGCATCCGCGATGCCACGCAGATCCACATGTTCGACCATGGTCGCAAGACGCGCTTCGACATGCGCGGCCATGCCGTGGTCCATACCGCGCCCAACGTCAAATGGGTCGGTGAAACCAAGGCGCATCCGTCGGGCTATGCGCCGATCTGCATCGGCACCACCACCAGCGCGCGCATGGAGCGATTCACGCAGCCGCTGATGGCGCAGTACGGCGTCCGCATCATCATCGGCAAGGGGGGACTGTTTGCTTCTTCCGCCAAAGCCTTCAGCGAACTGGGGGGCGTTTATCTCGCGATCATCGGCGGCACTGCGGCGCTGGAAACGACCTGGATCGAACAGATCGAGGAAGTCGACCTCGATGACCTCAATCCGGAATCGCTGTGGAAATTCCGCATCAAGGGTTTCGGCCCGTTGCTGGTGGCGATGGATTCCCACGGCGGCAGCCTCTACACGGCGGTGAATGCCGCAGCCAAAGACCAGCGTGCGGGTGTGCTTGCAGCCCTCGGCGTCAAAAGTTAAACCTTCATGAAAACCATACAGACCGACATCCTGATACTCGGGTCCGGCGGCGCCGGCCTGTTCGCCGCACTGCATGCCCACCAGCACAATCCTGAACTGTCGATCACCGTTGCGGTGAAAGGCCTGCTCGGAAAAACCGGCTGTACGCGCATGGTGCAGGGCGGTTACAACGTCGCGCTGGCTGCGGGTGATTCGGTCGAGCGCCATTTCATGGACACCATCGAAGGCGGCAAATGGCTGCCCGACCAGGATCTGGCGTGGACGCTGGTCGAAACCGCGGTGGAGCGCATCCATGAGCTGGAGAATGAACTCGGCTGTTTTTTCGACCGCAATCCCGACGGCAGCATCCACCAGAAGGCGTTTGCCGGCCAGACTTTTGATCGCACCGTGCACAAGGGCGATCTGACCGGTATTGAAATCATCAACCGCCTCGCCGAGCAGGTGTGGGCGCGCGGCATCAACCGCCTCGAAGAACACCGCGCCGTGGAGTTCATCAGGAACAAGGCCGGCGACGCGATTGCCGGCGTGCTGATGATCGACATGCGCACGGGTGAATTTGTATTCGTGCAGGCGCAGGCGGTGCTGCTCGCGACCGGCGGCGGGCCGACCATGTACAAGTTCCACACGCCCAGCGGCGACAAGAGCTGCGACGGCATGGCAATGGCGTTGCGCGGCGGATTGATGCTGCGCGACATGGAAATGGTGCAGTTTCACCCGACTGGCCTGATCGCCGGTTCCGACACGCGAATTACCGGCACCATCATTGAAGAAGGCCTGCGCGGCGCCGGCGGTTATCTGCTGAACGGCGCCGGCGAACGCTTCATGCACAACTACGATCCGCGTAATGAGCGCGCAACGCGGGACATCGTCAGTCGCGGCATGTACGAGGAAATGCGCGCCGGCCGCGTCAACCAGCACGGGGG
>CAMCYP010000060.1 GCA_945885345.1 Bordetella parapertussis | reverse complement strand
GACCTACATGCTTGATGGCCACATGCTGCATGAAGACCACCTTGGCAATCGTGGCGACCTGAAAAGCGGCGACGTGCAGTGGATGACCGCGGGCCGGGGCATCATCCATTCCGAAATGCCGCAGCAGTTGCAGGGCCGCATGCGCGGGTTCCAGTTGTGGATCAACCTGCCTGCGAAAGAAAAAATGAAACCCGCCGGTTATCGTGACATTCCCGCGGCTTCGATCCCCGCGGTAGCGCTACCGGGCGGGGGCAGTGTGAAGGTGATTGCAGGCACTCTGACCGTGGACGGCAGGGCCACGCCGGGGCCGATGCAGGGTCTCAGCACCGAGCCGCTGTATTTTGATGTGTCATTACTGCCGGGCGAGATATTCGCGCAGGCGTTGCCCGCCGGACACAACGCGTTTCTTTATGTGTACGAAGGTGATGTCGCCGTCGGCGCCGGTGACGCGCGCAAGTTGCCGCGGCACAGCGCCGGCGTGCTGTCTGAGGGTGAGGCAGTAACCATTACCGCTGCGGATGGCGGGGCGCGGTTCATCCTGCTGGCCGGGAAACCGTTGCGCGAACCGGTAGTGCAGTACGGGCCGTTCGTGATGAATACGCGGGAGGAAATCGAACAGGCGCTCCATGATTATCAGGCAGGGCGCCTGACGGCATGATGCCGGGGAAACCCGCCAGCAGCCGGCCGGCGGGTTGAGGTTGCATTACTGCGGTTGAATGCCGGCGATTTGCATGGCTTTCTTGTAACGGGCGATTTCCTTTGGCAGCAAGTCGGTGAGTTGTGCCACCGGTAGCGGCCACGGTTCGGCACCCTGGGTATCCAGGAATTTCTTCATCTCGGGGCTGGTCACGATTTTGTTGATCGCCGCGTTGATGAAGTTCAGCCGTTCGGCGGACATGCCGGCAGGCGCGAAAGTACCCCACCACAGCTGGTATTCATAGCCTGGGACACCCTGGGAGGCGATGGTCGGCAGATCCGGGAACAACGGGGACTTTTTCAGGCTGGTGACGCCGAGGATGCGGATGCGTCCGGAATCGCGCTGTGGCAGCAGGGCTGACGAACTGGCAATGACGATCTCGACTTCGCCCGAGGCAATCGCGGTCACTGCCAGTGAGATGCCCTTGTACGGCACGTGCTGCATCTGGATGCCGGCCGCGGCGGCGAACAGCGCGCCGGAGAAATGGTTGTTGCCGCCGGTACCCGAGGAGCCGTAATTGAACTTGCCGGGATTTTTCTTAGCCAGTGCGATCAGTTCCCGGACGTTTTTTGCCGGCACCGAGGGATGGATTGCGAACAGCATCGGTGCGCGTGCAGTCATGCCCACCGGGATGATCGCCTTGGCGGGATCGAACGGCAGTTTGGCGCGCACGGCGGCGGTGGCCGGATAGGATGAGGTATGGCCGAGTAGTGTATGACCGTCGGGTTCGGCCTTGGTCACTATTTCAGTGCCGATCATGCCGCTGGCGCCGGGGCGGTTGTCGACGATGACATTGCGCCCCCAGGCTTCGCCCAGCCGCTGTGCAATGGCGCGGCTCATGGCGTCGGCGGAGCCGCCCGCGGTGTAAGGCACGATCATCACCAGGTTTTTCGACGGGAACGCGGTTTGCGCCAGCGCAGCCGGTGCAGCCAGCAGCGATATGGCGGTGATTGCAGCAGTGCCGGCTGAGACGGCGAATGACTGTTTCTTCATGTGTGCCTCCGTTATTGGTTGGTGCGGTGTAAGTCCCGCATTTTGGTTAATCCCACGCCGGCGCCCGACCCGCCGGGTTGGCTATGCGGCCGTCAGGCCGTGCCAGCGCATGAATGCGATTCATCTCGCCGGTGTCCAGCACGAAGTCGAACACATCGAGATTTTTCGCGATGCGCTCCGGATTGGACGAGCGCGGGATGGGCACAATGTTGCCTTGTTGCACGATCCAGCGCAACACGATTTGCGCGATTGTTTTGCCGCGGATCCTGGCAATCTCCGCGAGTACGGGATCCTCGAACAGGCGGCCGCGGGCGAGCGGGCAATAAGCGGTGAAAATCATGCCGTGGCGCCGGCAGTAGTCCAGCACTTTGCTTTGGTCCAGGTAAGGATGGTATTCACCCTGCAGCGTGGCCAGCGGTTCAGGGCAGGTGTGCCGCGCCTCCTCAAGCAACGCGATGTTGAAATTGGCGACGCCGATGTGGCGCGTGAGTCCCCGCTGCTTTGCTTTGGCCAGCGCGCCCATGGTTTCGGCCATCGGGATTTTGTCGATGGTTGGCCAGTGCACGTGCAGCATGTCGACATAATCCACCTGCAGGTTTTTCAGGCTCTCGTCCACCGATCTCGCAAAGTCGTCGGCGCGCAGGTATTCGTGCGATACCTTGGTCACCAGGAAAATTTCGCTGCGCGGTACGCCCGAGGTGCGGATGCCGGCGCCGACTCCTTTTTCGGAACCGTATTTCCACGCCGTATCGATGTGACGATAACCGAGTTTCAGTGCGGTCGCGACCAGATCGGCGCAATCACCGAGCTGCGAAGTGCCGAAGCCGATCTGCGGCATGGTGCAGCCGTGGGCCGTGAGCGTAGGAATGGCGGGCATTGTGATCAGAATCCCGGGTTGGAGTTGCCGGATGCGGCAACAGTAAATGCGGCTGTGCCGCTGTTGTGCCGGAATCCTACACTGACCGGCGAGGCGTTGTTCAGTCCATGCACAGGATATGGCCGTCCGCCGGAGGTACGCTTAAAATGCCCTTTTGGCGACTCATTTGGGTTAACTTCACCGGATACTTACTGTATGGCACAACCGTCTTTCCATCTCGCTTTTCCTGTCGACGACCTGGCCAAGGCCCGTGCATTTTACGGCGGATTGCTGGGCTGCCCTGAGGGGCGCTCTTCGCCGGAGTGGGTTGATTTCAATTTTTACGGTCACCAGATCGTTGCCCATCTGGCGCCGGGGGAAGTCGGTCATCGCAGCACCAGTGCGGTGGACGGAGACAATGTGCCGGTGCGCCATTTCGGTGCAATCCTGGCGATGGGCGAATGGCAGGCGTTGGCCGACAAGCTGGTCAAGGCCGGCACGAAATTCGTCATCGAGCCGCACATCCGGTTCAAGGGTCAGGTCGGGGAGCAGGCAACGATGTTTTTTCTCGACCCCTGCGGCAATGCACTGGAGTTCAAATCTTTTCAGGACCTGTCCCAGGTCTTTGCCAAGTAATTTGCCGGGCAAGCCGGTCATCCGGCGCCAAGGTTGACCTGTATGGAGAATGTTTCTACACTCATTAGTCCACAGTCTGAAAAATAACCCGTAGGAGGAGAATCATGTTCCAGTATTTCAAGGTCATGGCGCTTGCTGTGTGCACATTGCTTGCATTGCCGGCAACTGCAGCTGAAACCATTAACCTGTCGATCGCGACGGGCGGCACCGGCGGGGTGTATTACCCACTGGGTGGCGGCATGGCGAACATTTTTTCGAAAGTCATCCCCGGCATGACGGCTACTGCTGAAGTCACCGGAGGCTCGGTTGATAACATGAAGCTGATCGGCACCGGCAAGCCCTACATTGCGCTGTCCCAGGTCGACGCGATCGTTGATGCCTACAACGGCGAAGGCAAGTTTAAGGGCACGAAGGTTCCCGTGCGCTCGATGATGCTGCTCTATACCAACCTGATGCACGCGGTGACCGTCGAAGGTACTGGCGTAAACACGATTGCCGATCTCAAGGGTAAGCGTGTGTCAACCGGTTCTCCGGGGAGTGCGACCGAAGTGTTCGCATTCCGACTGCTGGAAGCTGCCGGCATTGACCCGAACAAGGACATACGCAAGGAGCGTCTGGGTGCCGCCGAGTCCGCGAATGCGCTGAAAGACAAGAAAATCGACGCGTTTTTCTTCGTTGCCGGCTTGCCGACCTCGTCGGTGACGGATGTCGCCGCCACGCCGGGACTCAAAATCAAGTTCCTGGATTCGGCGAGTCTCCTCCCGGCGATGAACAAGGCCGCGGGAAATATCTATATTGCCGACGTCATTCCCAAGGGTACCTATCCAGGCATGACGGTAGACAATAAGGCGACTGCCGTGGCCAATCTGCTGGTGACCAACGTCAACATGAGCGAGAAAGTAGTCTACGACATCGTCAAGACCATTTTCGACAAACGGCCCGACTTGATTGCCGTGCACAAAGCTGCAACGGACATCAAGCTGGAAAACCAGAAACCTGAATCGTCGCCGGTGCCCTGGCATCCCGGCGCTGTCAAGTACTATAAGGAAAAAGGGCTGAAGTTCTGATTCAGTGCACCCTGTCCAACCCCGTCCAGTCGCGGACGGGGTTTTTTGTTTCAGCCGTCGGTAATTCGACCTGATACCAGTTTTTTGCTGGCGGACATGACTAAAAAAATAAAGTTGTTTTCCCGGAGAGAGCATGAACGAAATGCCAACCCAGAATCCGCCACAGGACGGAGCTCCGCTCAGTGACGAAGCGCGCAAGCGCGTCGAGGAACTGATTGAGGAGGAAGAGGGCGCACATAACCGTTACACCGGTGTGCTCGCGACTTTGCTTACGTTTGCCGCGGTCGTCATGTCGCTGTTTCATCTGTATGCCGCGGTGGAGATTGTCCCCGCCTTCATGCTGCGTCCCATCCACGTTGCGTTTGCGCTGACATTGGTATTCCTGATGTTTCCGGCGGCAAAACGCTTCCGCCACCGGCTGATGTGGTGGGATGTGATCTTTGCCCTGATCACCGTCGCCATTGCCGGCTACATCCTGTACTGGGGGGATCTGCTTGGCGATCGCGCGACGGTTCCGACCACGTTGGATCAAGTGGTTGGTGTTGCGTTGATTCTGCTGATACTCGAGGCCAATCGCCGCAGTTCGACTTGGATACTGCCGTTCATTGTTATTCTTTTCCTCGCTTACGCACTGTTCGGCCAGTATCTTCCTGCGCCCTGGACCCACAGGAGCTACGATCTGTCGCGGTTGACCGGCTCGCTGTACATGACACTGGAGGGCATCTTCGGAGTGGCGGTCGATGTGTCATCTACGCTGATTATCCTGTTCACGATATTCGGCGCCTTCCTGCAGTATTCGGGCGCCGGCAAGTTTTTCATTGATTTCTCCTTTGCCGCGATGGGAGGCAAGCCCTCGAGTGCCGGTCGTGCGGTGGTCATGGGCTCATTCCTGCTTGGCGGACCTTCAGGCTCCGGCGTGGCGACGACGGTGACGCTAGGCTCCGTCGCCTATCCGCTGCTCGCCAAGTCGGGTTACGGCAAAGAGGCTGCTGGCGGCTTGCTCGCAGCGGGTGGGCTGGGCGCGATCATCTCGCCGCCAGTGCTGGGTGCAGCAGCTTTCCTGATCGCCGAGTTTCTGCGCATTTCCTATCTCGATGTAATCCTGATGGCGACGATTCCGACGCTGCTGTTCTATCTCGGTATTTTCGTGATGGTCGAAATCGATGCGCGCAAGTTCGGCATGAAAACCATCGCGCTGGAAAAACACCATCGCGCCGCTGCGCTGGCAAAAAAATACTGGTTCCATTTCGTGTCGCTGATCGCGATCGTGGTGTTCATGATGCTCGGCTATTCACCGGTGCTATCGGTCTTCTGGGCTACGCTGACCACTGCAGTGCTGTCTTTTTTCCAGCGCGACTGCGCGATCATTCCCTATGACTGGTTTCGTGGTCGCATGCCCTGGTTGAAGGGTTTCTGGGAGTCGGGCTTCATTAAGGCACTGGAAAACGGTTCGGTGGGTGTGCTCAACGTCGCGATGACCTGCGCCTCGGCGGGGATCATTGTCGGTGTGGTGACGCTGACCGGGCTGGGACTCAAGTTCAGCTCTATCGTGCTGGATTACGCCGACTCCGGTTCGCAGGCGCTGACGGCTTTGTGGACCATGCTGGGCGCTGCGAACACCCCCGAATTGCTGCATGACATGAAGCTGCTGCTGACGGCGTTTTATACCTGCCTGATTGTCTGGATCGTCGGCCTCGCCGTACCGGTGACCGCGTCGTACATCATCTGTGCAGTGATCGCGGCACCGGCGCTGATAAAACTCGGTGTGCCGGATTTTGCCGCGCACATGTTCATCTTTTATTACGCGGTACTCTCTGAGGTATCGCCTCCCACGGCGCTGTCGCCGTTTGCGGCGGCGGCGATTACCGGCGGCGGCCCGTACCGCACCACGTTGCAGAGCTGGAAATACTGCGCTCCGGCCTTCCTGGTGCCGTTCATGTTTGTGCTCGACCCGTCAGGAACCGGTTTGCTGCTCGGTGGTTCGTTCAAAAACCTGGCCCAGGCCAACTGGGGAGCCATCGCGATTATTTCGGTAACGGCGATCATCGGCATAATTGCGCTGGCTGGTGGCCTGCAGGGCTGGCTGCTGCGCAAAACCAATGTCATTGAACGCTGGATGCTGATCATCGCCGGTCTTGCCTTGGTCTATCCGACTACGACGTCGGATGTGATCGGGTCTGTACTGGTCGTGCTGGTGCTGGTGATGCAGAAGATGTGGCCGGAAAAGGCGGTCGCTCCGGCATGAGCGGCCGTGGTTCGGTGACAGGACATCCGGAAACCCGCTGTCCCACGCCGTTTGCCGTGCTTGGCATTGTCAGTGACGGAGCTCAGATCACCAGCGTGCGTTATCTGCCACGTAGTACTGCGCCGGTCGCGCCCCGCGATCGCCTCGCCGAACGTGTCTGTCGTGAAATCGAGTGTTATCTGGCGGATCCCGAGTACTGTTTCACGGTACCCTATCGTCTTGAAGGCACACCATTCCAGCAGCGAGTCTGGCGCGAAATTGAAAAACTCTGCGGCAAAAGCAGCGAAAAAAATTGTTCAATAAAAACAATTACTTATGGCGACATGGCGCAGCGGTTGCGCAGCGGTCCGCGCGCCGTGGGCGGCGCCTGCGGTGCCAACCCGATACCGCTGATCGTGCCCTGCCATCGCGTGCTGGCGGCCGGCGGCGGGCTGGGTGGATTCATGGGCGGCAAGGATCCGTTTCCATTGAGCGTCAAACGCTGGCTGCTGCGGCATGAAGGAATCCTCAAAGCAGATCATTGACGCGTTCTGCGATGCCTTGTGGCTGGAGGACGGCCTTGCGCGCAACACGCTCGACAGTTATCGCCGTGACCTGCAGCAGTTTGCGGGCTGGCTTGAAAAGCGCGATGGCGGCGATCTGCTGGCTGCAGATCAGGCCTTGATCCAGGATTATCTGGCGCACAAATTCCGCAGCAAGGCGCGTGCTTCGACTGCAGCACGTTTGCTGTCGACACTGAAACGTTTTTATCGCCACGCACTGCGCCAGAACACGATCAAGTCCGATCCGACGCTGCGCATCGATACGCCGAAGCTGCCGCGCCCGCTGCCAAAAACACTGACCGAAGCGGATGTGGAAAGCCTGCTTGCAGCGCCGGCACTCGAGCAGCCGCTGGGCCTGCGCGACCGGGCAATGTTGGAGGTGTTGTACGCCAGCGGCCTGCGCGTGTCCGAACTGGTGACGCTGAAAGTGCCTCAGGTCAGCCGCGACATGGGCGTGGTGCGCGTGATGGGCAAAGGGTCCAAAGAGCGGCTGGTGCCGCTGGGCGAAGAGGCGCTATCGTGGCTCGAGCGTTATCTGAAAGAGGCGCGGCCGGCGCTGCTCGGCGGGAAAACCAGTGACGCGCTGTTTGTGACTACGCGCGCAGCGGTGATGACACGTCAGGCCTTCTGGCATCTGCTTAAACGTTATGCGCTGCAGGCGGGATTACACAAACCGATTTCGCCACACACCCTGCGTCATGCCTTTGCCACGCATTTGCTGAACCACGGCGCCGACCTGCGCGTGGTGCAGCTGCTGCTCGGGCACGCGGACATTTCAACAACGCAGATTTACACCCATGTCGCGCAGGAACGGATGAAGCAGTTGCATGCCAGGCACCATCCGCGGGGATGACGCGTTGCGGCGAGGACTTATTTTTTTTCGCCGCGCTCGATGCTGATGCCGAGTTTTTTCACGCCGGGCAATGGGGCGAGTTTGGCGATGCTGACGCGCAGCCAGGGCGCCTTGAAATCCTTGATCACCATGTTGGCGATGGATTCCGCGGCATGTTCCAGCAATGAAAAGTGCTGTGCTGCAAACAGCAGCTTGATCGCTGTGACGACTTTCGCGTAATCGATGGTGTCTTCAATGCGGTTGCTGTCGGCGGCATGTTTGCCGCGCAGGCCGATTTCGAGATCCAGCTGCACGGTCTGCGGCACCTGCAGTTCCTGCGCGTAAATGCCGATGCGGGTTTGGATGCGCAGTTCGCTGATGAATATGGTGTCCATGTGCGGAAAATGTGTAAGAGGCGGTGTCCGAAATGGTGGTTCCGGTTGGGCTAAAATGGCCGCGCCATTCTAGGGGAAATCATTTGGCGTTACTAATAGTAGTAATTACGGCTTATTTGATCGGCTCGGTTTCGTTCGCGGTGCTCGTCAGCCGCGCGTTCCGGCTGCCGGATCCGCGCGAATACGGTTCGGGCAATCCGGGTGCGACCAATGTGCTGCGCAGCGGACGCAAGTCGGCGGCAGTACTGACCCTGCTCGGCGACAGCATCAAAGGCTGGCTTGCCGTATTTGTCGCGGGACAGTGGATGGTCGATGGCACTGCAATGGCGATGGCCCTCGCGGCGGTGGCGGTAATCCTCGGTCACATGTATCCGGTGTTTCATGGCTTCAAGGGTGGTAAAGGTGTTGCAACGGCACTGGGTGCGTTGCTTGCGCTGAGTCCCTATCTGGGCCTGGGTGTGCTGGCGACCTGGATCACCATCGCGGTGTTTTTCCGCTACTCCTCACTGGCCGCATTGATCTCCGCGCTGTTTGCCGTGTTTTTCACGTTGATTTTGTTTAACCCCACGCATCCGTTTTTCTTTGCGGTGGCGGTGATTGCAGCTCTGCTGATCTGGCGCCATCGTTCAAACATTCGTAACTTGCTCGATGGCAAAGAAGGCAAACTCGGCGCCAAGTCCCGCAGTTAAGCTGCGGAGAGACTCGCCAGATCCCAGCGCGGACGCACGGTAAATCCGGAACTGTTTTCTCGCACACCCTGTTGCAGGCGCAGCGCACCGGCAAAAGCGATCATCGCGCCGTTGTCGGTGCAGAACTCAAACGGCGGGTAAAACACCGTGCCGCCGCGGCGTTGCGCGTCCGCGCTCAATAACGCGCGTAGCCGGCGGTTGGCGCCGACGCCGCCGGCGACCACCAGCCGTGTCAGTCCGGTCTGTGCCATGGCCGCGATGGACTTGCCGACCAGCACATCGACGACCGCTGCCTGCAACTCGGCAGCGAGGTCGGCGCGGGCCTGTGCATCCGGCGGCAGATTACGGACAGCGGTGAGCACAGCGGTTTTGAGGCCGCTGAAGCTGAAATCGAGATTGTCACTGTGCAGCATCGGCCGCGGCAGCGGGTACTTGCCGGTCTGGCCGGATTCGGCGAGTGCCGCGATGGCCGGACCGCCGGGGTAAGTCAGGCCCAGCAGTTTTGCCGATTTGTCGAAGGCTTCTCCGGCGGCGTCGTCCAGGGTTTCGCCGAGCAGCGTGTAGTCGCCGACACCGCCGACCCGCATCAGCTGGGTGTGGCCGCCGGAAACCAGCAGGGCGACGAACGGGAACTGTGGCGCCGGATCGGCCAGCAGTGGAGAGAGCAGGTGGCCTTCGAGGTGGTGAATGCCGATCGCGGGGATGCCCAGGGCATAGGCGAGGCTGGTGCCGACTCCGGCGCCGACCAGCAAGGCACCGGCCAGCCCGGGGCCCGCGGTGTAAGCCACGGCATCGACCTCGGTCAGGGTGGCGCCGGCTTCGCGCAGCACGTCCCGGGTCAGCGGCAATACCCGGCGGATATGGTCGCGGGAGGCCAGTTCCGGCACCACCCCGCCATAATCGGCGTGTAACGCGATTTGGGAGTGCAGGGCGTGGGCGAGCAGACCCCGCCCGGTGTCATACAGGGCGATGCCGGTTTCGTCGCAGGAGGTTTCGATGCCTAATACAAGCACGGGGTTCTGGCCGGGGGTGGAACGGGGGGTATTCCGGGCCCTGTAAATCCGGGCTGGATCTGGTTATAATACGCGCCTTTCCGATTCCAGCTGACTGATTCGGATACGACAGACGAGGGTTTGATGACGACAGTACGTGTAAAAGAAAATGAACCGTTTGAAGTGGCCCTGCGTCGCTTCAAGCGCACCGTGGAAAAAACCGGGCTGCTGACTGAACTGCGCGCCCGCGAGTTCTACGAAAAACCGACTTCCGAGCGCAAGCGCAAGCTGGCCGCCGCAGTGAAGCGCACGCACAAACGCCTGCGTTCGCAACTGTTGCCGCCGAAGCTTTACTAAGAAGTCCGGCGCGCCGTTCAGGCCGTCAAAGGGTGCAGGGGCTGAGCCTCGCACCCTTTTGTCATTTATGGAGCCCAGAGCCATGTCCCTACGTGAACAGATCAACGACGACCTCAAGGCGGCGATGCGCGGCGGTGAGGTTGCGCGCCGTGACACCATCCGCTTGCTGCTCGCCGCACTGAAGCAACGTGAAGTCGACGAACGCAAGGTGCTGACCGACGCCGACGTGCTGGGCATTATCGAAAAAATGCTCAAGCAGCGCCGCGATTCGATCAGCCAGTTCGAGCAGGGCGGTCGCCAGGATCTGGCCGACAAGGAAAAGCAGGAACTGGTGCTGCTGCAGACTTACATGCCGCAGGCGCTGGGCGCTGATGAAATCGCTGCGGCAGTCACGGCAGCCGTGGCCGAGACCGGCGCGACTGCACCGTCCGACATGGGCAAGGTGATGGCGGTGCTCAAGCCGAAGCTGGCCGGGCGTGCCGACATGTCGCAAGTATCAGCGGTGGTCAAAGCGCATCTGACCAAATCATAGCCCGTTGTTTTTGCTGCCGTTTTTGCGGGCGTTGCGATTCCCCCTGATGCAGCGTGCTGCCGCGCACGACCTGCCCATATAATTCGCTGATTGTCACGGCCCGACGGGCCGCCGATTCCGAGTGGAGCATTTGCAGCGCGCATGATTCCGCAGTCGTTCATCCAGGATTTGCTCGGTCGGGTCGACATTGTCGAAGTGGTTGATCGCCATGTGAAGCTGAAGCGCAGCGGCGCCAATTATTCGGCTTGCTGCCCGTTCCATACCGAAAAATCTCCGTCTTTTACGGTCAGTCCGACCAAGCAGTTCTATCACTGCTTCGGTTGCGGCGCGCATGGCACCGCCATCGGCTTCATGATGGAGTACAGCGGCATGGGTTTTGTCGACGCGGTGAAGGATCTTGCGCAAAGCGTCGGCATGCAGGTGCCGGAAGAAGCGCGCTCCGAATATACCCAGCGCCGTGCCGAAGAAGGGCCTGATCTGTACGGCGTACTGCTGCAGGCGGCGCAGTTTTACCGCAACCAGTTGAAGGACTCACCGCAGGCGATTGAATACCTGAAGCGCCGCGGCTTGTCGGGGGAGATCGCCAAACGCTTCGGCGTTGGTTATGCACCTGATGGCTGGCAGAACCTGGAGCAGGTGTTTCCCGATTACGCGGACAAGGCGCTGAATGTCGCGGGGCTGGTGAAGCAGAATGAGGAAGGCCGGCGGTACGATGTGTTCCGCGACCGCATCATGTTTCCAATCGTTGATGTCAAAGGCAACATCATCGGTTTCGGCGGGCGTGTGCTTGGCGACGGTGAACCGAAATACCTGAATTCTCCGGAAACACCGGTGTTTGAAAAGGGCCGTGAACTCTACGGCCTGTTCCACGCGCGGCGCGCGATCCGCGATGCCGGTTGTGTAATCGTGGTCGAAGGTTACATGGACGTGGTGGCGTTGGCGCAGGCCGGGGTCGAGTACGCGGTGGCGACGCTGGGCACGGCGACCACGCCGAACCATGTGCAAAAACTGCTGCGCCAGTCGGACGAAATCGTGTTTTGTTTTGACGGTGATGCCGCCGGCCGCCGCGCGGCCTGGCGTGCGCTGGAGAACAGCCTCACGCAACTGGTCGATGGCAAGCAACTGCGCTTCCTGTTTCTGCCCGACGGCGAGGATCCCGACACCTATGTGCGGACCAACGGCAAAGCGGCATTTGAAGATTTGCTCGCCAAGGCAGAACCGTTGTCGCGATTTTTGATTGATGAACTGCGCGCGAATGTCGATATCCATACTTCAGAAGGTCGCGCCAAGCTGATGCAGCAGGCGAAACCACTGGTGAAACAGATTGCAGCGCCGATGCTGTCATTGCTGATCCGCAAGGAGCTGGCACAGCTGGTCGGCGTGTCGCAGCAGGAACTCGATGCGAATTTCGAAATCAGGGCGCAGGCCGCGCCGGCACCGGCGCGGCGGACAGCAGTGCCGGCAACGCAGTCGATTTTGCGCACGGTGCTCGAATTGTTGATCATGGAGCCGCGGTTCGCGGCCTTGATCAGGCGCAGTGATCTGGCGGAGGCAGTCGGTGTTGCCGGTGTGGATCAGGTTGACCTGCAGGCACTCGATGCGGTGCTGGAGGTGACGGGTAGCGGGGAGGTCTTGGTCAACCTGGGCGAGGTATTTCGGGGTTCGCCGCATGAAGCCGCGGTCCGTCAGGCCGAGGCCGGGGCTCTGCGCTGGCAGGACAGGACACTGGAATCAGGGGAGTTCGAAGCGGAGTTTCGCGGTGCCTGGGAGCAGGCTATGGTCTTGATTCGTAAGGCCAGAATCAACGTGTTGCTGGAAAAATCCAAACGGCAGGGCTGGAATTCTGAGGAGCAGGCCCAATATCGTCTTTTGCAACAAGCACTTAGCATGCCAGTCAGTAAGTGAAGGGACTGGTGGTTTGCGGTATAATTTGCGGCTTTTTCACCGATTCATCGCCCGGCGGAGCCTAATCCATGGCCAAGCAATCCAAAGCATCCAAATCCAAGGCAAAAAACGCAAAGGCGAAAAATGCCAAAGCGAAAGGCGCTGCACGCGCCAAGTCGGGATCCGCAAAAACTGCCGCCAAGTCGAAGGCGCGCGCAGCAACCAAATCCAAAGTCGTGAAAGCAAAAGCGCCGCAACGCGCGGCCAAGCCGCGTGCGGCAGCCAAGGGCACGGCCAAAGCCAAAGGCAAGGCTGCACCGAAAGCCGCAGCCAAATCAAAAGCGGTGTTGCGCAAGGAGCAGCAGCGGCTGGCGAATTTCAAAGCGGTGGCAAAACAGGCGCTGGCCAAGGTCAAAGCGGCCGCACAGAAGTTTGACAAGGTCGCCCCGCAAGCGGCTGCGCCGGTTGCCGCTGCCAAAGTCGGTGGCAAACAGAGGCCAGCGCGCGGGCTGACGGCGCGCGAACGCGCCCTGGTCAAGGAATTCGAGCGGCGGGAACTGTCCCCGGCGGACGCTGAAGCACGACGCCTGCGTCTGAAAAACCTGGTGGTACTCGGCAAGGAACGCGGTTACCTGACCTACGCCGAAATCAACGATCACCTGCCCGACGACATGCTCGACGCCGAAGCGATCGAGAACATCATCGGCATGATCAACGACATGGGCATCCAGGTCTATGACGAAGCGCCGGATGCCGAGACGCTGCTGATGTCCGAGTCCACCCCTGCGGTGGCGGACGAAGATGCGGTCGAGGAAGCCGAAGCCGCGCTGTCGACCGTGGATTCCGAATTCGGTCGTACCACTGACCCGGTGCGCATGTACATGCGTGAAATGGGTTCGGTCGAACTGCTGACGCGCGAGGGCGAGATCGAGATTGCCAAACGCATCGAGGACGGTTTGCGCCACATGATCCTGGCGATTTCCGCTTGCCCGACCACGATTGCCGAAATCCTTGCGCTGGCCGAAAAAATCGAGAAGGAAGAAATGCGTGTCGATGATGTCGTCGACGGGCTGGCCGATCTCGAAATGAAAGCGGCAATTGTTGAGGAAGTTGCCGAGGACGATGCTGACGAGGCCGATGATGTCGATGCCGACGAAGCCGAGGACGATGACGGCGCCGCCAGTGCTGCCGCTGCTGCTGCCGATCTGGCGCGGTTGAAGGAAGCTGCGCTGGTGCACTTTGCCGACATTCGCAGCAATTACCAGAAAATGATGCGCGCGCTGCAGAAGCACGGCTCGCGCGGCCGGCCGTACATCCAGGCACGTGAAGCCATTTCCGAAGAGCTGATGAAAATCCGCTTCGGGGCGAAACAGATTGAAGGCCTGTGCGACGGCGTGCGCAAGCTGGTGGAAGAAGTGCGTACCTACGAGCGCACGATCATGGCGCTGTGCATCGACAAGGCGCGCATGCCGCGCCAGCATTTCATCAAGGAATTCCCGGGCAAGGAAACCAGCGCACGCTGGATCCGCGGCGAAGTGGAGTCCGCCAAGCCGTGGAGCGAGGCGCTGTCGCGTTTCGAGCCCGCGGTGATCGAGCAGCAGCAGAAACTGCTCGACCTGCAGAGCCGGATCGGCATCCCGATCAAGGAACTGAAGGAAATCAACCGCCAGATGACCAGCGGTGAAGCGCGGGCGCGTCGTGCCAAGCGGGAAATGACCGAAGCCAATCTGCGGCTGGTGATCTCGATCGCGAAAAAATACACCAACCGCGGCCTGCAGTTCCTCGACCTGATTCAGGAGGGCAACATCGGCCTGATGAAGGCGGTGGACAAGTTCGAATACCGCCGCGGTTACAAGTTCTCGACCTACGCCACGTGGTGGATCCGTCAGGCGATTACGCGTTCGATTGCCGACCAGGCGCGCACGATCCGCATTCCCGTGCACATGATCGAGACCATCAACAAGATGAACCGCATCTCGCGGCAGATTCTGCAGGAGACCGGCTCCGAGCCGGATCCGGCGACGCTGGCCGAAAAAATGGAAATGCCCGAGGAGAAGATCCGCAAGATCCTCAAAATTTCCAAGGAACCGATTTCGATGGAAACGCCGATCGGCGACGACGACGATTCGCATTTGGGCGATTTCATCGAGGACCAGTCGACGATGGCGCCGAGCGACGCCGCTGTCTACGGCAGCCTGCGTGATGTTACCGGCGACGTGCTCGACACGCTGACGCCGCGCGAAGCCAAGGTACTGCGCATGCGCTTCGGCATCGAAATGAACACCGATCACACGCTGGAAGAGGTCGGCAAGCAGTTCGACGTCACACGCGAGCGCATTCGGCAGATCGAAGCCAAGGCGCTGCGCAAGCTGCGCCACCCGTCGCGTTCCGAGCGGCTGCGCAGTTTCCTCGATAACGAAAGCTGAAATCGTACGCCCGGACAACCGGGCGTACGCATGCCGCCGGGGCCGGTTCCGCCCTTTGCAGTTTCGCGGGCATGCCCGGCATCGTTGGCTGTTTCATTGACACCGCCCCGGAGGCGTACATGAGCGAACTGTCCCGCGACCTCGCGCGTATCACCCTGGCGGTGCTGTTCATCGGCGGTCTGATCTTTGCCTCGTTCTGGATCATCCGGCCTTTCCTTGCGCCGTTGATCTGGGCTGCCATGATTGTCGTCGCGACTTGGCAATTGATGTGCCGTGTCGAGAAACGGCTGTGGGGTAGCAGGGCGCTGGCGGTGACCACGATGATTCTGGCGCTGCTGCTGGTATTCGTGGTGCCGCTGACGATGGCGATCGTCACCATTGTCGAGCATGCCAATGACATTGTTGCCTGGGGAAAAGAACTGGGCGGGTTTCGCCTGCCGCCGCCGCCCGACTGGTTGCGCAGCCTGCCGCTGGGGGACCATGCGGTGGTGCTCTGGGAGAAGGTCGCTGCTGAAAGCACGCGCAGCCTTGCCGCCAAGGCCGAGCCGTACGCGGGTGCGATTACCAAGTGGTTCATTGCCGAGGTCGGTGGTTTCGGACTGGTGTTTGCCCAGTTCCTGCTGACGATCATCCTCTCCGCTGTTCTTTACGTCAGTGGTGAAGCCTGGGCGCGCTGGATGATCCTGTTCGGCGGCCGGCTGGCAAACCTGCGCGGCGAGCGCGTAGTGATCCTCGCCGGTCAGGCGATACGCGGCGTTGCACTGGGTGTGGTGGTGACTGCGCTGGCCCAGTCCATACTCGGCGGCATCGGGCTGACGATCGCCGGTGTGCCCTTCGCCGGGATGCTGACAGCCGTCATGTTCATGCTCTGCATCGCCCAGCTGGGACCCGTGTTCGTTCTGCTGCCCGCGGTTGGTTGGCTCTACTGGAGCGACAGCACCGGCTGGGGTACCTTCCTGCTGGTGTGGACGATGATCGTCGGTACCATCGACAACGTCATACGTCCCTTTCTCATAAGGCAGGGGGCTGACCTGCCGCTGCTGCTGATTTTTGCCGGCGTCATCGGTGGCCTGCTGTCTTTCGGACTGGTGGGTATTTTCGTTGGTCCGGTGGTGCTGGCCGTGGCTTACACGCTGATCGATGACTGGGTAACGGACGACGGGAAGAACGAGACTGGCCTGGTGCAGTGATCTGCCGTTCTTCGAGCGGAGGCGCTTCTTCCGAAAGGCGGATCACTGTCGACGGAATGATAAAATAACCGCGGTTTCGGCCCGGCCAGGTATATCCCATACGCCCGGTTCCGCCGGGGCAGGCAAGGGGACAGGGACGTTTTTTCGCACGCGGGTCGTTAGCTCAGTCGGTTAGAGCAGGGGACTCATAATCCCTTGGTCGTTGGTTCGAGTCCAACACGACCCACCAATATTCAGAAGGTTAGCTAGGTACTAGCGCTCCTTCGTTTGCAGGTTGTGCCGCAATTGTGTCATCAAGCAGATTCGAGACGATTTCTGCGTGCTGCGCCAACTGCGCTGGGGCTAAGTGTGCATACCGCCGCACCATACCCTCGGATTCCCAAGCGCCCATCTCTTGCACTACATTTAGCGGCGTTCCGTTTTGCACTAGCCAGCTTGCCCAGGTGTGGCGCAGATCGTGCCAGCGGAAATCCTCTATACCTGCCCGCTTGAGCGCTCCCTTCCACGCCTTGGTATTGGCCTGATTGATAGGCCTGCCCCGAAACGTGAACACCCGCGAAGGATGCTTGCCAGCCTGCGCCTGAAGCACGCCAAGTGCCACGGAATTCAAAGACACGTGTATGTCCCTGCGCCCCTTGGCCTGATCGGCGTGTATCCATGCGGTGCCCCGTTCCGCGTCCACCTGTGACCACTCCAGCTTCATCACGTTGGCTTGCCGCAGTCCCGTTGCCAGTGCAAACAGTACGACGTTACGCTGATGCTCGGGCAGCTCTGCAAGTAACTGCTTTGCCACCTCGGGCGTGATCCAGCGAATACGCCGCTTTGCTTCACGATAAAGCTTTACTCTTGGTGGCTTGTCGATCCATTCCCACTCGAAGGCAGCTTTCCGAAGTATGGCCCGAATGAGCGCCAGATGCCGGTTAGCCGTTGCAGGACTGGATTGCTTTGCCTTTGTTTCGCCAACAGCGGCAATTAGATCGCGGTCAATAGTTTC
>CAMCYP010000059.1 GCA_945885345.1 Bordetella parapertussis | reverse complement strand
TCGCCCTGCAGCACGTGGATGGTCACCGCGTTCTGGTTGTCTTCGGCGGTCGAGAACACCTGCGAGGCCTTGGTCGGGATCGTGGTGTTTTTCTGGATCAGCTTGGTCATCACGCTGCCCAGCGTCTCGATGCCCAGCGACAGCGGGGTCACGTCGAGCAGCAGCACGTCCTTGACGTCACCTTTCAGCACGCCGGCCTGGATGGCCGCACCGACGGCGACCGCTTCATCGGGGTTGACGTCCTTGCGCGGTTCCTTGCCGAAGAAGTTCTTCACCGCTTCCTGCACTTTCGGCATACGCGTCTGGCCGCCAACGAGAATCACGTCCTCGATGTCAGTGAGTTTGACGCCGGCATCCTTGACTGCGATTTCGCAGGGCTTGATGGTGCGCGCAATCAGTTCCTCGACCAGTGACTCGAACTTGGCGCGGGTGATCTTGATCGCCAGATGTTTCGGGCCCGACTGGTCGGCGGTGATGTAGGGCAGGTTGATCTCGGTCTGCGCGCTCGACGACAGCTCGATTTTCGCCTTCTCGGCCGCGTCTTTCAGGCGCTGCAGCGCGAGCATGTCCTTTTTCAGGTCAACGCCTGATTCTTTCTTGAATTCGTCGCAGAGGTAATCCATCAGGCGCTGGTCGAAGTCTTCGCCGCCGAGGAAGGTGTCACCGTTGGTCGACAATACTTCGAACTGGTGCTCGCCCTCGACTTCGGCGATCTCGATGATTGACACGTCGAAGGTGCCGCCACCGAGGTCATACACCGCAATCTTGCGGTCGCCTTTTTTCTTGTCCATGCCGAAGGCCAGTGCTGCGGCCGTCGGTTCGTTGATGATGCGTTTGACGTCGAGGCCCGCGATGCGGCCGGCGTCCTTGGTTGCCTGGCGCTGCGAGTCATTGAAGTACGCGGGCACCGTGATCACGGCTTCGGTGACCGGTTCACCGAGATAATCCTCAGCGGTTTTTTTCATCTTGATCAGCACCTGCGCGGAGACTTCCTGCGAGGCGATTTTCTTGCCGCGCACTTCCACCCATGCGTCGCCGTTGTCGGCCTTGACGATCTTGTAGGGCATCAGGTTGATGTCCTTCTGCACTTCTTTTTCCTCGAAGCGCCGGCCGATCAGCCGCTTCACGGCATACAGCGTGTTCTTCGGATTGGTCACCGCCTGGCGTTTGCCCGGCGCACCGGTCAGCACTTCGCCGTCGTCCATGTAGGCGACGATCGACGGCGTGGTGCGTGCGCCTTCGGAGTTTTCAATGACCTTCGGCTGGCCGTTTTCCATCACGGCCACGCAGGAGTTCGTGGTGCCCAGGTCGATGCCTATGATCTTGCCCATGTCTGTAACCTCGTTCTGAAAAGTGGTTGTGCTGACGTGTCTTATAAGTTATTGATTTTATTCAATATTTTATAAGGTATCGCCAGTGATCTTGATTAACTAACTGGGGTCGCTGCCGTGGTTTTCAAGCGCCGCGGGCCTTGGCCACGGTCACCAGCGCCGGGCGCACCACGCGGTCGTGCAGCACATAACCCTTCTGCAGCACCTGCACCACGGTGTTCGGTTCGGCATCGGCTTCGACCATGCTAATCGCCTGGTGGCGATGCGGATCGAATTTCTGGCCGACGGGACTGACTTCAGCGAGCTTGAATTTTTCGAACGCAGCCGACAATTGTTTCAGCGTCAGCTCGGCACCGCTTTTCAGGCTCTCGACGGTCGCAGTCTCCACGGCCAGCGCCGCTTCGAGGCTGTCCTTCACGGCGAGCAGTTCGGTGGCGAAATTTTCCACCGCGTATTTGTGCGCGTTGGCGACGTCGGTGATTGCGCGTTTGCGGACGTTTTCGGTTTCGGCTTTGGCGCGCAGGAAGGCGTCGTGGTTTTCCTGGGCTTTGGCTTCGGCGGCTTGCAGGAGTTGTTCTGCAGTTGGCGCAGCTTCTGTGGCCGGGGCTACGGGTTCAGCGGCAGTGGTTTCTGCGGGATTGGTGGTTTGGTCTGGTGTTTCCTGGGACATGGTGGTTTTTGGTTGATTGATGAAGCGTTTGTACATCGGGGCTAGCCTCGATATTTCAAGGTTATTTGGAGGAATTTATAACCTTTTGTTTTTATTTATATTTTTATGACCGCCTCGGTTGCCATTCCCATCCATGACCTGAGCAACGAGCGTGCGGGCCACGTCATCGGCGCGGTGCTCGATCGGGTAAGCCGCGCACCTTGGCACGGCGGTGACTGATCCTCGGGCAGGTGTCCGCGTTGCTGATGGCCGGCCTGAACTTGCCGTTGCGCGAGAACCTGACCTAGGACATCGTTGAGGCCGACGGCACGTGGCACGTCACTATGCAGCATTGCGAGGACGTTGCGGCGACCGATGTGCCGGCGTTGCTGGCGGAACCACAAGTGCATCGACGGCCTGCTGGAGCGCGCGTTGGAGTTGCTCAATCGGGGCGATGCCGTACGGCGGTGGCGGACGAGCTCTCAGCGATCATGTCGCGCGAGCATCGCGAGATTGCGCGGCATGTGATGCTGGCCGAGGCGAGGTGATGGGGGCGCTTCGTTGCTCGAACGGGTACTGGCGGGGCGATGAGAACCAAGTAACGCGTATTTTGCGGCGCAGAGACGTCGTAGGCACATGTCTTTTCGACAATTGTTTCAAACCTTCGCAGCTTCCTGTTGCCCAGTCTTGTCGAAGAGCGGCAGCACAATCGATACCGTGGTGCCGACGCCGTACTCGCTCTCCATATTTAACATCCCTTGGTGTAGTTCGACAATTTCCTTGACCAGCGACAGTCCCAGCCCGGTGCCGGGAATTTTGCCGGAAGTGCTGTCCGCACGCCAAAAGCGTAATTGAGCGTGTTCGAGTTCATTTGGCGTCATGCCAATGCCGTGGTCGGTTACCGCAATTTTTGCGAATTTTTTTCCATGATTGTCGACTGTGTGTACCGATAGTGTGATCGGCATCGATGTCGCGCTGTATTTGGTTGCATTGCTCAGCAGGTTGTGGATCGCGCGCCGGATCTGGTCTTCGTCGATCAATGCCATCAGTGGTGCCTTCTCACCCAGTTCCAGCGTGAATTCATGCTGATCTATGAAACGCTTGCTATCCAGAGGGACGGATACGCTGTTGAACAAATTGGTCAGGATGTCCCTCAGGTCATGTTCCTGGAGTCTGAGGATGTTTAATCCCTCAGATTCGATTTTAGCTAGATCCAGCAAATCGTTGATCAGCGCACTCAAGTTCAGGGAATGGCGGAAGATGCTACCCAGCAACTCACGGCGGTCTTGTTCGCTGGCTTCCTGGGTACTCAGAAATTCGGAAAAACCGAGGATTGTGGTGAGAGGGGTGCGCAGTTCGTGGGCCGCCGTCGCCAGAAATTGGTTCTTCATTGCATACAGTTGAAATTCTTGAGTGGCGTCGCGGAAATAAAAAATGCTACGCTGGTCGCCCGTTTTACGATCCAGAAAGCGCTGCGTGTACTTGATCAGCCGCGGCTTCGGCGCATTGATTATGATGGCTTGTTCGTCAGGATTAAGCATTTTGGCTACGTTTTTTTTATCGGGCTTGTGCGACAGATTTTGGGTGATTTCCCAAAACGTTGTATTTGGCATTCCCTTTTTAAGCCTACCGGGTGCGATGCCCAAGATATTGCATAACGATTCGTTATAGGCGGAAAGCTTGCCGTTTTCGTCGAATGAGGCGAAGCCGTCCGGGCTCAGTGAAAAAATGGTCTCAATGTCCGCGTTCTTTCTGGCAATGGCAAGCTCTTGTTCATAGGTTTTCTGCAAGTCTTTCAAATACAAGCATATCTGCAATCCGGTATCGGTGTTAACCAGACTTGCGCTTACCTCGACAGGCCGGTTTTCACCGGCAGTGTTGCGGCACCAGATCGGTCCCTCATGGACGAGTGGGCTGGAACCTTTCAAAGCGATCAGGGTCTTGCAGTAATTCGAGAATTTGTATTGAGAGCAGGGCGCTATGCAGTGATCGGGGAAACACAGGCCCAAAAGTTCGATATTTTTGCGGCCCAGAATCCGTTCTGCGGCCGGGTTGATTTCAGTGATAATGAAATTCGGCCCCAATGTAACAAAGCCATCGATTGCGCCGTTGATGATTGCCGCCTTCCTGAGTTCGCTTTGCGCAAGTGCTAGATCTAGGGCGGCTTTGTCGGTGCTATCGAAGGCGATGCAATTGATTTGGGCTTTACTTCTGCCCTTTGATCCGATATGCCTAAGGTGGATATCGTAGATCAGCTTCTGGTGGTGCTGATTGAGAGCGAGCTGGAAGCGGGCTTTCCCATGATGGATTGCTTCTCTGACCGCAATGTGCATTAGTCTGCGCTGGCGGTAATTGAGTAGGCTATAGATTTTTGTCCAGCGTAACGGGTTTTCCTTTGGCGTGGCCAGTAATTTATGAAGCGACTCGGTGCGATAATTGATCATGCCGCTTTCGAGATCGACTGAAAAGGCAATGATGCCTCCGTCCTTGGCAATATTTTCGAGTTGCGCTTTGGTGTTTCTGAGTTCTTCGAACGTGATCTGGATTTTCTCTTGGTGACTGCTCTCGGCAGAATTGAGAACGTCAACGACGCTCTGCACGGATTGTTGCAGTAGCGTGATCGATTCTTCTTCGGTCGAGGCGTCGATGATCGTAGATTTCGACTTTGCAACCTTCTGTGCGATGGCGGTAATCTGGCGTATCGGTTCGACATAACGGTGCTTGACCCATTCGGCCAGTATAAAAAAAGCGACCCATGCCAGCGTGAATGCCAGCGTATACATCAGCAAGGTCTGGATGACGATCCGTCGTTCCTTGATGGTGGGGGTTGTGTAGCGCACCTCTGCCTCGTGCCGCGAAAACGGCTCCGGTAAGGCGAAGCGGATTACTGTGGTCAAGGCGCTCTTAGGGAAATAGGGGGCAGATTGACTCGCTTTCTCGTCAACCGTGCTCTCTTTTGCAACGAACGCCAAGTCAGCTTGGCCGCCATCGATCAAATTGTTAGGCGATCCGAGTGCCGTTCGTAAAATGCGCTGCAAGTCGATTTGCGCTACCAGCGCACCTTGATGTCTGCCGGTTGGCGGAAACAAGATCGGTATGGTCAGTAGTCCCGTGGCATTGTCCTGTATCTCGTACGCGGGCTGGCCGCTCTCGATGATTGTCCGTGTTTTTTCGCTGTTTATTTTTTGATCGGGCTTTTGTCCGTCCGTGATCACCGAGACGATCACGGTGCCGAAAGCGTCGAGCAAGGCGATGCTAACTATGTCTTCATGGCCGTTTATGATCGAGCGCAAGTGCGGTCGCAGATAACTCTCCAGGCCCTCGGAATCGGCGACTGTATTGCGGATGATCGGGCTCGACGTTTCGCTGCGTATCAAATTGACAAGCGAGGATAATTGGCTGACCAGCGTGGCGCCGATAAAGTTGATTTTGGCTGTGTTTTGTGAGGTTGCGCGCTCATTCAGGATGCGGATTGAGGAGTCGAGGGCACTGATTGACAGAGCCGCAATCAACAGTGTCGAGAAGGTGACGGTGAACAGAGGCAGCCGTCTGATGATCGACGCAGTGATGTGGTTTGACAGTTTCCTCATTGCCAATTAGGGATCCGGTTGGATTTCACCGTTAGCCGAATAGCGGCAGAAAAAAATGTCGGTCTCGGCAAGCGCATCCCGACTGCCGCGCGCGTAGGGTGAGACGTAGCGCTTGATGATGCCCTGGTGCGACTGGATGCCGGTCATGGCTTCAGCGACTGCCGGCCCAGTGATTTTGGCAAGGGGGCTAATTGCGGTGCCGATCATCATCATCAGATCGTAGGCATGGGCGATGCCAACCTGTGCTGGAAACGCGTGGATACTGTCCTTGGCCAGCAGTTTTGCGGCGCGGGTGGCGATGCTGGCTGTCGCCGGAGTTTTTGTCCGCCAGAAGTTGAAGGTTTGCACAAACGAAATATCCAGCTCCAAGATCGTGCGCTTCGATTGGCCTATCGCGTCCCCGCCAATGATCCCCCAGTGGCTGAGAATTGGAAGCCTTTTGTTTGCGGGCAGGTTTTTGACCAATTCACTGGCTAGCAATGCGGCCTCGGGTTCGTTAGCGACCAGAACCAGGGCATCTGCTCCCGCATTTGCCAGCGCGAGGTAATAGGGCAGCATTGTGAACTCGCCGCCCCAGTTGTAGGTTTGCCGGGTCAGCACTGGTCGTTTGAATTTCTTGAGCATCGATATTTTTTTCTCGATGGCATTGACGCAACTGCGCCCCCAACTGGAGTTCGGCGTCAGTAGACCCAATGTGCGATAATGCCGCTGCATCGCGCGATCGACAATCTTTGACATGGCCCAGCCGTCGCGCATCGACAGCCGGAACACGAATTGCGCTTGTTTTGGGCTGGCGGTAATACTGTCTGCTGCAGACCATGGTACAAATAGTGGGATGCGAAGCTCATTTGTGATTGGCATCATGGCGAGTACCACTGGGCTGAATTTGCCGCCAAAAACGCCAGCCAAGTTTTCGCGCTGCGCCATTTCGTGTAGATGGGCAACCCCGCGGCTCGGTATCGAGCCGTTGTCAGAGGTCAAAAGCTCCCAAGAAAAGCCTTTGGTGCCGGCCGCTGTATTCAGATCCTGAATTGCCAAGTTCAGCCCTGCGAGGATGGCATCGTCGGACAGACTGGAGGTGTCGGAAATCTCCAGGGAGGCGGCGATTACAGCTGATTTTCCGGCGGCGTTTGATACGCGAATGGGTAGCAGGGCGCTCGTGGAGAGGGCGGCTCCGGCCAGAAGCAGTCGTCTCCTGCGGATTTGCAGCACTGAATCCGGGTCGATCATTCGGATTCGAGTACGCTTTTGACCGTATCCAGTAGATGCTGGCGGGTGAATGGCTTGACGACATAGGCGTCGCATTTCAGCTTGGCTGCAGCCAGTACGTCATCGTACTGGCCCTTGGCGGAAACCATCACGATTTTGGTCGTCATGATCTTGTTTTTCTTGACCATCTCCAGCAATTCCATGCCATTGGGGTAGCCGGGCATCATGATGTCCAGCAGAATCAGGTCGGGCCGGTTTTTCTGGATTTGCGCGATGGCTGTCTGGCCGTCGTGTGCTTCGATCAGTTCATAACCTTCAGGTTCTAAAATTAACCGGTTCAGTTTGCGCACATCTTCTTGATCTTCAACGATCAAGACGGTAATTCGGTTCTTCATATTCAATCCTGGTATCTAATTGAGGGAGTTCCCGCATTTCAATGTGATTTCGTTGTGCAGAAGCTTCGGCATAAGCATCAGCAATCAATTTTTCCAGTATCGGAAAGTTGATTGGTTTGGTCAGCACCGGGCAGCCTTCGGGCAGCTGGCCGCGTTTTTCGATTTCATCCGGCTTCAGGCCGGTCACTACGCAGTAACGGAAGGTTCGGGTGTCGAACTGGGCACCCAGGGTCCTGATCAATTGAAACCCGTCAACCAGCGGGATATTCAAATCGACGACCACAAAATCCGGGTGCAGTTTGCCCATTGTGATCAGTCCCTGCAGACCATCATGGGCAAAATGAACGGTAGTTGGTGTATGCCAAGTCCGGCTCATCAATTCATACAGGCGGCAGATATCTGGATCGTCCTCGATGACCAACACTTTGCAGACCGAGTTTCCCGTAGCCGACTTCTCTCGCTTCCGTTTTGCGGCCAGCGCCTGAACCTCTTCAGCGTTGACGCGGCGATGGCCACCGGGTGTTTTCCAGCCGTGGAGCGTCCCTTTCTCCATCCACTGCTGAACGGTTCTGATTGAAACCCCAAGTACTTTAGCGGCTTGATAGGTAGTCACCTGTTGGCCTTTTCTCGCATCGATACTCACATTTATTTGTCCAAACTCCATCCTAATCGGCTAGGGCGTTGTCGCGATTGATTACTCGTCTGATCAAATTAAGCTTATTTGAACTACCTTATTTGAATTGCAATTATCGCATCTTGAGAGCGCATAAAATTAGGCAATTTCGCACATTCATACATACAATTAACACGATTATTTTAAATTAAAATTGTTATGTAATATTATATTGATATTAATTAATGGGGTTCTCAAGGTTTAGTGGATGCACGGTAGCATGAAGTGAGCAGTCCATAAGGAACGCCAATGGCCACTACTCGAGTGAGTTTCGGGAAAGTGCGTCGTATTTATGAGTTCATCAAGGCGAATCAGCATCTCCATAGCATCAAGTCGATGTGTCGATTGCTCGGCGTGGCCCGTAGCGGCTTTACGCGTGGCTAGGGGAACCAGTTTCCAGTCGAGCTCAGGAGGATGCACGGCTCCTTCGCCTGATCCGCGCATCGTTTGTGGCGAACCGTGGCGTTTACGGCGCACCGCGGTTCTCGATCTACGTGAATCCGATGAGACTTGCAGCAAGTGTCGTGTCGCACGACTTATGCGCATCAACAACATCCGGGCACGGTACGGCTATCGTACCAAGCATTCCTCTACAGCGAAACCCTCGACGCTGACACAAAATGTCCTGGAGCGAAATTTCAATGTTTCCAGTCTTAATATGGCTTGGGTGGGGTCAGCCCGGAGGAATTCGAAACGGCGGCTAAACGAAATCGGGGCTGTGTCCCCTAAACCCTGGGAACTCCATCTTGCCTATAGCAGTTCTGCTTCTGTGAACACAAATGCAAGTCGCTTGCCGGGGAGGTGCACTGAGTAAGTGGTTTTCCGGTTTTTGTGAATAGCGGCCGGAAACACATGTTTGACAATCCCTTTTCCACGCTTGGTGTGCACGGTATCCCCGGCATGAAAAGCCGGCGCCGTAGGCGGGGCCCGACGCGCACGTGCCGCAGATTTGAAGCGCATGACTAATGTTGGCCTTCTGGTTGTGCCATCTGCAGCGGAGTGGCTTCGAATAAAACGACGGGATGCGGGTAGAGGTTTTTTTCGAACGGAAATGGTGTTGTCGCACACACGGACACCTTTGCCCCCGGTTTGACGGAGTCGCAGTTCCTGCAAATTACCGGCAAAGTGATCTTGTCGCGCGGAGCGGCACCAAGTTCCGGCTCAAGATCGAGCCAGCTGGTTAGGTCATTGTTGTCATGGAAGAGGTTTTTTTCTATGTAAAGGTGCGTTGCTGCTCGCACATAGATTCTTGCGATCGTGCGTTCCCGGCAGGCGGTATCGGTTTGCCCCCAAACAGGCTTCGCTTCCGCAATAAAGAGTGCGAGGGTGGCGGCGACGCAAGCATCATTTATAGCGCCCATCGGTTAACCTTCATCAGAATTAAGTATCTTTATAGTAATGGTAACTGTAAATGATGTTATATTATTATAATAATTTTTTATATTAAAATATTTCATTATTTACTAAATTATTACTATATTATACAAATTTATACAAATGTGTAGCCGAAAAGCCGAAAAATGGAAAAAAGCTGGTTGGTAAAGAGACCGTCTCAGAGCATTTTTTATGCATGTGGTAATTAAGGGCGGAGCATTGAAATTATTCATTTTTCTGTTGGGTATGACGGTGCTTCCCCCTGCCTGGGGGGCGACTGTCGCCGAGGAGATGAAAGCGCTGATAGAGGCCGGCAAGAGGGGGGAAGCCTATAGTCTCGGCCTCAAATATCCCGGGCAGCTGGGCGCCCCGGACTTCGACTACTTTTTTGGCATCGCCGCGATTGATGCCGGCCATGCGGGGGTTGGTGTTCTCGCCCTGGAACGCTATCTGCTGAATTTTCCCGAAAACGAACGTGCGCGGCTGGATATTGCGCGAGGCTATTTCCTGCTTGGCGAGGATGTGCGGGCACGCGAAGAATTCGAGAGCGTTGCGGCAAAGAACCCGCCTCAGTGGATTATCGCCACGATTAATAGGTATCTTGATGCGATCCGTGCGCGTCAAGGCCGCCACCAGACGACCTCTAATATTTACGTCGAGGCCGGGATGGGATGGGATTCCAACGTGAATTCGGGCGTCGGCTCCGCTACGATCTACTTGCCGACGCTGGGCAATGTTCTGGTTTCCGCAACAGGCATGATGACGGCAGACCGGTTTGCACATTTGGCTGTGGGGGCGCAGGCAAGCACACCGGTGGCGCCGGACATCATGGTATCGATCGGCGGTGATGTCGCGGTCAAGAACCACGTCAACAATACGGCATTTGATCAGACCTCTGCCGGCATCGCCGGCAGCGTCACCCTGCGTCGAGACGAGGACATCTTTCGCGGCAATCTGATCTATAGCAGGCTGATGGTGGAGAGCGATGATTATCGCGACGTAAGGGGCGAGGCCGCTGAGTGGATCCGGCAACTGAACCCGCGCCAATCACTGAATGCCAGCGTGTCGCACGCGCGCTTGGATTACACCGGGGTCAACGGCGTGCGTAACTCAGAGGTTTTCGGGATCGGCTCCGGGTTCCGGCATGCTTTGGCAATGGACTGGCAGCCAGTCCTGATGTTGGGTGTGTCGTACGCGGAGGAGCGCAATAAGCGTGCGCGTGACGATCTTGGCAGAACCCTGCGCGGTGTGAGTATGCAGGTTAATTGTTCTCCCGATCCCAAATGGGATGTGAGTCTCGGATATGCCTTTAATCAGAGTCGCTACGGTGCGCCTGATCAACTGCTGCTTTCGACGCGAAAGGATGATTATCACTCGCTGGCGACGGCGGTAACCCGGTTGGTCAGCCGCAATCTGAGTGTGCGAGCGGAACTGCTGCTCGTTCGTAATGATTCAAACATCGCCCTGTACGACTTCAAGCGATCTATGGCTGCTCTTAAAGTGCGCTATGAATGGAAATGATGTGTCCTGAGATATCTGAATCACTGCGTAACGAATAGGAGATGAGCTGTGGTCAGAACAATGTTCAGGATTCTGTGTAGTCTGGTCTTGTGTATGGTTGTCGGTGTCGCTAACGCGCAAGTTGCTGGTCACGCGATACTAGTGATCGGCGAAGTATCCGTGATGCGAAATGGCGTGGAAATTCCGCTTTCCCGCAATGCCGAAATTCGTTCCGGAGATTTTATTAGGACTGGCGTTGCGAGCAACGCGCAGTTGCGGATGGAGGACAACGCGGTTATTGCCCTGCGACCGCGTACGGAACTACGAATCGACGAGTTCCGCTATCGCGGCAAGGAAGACGGCAGTGAGCGTGCATTCTACAGTCTTGTCAAAGGTGGATTCCGGACGGTTACCGGTTTGATCGGGAAACTCAATCCGGGGAATTACAAGGTAACAAGCCCCACTTTGGCCATCGGAATTCGTGGCACAAACTTTACGCTGGTTCATTGCCAAGACGATTGCGGGTCAGCGAGAACCACGAATCCCGCAGCTTCGCTTGACCTGGCGCAGGGTCAGTCCGGCAAGCAGGCGGGTGGCAGCATGATACAGAACGGCACTTATGGCGCTGTCCTTGAGGGGCGCATTGACGTGACCAACGATTCAAAGACGGCGCAGCAGTTTGGCGCCGGAGAATTCTTTTATGTCGCAGATAACAGGACGCCCGCGCAGAAGCTCATATTGCCTCCCGACTTCGTGCATGATCGTCTTGAAGGCCAGTCACGCGCCCCCCAGCGCGGGCCGGCGCAGCAAGAGGGGCGTGACCAGGCGGGTGGGGGCGAGATACCTCAGAGGGTGCAGCAGGCTTTCCCGCCACAGGCTGCACCACTACGGGCTGCCCCGCAATTGGTGGCCGAATACCGGGTTGCCGATCAGCTGAGCCCCGAGGGGAATTCGCTGCTGATTCCTGTTGAGGCTGCAGTTGCGCGGGCTGACGGCGTTTATCCGTCCGGCACGAATCTGTGGTTCATGAGCGCAGAGTACAACCCTTCCAGTGGCGGCCATAATGCGTTCAATGCTATTAGCGGTGGAGTGACGATCAATACGGACGTTTCGGGAATTTTGGGGATCAGCGATGTTGCCAACATCTACTCGCGAAACAATGCAACAGTTGCCGAATCGGGTGCGGATGGCGGTGTGATCGCATGGTCCCGCTGGACTGAGGGGACGCCGACACTCAGTGGCTGGGGCAATCAGACGCTCGCAGCGAATCAGGGGTTCCATCTGGTGGCAGGGGATCTGTCGGCGAGCCTGCCGCAGCAGAATTCGGTTTCGTATTCGCTGATCGGAGCAACGCAGCCGACCGAAACACGCGCGGGTGCGCTCGGTGGTTGGGGGGTGACGTCGGGGACGATCACCGCCAACTTCCTGGCGGCGACGCTTACCGGCAACCTGGGCCTCAGTTTGTCGCGCACCGGCGAGCAGGGTACTTTTGCAATGAACTTCAGTGGTGCAGCGGCGACCGGGTTAAACAGCGTTATCTCGACAGTGACGAGAACCGCCGGAACGGCTGCGCTATGCGTCACGGGATGTGCGGGTAGCGGAACCTTGATGTTCGTCGGGCCCAATGCCACCAACGCCGGCATGATTTACGAGTTCAATGCCGGCTCGTACTACGTTCAGGGCGCCGCGGCGTTCAAGCGCTAGGGCAAAGCGTATGTGGAACTTCATGTCACGGGAAGATGTGCTGAATATGCGCACGGGATTGGTGGCGGGAATGATTGGCCTGGTGCTCGGCGGGTGTGCTGAGGGCATCGGAGCCAAGCCTGGAAAAGTGATCGCGATCGATGGCGATGCTGCGCCGTTTATTCCCGGCCGGTTTCCATTGCCCGGTGGCGCGAAGATCAATCATGAGCAGTCCCTGATCATTGGTGATGGTGACGACTGGATGGGGCGGGTCAGGATTGATACCGGGCAAAGCAGCGGTGCGGCTTATGCATTTTTCTTGAAGCAGTTCAGCCGGGATGGCTGGGCTTCGATTGTTTCTGTCCGCGGCAAAAGCAGCCTTCTCGTGTTTACAAAATTGAATCGAAGCATAACCATTGAAATCAGCGAGGGAACCATGTTTGAAGGCGCTTCTGTAACCATATCGGCAGCTTCACGTAATGCGGTGTCGCCATCCCAGGCGAAGCCCTGAGCTGTTTTGCAATGTGACGAGGTAATACTGAGTGTAAAACATTGAAGATCGGATGAATGATCAATGTGGATGTGCCAATTCTCAAGAAAATATTAAGAGCGCGTAACAAAATGAATGAACGACAACATAAAAACCATCCTCACCCTCGATAACTCTCCCGGAGGGAGAAGGATTGGGATGAGGGTGGTTTGGCATTTTTTTACGCGCTATAAAATATCGTGACTAAATCAGTGTTAATCAAGAAACTGGTCGTGCGGTTTCCTTCGCTTGCGCACAAAGATGTCGAGCTAATGGTCATGGTCATTCTGGATGCGATGCAGGACAATCTGTCGCAGGGTAGGCGTATCGAGATTAGGGGATTTGGCAGTTTTGGGCTGCGCTATCGAGCCCAGCGAAATTCGCGTAATCCTAAATCGGGTGAGCCTGTGCTGGTATCTGAGAAATACGTGCCGCATTTCAAGCCCGGTAAGGAATTGCGTCGCTGCGTCGACTTCAAGAAGTAATAGGAAATTATTCGCGTTATCCTGCTGCTCAGCCCGTTGCTGTATGGCCTGAGTGGCTTGATCGTTTGCAACCGGTCAGTGCTGCTGCTGCAACGATAACGAGTATTGTCTTCATGATGTGCTCCCGGGTTTACGGATTCTTCCGCGGATTATGGACGTTTTCCGCGGGATTCGGCGACCAGCCAAGCAATGAAGGTTTCCACTTCCGGGCGCAGTGTTTTCTTTGTCGGGTATAAAGCGTAGTAAGCCAGTTCCGAGGGGAGGCTGTGGTCGGAGATGCGGACCAGCCGACCTACTGCAATGTCTTCTTCTGCCAGTACATCCCTTGCCAGTGCTACCCCCTGGCCACCGATGGCGGCGCTGAGCAGCAGTCCGGCATCGCTGAATTCCGTGCCTGACGGTATGGGGGGATTTTTCAGTCCGGCGCTGCTGAACCAGCGGTCCCAGGGATCTCTCGGTGATCGCAGCAGCGTGGCATTGGCCAGATCACGCGGGGTTTTGAGTCTGTGTCTGGTTTTGTATGCCGGGTTGCAGACGGGAAATACTCTGACCGGCAGCAGACGGGTTTTTTTGAAGCCCTGCCAGTCGTCACCTTTGCCGTAACGGATCGCGACATCGACTTCGCCGGAGCGCAGGTCGGCCAACTGGTTAAGTGCGGAGTGGTGGACTGCGCGGATCTCGAGGCGGGCATCGGCGTGTTTTGCGTAGTAGCCGTCGAGCCGGTGCGCCAGCCATTTGTTGGCCAGCGCCGTCGATACGTTGATGCGGATGGTTTGGGTGGCTTCCTGCTGCAGGCGGGATGACGCTGATCGCAGGATCAGCAGCGCATCAAGCACGGATTCCAGGAACACCGCGCCTTCGTGCGTCAGTGTCAGGCTTTGTTTGTTGCGGATGAAAAACGGGGTTGCGTAGTGCTGTTCCAGCAGCTTGATGCGATGGCTGACCGCGCTGGCGGTGATGCACAGTTCACGCGCCGCCTTGGCAAAACTCTGCAGCCGGGCCGCCGCTTCGAAGGCGACCAGGGTGTTTAGAGGCGGGAGGCCGAAGGACATCCGGAAGGCGGCATGAAAAAAAATTGGGGGGGCACAAACATATTTCGCTTTACGGGATACTGCTGGTGCTTATTATATTCGCGCCTGCAATGGCCGGTAATGGCCGATATCGGTAACAGCCGATACTCGCCCAGCAAACAGCACATATTCGAGGAGCAGCAATGGATCTGAATCTTAAAGGCCGCACCGCGTTCATCACCGGCGCGAGCCGCGGCATTGGCCGGTCGATCGCCATCGCGCTGGCGGCGCAGGGCGTCAACCTCGGCCTGTTCGGCCGCGACATGAAACGCTGCCGGGACGTGGCCGCCGAAATCCAGGCCAAACATCCGGCATTGCGCATTGCGGTGGTCGAGATGGATGTGGCTGATGCGGCTGCGATCAAGCCCGCGGTGGAAAAGGCGATTGCTGCGCTCGGCAGCGTGGATATCCTCGTTAACTGTGCCGGCGGCGCCTATCGCGGCCGTCTGGCCGACATCCCCGACCATCTGTGGGAAGAGTATTTCGCGGTGAAGCCGCTGGGCCTGATTCGCATGACGCGCGAAACCATGCCGTACCTGAAAAAATCCAGTCAGGGCCGGGTGATCCACATGTCCGGCACGCGTGGGCGTGAGCCGCACGGCGTGCAGGTGATGTCGGGGCCGATCAACCTCGGCACGCTGAGCATCACCAAGGCGATGGCCAATGAATTCGGCCCTGCTGGTATTACCGTGAATGCGATCTGCCCCGGATCCACCGACACCGGGCGCTGGACCGAGCTGGTGAGCATTCGCGCGAAAGAGAAAAACATTTCCATTGCCGAGGCCGAGAAGGAACTGACAGCCGATGTGCCGATGGGGCGCGTGGTCAAGCCCGAGGACGTGGCCGACCTGACGGTGTTCCTCGCGTCGGCGCGGGCGGGGATGATCAACGGCTGTTCGATCAATGTCGACGGAGGACGCAGCCGTGCGATCTGATTTTCTGCGATTCTTTCTGAAATTATCCGTCGCTGCGTTAATGGCTTGCCTGGCCGCGCAACCGGCGTGGTCACAGACATTCCCCGAGCGCTCACTGCGACTCATCGTTCCGCTGGCGCCGGGCGGCGGCAATGATGCGGCGGCGCGCGTCGTCGCGGCCGGGCTCGGCAAACGGTTCGGGCAGCAGGTCGTCGTCGACAACCGTCCTGGCGGCGGTTCGGTGATCGCATCGCAGGTCGTGCTGGGCCTGCCCGCCGATGGCTACACGCTGTACCTGTTCAGCACCAATGTCAGCATGGCGCCGCTGCTGCAGGCAAAGCTGTCCTTCGATACGCTGCGCGATTTTGCGCCGATGAGCCGCATCGGCACTTCGCCGGGCGGGCTGATTGTTCATCCCTCGCTGCCGGTCTACAAGGTGATGGACCTGGTGGCGCTGGCGAAGGCGCGTCCCGGCGAGATTACTTTTGGATCTTCGGGGCCGGGCGGTGGTTCGCACCTGGGCGGCGAATTATTCAACCTGCTGGCCAAGGTCAAGCTGCTGCACATCCCGTACAAGGGCAGTGCCTTTGCCACGACTTCCGTGCTGAGCGGCGAGACGCAGGTGGCATTCAACAATCCGACTTCATCCCTGCCGCATATCAAGGCCGGACGTTTGCGGCTGGTCGCAGTCACCACGGCGAAGCGCTGGCCGCTGCTGCCGGGGATCCCCACCATCAGCGAGTCGGGCGTAAAAGGCTATGAGCACCTGATCTGGAACGGACTCGCGGTGCGCGCGGGTACGCCCAAGCCGGTTTTTGATCGCCTGTATGCGGGCCTGATGGAAGAACTCAAGTCGCAGCAGCTCGCGGAACTGCTCGCGCACGACAGCTCCTTGCCGTCACCGGAAACACCGGAAGCCTTCCTGCGTTTCCTTGAGAACGAGCAGGCGAAATGGCGGCCGGTGGTCAAGCAGGCCGGCATTTCAGCGTTGTAAAACCGGAAGGATCGTGAGGACCATTGCGGAATTATTATTATAACTATTTGTTTTTATTAATAAATTTTAATACTTCTGCAGTGCAGGCCTCGGCCACGATGTGATGCACCATGTGGTACTCCGTCGGCAGGTGCACCAGTTTGAAATTTTTCAGGTGCGTGGTCAGCAGGCGTTCCTGTTCGGCGTCGGTGATGGGGCCGCCGGTAGGGTAGAGCCCGAGCACGGGACATTGCACCCTGGGCAGCCAGTCGAGTGCATTGGCCTCATTCACCAGTTGCACCAGCCGCAGCAGTACTTCGATGTCGCCTTTGGCGAATTCATCGGCATACCAGTTGAAAAAACCTTCCTCCATATCCGGCGGGAAACGCGTGGAGCGGTTGGTGGTGTCGACCCACTTGCGGATACCCATGTCGCGCATCGCATCGCTGCGCGAGCCATGTTTGAGTGCGTAGCTCGCCTTCATGTTGTCGCTGATGTAGACCGGCGTCGCGGCAATGGTCAGCGTACGGATCAGTTGCGGGTGCAGGGCGGCCAGCCCCAGGCCGATGATGCCGCCGGAGGATTCGCCGACGAAATGCACGTTGTCCACGCCGAGGTCCCGGATGATTGCGACCAGGTCGGCGACGCAGTGTTCTTCGGTCAGTTCCGTGGCGAGGTCGAAGTCGCGGCCGGATTCACCGAGGCCGCGCATGTCCGGACGCACGACGCGGTAGTGGCGGGCCAGTGCCGGCACCCATTGGTACCAGAATTTTGCCGAGCGGCCGTTGCCATGCTGCAGCAGGATGACCGGCGCGTTTTGCCACGGATCGGTGAAATCATCCACGACATAATGCAATCGCGGCTGGCCTGATCGCTCGACGAACGGCATGGCGTTATTTCTGCGCACCCAGTTGCAGCGCGCGGTCGCGCGAAGCTTTCAGGTTTTCTGCGGTGGTGGTGGTGTTCCAGCCCAGCACATTTTTCAGCACGATGTCAGTCAGCGCGTGGATCCAGTCGTCGCGTTCGTTGAGGCAGGG
>CAMCYP010000058.1 GCA_945885345.1 Bordetella parapertussis | reverse complement strand
TGCCCATTCGAAAATCTCGCGGCACGACTCGATCAGCCGGTCAGCGCAAAAACCGCGCAGTGTGCAGAGCAATTGTTCGCACGCCGCATCAGCGAACGCATCCCCGCCGCCTACCTGACCCATGAAGCCTGGCTCGGCGAATACCGGTTTTATGTCGATGAACGTGTCATCGTGCCGCGGTCATACATTGCCGAACTGCTGCAATCACGCCTGCAGCCCTGGCTGAAACCGCGCCAGTCGCCGCAGGCGATACTGGATTTGTGCACGGGATCCGGTTGTCTCGCCATCATTGCCGCGCATACCTTCCCGAAAGCGCAGGTCGATGGTGTTGATATTTCCAGTCCCGCGCTCGCGGTCGCACGCCGCAACGTGCTCGAGCATCAACTGGCGCAACGCCTGCAACTGATCCGCTCCGACCTGTTCAACAAACTCGCCGGCAAACGCTACGACGTCATCCTCAGCAATCCACCATACGTACGTGAACCGGTGATGCGAACCCTGCCCGCGGAATACCGCAAGGAACCGGCGCTCGCGCTGCATGGTGGCAGAGATGGCCTGGATCTGGTGCGGCGCATCTTTGCTGAAGCCGCAGCACATCTCACGCCGCAAGGCTGGCTGGTGCTGGAGGTCGGTCACAACCGGGCGCGCGTGGAACGCGCATTCCCGCAACTGAATTGGGCGAAGACTATCTGGGCGGAGACGAGCGGCGGGGACGACTGTGTTCTGTTGCTTCAGAAGGCAGCATTGGCGGAGATTCCGCCTGCTCCGGCGCAGACGCCCAGGCCAGCAGTTGCCCGACGTCGTCGGACGCCAACTCCATGAACTGACCACGCTTCAGCCGTGGCGGCAGCGCAACGATGCCGAAACGCACACGCATCAGCCGGCTCACCGTCAGGTTCTGCGATTCGAACAAGCGCCGCACCACACGATTGCGGCCTTCGCGCAGCAATACGCGGAACCAGCGGTTGGCGCCTTCCCCACCCTCTTCTTCCAGATACTCAAAACGCGCGACTCCGTCTTCGAGCTGCACCCCCGCGCGCAATGCATCCAGGCTGACCGGATTGATGGTGCCCAGCACACGCACGGCATATTCGCGCTCAACCTCGAAGCGCGGATGCATCATGCGGTTGGCAAGGTCGCCCGAGGTGGTGAAAATCAGCAGACCGCTGGTATTGAAGTCGAGGCGCCCGATGGCCAGCCATTTCGCGCCGCGCGCCGGCGGCAGTTTGCTGAACACCGTCGGCCGGCCCTGCGGATCATCATTGCTGACGATTTCGCCTTCCGGCTTGTGATACAGCAGCACCCGCGGCAACTGACCCTGCTGCGGCCAGCGCACGATCCGAGTGCCGACCTTGATGTGGTCTTCCGCCGTCACACGGTCGCCGATGCCGGCAACCTTGCCGTTGACCATGACCTCGCCGGCGCGGATGCGTTCTTCCATCGCACGGCGTGACCCCAGGCCTGCCTGCGCCAGCATCTTGTGCAATTTTTCGCCGCGCATTTCAGCCGACGGTTGCGCTGTTGCCTGGACCGCTGCTTCAGCTGCCGCAGGCGCCTGTAACTCACCGCGCGACGCAGGCTGCGGCTTGGCTGCCGCTTTCGGCTGCGGATTGCGAAAAGGGCTGCGTTTTTTTCGGACGCCTTTCATACGCAGCCCAGTTCCAAACGGACCCGGGCAGCCCCCTTGGACAGCCTCTGTGGTGAATTACGCGCTGATCTTGTCG
Source organism: Bordetella parapertussis (assembly GCA_945885345.1). Lineage (GTDB taxonomy): Bacteria > Pseudomonadota > Gammaproteobacteria > Burkholderiales > SG8-41. The sequence continues at coordinate 15,834 of CAMCYP010000058.1, read as the reverse complement.
ATTTCATGGTTTGCTGTATGCTGATTGCAGAATTTCGCAGTATACAGAGCATACAATCCTGCTGCCGCCCGCCCTGACAACCTCAAGGCAGGTTAGGGAGAATAAAAATGAAATTCAGGGGTAAGGCTTTAATCGGTATCGGGCTGCTGGCGATATTGACATCTGCCAGTGCAGCACTTGCCGCCCCCGCCGACGAAGTCAAGGCCTTGCTCGACAAGGGGGATGCCGCCGGAGCTTATGCGCTCGGCAAAAATCACCCCGATCAATTGGGCGATCCACAGTTCGACTTCTACTTCGGTGTCGCAGCCATCGACAGCGGTCGCGCCGGCGAAGGTGTACTTGCCCTCGAGCGCTATACCGTCAATTATCCGAATAACGCCAGCGCCAGACTGGAGTTGGCACGCGGCTACTTCGTCATGGGCGATGACCAGCGTGCACGCGAAGAATTCAATGCTGTCCTGAACACCAAGCCACCGGCAGCGGTAACGGCGAATATCGAACGCTTCCTGGACGCTCTGCGCTCCCGCGAAAGCACTTACCGCACGACTGCCGGTCTGTTTCTGGAAGCGGGTTACGGCTACGACAGCAACACCAACGGTGGCGTCGGCAGCGCCAATGTCAGTCTTCCGGTTTTCGGCAACGTCGTGATCGGCCAGGCGGGTGTCAAGACCCGCTCCAACTTCAGCTGGCTCGCCGTCGGCGGGCAGATTTCGCATCCCATCTCTCCGGGTTTGGCCGTGTTCGCCGGTGGCCAGATAGACGGCAAATTCAACAGCTCGGGCGATGCCCAGCAATTTGACCAGGGCAATATCGCCGCCAACGGCGGCATCTCGTATTTCAAAGACAAGAATTTCTATCGCCTGACCGCCTCACGCGCAGAGGTAACCGTCGATTACGACCGTTTCCGTACCGTCAGCAGCCTGTCCGGGGAATGGCTGCATCAGATCGACGAGTTACAGACCATCAGTCCGTTCCTGCAGACGGCGCAATTCGAATACACCGGCAACAACCGGGCCCGCGATGCAGAATTCCATGCCGCCGGGATCGGTTACCGCAAAGCCTTCATCGACAAATGGCAGCCCTTGCTGACGCTCAGTGTCAACACCGGGAAAGAACACAATACCGAGGGTCGGCCGGATCTTGGTCGCGGCATGTACGGGGGACGGGTCGCGCTGGCCATCACCCCGATCCCCAAGTGGGCACTCTCTGTCGGCGGCACCTACCAGAAAAGCCGCTATGACGGGCCGGATCTGCTACTGGGAACCACGCGCAGTGACAATTATTACGCTGCCGACGCCGTCGCCAGCTACGCCTACACGCGCGATCTCAGTCTGCGTGCCGAACTGCTGTTGTCAAAAAATTCATCGAACCTCGAGCTCTACACGTACCGGCGGGACATGCTGACATTCAAGATTCGCTACGATTTCAGGTAAGGGGAACATCATGAAACAACTTTTACCCCGCTTTGCCTTCATCATGGTCGCCCTGGGACTCACCGCCACCGTCCACGCCGCCGACGTCGGCCGGGTGCTGCTCGCCGCCGGCAACGCGGTTGCGATCCGCGGCAATCAAACCGTCCCCCTCACTTACGGCGCGATGATCCAGGACAAGGATCTGCTGCGTACCGGCGCGGCAAGCAACCTGCAGGTGCGCTTCATCGATGAGAGCATTGTCTCCCTGAAGGAAAACAGCGAACTGCGAATCGACGATTTCCGTTTTTCCGGCAAGGAAGACGGCAACGAACGCGGATTTCTCAGCCTGCTCAAGGGGGGGCTGCGCACGGTGACCGGGCTGGTCGGTCGCGCCAACCACGCCAACTACCGGCTCAGCACGACCACGGCGACGATCGGCATCCGCGGCACCGACTATGCGGCGACTCTGTGCCAGGGCGATTGTCGTAACAGCGACGGCTCACTGGCCAAGGATGGCCTCTATGGCCGCACCAACGGTATCTCCCACGGCACCAACCGCATTGACGTATCCAACGAACGCGATCAGAAATCATTCGGCATCAACGAAAACTTCTATGTTGCCGATGCCAAGAGCGTCGTTGAACCGCTGCTGGTTGCCCCGGATTTTGTATCCAACAAACTGGAGAGTCGAAAACAGGGCGGCACCAAAAGCGGATCCGCAGATTCAGGCTCGGGTTCAGAGCAGGCCACCAGCGGCGGCGCAGCCTCGGAAAGCCGTCCAAGCACCACGCCCGATCCCCTGCCGCAGCTGCAGTTCGTGGCAACCCAGGATCTGGGGCCGCAAGGAACTCCCGCCGTACTGCCACCAGCCAATGGCTGGGGAGTCGTCTACCCGTTTTCCAGCATCACCGAAACCGTATTCGACGACAATGACCAAGGAACATACAACAGCCTGAATCAACTGCTGTCTTACGGTACCGCAGGTGTTGCGCCCTACGGCGCCAGCGGTGGAACCATCGTCGATACCGGCAGCTATATGTATCCTAATGGCCAGGTACTGACTTGGGGCCGCTGGACCGGCAATACGCAGATATTGACCTTGAATGGCACGCCCCTGACCAACATCCCGGTGCTGTTCGTTACCGCAACCGGTCTGACTCAGGAGACCAGCTCCCTCCAGCCCTCCGGCGGCATCGCCACCTATACCTACGTGGGCGGACCTTCACCAGTCGACGCCGGTGGTAACACGGGCACACTGACCAGCAGTTCCCTGACACTGGACTTCACTGCTCAATCTGTCATCTACAGCATGGGTATTAATTTTTCGGGTGCGGCCTTTTCAGTAAGCGGCACTGGCGGCAGAGCCAGCGGCCCCCATACCGGCGATTTCGGCGGCAGCCTTTCCGGTAGCTGCGCTGGCGCCAATTGCGCCAGCCCTACAGTATTCGGTGGTTTTGACGTGGGCACCGGCGGCCCCAATGGCTTTGAATTTGCAGTCGTCGGCGGTGGTTTAAATGGAACCCTGGCCGGACCCGTCGTGTTTCTCAATGCTTATCAGAGCAGCGGTTTTACTCCGGGTGCCAGCGGTCAGACCGGTGAGCTTGCGTTTGCCAGCGCAACACCTTCCTTCGCGAACAACACCGGTACCGGCTCGCTGTCCCAATTTTCCGGGGCCAACCTGATCGCATTTGGCACCGGGTCCCCCGGCTCCGCCTTAAGCGGTAGCCTCGGCGCGGGAACTGTAATTGAAACCGGCAGCACTTTGTTGGTAGATGGCAGTACCATGAACTGGGGCCGCTGGTCCGGTTCAACGACGGTCTTTCCGTCTCCGAACACCGGCGCCACAAGCCCGCCAACCGGCGTGCCGTACGTGCTCGGCGATGGCAACACAGTCATGCCGATCAGCGGCACGTTCCTCTATACGTATGCCGGCGGCCCAAACCCCGTCAACACATCGGGCATCGTAGGCACTTTCAGTGGCGGAGCTCTGAACGTTTCGTTTGGATCGACCAGCGGTACGATTGCAGTCGCAACTCCGCTTTCGCTGGCTGTTGGCGGCGTCAACTACAGCCTCACAACCTGCACCGCCTGCACCTTCACCAATTCGCCGGCCATTACCAATACCATGAATTTTTCCGGTACATGCTCCGGTGGCGCATGCAGCACTTCGGCAGCCGCCAGCAGCAATGCAACGGGAGTATTTGTCGGCCCGCAAGGTGCCGGCCTTGCGCTGGCAGGCAATATCTTTTCTCCGGCGCCGACCGTGGCATATGCCGCCGGATTCAAGCAATAGCGTCTTTCCCCGGACTTCCGCTAACCCAATACGTCGCGCCGCTCCTGCACGGCCTGGGCCAGTGTGCCGCTGTCGACATGCTCGAGTTCGCCGCCGACCGGCAGGCCGCGTGCGATGCGCGTGACCCTGACGCCCTTGGCACGCAACAACTCGCCGGCATAATGTGCAGTCGCTTCGCCTTCCACCGTGAAGTTGGTCGCCAGCACCACTTCCTGCACCACACCATCGGCAGCGCGCTGCAACAGACGCTCGAGGTGTATGTCTTTCGGCCCGATGCCGTCCAGCGGGGACAAGGCCCCCATCAGCACAAAATACAGTCCGTCATGACATTGCGCCTGCTCCATCATCAGCAGGTCGCCCGGTGTTTCAACCACGCACAGCAGTCGCGCGTTACGCCGCGGCGACAGGCACAGCAGGCACACCGGTTCTTCGGAAAAATTGTTGCAGCGTTCGCAATGCCGCACCCGCTCCAGCGCCGCGCCCATGGTCACCGCCAGACGCTGCGCACCGGGCCGGTCGCGCTGCATCAGATGGAAGGCCATGCGCTGCGCCGAGCGCGGCCCGACACCGGGCAGACAACGAAGCGCTTCAATCAGGGCCTGCAGCGAAGGAGGTGAATTCACAATAGAAAATTCATATAAGTTATTGTTTTTATTATATTTTTAATAAATCAAAACGGCAATTTCATGCCCGGCGGCAACGGCAGCCCGGCGGTCACGCCAGCCATTTTTTCCTGGCTGGTGGCTTCGACCTTGCGCACGGCGTCATTCATGGCCAACGCGATCAGGTCCTCCAGCATGTCCTTGTCATCCCCCAGCACCGACGGATCGATGGCCACCCGTTTGACCTCGTGCTTGCAGGTCATGACCACCTTGACCGCACCCGAGCCCGCCTGCCCTTCGACCTCGATCAGCGCGAGTTGCTCCTGCATCTTGCGCATGTTGTCCTGCATCTGCTGCGCCTGCTTCATCAGTCCTGCAAGCTGGCCTTTCATCATGATGGCTGTTCCTGTCTCATTATTTCGGTTTAATGGAAGCATCCTCGACCGAGCCGCCGAAATCCTCAAGCAGTTCACGAACGAAGGGATCCTCGCGGATTTCGGTGACTGCGGCCGCCTGCCGCTGTTCGGTTTTGCGATCGGTCATGGCCTTGGGCGACACCCCCGCCACTTCGCCGGCAAGAAAAGTCACCCGCAGTTGCGCACCCAGCAGCTGGCGCAACGCTGCAGTCAGTCTGTCGCGATACGTTTTGTCGAACATGCGCTCATCCGCCGGCGAAATGCGCAACTCGATCATCTCAGCGGTGCGCCGGGTCATTTCGCAGCGCAGTGCCAGCTGGTTCGCCATCGCACTCAGGCCAAGTTGTCCGACCAGTTCCACCCACGATGACGGATCGGCTTTGACCACAGACGGTGCCGTTGCGGTTGCTGGTGCTGCACCCCTTGCCGCTGCCATCGGTGCGGTCCCGGTCGCCACGGCACCGCCACCCGGCGCAAAAGCCAGCATGCGCAACAACGTCATCATGAATCCGGCATGTTCGTCAGGCGCCAGACCGATCTCGGCCCGTCCCTGCGCAGCGATCTGGTAATACAGCTGCAGATCTTCCGCGGCCAGGGTTTTGGTCAATTCGAGTATGGCCGCCGCATCCGGATCATCCGCGGCTATGCTTTGCGGCACTACCTGCGCCAACGCCACGCGATGCAGCAGCGACGCCAGGTCCTGCAGGGCTGATTCGAAGGACAGGCTGCGTTCCGCCATGCGCTCAGCACCCGCCACCAGTTCAGCGCCATTGCGCTCGGCCAAGGCCTTGAGTATGGCGTAGAGATAGGTCTGGTCCACTGCGCCCAGCATCGCGCGCGTCGAGGTTTCTTCCAGTTTGCCGCCGCCATGGGCGATCGCCTGGTCGAGCAGGCTCAGTGCATCGCGCAGGCTGCCTTCTGCGGCGCGCGCCACCAGCGCAATCGATTGCGCATCCGCCGGCACGTTTTCCGCGGCGAGAATTTCCGTGAGGCGCTCGCGGATCTGCGGCTGCGGAATCTGCTTCAGGCCGAACTGCAGGCAGCGCGACAGTACCGTCACCGGAATTTTCTGCGGATCGGTGGTGGCAAGAATGAATTTCACATGCCCCGGTGGCTCTTCCAGGGTTTTCAGCATGGCGTTGAACGCTGAACGCGACAACATGTGTACTTCGTCGATGATGTAGACCTTGTAACGCCCGCTGGTCGGTGCATACAGCGCGTTCTCCAGCAATTCGCGCATGTTGTCGACCTGGGTATTGGACGCGGCATCAAGCTCGATCAGGTCGACAAAACGGCCAGCGTCGATTTCGGTACAGGCCGAACATTTGCCACAAGGCGCGTCGGTGACACCGGTTTCACAGTTCAGCGATTTCGCGAGGATACGCGCCAGCGTGGTCTTGCCGACACCGCGGGTGCCCGTGAACAGATAGGCATGGTGCAGCCGCTGCTGGCGCAGCGCGTTGGTCAACGCGCGCACCACGTGCTCCTGGCCAACCAGTTCGGTAAAGCTGCGGGGGCGCCACTTGCGGGCAAGAACCTGAGTCACGGCGGCTCGCGTTAATAAGGAAAATGAGTCGGAAAATCAGTTTCAGCTGCGGGTCAATCAGCCAAGGCGGCTATTTTACCGGCAAAGCTGCCAGACAAAAGAAGCAGCGCAACGGTGAAGCACCCACCGCACGCTGTTTTTCCGGTTGCGAACAAAAACGGACGGCTGAGCCGTCCGTCCTGTCAAAATTGGGGTGGCGAGCCTAACCCCCGGCACTCGCATTAAATAGCTGTGGCTGCTTCCTTCCGGACCTGACCAGGTTCACTACCATGCGATGCGGGGAGGCCCGCCGTAAGAAAGCAGTAAGTATGCCCTTGAATCCGGATAAACGCCACGACTGCACCGCCGGCGCGGCTTTACAAGACCGGGGCGTTAATGATTTTATAGCGCATAAACCGGTGCATCGGTCCCGTGGCGCCAGACGGCGGCACTGTCATCGATGACACCGGCCGTCGTCACCGACTGTCGTCACCAAAATCACTGCCATCGGAGGAGCGTCATGTCCACCCCAGCATCCGGAACCATTGAATCAGTCCTGCAGGAAACGCGCGTGTTCCCGCCGGATGCCAAAATGGTCGCGCAGGCCAATATTTCCGGCATGGACGCTTATCGCGCCATGTGCGCCGCGGCAGAAAAAGACTACACCGGTTTCTGGGCGGATCTCGCGCGTAAACACCTGCTGTGGAAAAAACCGTTCACTCAGACCTTTGATGATTCCAAAGCGCCTTTTTTCCGCTGGTTCACCGACGGCACGCTGAACGCATCGTATAACTGCCTCGACCGCCACCTGCAGACGCAGCCCGATAAAACCGCAGTCATTTTCGAAGCCGACGACGGCAAGATCACCCGCGCCAGCTACAAGGACCTTTATCGCCGCACCTGCATGATGGCCAACGGCCTGAAATCGCGCGGCATCAAAAAAGGCGATCGCGTCATCATCTACATGCCGATGTCGATCGAGGCGATTGTCGCCATGCAGGCCTGTGCGCGCATCGGCGCCATACACTCGGTGGTATTCGGCGGCTTTTCGGCGAAGAGCCTGCAGGAACGCATCATCGACGCCGGCGCCGTTGCCGTGCTGACTGCGGACGAGCAGATGCGCGGCGGCAAGGCCATCGCGCTCAAAGCTGCGGTCGATGACGGCATCGCCCTCGGCGGTTGTGAATCGATCAAGTCGGTGGTGGTCTACCAACGCACCGGCGGCAAGGTCAACTGGAATGCAAAAATCGATGTCTGGCTGCATGATCTGGTCAAAGGCCAGCCCGAAACCTGCGAACCGGAATGGGTCGATGCCGAACATCCACTGTTCATCCTCTACACCTCCGGCTCCACCGGCAAACCCAAGGGCATCCAGCATTCCACGGGCGGTTACCTGCTGTGGACCATCCTGACGATGCAGTGGACCTTCGACCACAAACCGACGGACGTTTTCTGGTGTACCGCGGATGTGGGCTGGGTCACCGGCCACTCCTATGTTTGTTACGGTCCGCTGGCCTGCGGTGGCACCGAAGTCGTGTTCGAAGGGGTGCCGACCTATCCGGACGCCGGCCGCTTCTGGAAAATGATTCAGGATCACAAGGTCACGGTGTTTTACACCGCGCCGACTGCGATCCGTTCACTGATCAAGGCCGGCGGCGACCTGCCGAAAAAGTACGACCTCTCCAGCCTGCGCATCCTCGGCACCGTCGGCGAACCGATCAACCCTGAAGCCTGGATGTGGTACCACGAAACCGTCGGCGGCACTCGTTGCCCCATCGTCGATACTTGGTGGCAAACGGAAACCGGAGGCCACATGATCACACCGCTGCCGGGTGCTACGCCGACCAAACCCGGATCGGCCACGCTGCCGCTGCCCGGCATCATCGCCGACATCGTCGACGAAACCGGACTCTCGGTAGGCAAAGGTAAAGGCGGCATCCTGGTCATCAAAAAACCCTGGCCGTCGATGCTGCGTACCATCTGGGGCGACCCGGAGCGTTTCAAAAAAACCTATTTCCCGGAAGATTTCCAGGGCAAGTACTACCTCGCCGGCGACGGTGCAACCTATGATGAGGACGGCTATATCCGCATCATGGGCCGTATCGACGACGTGCTGAACGTCTCCGGCCACCGACTCGGCACCATGGAAATCGAATCCGCATTGGTTGCCAACAGCGCACTGGTCGCCGAAGCCGCCGTGGTCGGCCGCCCCGATGACCTGACCGGTGAAGCCGTGGTCGCCTTCGTTGTGCTGAAGCAGGCACGCCCCGAAGGGGATGCCGCGAAAAAAATCATCAAGGAACTGCAGGACTGGGTGGGCAAGGAAATCGGCCCGATCGCAAAACCGCGCGACATCCGCTTCGGTGACAACCTGCCGAAAACCCGATCCGGCAAAATCATGCGCCGGCTGCTGCGCTCGATCGCCAAGGGCGAGGACATCGTGCAGGATGTGTCCACGCTGGAAAATCCGGCGATTCTCGACCAGCTCAAACAAACCCCGAAATAAGCCGGCCTCGCGGACAAAACGTATCCGCCCGGGTTCACCATGATTGGCCCTACCCTCAAAGGACAACGCCTGGTGGCGTTGTTCCTGCTCGGCTGCCTGCTGTTCAATTTTCCGCTGCTGGCGCTGTTCAGCGGCAATGCACGCCTGTGGGGCATCCCCCTGATCTATTTTTACGTGTTTGCCGCATGGATTGCCATCATTGCCCTGATGGCGCTGATCATCGAACGCAAGGATCGATGAGGGCCATGCTCACCGGCGCGCTGATTGTCGTTCTGTCCTTCGCCTACGTCGGCATGCTGTTCGCCATCGCCTACTGGGGCGACAAGCGTGCCGATGCCGGACGCAGCCTCATCGCCAATCCGTACATCTACACACTGTCGCTGGCGGTGTACTGCACCTCCTGGACTTTCTACGGCAGCGTCGGCCGCGCCGCGACCACCGGCATCGGCTTCCTGCCGATCTATCTCGGGCCAACGCTGATGGCGGCGTTGTGGTGGTACGTGCTGCTGAAAATGATCCGCATCAGCAAAGCACACCGTATCACGTCCATTGCCGACTTCATCGCTTCGCGTTACGGAAAAAGCCATGTGCTGGGTGGCCTGGTCACCATCATCGCCGTGCTCGGCATCGTGCCCTACATTGCATTGCAGCTGAAAGCGATCTCGGTGAGCTTTTCTACCATGCTGCAGTACCCGGATGCCATGGCTCCCGCCGCCTCGCTGCCCTTCCTGCAGGACAACACCTTCTACATTGCGATGCTGCTCGCAGCTTTCACGATCCTGTTCGGCACCCGCCACCTCGACGCCACCGAACGCCATGAAGGTCTGGTCGCGGCCATTGCCTTTGAATCCATCGTCAAACTGGTGGCCTTCATCGCCGTCGGCATATTCGTAACTTATGGCATGTTCGACGGCTTTGGTGACGTTTTTGCCAAAGCCGCCGCAGTGCCGGAACTCAATGCATTGCTGGTTCAGGGTGGCGCCGCCGGCAACTACACCACCTGGGCATCACTGACGGTATTGTCGATGCTGGCGATCATCCTGCTGCCACGTCAGTTCCAGGTCGCAGTAGTCGAAAACGTCAACGAGCGCCACCTGAACAAGGCGATCTGGCTGTTCCCGCTGTACTTGTTTGCGATCAACATTTTTGTATTACCGATCGCTTTTGGCGGGCTGATGAGTTTTCCTGCGGGCAGTGTCGACGCCGACACCTTTGTACTGACCCTGCCGATGTCGGAACAAAAAACCTGGCTGGCCTTGCTCGCCTTCGTCGGCGGGCTCTCAGCCTCGACCGGCATGGTCATCGTTGAAACCATCGCGCTGTCGACCATGGTCTGCAACGACCTGGTCATGCCGATTCTGCTGCGCTGGAAATTCCTGCGCCTGACCGAAAGCCCCGATCTTTCCAACCTGCTGCTGGGCATCCGCCGCAGCGCGATCGTTGTCATATTAGCGCTGGGTTACGGTTATTTCTATCTCGCCGGCGAAGCCTACGCGCTGGTGTCGATCGGCCTGATTTCATTTACCGCCGTCGCACAATTCGCACCGGCGATGATCGGCGGCCTGTTCTGGAAAGGCGGCACGCGGCTGGGCGCTTTGTGTGGCTTGAGCGCAGGTTTTCTGGTGTGGCTGTATTCGCTGCTGCTGCCCTCCTTCGCCAAATCGGGCTGGCTGCCCATTACCTTCCTCACCGAAGGCATCATGGGCTTCGACCTGCTGAAACCGCAGCAGCTGTTCGGCCTCACCGGCCTCGACGACATCAGCCACTGCCTGTTCTGGAGCATGCTTGCCAATGTCGGCTGTTACGTCGGCTTCTCGCTGTGGCGCAAACCCACCGCCACCGAGCACAGCCAGGCCAACCTGTTCGTAGACGTATTCCGCCATATTGCACCCGGCAGCGGTTCGCGGTTCTGGCGCGGCAGTGCGACGGTTGCTGACCTGCAGACCTTGCTCGGCCGTTTCATCGGCCCGGAGCGTGCCAACGAAGCCTTTGCCGCCTACGCCCGCAGCCAGGGCATATCCGGCATCGAACAGGTCACAGCGAATGCGGTACTGGTGCATTACGTCGAATCGCAGATTGCCGGCTCCATTGGCAGCGCCTCTGCGCGTGACATGGTGGCCTCCGTTGTCGTCGAGGAACCGCTGGCGCTCGACGAAGTCATGGCCATCATCGACGAGGCCTCCCAGGCGCTCGCCTACAGCCGGCAACTGGAACAGAAATCACGCGAACTCGAGGCTGCAACCAATGAACTGCGTAGCGCCAACCAGCGGCTGCAGGAGCTCGACCGGCTGAAGGACGATTTCATTTCCACTGTGACCCACGAACTGCGCACCCCATTGACTTCGATCCGCGCGTTCTCCGAAATCCTCAGCGACAATCCGCAGCTCGAACCGGAACAGCGCAGCAAGTTTCTCGGCATCATCACCCGTGAATCGGAACGACTGACGCGGCTGATCAACCAGGTGCTGGATCTGGCCAAGATCGAATCCGGCGCCGCCGACTGGCATCCGAGCGAAGTCGATATGCGCGAAGTGCTGGAAGACGCCGTGGCCGCACTGAGCCAGATTTACAAGGAACGGCGCATCACGCTCGACCTGCAGATTCCGCAGCAACTGCCGCTGGTCTTGGCTGACCGCGACCGCATCACCCAGGTCGCATTGAACCTGCTGTCCAATGCCGCAAATTTCTGTGACAAGCCGGACAGTCGGGTCAGCATCCGGCTGATCGAGGAAACACATGCACTGCGCATCGACGTCACCGACAACGGCATCGGCATCAGTCCCGCAGACCAGGCTGTCATTTTCGAAAAATTCCGCCAGGTCAGTGACACGCCTGCCGGCAAACCGCGCGGCAGTGGTCTCGGCCTCGCCATTTCGCGGGAAATCATTCATCACTTCGGCGGCCGGTTATGGGTTGAAAGCACGCCGGGGCAAGGGGCCAAATTTTCCTTCACCCTGCCTTTGCCGCGCATCGACGCCCATTTCCTTGCCGCATGAACACCGCAACTGCCAGCGTCCTGATCGTCGAGGATGAAGCCAACATCCTGCTGTCACTCGAGTTCCTGCTCGGCAAGGAAGGTTACGCAGTCACAACTGCCGGCGATGGTGCCGCTGCCCTGCGCGCTTTAGAGGCACAGCCGCCGGACCTGGTATTACTGGATGTGATGCTGCCTGGGATCGACGGATTCGAACTGTGCCGGCTGATTCGCGAAAATCCGGCGCTGCGCAATACACGGATCATGCTGCTCACTGCCCGTGGCCGTGAAACCGAGATCGCCCGCGGCCTGGCGCTGGGCGCCGACAGCTATCTGACCAAACCTTTTTCGACACGTGACCTGATGGAAAAAATACGCGCACTGCTTGGCGCGCTGCCGATGGCATAGTTATTGAAAGTTCCATCAATAATGACAAAAAAATGCCTCTAGAGCCTGTTTTTGGAAAAGGTCGTTAACGGTGGATCAGACGGTCACGGGCTGGCATCATGGGGCTACCCCATCCGATTCCGCCACAACTCCGATGAGATTCGATCTGTTTTATGAAGCGGCTATGCCACCGTGGCTTCGTCTTTCCGAAGCGGAGCTCTACGCCGAGTTACTGACGCAGATCGAGCTCGCCGACCGCCTGGGTTATGGCTGCGCGTGGCTCACCGAGCATCATTTTCTGCGCGGATATTCGCACGCTTCAAAGCCTGAACTGTTGCTGGCGGCGGCGGCGGCGCGGACCAGCAACATCCGGTTGGGACATGCGATCATTCCACTGCCTCTGCATCACCCCGTGCATGTCGCCGAGCGTGTTGCCACTCTGGATGCACTGTGCGGCGGACGGCTGGAAATCGGCATTGGCCGCGGATTCTCACCGCGCGAGTGCGCAGTGTTTGGCGTCGATATGGCAGCAAGCCGCGAGATTACCGGCGAGAGCCTGGACATCCTGATGCAGAGTTTCACACGCAACCCGGTCAACCATCGCGGACCGCATTATCACATGGAGGCACTCGACATCGTGCCGCACGTGGTACAGCGCCCGCATCCGCCACTGTGGACGGCGGCTGTCAGCCCGCAAACTTTTGAATGGGCCGCAACGCGCGGACTGGGCGTGCTCGCCGGACCGTTTAAACCCTGGTTCATGGTGAAGCACGATATCGAACGCTACCGCGCAGCATGGCGCAGCACCGATGCACCGCGCGCCGGCATGACCATCGGGATCCTGTGTCTGGCTGACAGTCAGCGCGCACATCGCATCGCCAGGGAGGCTTTTACCTGGTTTTACCGAGAACTCTACAACGTGGTGCTGCCCGTACTCGAAAAACTGTATCCCGGTTACGAGCACCTGCATGAAATCGGGCGCTTTCGCGCGCTGATGAAACTTGGCGTAAATTTCAATCTCGCCGATACTTTTGGCATGACCGTGGTGGGAAATCCCGAAGAAGTACGTGCCAAGCTGGGCAAATACGCCGATGCCGGCGTCACTCATCTGCTGTGCGCCTTTGGCGCAGGCGCGGTCGAACCTGCGGTGACGCGCGAATCGCTGGCCTTGTTCGCGCACGAGGTGATGCCGGCATTTGCGACGCGCGATTGACACCTTGAATGTTTTTGTCACCGGCTCCAGTTCGCATCTGGCGCGGGTATTGCTGCCGGTATTGTGCGCGGATGATGCCATCAGCCGTGTCACCGGCGTGGACATTGTGCCGCCGCACTTTTCACATGAAAAATTTCAAGCGACAGTCTGTGATATCCGCGAACCGCGCTTGACGGATATCCTCCCCGGGCATGATGCGTTCGTACACTTGGCTTATGTGGTGCTGCGCGGGCGCATGCGTGAGGCGGAGATGGCGGATATCAACGTCCGCGGCAGCTACCGGTTGTTTCAGGCCGCACGCGATGCCGGCGTAAATCGGCTGGTGCATTTATCGAGCGCTGCCGTATATGGCAAGGGGGAAAACCTGTCTGAAGAATCGCCATATGCGCCGTTGCACGGCTTTCGGTATGGCGCGCACAAGGCACAGCTCGAACGCCTGCTGGAAGCGGATATCCCCGAATGCGTGCGGCTGCGCCCGCATGTGATTCTCGGCAGGAATGCACAACCATTGCTGCTGCAGTTGCTCAACCTGCCCCTGTACCCGGCATTGCCGCGGCCGTATGCACAATTACAATGTGTACACGAGGATGACGTGGCGCGCGCGGTGTTGTTGGCCATCAGGCAGGACGTGCGTGGGCCATTCAATCTCGCCGCCGGCGACAGTTTCAGTTATTGCGAATTCATCCAGCGTCGCCACCGGTTCGCGTTGCCGCTGCCGCCGGACTTGGTACGCGCCGGGCTGCACACCCTGTGGCGGCTAACGGGCTGGGGTGGAGAACCGGCGTGGCTGGAGGGGCTGGGCAATACCCTCACCCTGGATTGCCGGCGCACGACCACAACGCTGGGCTGGCATAACCGCTACGACACCGCCGCGACGCTCATTGATGCGCTGGGGTAAATTATCGACCTTTCCGAAAAACATGACAGCCTCGTCAGAGGCATGTTTTTGTCATTATTTACGGAACTTTAAATAATTTAACTACTTGATTTTATTGGTAATTTTAAGAACTTCTGACATCCAGGCCGAATGACTGCAGTAATTGCACCGTCGGCGCCAGTTGTTGCGCAACGAAGCGCTGTCGAGCCGGATTGCGCAGCGCCGCGGCCCGCCAATCGGTTTCGCGGGGAAGTCCGGCCAGCGCATAAAAACCGGCCGGCGGATAGTAGAACACTGAAGTCATCTGCCACAGCAGCACACGTGCGGCGGTCGACAGGAAAACACGCCGTGTTGCGCCGCTGACGGACAGTGCGGCGGCAAGCATGCCGCGTGCGTGATTGATATGCCGTGCCTCGTCCGCAACATGCAGCATGCAGATTTGCCGGACTGCGGGATTAACTTCAATAACCGTCTCGCAGACATGGCGGTTCAAACCGTCCGACACGTGTTCACCGATCAGCATTGCCAGCCAGAACAACGCACTGCCCGCCGGCGCAAAACGCCCGAGCATCGCAGCGGCGCGCGGCGCTCGCCAGCTGCCCTGCGGTAACTCGACATTTGCCGCGTCAATCGCGCGCAGAAACATCAAGCTGTGTCCGGTTTCCTCGCGCAGTTCATGCAGCAGATGGGCGTTTTCCGTACGCGGCATGTCCGGCTGCAGCAACCGCGATACCCGCTGCAGAAAAATGCTTTCCAGCCAGATTCCGCAATACATGACGTTGATGAACTCGTAACACGAAAGCCTGCGCTTCACCTCGTCTCCGGCGGCGACGAATTCGGGCAGACCATGCAGCGACAATGCCGATTGCGGCAGCCACGCACCGGGCGTGTCCAGTTGCGGCCAGTCGACCAGCGTCAGTGGATCGCGGTACTTGCCGCGGGGCGGAGAAAACGGATGATGGGTATCAGGCATACGATCACAGCAGTATCAGGCTCGTGGGAGCAAAGGTAAAATCCGGCTACGCCACAGCGGAGCATCACCATGCACCTGATCCGGGAACTTGAGCGAAAACTGGAGACGGAACAAAGCTATTTCCAGGCCCATCTCCTGCGCGAGGATATTGCCAGACTCGCCAGGATGCGTGACCTGGCCCGAGACGTAGCGGATGCAATCGCGTTCAGGAAAGCGGTGCTCAGGCTCGGCTGGACGGCGGGTGATCTGCGTACGCATGAAATTCGCGAACCTCTGGAAATGCTGGCCGATGCGATATACAGCTACGTAACCGGTGCGCGCGACGCGGAACAGGAAGCGCACATTGAGCAGGCATGGCTGATTCTACATCGTGTACGCATGGAACGTCTGATGGGCTGCCTGTCCACGCCAGTGCCCAAGCCCGCAACCTGATGCTGCACAGGTTTTCGTGATTGAAAACCGTATCAAGCCGGCTGGTCCTAGGGCCTGTTAACCATCATTTCATGAGTGCGACGGCGACGATTTGGCCTCAGGGCTAGGAGCGCCGAGTGCGGTTTGCCCGTAGGCAAATAAGCGAAGACGCAACAACGCCTCGGGGCCAAATCGCCCGTCCCTTCGGGTTGTGTTCAAAATCGCCACTGGCTGCGTTGTTTGCC
>CAMCYP010000057.1 GCA_945885345.1 Bordetella parapertussis | reverse complement strand
CGTCGGCGCCCTTGCGGATATCGGCCAGCGCTTCTTCACAGCCGGGGTCACCGACGCCGCCGCCGTGCACGATCTTGGTGGCGAAATCCGGGCTCATGAAACTGATCTCGGCCGTCGGCCATGCCGCGACTTCGTCGGAGTGGCGGCCGCCGCCCATGCAGACATAGGCACGGCCATAACTCTTGCGCACGATCACCGTCATATGCGGCACGGTGACCAAGGTCATCGCGTTCATGAAATTCATGATCTTGCCCGGTGCCCCGGCACGTTCGGCTTCGGTGCCGATCTGGAAACCGGGTGTGTCGACCAGCATCACGAACGGGATGTTGAACGAATCACAAAGCACGATGAAATCGACGAGCTTGCGACAGGCATCCGCATCCAGCGCACCGCCGCGATGCAGCGGATTGTTGGCAATGATGCCGACCGTTTTGCCGCCGAGGCGCGCAAGGCCGGTGACTGCGCTTTTGCCAAAGCGCGGCTTCAGTTCCAGCAATGAATCCTTGTCGACAATGCACTTGATCACGCGCTTCATGTCGTACACCTGCGTGCGGCTCTCGGGCAGCAGGTCAAACACCTTGGACATGTCGGCCCCTGAACCGGCGGGAATCGCGGCTTCGGGCGGCGCTTCTTTGTGATGGCTGGGCATGTACGACAGAAATTTCTTGATCTGGTCGAACACTTCTTCTTCAGTGTCGGCGAACTGATCAATGAGTCCTGTTGTTTCGGCATGCAGGCGCCAGCCACCGAGTTCTTCAGCGGACACTTTTTCGCCCAGTGCCATTGACACCAGCCCAGGGCTGGATACCGCCATGATCGCGCTCTTGTGCATCACCGCGAAATCGGACTGGCACATCAGCCAGGTCGAGGAACCGAAGGACGGGCCGAAGGCTGCAGCCGCCATCGGCACTTCGCGCATGCGGCGGAACTGGGTGTTGTCATTGCCAAGCAGCAAACCCATGCCGCGCGAACCCATCGCGTCGGGCAGGCGCGCGCCGGTGGATTCACCGATCAACACCAACGGCATGCCGCGTTCAGTGGCGGCGCGCTTCATGTGCGCGATTTTTTTGCCGTTGGTCGCCGAAGTCGATGCGCCCTTCACCGTGAAGTCGTTGACCACCAGGCACACGTCGCGGTCATTGATACGGCCGAAACCGGCGAGTTTGCCGTCGGTCTGGGTTTCATCTTCCTGCTCGGCATACACACCGGAGGATCCAAACAAACCGGTTTCGATAAACGACCCTTTGTCCATCAGATAGTCGATACGCTGGCGCGCGTTCCAGATGCCTTTTGCCGTACGCTTCGCGTACTTTTCTTCACCACCGCCGGCCAGTGCTTTGGCGCGACGGGCTTCATACTCCTGCAGCAATGCTTCGAATGCCATATTAAATATCCAATAAAATCAATTATTTATGAGAATAATCTGGCTCAGGCGCTAAATCCCGCGGATCGCTGTAAATAACACCCACCTCTTCCAGGGATTGCAATTCATCCGCAGTCCAGCCCATCTGCCCCAGCACGCTGCGCGTGTCTTCACCCACACGACCGCCACTTTTGCGGATATACCCGGGCGTGCGCGACAGTTTGGGTACCAGACCCGTCAGCGTCACCATGCCCAGATCATCATCCGGCACTTCGGCCAGCATGCCGCGTTCGCGGAAATGCGGGTCCATGAATATGTCGGCCACATTGTTGATGCCCATTGCCGGCACATCCACCGCGTCCAGAACCTTGCGGATCTGCGCCAGTGTGTGTTTGCCGGCCCAGTCCGCCACAATGCCATCGAGTTCCTGCTGGTGCTGACCACGGGCAATCGCGTTTGCAAAACGTTCGTCGGTGAGCAGTTCGGGTCGGCCGATGACCGGGGCAAAACGGCGAAATACCGTATTCTGTGCAGCCTGGATATGCACAAACTGACCGTCCGCCGTCGCATACAGGTTGTTCGGCACGCTGCCGGCAATGCCTGAGCCGGCGCGATTGGCAATTTCGCCGAGTTTGTCGAAGGCCGGCACATGCGGCTCAATAAAACTGAACGCGCCTTCAGCCAGCGCCGCGTCGACATACTGGCCTTCGCCAGTGCGATTGCGATGCAACAGTGCCATCATCGCGCCAAACGCCGCATACAAGCCGGTGATGTAATCCGTCAGCGCCACGGCAACACGCGCCGGCGGCCGGTCGGGATCGCCGGTCAGATGCCGCAGTCCGCTTGCCGCTTCACAGATGATGCCGTAGCCGGGACGTACGCTGTAAGGGCCCGTCTGGCCGAAACCGCTGATGCGAACCATGATCAAATCCGGCCGCAGCTGCGTCAGATCGGCGTAACCCAAGCCCCATTTTTCGAGGCCGCCGGGACGGAAATTTTCGATCACCACATCGCATTGCGGCACCAGCCTGCGCACCAGTTCCTGTCCCTTGGCATGACGCAGATCGACCGAGATCAGTTTCTTGTTGCGCAAAATACTGGCGGCGTACAGTGATTTGTCCTTGTAACGCTTGCCCGCGGAACGCACGCCATCACCTTCGCGCGGCTCGATCTTGATCACTTCCGCACCGAAGTCGGCAAACAGCCGCCCGCAAAACGGCCCGGCGATGGTGGATCCCATCTCCAGTACGCGATAACCGGCCAGCGGGCCCTGCGAAGTGGTGCTCATGGCTTATTTGATGAGCCCGATGTCCGTCAGGATGGTGCGCAGTTCGACGGCCTGCGTTTCATAAAATTTCGCAGTCTCCCTGCCTGACAGGAAATTGGCGTCCCAGTAACTCGCCGCGAGTTCTTTTTTCCACTCGTCCGATTGAGACAGTTTCTGGAATGCGCCTTCCCAGAAGGCAATCTGGGCGGCATTCAGCCCCTTGGGTCCGATGGCGCCCTGGGATGCGGAAAATACGCCGTCGATGCCCTGCTCTTTCCAGGTGGGTACCGCCGCGAATACGCCGGGCATGCGTTGCGCCGATGAAATGGCAATGACTCGGATCTTGCCGGCCTCCAGCTGTGCGACAACATTCGGCGTGCTTGAAGACACGACGTCAATATGGCCGCCCAGCAGGTTGGTCATCGATTCGCCTGACGATTTGAAGGCAATGACTTTCATTTTGCGGATATCGACACCACCGGCCTTCATGGCCTTGGCAATACCGATATGGATATGGTTGCCGAGGGTGCTGGCCACGGCGATCGACAGCGAAGCAGGATCTTTTTTCAGGCGTTCAATCAGGTCAGCACCGGTCTTGATCGGCGAATCTGCCCGCACCGCCACCGTCATGTATTCGTTGAACAGCAGTGAAATCGGCGTGAAATCGCTCCAGGTCATGGGGCTGGTGCCGACCAGCTTGTTGGTGAGCAGCGTGAACGGCGCAATGGAAACATA
Organism: Bordetella parapertussis; assembly: GCA_945885345.1. Lineage (GTDB taxonomy): Bacteria > Pseudomonadota > Gammaproteobacteria > Burkholderiales > SG8-41. Next base: position 14,614 of record CAMCYP010000057.1, on the reverse strand, counting down.
ATGCCCGTCGCCGGCATGCTGGTTGATGTAGTTCCAGGCAATAGTGTTGCCGCCGCCGGGCTTGTTCATGACGATGGTGCTGACTTCAACGATTTTCTTTTCCTGCCAGATGCGCTGGACTGCACGATTGGCGCGATCAACAGCGCCGCCGGCTGCGGTGCCCGAGATGATTTCAACATTGCGCTCGGGCTTCCATGCAGCCTGCGCCATGGCCGCCGCCGCGGCCAGCATCAGGCCTGCGCCCGCCAGGGTTTTCAACAGGTTTTTTTTCATTGCAAATCCTCCTCCGGATGTTCAGGGTCTGACGCCGCTTTTTAGTTTGGGGCCCAGTTGGGAACGCAGGCGGCCTTGCAGGGTGTCGATGAACTGACAGAGGTAAGGCCGCGTCTCGCGCGGATCGATGATGTCCTCAATGGCGAAAGCTTCAGCGGTGCGGAATGGCGAGGCCAGCTGCTTCAATTCGGACTCGAGTTCCCGCTCCCGGGCAGCCGGGTCAGGCGCGTTTTCGATTTCCCGACGGTACGCCGCCTTGACGCCGCCCTCGACCGGCAACGAACCCCATTCCGCCGAAGGCCAGGCAATCTTGAAATTGAGACCGCCGCGATCGATGAACCCGCCGCCGGCAACGCCATAGCATTTGCGGATCAGCACCGAAAACACCGGCACACTGACCTGGAATCCGATGTAACGCGCACGCACACCTTCGCGCAGGATCGCGTCCGACTCGGATTCAAGGCCGACCATCAGCCCCGGAACATCGGCAAACAGGATGATCGGGATGTTGAACATGTCGCAGAGTTCGGTGAAATGTCCCTGCTTGCGTACGGCCTTGTAATCCATGATGCCGCCGACCATCGGGTTGCTGGCGATGATGCCGACCACCTTGCCGTTCAGGCGCGCGAAAGCGGTGATCACCGCGCGGCCGAAGGTGGGCTGGATTTCGAACAGCGAATCGCGATCGACAATCATGCCCAGCAGCTTTTTCATGTTGTAAGCCTGGCGATTGGAGCGCGGCACGATGCTGGCCAGCGCGTCCTCGCAACGATCCACCGGGTCGCCGCAATCTACCACCGGCGGCAGTTCCCACACGTTCTGCGGCATGTACGACAGAAAGCGGCGGATCTGGTCAAAGCAGTCCTGCTCGTTTTCCGCAACATTGTCGATGGTGCCTGCGGTATCGACCGCGACTGCTGTGCCGCCGAGCTTGTCCTTGTGCAGCTTGTGGCCGAAGGCGCGTTCCACCACTGGCGGTCCGGCAGCAAAAATCTGCCCGCTGCCTTTGACCATGATCGACCAGTGCGACAGGATCGCGCGCATCGACGGGCCGCCAGCGGTGGTACCCATCACGGCACTGACCACCGGCACGATGCCGAGCAGATCGACCGAACGCTCCATGCCATCCTGGCCGTATCCCGGAACGACGGTGTATCCCTTGCGTTTGGCGGTGTTGACCGTACCGCCGGTGCCGTCGATCAGGTTGACCAGCGGAATGCGGTATTCGTAAGCAAGATCTTCAATGAAGCCGCCCTGCCCGCCCTTGCGCCGGTCACTACCGAATCCGGTGCCGGCGCGGATGGTGTAATCCTCGCCACCGATCGCCACCGGCCGGCCATCAATCCGGGCAAGCCCCATCACATAGGGCGCGGGCTCAAAGCCGGTCAGCTTTCCGGAAGCATCGTATTTGGCTTTGCCTGCGAGCTTGCCGATTTCGCGGAAAGAGCCACGATCAGTCAGCCCGGTGATGCGCTCGCGTACGGTCAGCTTGCCATGGGCATGGTGTTTGGCCACTGCCTCCGGCCCACCACAGGCTTCCGCCAGCCTGCGGCGGTGCTGCAGCTCATCGATTTCAGGCTGCCAGCTCATCGCCTTGCCTCATAAAATATTAATTAAATCAGATACTTAAATGTTAGCGTGAACTCACTGCCGAATCGTTAGCGAGTGCCTGCTTTTTTATTCTTCAATAATGGCAACGACCTGGCCTTCGGCCACCGGGTCTTTTTCCTTGACCAGGATTTCCTTGACCGTGCCACCGTCTTCAGTGATCACGGGAATTTCCATTTTCATCGACTCGATGACGATCAGCGTATCGCCACCCTCAACCTTGTCGCCGGGCTTGGCTTTGAGTTGCCAGACGGTGCCGGTAATTTCGGATTTGACTTCAATACGGGCCATGACGGAGCTCCTGAGAGTTGAATCGGAAAGGTGTGCAGAATGCTATTCTTGGGCCATATTGTTGTCAAGAAGATTGTTGACAATAATACAAAGCGCTCGTATCGTGGCGAATATCATGACCACCCTGCAAGGCACCCATGCCAGCCATCAACGGATTACCTGACGTGCTGACCCAGCTGCGTGCCGGCGCGCCGCTGACCCAGTCACTGCCCGAACAGATTGCTGCACAGTTGTCGGAACGCATCGTGTCCGGCGCTTACACCCCGGGCCAGCGTGTGATGGAACAGGCCATTGCCGAAGAGTTCGACGTCAGCCGCGGCCCGGTACGCGAAGCGCTGCGGCTCCTCGAAAAAGAAGGCCTGGTCATGATCCTGCCGCGGCGCGGCGCGCAGGTCACCAATCCGACCATCGAGGAAGTCAACGAAATTTTTGATATCCGCGCCATGTTGAACGGCCTGCGCGACCGGCTGATTGCAGAAGGCAAACAACGCGAACAACTGGTGCCGGTGCTGGAACAGGACATCGCGCGGCTGGCGCAAACGGCTGCGACTCCGGGACCCGGTGACGAATACATTGAAATTGTCTTGCGCCTGAACCGGCTGCTGACCCAGGCCGCGGGCAACCACCGGCTGCAGGCCATACTCGGTTCGCTTGCGGTGCAGACCGTGCGTTACACCCGCCTCGGCCTGTCGACACCGCAACGCCGCCGGCAATCGGTGCAGAACTGGCAAAGCCTGTTGCGCGCGATACGCGACGGCGACGGCGATACCGCGGAACGCATCGCTCGCCAGCGCGTGATCGATTCTCGCGACGCTGCGGTCGAACACCTGCGCGCGCAGTCAGGCCACTAAGTTACACAACTGAGCACCGCCAGGTTCGATGTTGTGCCGCCCCCGGGCCGCCGCTTAAGATAGCGGCCTCATTTGTATTCCTTCGCCATATCACCACCGGAAATCCCACGATGACTGTTTTACCCAAACTGACCGACGCCACGCTGGAACTCGACGGCCGCGTGGCCACGCTGACTTTCAACCGCGACGACGTGCGCAATGCGCTGACCAGCACCGATCTGGTATCGGATATCGTCAACACGCTGCAATGGGCCAACAGTTGCATGGACGCTTCGGTGCTGATCATGACCGGCGCCGGCAGCGCGTTTTCGGCGGGCGGCAACATCAAGACCATGGGTGAGCGCTCCAAGGCGCCGCCGCATGAGCTGCAGCGTGCCTACCGTACCGGCATCCAGCGCATCCCCCTGGCGATGCAGGACACCGACATTCCGGTGATCGCTGCAGTTAACGGTCCGGCGATCGGCGCCGGCTTCGACCTCGCCAACATGTGCGACATCCGCATTGGTTCCACCGAAGCGCAATTCGGCGAAACCTTCGTCAACCTCGGCATCATCCCCGGCGACGGTGGCGCATGGTTCCTCAACCAGCTGCTGGGCTACCAGCGCGCCGCAGAACTGACGCTGACCGGCCGCGTGCTCAAAGCCGACGAAGCCAAGGCGCTGGGCATCCTGCTCGAAATTACCGAACCCGGTGAATTGATGGCCGCCGCAAAAAAAATGGCGGGAAAAATCGCTGCCAAGCCACCACAGGCCATCCGTTATGCCAAGCGTTTGCTGAAACTCGCGCAGCGGCAGCAGCTCAGCGAGCATCTCGATGCCTGCTCGGCTTTCCAGGCGATATGCCACAAGACCGAAGACCACCAGGAAGCACTGCAGGCATTTTTCGACAAGCGCAAGGGCGACTTCAAGGGCCGCTGATGAGCCGCTTGCACCGCACCGGATGTGCGTTTCTGCTGGCGGCCATGATGCCGGCGATACCGGCACTGGCACAGCAAAAACTGCCCGTCAAAGCACCGGACGGCGTATTCGCGCCGCGCGATGAAGCCGCCGGCGACCAGTCATGGACGCGTTTCCGCGACCGCTTGCTGGAAGCCGTGCAGCGGCGTGACAAAAAATTCGTATTGAGTGTCGTTGACCGCAACGTACGCAACGGCATCGGCCAGCCCAACGGCCACGAGGAATTCATCCGGCAGTGGGAACCGGATGCCGAGGACAGCCCGCTGTGGCGCGAACTGCCGCGCGCACTGCACCTGGGCACGGCCTGGTACGGCCACGAAAAAATGCCGCGCAGCCTGTGTGCGCCTTATGTGTTGCCGCGCTGGCCGAATAATACTGATCCGCACGGCAACGGCGCGATCACCGCGCGCGAAACCGCCATGCGCGCCGCACCCTCGGGCAGCGCAACCATTCTCGCCAGCCTCGGCCAGTCCATCGTCCGCGTCATCGACTGGGAAGTCGATGACAGTGACGCCGAGGTCAAACAGAAGTGGGTAAAAATCGGCGCACAAGACCGTGAAGGCTTCATTCCCGAGGAACACATCCGCAGTCCGTTCGAACACCTCGCCTGTTTCCGAAAAAGCGAAACCGGCTGGCGCCTGACGTCATTCCTCGCCGCCGGCGAGTAACATGTTTACGCCATGCGCCGGATTGTCATGTACCCGATATTTCTTGCTGGGGCGCTGATGATGATGACGGGCGTCGCACAGGCACTCGACCTGCAGGGACACCGCGGCGCGCGCGGCCTGCTGCCGGAAAACACGCTGCCGGCTTTTGCGCAAGCGCTGGGCATCGGCGTCACCACGCTGGAGCTTGATACCGCGGTGACCCGTGACGACGTGGTCGTGGTCGGTCATGACGCGACGCTCAACCCGGACATCACGCGCGGACCCGATGGACGATGGCTGACTCGCAGCGACATCGCCATTCACACGCTGACTTTCACGCAGCTCCAGCAATATGACGTTGGCCGCATCCGGCCGCGAACCACTTACGCCTTGCGTTTTTCCACGCAGCAGCCGGTCGATGGCACGCGCATGCCGCGCCTGGCCGATGTATTCGCACTGGCCCACCGCGCCGGCAACAACACGGTACGTTTCAATATCGAAACCAAGATTTCACCGGAGCAACCGCAGCATTCGCCGCTGCCAGCAGAATTTGCACGCGCGCTGATTACGCTGGTACGTGCGGAAAAACTCGAATCCCGCGTCACCATCCAGTCTTTCGACTGGCGCACGCTGCAGGTGGTACAGCAGGAAGCGCCGCGGATCGCGACGGTGTATCTGACCGCACAGCAATCCTGGCTGGACAACGTCCGCGCCGGCGACACCACTTCGCCGTGGACCGCTGGATTCCACGTCAGCCGTTACGCCGGCTCGGTACCGCGGATGATCAAGGCCGCGGGTGGCGCGGTATGGTCGCCTTATTTCGGCGATATCACGCGCGAAACCGTGCGCGAAGCGCAGCAGCTTGGATTAAAAGTAGTGGTGTGGACGGTGAATGAGCCACGAGACATCACGCGCATGATCGATTTTAGCGTCGACGGCATCATTTCCGACTATCCCGATCGCCTGCGGCGCATCGCCGCGGAACGCGGCCTGCCGCTGCCGCAAGCGACGCCGGTCACCCCATGAAACGGCTACAGCGTGCCGTAGGAATGTAATCCCGACAGGAACATGTTGACGCCGATGAAGGCGAAGGTGGTCACCAGCAGACCGACCACAGCCCACCAGGCGAGCAGGGGACCGCGCAAACCCTTGATCAACCGCATGTGCAGCCAGGCGGCATAGTTCAGCCACACGATCAGTGCCCAGGTTTCTTTCGGATCCCAGGACCAGTAACCGCCCCAGGCCTCCGCCGCCCACATTGCGCCGAGGATGGTGGCAATGGTGAAAAATGCGAAGCCGATGGCGATGGCCTTGTACATCACATCGTCTATGACTTCCGCCGGCGGCAGCAGGCGGGTCATCAACCCCTTGGTTGACAGCAGGTAAGCCACGCCCACCATCGCCGCAATCGAGAACGAACCATAGCCAATGAAATTCGCCGGCACGTGGATTTTCATCCACCACGACTGCAGCGCAGGTACCAGCGGCTGGATTTCGTGAGCGCCGCGGTCGAAGGTGTACCAGAGGATGAACCACACCGCGGCAAGAATCACCAGCATTACAAACGCGCCGAGTTTTCGCGTGGCGTAGCGGCCTTCGTAATACAGGTACAGCAGCGAGGTGATGATGCAGAACAGCACAAACACTTCATAGAGATTGCTGATGGGAATGTGACCAACGTCGGTGCCGATCAGGTACGACTCGTACCAGCGCACCATCAGTCCGATCAGACCCATGGTAACGGCGCTCCACAACAAGCCGCTGCCGGCACGGGTCACTCCATCAGCTCGAGCCAGCAAGCCGGCCCAGTACGCCACGCCGGACATTGCGTAGAGGAAACACATCCACATGATCGCGGTCTGGCTGGAAATCATGTACTTCAGGAAAAACACCCGGTCGGCGCGCGCGAGTTCACCCTGGTACAGCGAAATGCTCCACAGGCTGACGGCGACCAGCACGATCATCAGCACACGCACCGGTTTCCAGTGCCAGCCGAGGCCGGTTACTGCCAGCGTGGCGCCGATCAGAATGGCTTTTTCATAGCCGTCCATGTGGCCGCCATAAAGTTGCAACGCGACACCGGCGCCGATCAACAGCGCAACAGCATAGGTCCAGTCAAACCAGGACAAACGGCGCAGCCAGGATTGAGGCTGCGGCAGGGTCGCTGTATGTGTTTGCGTCAGTTCCATGGCTCAATCTTTCACGGCCGCCGCCAGCGCGGCCTTGTGGCGTTCGAATTCGCGTTCATTTTCCAGCGTATGCCGGTTGGTGGCCATCGCCAGCAGCATCTTGCCTTGCGCCGGTTTGACCAGCAACCAGATCCGCCGTTCACGGATATACAGCATCGCAAAAATGCCCAGTACCAGCAGCAGGGATCCGCCGTAAACGATGTTTTTTCCGGGTGAGCGCGTCAATTGCAGGCCGGAGGCCTTGATTTCTTCGTACTGGACCAGTTGCAGGTACACCGGCGCACCATAGGCAAAACTGTCACTGACCGAGGTCAGGCTGTCACGGACAAAACGCAGGGTCTGTGGTTCGAACGGCGCCGGCGGCAGTTTGGCACGTTCGCGCGCCAGCTGCAGCGCTTCCAGCGCCGCGCCTTCCAGCACTTTGACATAGACATCCGCCGCTTTTTCCTGCTCGGCCTGCGGAATGCCTTTTTCGATGAACTGGCCGACGGATTCGAAACCGCGCAGCGCGAACAATTGCAGAACCTTCTCCGCGCTTTCCGCCAGGCGTTCACGCATGGTTTCCGACACCGTGGAACCACTGACCGCGTTGCGGGCAAAACGGCGGCCGATTTCGGCACGTGATTTTTCATCGAGCAACATCGCGCGCAACTGCATGTGGCCATCGATGCGGCCATCGGGATCCAGTGGCAGGCGCAGGTAGCGGAAGCCTTCGTTGGGGTTGCTGCGCACGCCGGTCATCAGATACCACGCGCCATCGAGCTGCAGCGGCAACATGTAATTGCTGAATTCGCGGGCCTGACCCTGCGCATCGCGCAGCCGGTACTGAAAACTCGGCCCGACGTTGCGCAGATCCTTTTTGGAGTTGTCGGCGGCACCGGATCCCAGCTGATCCAGCACTTTTTTCGACACGCTGGCCACTTCCACCCGCGAACCGGCTCCGGTATTCGACGCCAGATCCTCGATGTTGAACGGGCGAAAATCCGACAGTTCGACGCGAATCTCGGTGTCACCGCTGGTGATGCGCGTGGATTGATTCACCGCACCGGCCACATCAAAAGGATCGACTCGCGGCGACAGCAGCGGCCAGCCTTTCAACTGCATGCGCGTACCGCCATCGGCAAAACTCGCCTGGTAAATGGCAATGCCGCGGTGGATGAACGGGAAATTGACACGGATGGTGCGCTCGAAACGTTCGCCGGTGTCGTTGTCAGTGACCACGATGTCACTGGCGAAATCGCGCGGCTGCCCGGTCGAATAATGATCAATATGGAATTTTTTCAGTGCCACCGTGAACGGCAGATCCTGCACCAGATAACCGTCAGCGACGTTTTGGAACACGACGCTGGCACTAGTCCCCTCGGGAATGTTGACGTTGCCGCGGAATGACAGGTTGGCGGGCGACAGCCTGCTCTGCGGCGGCACCTTGCTTTGCGGGATGTCACGGGTTTCGATGACTTTCTGCCCGGTGAGTTGCAATACTTTCAGCGGGATGTTGCCGTCGAGCAGACCGCCAAAACAGATCACCACGATGCCGCAATGGGTCAGCAGGTAACCGGTGCGGTGGTAACTGCCGGCCTTGGCGGCGATCAGCGTGTCGGCGCCGTCTTCGCCGCGCGGCACAGAACGATAACGGAAACCACTGGCCGTCAGGTACTGCGTTGCACGACCAAGTGCTGCCGCCGCAGGTACGGCAAGTTCAAATTCCGCGCGATGCTGGATGTGCTGCAATGAACGCTCGGTCGCCAGCTCACGGAAATTGCGCATTTCGCGCAGCATGCCCGGACCATTGCGATAAATGCACAGGCTGGTCGACAGCACCAGGAAACTGAGAATCGCGAGAAACCACGCCGTGTGATACACATCGTAGAGTCCCAGTGCTTCGAATACCGGGAACCAGAACTGTCCAAACTGCGATATGTAATTGGAGTAGGGCTCGGCCTGCTTCAATACTGTGCCGACCACAGACGCGATTGCCAGCACCGTCAACAGGCTGACGGCAAAGCGCATCGACGACAGGAGGTCGTAAGCAGCGCGGGTTTTGGTGTGCTGGGCCATCTTCAGTTAACCGGCGAAAAAGCAGATAAAAAAGGGAGACTGCGACAGTCTCCCTTTTTATGGTGTAACGCGGGAAATATCAGCGCAGGCCCGAGATGTACTCGGACACCGCGGCGATTTCCTGGTCGCTCATCTTTGCGGCAACTCCGCGCATCATCTGCGCGGCGTCATTGGCACGCTGACCAACACGGAAGGCTTTCAGTTGACCCGCAGTGTATTCGGTTTGCTGGCCGGCGAGACGCGGAAATTGTGCCGGCATGCCGGCGCCGTTGGGTGAGTGGCAGGAAGCACAGGCCGGAACACCTTTGGCGGCAACACCACCGCGATAAATCGCTTCGCCCTGTTTGATCAGTTTGGCATCACGCGCAACACCCGGCTTGGCTTTTTGCGATGCAAAATAAGCCGCAAGGTTTTTCATGTCGTCTTCGGACAGGTTGGCCACCATGCCAGCCATGATGCCGTTGTTGCGCTCTGCCGGCTTGCCGCCCTGCGACTTGAAATTCATCAATTGCTTGTAGATATATTCCGGATGCTGGCCGGCGAGGATGGGATTGCCCGGAATCGCGCTGTTGCCATCTGCCGCATGGCAGGCGGCACAGACCTGGGTGACGATCTGCTGGGCCTTGGCCGGATCGCCCTTGATGACGCCCTGGGCCAGCACGCTGTGCGCCGCCAGCGCTCCCACCACAACGGCCAGCAGCCGCCAGGTTTTCGGGTCGCGGCTCAATTGGCGGTGTTCCATGCATACTCCTTGATCATACGGTCGTAAAAAAGGCTTGTATTCTATAACATTCCGCCCGGCATTCCCTCTCATCCCGCCGTCTCTCATCGCACTCTGCACCAAGGACCATGAACCGTGTCTCTGTTTTCACAACTCGAGTTTCGCTACGCCGTGCACCAGTTGGCGGACATGCCGCCAGACCAGGGTGCCGAGGTCGCTTTTGCCGGTCGCTCCAATGCCGGCAAATCCACAGCGATCAATGCGCTGGCCAACCGCCGCAAGCTGGCATTTGTCAGCAAAACACCCGGACGCACCCAAGCGATCAATTTTTTCGACATGGGCAACCAGTGTTCGCTGGTCGATCTGCCGGGCTATGGTTATGCCAAGGTACCGCGCCAGGAACAGGCGCGTTGGGATGAGTTAATTGGCACTTACATCTCTAACCGTAACTCATTGATTTTATTGATAATTATTGTTGACATCCGGCGCGGGCTGACCCCCTTGGACTGGCAGATGCTGGATTGGCTGGCGCCCACCAACAAAGCGGTGCACGTGCTGCTGACCAAGTCAGACAAGCTGAATCGGCAGCAGGCTGACGCGATGCTGAAGCAGACCACGGCGGAACTCGCGCGTCATCCGGGGGAAGCCACGGCACAGATTTTTTCCGGCACCAGCAAGACCGGCGTAAAGCAGGCACAGGCCGTGATCGCACGGTGGCTGAAACAATAAAAAGCCCCCGGTTAAGGGGAGTAAACCGGGGGCGAAGAGCCTTAAATTAGGTTTAAGGCACCCGCTCAGGGAGGGAAGCGGGAGACAACCGAAGTCATCTGTAATATCAGACGACTATAATTGCGAATAGTTCCCACCGTTGCAGCCAGCGGAAAACTTCCCGTATTTACAAGGTGTTGGCCACATGTCCCCTTTAGGTAAATATCCCGCGGTGCGCATGCGCCGCATGCGCAAGGACGATTTTTCGCGGCGTCTGATGCGCGAAAACCGTTTGACCACGGATGACCTGATTTATCCGCTGTTCATCATCGACGGCAAAAATCGCAGCGTCGCCGTGGATTCGATGCCCGGCGTGCAGCGCTACACCATCGACCTGTTACTGCGCCATGCCGACAGCTGTCTCAAGACCGGGATTCCGGCCATTGCCCTGTTTCCGGCGATCGAACGCACGCTGAAAACCGCCGACGGCCGCGAAGCCGTCAATCCCAAGGGCCTGGTACCGCGTGCTGTGGCCGCGCTGAAAAAACGTTTTCCCGAGCTGGGCGTAATCACCGATGTGGCGCTCGACCCGTACACCACGCACGGCCAGGATGGCGTCATCGATGCTGCCGGTTATGTGCTGAACGACGAAACCGTCGCCGTGCTCGAACGCCAGGCGCTGGTGTGCGCGGCGGCCGGTGTCGATATCGTCGCACCTTCCGACATGATGGACGGACGCATCGGCGCAATCCGCGCGGCACTCGACAGCAAGCGCCACATCCACACCAAGATCATGGCCTATTCGGCCAAATATGCGTCGGGATTTTACGGCCCGTTCCGCGATGCCGTGGGCTCCGGCAAGAATCTGGGCAAAAGCGACAAGCGCAATTACCAGATGGATCCGGCCAACAGCGACGAGGCTTTATGGGAAGTCGGTCTCGACCTGCAGGAAGGTGCGGACATGGTGATGATCAAACCTGGCATGCCTTACCTGGACATCGTGCGCCGCGTTAAAGACCAGTACAAGGCGCCGACTTATGTCTACCAGGTCAGTGGCGAATACGCGATGCTGAAAGCCGCCGTCGCCAAGGGCTGGCTCGACGAAGAGCAGTGCGTGATGGAGTCATTGCTGGCGTTCAAACGTGCTGGCGCCGATGGCGTACTGACGTATTTCGCGCTGGATGCTGCGCGCTGGCTGAAACAGGAACGCGCCTGAGCACAGCAGAAATGGCTTAGCCGAGCAGAGCTGTGACTGCGGGTAACCTGGCGCGCTCGATCACACGGCCTTCGGCCGTGGCGCGCACCGGTGCGCGCAGGTCACGGCTGTCGAACACCGTCAGCTCGATGTCGATGCCTTCCACAACGATGCTGAACACCGGCACCAGCCGCGGTTCATGACCGGCATACAGGCGGCTCTGACTGGTCTTGTAGGGCATTTTGCGGTCGATCAGGAACAGCTCGACGGCTTTCGGGTTGTCGGTAAACAACTGCAGGTGTATGACGGCGTACGGGCCCGCGATGCCAGACAGCACCGACCCGGTCAGATGTGGATCAAAGACCGCCAGTTCGCGCATCGCGCGTACCGCATGCGCGCGCAATGCCCGAATGCGCTGATGCTGGTCGTCGCTGCGATAAATATCCTGATATTCGCGCAACGCGGCATCAATTTCATCATTGTTAGGCAGCCGGCTTGAATCGGGAATGCCCAGCTGTTTTGCCGCCTTGCGTTTGGCCAGGCCATAATCTTCGATGCCGTCCTGCGCCATCAGCCTTGCAGCCTGCACGGCAATCGCGCTGCGTGTGTCATCGCGGCCCCGCTCTCTGGCCATTTCATGCCCCTAAAACAGCTGGTTTTTGGCGTCGTCCGGAAGTTTTTCCACACCTGATGCTTCAGCGGCCTGATCAGGTGCAGGAAATTCCTGATAAAAATATTCGCTGATGCCACCGGTGCTGGCACGGACTCCGGTTGCCGGATCGATTTGCATCACCATCACGCCGGCCGGCGGATTGAAGGATTCTTCAGGCGCATTTTTCAGTGCCACGGCCATGTAGTCGATCCAGATCGGCAGGGCCGCCGTACCGCCGGTTTCGTTGCGGCCGAGGGTTTTCGGCTGGTCAAAACCCACCCACGCAATCGCAACCAGCGTCGGCTGGAAACCGCAAAACCAGGCATCGACAAATTCATTGGTAGTACCGGTCTTGCCGGCAAGGTCATTGCGCTTGAGACGCATGGCACGGGTTGCGGTTCCGACACGAACCACATCACGCATCAGACTGGACATGATGAAGGCATTGCGCGAATCGATGACGCGCTCCGCAGACTCCCCTGCCACCTGCGCCTGGTTGACCATCAGCTTGTTGCCCTTGTCATCTTCCACGCGCTCGACAAAATAAGGCGCAATGCGATAACCGCCATTGGCAAAAACGGAATAAGCGCTGAGCATCTGTATTGGAGTTACGTTGCCGGCGCCCAGCGCCATCGTCAGATAGGGCGGATGCATCTTGGGATCAAAACCGAACCGCGTAATGTAATCCTGCGCGTATTGCGGGCTGATGGCCTGCAGTATGCGCACCGACACCAGGTTTTTTGATTTCGCCAGTGCCGTGCGCAGACGCATCGGCCCCTCGAATTTGCCGTCATAATTTTTCGGCTCCCATGGTTCGGAGCCAGTTTGCGCAGCGGTAAAGGTCAGCGGTGCATCGTTGATGACCGTGGCTGCGGTAAACCCTTTTTCCAGTGCGGCGGAATAAACGAACGGTTTGAAGCTTGAGCCGGGCTGGCGCAATGCCTGGGTGACATGATTGAACTGGTTACGGTTGAAATCAAAACCGCCGACCAGCGCCCGGATCGCACCGCTGCGCGGATCCGCGGCAACGAACGCTGATTCGACCACCGGCAACTGGGCAATCTGCCAGCGGTTTTTTTCGTCTTGCGAAAGCCTGATGATCGCGCCGCGCCGGATGCGCTGATTGACGGCAGCATTGTCGCCGAGCGAGCGGGCGGCAAATTTCAGTCCGTCTCCGACAATGGTGATGCGTTCGCCGCCGGCGCGATAAACACGAACCTGCTTCGGCGTCGCTTCCAGCACGATGGCCGCATGTAATTCATCGCTATCAGGTACATCCTGCAGCGCATCTTCGAGGCGCTCATCGGTCAGCTGCCCCGACAGTTCCACGTAAGCCTCGGGACCGCGGTAACCATGTCGCCTGTCGTAATCCAGCACGCCTTTGCGCAAGGCCTGGTATGCCGCCCGCTGCTGTTCAACATTCAGTGTGGTATAGACCTTCAAACCGCGGGTGTAAATTTCTTCGCCGTAACGTTCAAACATCTGAGCGCGCACCATTTCGGCAAAATAATCCGCGCGTACGCCGTATTCGTTCATGGCCTGCTTGACTGGCGGCGCTTCCTTGTCGGCGACGGCCAGTTCCTCGGGCGTGATCATGCCCAACTCGCGCATGCGCCTTAGCACATATTGCTGACGCAGTTTTGCTCGGGCCGGATTGCTCACCGGATTAAAGCGGGATGGCGCTTTCGGTAGTCCCGCGAGCATCGCGTGCTCAGCGATAGTCAGCTTGTCCAGCGGTTTGCCGTAATAGATCTGTGCTGCGGAAGCAAAGCCGTAGGCCCGCTGTCCGAGGTAAATCTGGTTGATGTATAGCTCGAGGATTTGCTGTTTGCTGAGGCTGGCCTCGATTTTAAACGCCAGCAGCATTTCGTTGAATTTGCGGGTCAGCGTTTTTTCCTTGGTCAGGAAAAAATTCCGCGCCACCTGCATGGTGATGGTCGATGCACCCTGGCGCACGCCGCCGGACGCGAAATTCGATACCGCGGCGCGGGCAACGCCCCAGTAGTCAACGCCGCCGTGCTGGTAAAAACGCTCGTCTTCGGCAGCAACGATGGCATCCACCAGGCTTTTCGGCACCTGTGCCAGCTTGACGACTGCTCGGCGCTCTTCGCCGAACTCGCCAATCAGCTGACCGTCCGCACTGTAGACTCTCAGCGGGATTTTAGGGCGGTAATCCGTCAGCGCTTCCAGCGATGGCAGGGTCGGAACGACCATAACCGCGGCAAAGCCGACGACTAGACTACCTGCCGCAGCCAGCAAAAATACCAGTAATAGTGGGAAGGCCCACCAACGAACAGACATCTAGTAGAAAATTATTTTCGTGAAAAAAGTCAAATTAATCTGTGGGTTACGCGCCACACCTAATGCAAAATCTTATTGCTTGAATGCCAAAAATCCTGCACAGTAGCAACTATCGCGGAAGCATTATAGGCGGATCGAACCGCAAAGGGAACGCAGCAAAAAGT
>CAMCYP010000056.1 GCA_945885345.1 Bordetella parapertussis | reverse complement strand
GCTGCGGGTGATTCGGTCGAGCGCCATTTCATGGACACCATCGAAGGCGGCAAATGGCTGCCCGACCAGGATCTGGCGTGGACGCTGGTTGAAACCGCGGTCGAGCGTATTCATGAGCTGGAAAACGAACTCGGCTGTTTCTTCGACCGCAATCCCGACGGCACGATCCACCAGAAGGCTTTTGCCGGACAGACTTTTGATCGTACCGTGCACAAGGGTGACCTGACCGGCATCGAAATCATCAACCGCCTCGCCGAACAGGTGTGGGCGCGCGGCATCAACCGGCTGGAAGAACATCGCGCCGTTGAGTTCATCAAGAACAAGGCCGGCGATGCGATTGCCGGCGTACTGATGATAGACATGCGTACTGGCGAATTTGTGTTCGTACAGGCGCAGGCGGTGCTGCTGGCCACCGGTGGCGGGCCAACCATGTACAAATTCCACACGCCCAGCGGCGACAAGAGCTGCGACGGCATGGCGATGGCGCTGCGCGGTGGATTGATGCTGCGCGACATGGAGATGGTGCAGTTCCATCCCACCGGCCTGATTGCCGGCTCCGACACGCGCATCACAGGCACCATCATCGAAGAGGGACTGCGCGGTGCCGGCGGTTACCTGCTGAACGGCGCCGGCGAACGCTTCATGCACAACTACGACCCGCGCAACGAGCGCGCGACGCGCGACATTGTCAGCCGCGGCATGTACGAGGAAATGCGCGCCGGCCGCGTCAACCAGCACGGCGGCCTCTACATCACCATGAAACATCTCGACCCGGTGATGGTGCGCAAGGAATTCAAGGGCATGGTCGAACGTTGCGCTGATTGCGGCTTTGACCTGGTCAGCGGACTGGTCGATGTGGTGCCCACGGCCCATTACATGATGGGTGGTGTTGTGTTCAAAACCGATTGCACCACCGACCTGCCCGGCCTGTTCGTCGCGGGAGAAGATTCCGGCGGCGTGCACGGTGCCAATCGCCTCGGCGGCAATGGCGTGGCCAATTCCACGGTATTCGGCGGCATCGCCGGTGACGTGATGCCGGGCTGGGTCAAGGCCAACGGCGAATTCCGCGTGCCTGATCAGGAGGCCATCGACGCCGCAGTGGCGCGTTGCCGTGCGCCGCTGGCGCGCAAGGGTGGCGATATCAATGCCATCCGCGAAGAACTCTATAACGTGATGTGGGATGACGTCGGCATTGTCCGTGACGCTGCATCCCTGAACCGGGCCTCGGGATTACTCGATGAACTTGATGCCCGGCTGGATGCCACCGGGGTCGATGGTGCCACGCTGGCCTTCAACCTGACCTGGCATGACTGGATGAACCTGAAAAACCTGGTGCTGGTGTCGAAGTCGATCCGTTTTGCCGCGATGGCGCGTGAAGACTCGCGCGGCTCACATTACCGTGCGGATTTCCCGGAAGTGCGCGACCTGGAGAATTCCCGTTACACCTGTGTCAGCTGGCAAGGCGGCCGTTTTGCCAGCGAAACCCGGCCGGTGCATTTCACCCGCGTCAAACCCGGTCAATCCCTGTTGACAGCCGCGGCCTGAGCCCTGTTGCACGGGGGGGTTTGATTTTTCCCGGGTGGCGGGAGAGACTCGCTGTCCGAAGCAGGTTCAGTCCCCATAAAAAGGAGGAGTCATGGTCCGTTCAGTCGCGCCCGCAATCCGCAGCGCCTGTGGCATCGTGGTTACACTGGCTGGTGTGCTGACGGCATTACCCGTCACCGCCCAGGAATTCCCCACCCGCTCCATCCGCATGGTGCTGCCGTTCCCGGCGGGCGGCGGCAGCGATGTGGTTGCGCGCATCATCGCCCAGAAATATTCAACATTGCTTCACCAGCAGGTCGTCGTCGATAACCGTGCCGGGGCGAGCGGCAACATTGCCGCCGACATCGTGGCCAAGGCACCAGCCGACGGCTACACCGTGCTGTTTGGCAATTCCTCGCTGTCGATCAGCCCGGCGATTTACAAGAAGCTGTCGTATGATCCGGTGCGCGACCTGACCGCGATTTCCATGGCCTCGTCCTATCCCTTCGTGTTGGTCGCGCATCCGGCGCTCCCGGTGAAGAATGTCAAGGAACTGATCGCGCTGGCGAGGTCGAAACCGAATGCGCTCGATTATTCGTCGGCCGGCACCGGTACCATGTCGCACATGGCCATGGAAATGCTGCGCGTCAAGACCGGCACGCGCATCACCCACCTGCCGTACAAAGGCGCGGCGCCGGCGACGGTCGCGCTGCTGACTGGTGAATCGCAGGTCGCGTTTGTGGTGATGCCGGTTGCTGCGCCCCACATCAGTGTCGGCCGGCTGCGCGGCTTGGGCGTTGCCGCGAAAACCCGCTCGGCAGTGGCGCCCAACGTGCCGACCATGGAGGAAGCCGGGGTACCCGGCCATCGCGCCGTGCAGTGGAACGGGCTGTTCGCCCCGTCGAAGACGCCGGCGGCGGTGCAGGACAAGCTCTACCGGGAATGGGTGGCCGCGGTGAAATCGCCGGAGGTGAGCCAGCGCATTGTCGCCCAGGGCGCCGAGCCCAGCGGCAATACGCCCGCGGAGTTTTCGGCATTTTTCAAGGCCGAAGCAGAGAAATGGGCCGAGGTGGCGAAGCAGTCCGGCACCAAGGTCGATTGACCGGAAGGCTGTGCAATGCCCAACGTAGGCGTCGATGCACTGATCGATCTCGCTGCCCGTGCGCTGAAACGCGCAGGCGCATCCAAAGCCATGGCGACCGCCACCGCGCAGGCACTGGTGGTGGCGGAAGCCGAGGGCCTGTCCGGCCACGGCCTGTCGCGCGTGGCCCTGTACGCACAGCATCTGCGTGAAGGCCGCGCCGACGGCAAGGCCAAGCCGAAGATCGTCCGCAAGACCGGTGCGACCTGCCTGATTGATGCCGGCGGCGGACTGGCGTTTCCGGCAGCAGCGTTGGCGGTGACGGAGGTGATCAAACGCGCGCAGCGTTACGGCATCGCGTTTGCCGGCGTCACCAACAGCCATCATTTCGGTGCCGCGGCCTATCATCTCGCGCCGATTGCCGCAGCGGGCATGGCGGGCATCGCATTGACGAATTCACCTGCTGCCATCAATGCCTGGGGCGGGAAAAAAGCATTTTTCGGCACCAATCCGATTGCGGCGATTTTTCCGCGCAAAAATGCTGCGCCCATCGTCGTCGATCTGTCGCTGACTGAGGTCACCCGCGGCAAGATCATGCTGATGGCCAAGGAAGGCAAACCGATTCCCCTGGGCTGGGCGGTGGATCGCGACGGCAATCCGACGACCAGCGCGCAGGCGGCGCTGACCGGCAGCCTGACCGCCATCGGTGGTGTCAAGGGTACTGCGCTGGCGCTGATGGTTGAAGCGCTGTGCGTGGCGCTGACCGGCGCAGCGCTGAGCCATGAAAACGATTCGTACTTCGAGCCCGGCAATAAGCCGCGCATCGGCCACGCGCTGATTGCGATTGATCCGCGCGCGCTGGCCGGTGCGGAAACCTATTACGCGCGCATCGAAGACATGGTCGGTCACATGCTCGGTGATGAAGGGGTGCGTCTGCCCGGCGCACGGCGGCAACAGGCTGTTGCACGCGCGCAGGCGGAAGGCATTGTGATTACAGATGGCCTGTACCAGGAATTGCGGAAACTGGCGGGGCGCTCGCGCAAAAGCTGATTGCAATAACGGCCGCTGGCATGGTATTATCGTAAGTGATTGTTTTTAAACGATATTTTTACCTGTTCTGCGATTACCTCAGGCGCATCATCCCGCAATGACTCAAGCCGCCGATTCCCGTCCGCTGCAACTCCTCAATACCGTATTCGGCCATCCCGCATTCCGCGGCGCACAGCAGGACATCGTCGGGCATGTCGCCGGCGGCGGCGATGCGCTGGTGCTGATGCCCACGGGCGGCGGCAAATCGCTGTGTTATCAGTTGCCGGCATTGCTGCGCGAAGGCACGGCGCTGGTGGTGTCGCCGCTGATTGCGCTGATGCAGGACCAGGTCGCGGCGCTGACCCAGCTCGGCGTGCGTGCGGCTTTTCTCAATTCCACGCTCGACGGCCGTGCCGTCAACGCCTGTGAAAAAGCATTGCGCAACGGTGAATTCGATCTGCTGTATGTCGCGCCGGAACGATTGGTGATGCCGCGCATGCTGGAATGCCTGGCCGAATCAAAACTCGCGCTGTTCGCCATTGATGAGGCGCATTGCGTGTCGCAATGGGGCCATGACTTCCGGCCGGAATACCTGCAGCTGTCAGTGCTGCACGAACGCTTTCCCGATGTGCCGCGGATTGCGCTGACCGCCACGGCCGATCCGCAGACCCGCGTTGAAATCATTCGTCGCCTGGCTCTCGATGATGCAAGGGTGTTCATTTCGAGTTTCGACCGCCCCAACATTCGCTACACCATCATCGACAAGCAGGAGGCGCGCGCACAACTGCTGCAGTTCATCCGCGAAGATCACGCCGGTGAAGCCGGTATCGTTTATTGCCTGTCGCGCAAAAAGGTCGATGAAACCGCGGCCTGGCTGGTGTCCCATGGCGTGCATGCGATTCCCTACCACGCCGGAATGGATGCCGCATCTCGCGCGGCGAACCAGGCGCGGTTCCAGCGCGAGGAAGGTGTGGTCGTGGTTGCCACCATCGCCTTCGGCATGGGCATCGATAAACCCGATGTGCGCTTTGTTGCCCATCTCGATCTGCCGAAAAGTATCGAGGGTTATTACCAGGAAACCGGCCGTGCCGGACGCGACGGCGCACCTGCCGATGCATGGATGGCCTACGGCCTGGGTGACGTCGTGCAGCAGCGGCGCATGATCGACCAGTCGGAAGGCAGCGAAGAGTATCGCCGCGTGTCGGTGACCAAACTGGAAGCATTGCTTGGCCTGTGCGAAACCGCAGGCTGCCGTCGCGTGCGTCTGCTTGATTATTTTGGTGAAACCAGCGCGCCTTGCGGCAACTGTGACAACTGTCTCGAGCCGCCGCAGACCTGGGATGCCACGGACGCTGCGCGCAAGGCGCTGTCATGCATTTACCGCACCGGCCAGCGTTTCGGCGCGGTGCATCTGATCGACGTGCTGCGCGGTCGCATTACCGACCGTGTCACGCAGTGGGGGCACGACAAACTCAATGTGTTCGGTATCGGTGCCGATCTCGACGAGCCGGCATGGCGCAATGTGTTCCGCCAGCTGGTGGCGCTGGGTTACGCGCGGCCTGATCACGACGCTTATGGCGCCTTGTGTCTGACCGAAACCAGCCGTCCGGTTTTAAAGGGCGAGCAGGCGGTTTACATGCGCAGCGTGCTGCCACGCAAGGTCAGGGTGGCAAAATCGCGTCGTGGTACGGCTGCCACGCTGCCTGCGGCCGATGCCGGCTTGCTTGAACAGTTAAAAACCTGGCGCCTGGAACAGGCACGGGTGCAGGGGGTGCCGGCTTTTGTCATCTTTCACGATCGCACGCTGGCAGAAATTGCCGCAGCGCGTCCCGGCGACATGGATACGCTGGGTGGAATCAGCGGCATCGGCGCGAAAAAACTCGAACGTTACGGCGAATCGCTGCTCGCGCTGGTGCGCAGCTGAAGTTGCGGCGACAGGGTTGATGCGGTGCATCAGGACCGGTGTCGCGTGACAGTGGCATTTCCGCGCACGACGGGCTAACGTAGCCGCCGCAATCAGAACAATACCCGTCCACTGGAGGCCCCATGAGAATTACCTTCGTCATCTGCGCAACCGCTGTGCTTGCCTTTGCGGTTCCCGCGTTTGCGCAAAACGTGAAAATAACGCCGATCGGCTCTCATCCCGGGGAGCTCTGCGCGAACGATCGTGCGATCATTTTCGAGGATCCAACCGGTGTTCGCTTCCTCTACGATCCGGCACACAACGTGACCGGCGGCGATGATCCGCGACTGGGTACGATCCATATGGTGCTGCTCTCCCACATGCACGGCGATCATGTCGGCGACCTCAAGCTGAAAGCGCCAGGTGAAGGTACTTGCGCAAACTCGGCAAGGGTGCCCGCGCCGAATTCGACGACAGCCGAGGTCGTCGCTGCGAAAAACACGGGGCTGGTGACGACCCGCGCGATGGCCGGCTTCGTTCACAAGAAAGTGGATGCGATTCGCGGCAGCGGAGCCAAGCCCATGGGCTTCTGTTCCAACCTGTCCGTCACCGTGCCGGTTGCGGCAGCATGCAGTTCGCGCATCGACCTGGGCGGCGTTTTCGTTGCCAAGGCCGAGGGCGCATCGCAAGGCGTGGAAGTCACGATTGTCTACTCCGCGCACGTGAACAACGCCCCGCCCGCGCTGCTTTCGAAGGCGCAGCAGGACGCTATGAAGGCCGACGGTGCCCAGCTCGAATATGGTTCTGCGGTCGGCTTCGTGGTGAAGTTCAGCAACGGGCTCGTCGCCTATCTTTCGAGCGACACGGCCATCCACGCCGAGATGAAGACCGTCATCAACGAGTACCACAAGGCGAGCCTCGCCGTGCTTAACCTTGGCCCGAATCCGGGTATTTTCTATTCCGGCGCATACGCCATGAACGAGCTGGTCAAGCCTGTATCAATCATCCTCACGCATGCAAATGAGGTTGTCACTGAAGGCGGGAAGTTGCGACCGAACTCACAGACGGCGAAGTTCATCAAGCAACTCAAGGCGCCGGCCTATCCCGCCCTCAGCGGCCGCACCATGGAGTTCGACGGACAGGGCAAGTGCGCTGCGGGTTGCAATCTCTGAAGAACTCACGCCAGTCGCGGGCTCGCCGTCAGGCGACGCCCTCGACGATGCGCAGGTCACGCTCCACGGCGCCGCCGGCCAGCTCTTTCAGCGCCGCCTGATAGGCCGGTGTGTCGTGGGCCGCCAGCGCCTGCGCCAGGCTGTCGAATTCGATCACCACCACGCGCTGCTGGATGCCTGCTTCATATACTTTCTCCGCCATGCCGCGCACCAGGAAACGCCCGCCGCCGGCCTGCACCGCGGCCGGTGCCGCGCTGGCATAACGTTTGAATGCTTCTGTGTCCCTGATTGCCCGGTAACACACTACCCAGTAAGCCCTGGCCATGAAACCTCCCTGATATTTTCCGGGGGCATTCCCCGAGAATGCCAGTGTAGCGGTAACGCCCCGTTTTTTTCAGGACCGTATTTTGTTTGTCCGAGTTCGCAATGTGCGCCATCGCATTCCGCATTCGACAGGCACATAATTACCGCTGTAAAGCGTCAGTAAAAGCGCAGGAGGAGTCATAAAATGAGCATCACCATCTATCCCGTCACGCCGGATTTTGCCGCCGAGGTCGGCGATGTCGATTTGTCGAAACCATTGGCTGCAGCAGACATTGAGTCCATCAAGCAGGCATTCTGGAAATACGCCGTGCTGGTGTTTCCGCAGCAGCATCTGAGCCAGGATCAGCAACTGGCGTTTTCTGCCCATTTCGGCCCGATCGAGACGGACCGCACACTGGATCCGAAGGCAACGCCTTCGCGCTTCAGTGGCGCTTTTGCCGACATCTCCAACCTGGCCGCGGACGGCAAGATCTGGGGCGAGAGCAGCCGCCAGCGCATGTACAAGGCCGGTAACAAACTCTGGCATACCGACAGTTCCTTCAAACGTCTGCCCAGTATCTGTTCGCTGCTGTATTCCGAAACTGTTGCTCCCATCGGCGGGCATACTCAATTTGCCGACCAGCGTGCGGCTTATGATGCATTGCCCGAGGCCACCAAAAAGAAACTGCAGGGGCTGGTGGTGGAGCACTGGATCGCGACGTCGCGCCGGCGCAGCGGGTTTTCCGAATTTACCGAGGAAGAACAGAAACGGCTGCCGCCGGTGCCGCAGGTGCTGGTGCGCACGATTCCGCAGAGCCGGCGTAAATCGCTGTATGTGGCGTCACATGCTGGTCGCATCTGGGGAATGCCGGATGACGAAGGTCGCGCGCTGATTGATGAACTGATCGCCCATGTCACTCAACGCCAGTTTATGTATACCCACCGCTGGCGTCCGAACGAAATGGTGATGTGGGACAACCGCTGCACCATGCACCGCGGCACCGACTTCGATGACTTGCGCTGGGTGCGCGACATGCGCCGCGTGACCGTCAGTGATGTGGCCAATTCCTGCGAGCAGGAAGGTGTGCCCGTTCCTGCCTGATTACAGGTCGCTGCCACCGCAAAAAAATACCCCGCCGCAGCGGGGCAAACCCTCCTCCAAGGGGCGTTGCTCTCAGTCAGTGCAGAATTTCGTCACGGCCATTGGTTCCCGTGCGTCTTTGCCTTCCCAGAACATCAGTTTCGGATTGAGGCCTTTTTGTGCGAGGTAAGTCTGCACGGCCTTCGCGCGTTGCTCATCAAGGCCTGCATTGCTTTCCGCTTCCAGGCGGTCGCTGTGCCCGGTGATGATGACCGAACCGACGTTGACCGGGCGCGGATCTTTCTTGATACCGTGCTGGATGACGTTCACCATTTTGTCGAGTTCGGCCTTGCCGCCGGCTTTCAGCATGGCGCCGTTCTGATCCCATGCATTGTCTCCTTGGGCCATGGCTTTCAGCAGCACGTTATCGCGTCCCGGTTTGGCACCAGGCTTGGCCGGCGGTTTGACCTTGCTGCCGGTGACTTCCACTGCAACGCGACGATTTGGTTGCAGGCAACTGACCAGCTCGGGGCTGGCGGCACAGCCGGCGAGCAGTGCGGCCATGGCCGCAGCGCTTAAAGGCAGTATTTTCATCTGGTATCTCCTCTGTGTAATTTTTTGGCAGTCTCGATGCAGAGCGAGCCGCACCGTGCACGGATTCTAGGGCCCAGCGGGCAATAATGGCAATTACAATTGATATTCGGGTGTTTTTGATTCCATAGAATGGAATAAACCAGTGGCGGATGCGTCGAACACCCGATTTGGGCTGCCGCAGGGGGAAAAACAGTGCTGTACGACGTGCCGGCGCGCTTAATTCAGCTTTTACCGTCGTCAATCCGGCGGGCATTTGCACCCGGTTGCACAAAATATGGGCAAGCAGGCACCGCCTGCCACCGATGGACCTGTTACTGAGCCTGTTTACAGGCAGTTTTCCCGCCTACCGGTCGTTTTTTGTCTGCGGCGGCTCCATCCCGTGCCGTGCAATCACCGCATCGTCTGGATGCAGCTGATCCGTGAGCAGCTGGCCGCGGTGCAGTAACCTCCGCTGTGTCAGCGCAGGCGGTAAGCGTCGATGCCGCGCGCATCCATCAGCATTTCGCGCTTCACTTCGCTGATCGAGTTGGCGCCGAGCATGGCCATGTCACGATCGATTTCATCATGCAGCAGCCGGATCGCATGACGCACGCCAGTTTCGCCGGCGACGGCTGCGGCATAAAGCATCGGCCGGCCGACAAACACGAATTTCGCACCCAGTGCCAGCGCCTTCAGCACATCGGTGCCACGCCGTACGCCGCTGTCCATCATCACCGTCATGTCGCCGGCTGCGGCGATAATGCCGGGCAGCACGCGCAGCGGCGAGGATGCCGAGTCGAGCTGGCGGCCGCCGTGGTTGGAGACGATGATGCCGTCGGCGCCGTGTTCGCGTGCGATCACCGCGTCTTCCTTCGCGAGAATGCCCTTGATCACCAGCTTGCCTTTCCACAGCCGGCGCATCAGCGCGAAATGTTCCCAGTTCAGGTGGTCGCGGTTGGCGCGTTCGCGCACGGCGGTGCTCGACACCAGCGGCGTGCGTTTGCCCATGTTTTCGAAATGCGGCATGCCCTGGGTGAAATAAGTACGCAATGCCGTGCCGATGAGCCAGCTCGGGCGTGCAAGGCATTGCAGCGCGAGCCGCAGGTTGGGACGCAGCGGCGCGTTGTAGCCGTTACGCACATTGTTTTCGCGGTTCGAGCCGACGGGAATGTCCACGGTCAGCACCAGCGTGTCGTAACCGGCCTTGGCTACGCGTTCAACGAGTTCGGTGATCGCCTGCGCTTCGCCGGGCAGGTAGGCCTGGAACCAGCTGTGCCCGGGGGCGGCCTTGCGCACTTTTTCCAGTGGCGTCAGTGATGCACCGCTGAGGATCATCGGGATGTTGCGCGATGCGGCGGCCGTGGCCAGCGCGAGGTCGCCCTGGAACGCGGCGAGCGACGTGCCGCCCATCGGCGAAATGCCGAACGGCGAATCGTAAGTGCGGCCGAACAGTTCAGTCTTCTGCGAACGCTGCGATACATTGACCAGCATTCGCGGTACCAGTGCCAGGTCATCGAATACCGAGCGGTTCCAGTTCAGCGTCACGTTGCGTTCGACGCCGCCCGACACATAGCCGTAAATCGGCCGCGGGATGTAGCGCCGCGCGGGGGCTTCGAAATCCTCCAGTGCGAGCATCAGCCGCAGTGCGGGCGGCGCGGCAGCGCTGATCAGGTGCGGCGCGGCGCGGTCGGCGGAAGACAGCGTGTTTGCGGTGTTCGACATGGCAGTTCTCGCAAGGTCATATATTGAACCGCCGAGCGTAGATGAAGGGGCTTCCCCGCGTCAATTTGGATGCATGGAGTGTGGACTTTGCGCGCGCCGGCGTTGTGCTCGCATGGTGTAATCTGGCGCTCACTCTGTTACCGGAGACGCCGATGGGCATCATCATCCGGCCTGCAACTGCAGGCGACATGGCGCGCGTGCAGGCGATTTACGCCCATCACGTGCTGCACGGCACCGCGTCGTTCGAGGAGATTCCACCGGACCTGGCCGAGATGCTGCGCCGCCGTGACACCGTGCTGGCTGCAGGCCTGCCGTATCTGGTGGCAGACAATGAAGGCGCGGTCATCGGTTATGCCTATGCAGGGCATTACCGCTCACGCACCGCCTATCGCCATACTGCGGAAGACTCGGTGTACATGGCCCCGCACGCAACCGGCCTCGGCGCCGGCCGCGCGCTGCTGGCGCAGGTGATTGCGTTGTCGGCAGCGGCCGGTTACCGCGAGCTGGTGGCGATCATCGGCGACAGCGGCAACACGGCGTCAATCGGACTGCATCGCGCACTGGGTTTCCGCGATGTTGGCACCTTGCGCAACGTCGGACTGAAATTCGGACGCTGGCTGGACACGGTGATCATGCAGCATACGATCACCGGCTGAACGCAAGACTCAGCGTTTTTCGGCGGCGACCTTGCCCTGGGGATTGAGGTAGATGCGGTAACGGTTTTTGTCGCTGCAGGTCGCGATGTAATCGCGGTTGCCCTGGGTCACGACGTTCACTACCTGACCGCAGGGCAGGCCCAGCAGCGAGATAGTTGAGGTCAGATCCTTGGCGAGTGCGTCGTTTTCTGCCGCGATGGCCGGTGTCGCGCATGACAACGTTGCTGCCAGTATCAATATCCGGCTGCGGTTTCGTTTTTTGGAATTCATGGTGTCGGGTTTCCTTTTGCCAGGGTTAGGGCCTGTTAGCCATCATTTCGTGAGATGCGTTGTGTCCAAATTCGTCAGTGGCAAGGCGCTTGCCGCGGTTCATATCGGGAATATGGGCAAGGCAAGCAACGCAGCCAGTGGCGATTTTGGACACAACCCGGAGGGACGGGACGATTTGGCCCCGGGCCATTGTCGCCCCTTCGCTTATTTGCCAATGGGCAAACCGCGCTCGGTGCTTCGCGCCCCAGGGCCAAATCGTCGCCGTCGCACTCATGAAATGATGGTTAACAGGCCCTAGAGTTTTGCAAACTTTACCGGATCGGAGAGCACGCCCCAGATGGCTTCGCGCGAACCCATGATCTCGCTGGCCAGAGACGGATCGTCGTTTCTCAGCACATCATTCACTTTCAGCAGCAACTGATCATAACTTTGCCGCAGTTGTGAGAGCGCCGTCTTGCCGTCGCTTTGGTGGTAGGCCTTGAATCGTTTCAACAGATCATCGACCTGATTTTTCAATGCGATCTTGGTGAACACGCCGATGGCATCAGTATTCTTCAGGCGCTGCTCCAGCGCGTCCAGATCCAGGGTCGATGTGGTTCGCGCCGGGGCGGCACCGGGCTTCTGCGGCGTTGCCGTGCGCACCACCGGCACGGCCGGTTTGACCGGCAGTTTCGCCGGCGTTTTGTCCGGTATCGCAGCAGCGGTAACGGGGACGGGCGCTGCAGGAACGGGTGTGACCGGTGGCGTAGTTTCCGGCAGTGTTGCTGCAGCCGGCACCACGGGAATAACCGGCGGCGCTGCGGCAACCGGTACCTCCGGCACGACTTCGGGCAGTGGAGGCAGCCGCTCGATGATGACCGTGCCGCCCGGCGCGTCGATACCCAGCGGCCGTTCCGTTGTACCGGGCACCAGGGTTGCCGGCGGCAGTCGCTCAACGACGACAGTGCCGCCCTGTGGCACAGCGCCGACAGGTTCGGTGCGCATGATGGCGCAACCGGCCACCTGCAGCAGCAAAATCAATCCGATGATGTACGTTGCGGGCATAAATGACTTTATAAGACTCTATAACATGAAGGCTTCATCATTTCGAGCGCCGTGCCGGGTTATGGTTCCCGCGCATTGCGGTTCCAGTATCATGTTTCCGCATCAATCATCAGGAATCCCGTGGAAACCCGCCAATTTCAACTCAAAGACGAACATGTCCGGCTTTGCGATCTGCTCAAACTCGCCGGCATCGCCGAGAGTGGCGGGCAGGGCAAGCACATGGTTGCTGATGGCGAAGTCACTGTCGACGGTCAGCCGGAAAGCCGCAAGACCGCAAAAATCCGCGCCGGGCAGACCGTACAATGCCACGGTGTCCAGATTGTCGTGCTGGCCAAATAAGACCGGGGAGCCGCCATGGATGCACGCCTTGCCGAAATCGAAATCAAGCTGAGTTTCAGCGAAGACCTGCTCGAAGAACTGAATCGTACGGTCGCCCGCCAGCAGCAACAGATTGTGGGGCTCGAACAACAGCTGCGCGAGCTGCGCCTGCAAATGCAGCGCAGCCAGCCTGCGGAAGACGGCGGCTCTGTTCATGAAATCCCGCCGCATTATTGACAGGGGAAAACTTGAACAAACCGGAAAGATTTCTTCGTTCGCCGCTGCCGGTTGCTGAGGCGCAGGCGCTGGGCTTTGCTGCGGATCGCCTGCCGCGGATTGCTGTTGCCTTGAATGCCGAGATCGCGCGCAATGCGCTGCCAGGCGCAGTGCTGATGATTGCCCGCCGCGGCCGGCTGGCGTACTGCGAAACCTTCGGCCATCTTGATCCGGCAGCGCGTACCGCGATGCCCGTTGACGCGATGTTCAGCATTGCTTCAATGACCAAACCGCTGGTGACCGTGGGTGCGCTGATGCTCGCCGAAGAAGGCCGGCTTGGCATCAATGAGGCCGTTGGAAAATACCTGCCGCAGCTTGCGCGCATGCAGGTCAATCCGCCACAGTGCGACGGCAGCGCCGGTTCACCGACAGTGGCGGTCAATCGCCAGATGACCATTGAAGACCTGATGCGCCATACCGCCGGCCTGAGTTATGGTCGTGGCGACAAGGCTTTGTACGGGCGGTATCCGTTTTCATCCGATGTGGCTTCAACGAAATGGACGGGCAGGGAATTTCTCGATCAACTCGCCGCGCTGCCGCTGCATTACCAGCCTGGTTCAATGTGGGAGTACAGTCTCGGCCTCGATGTGCTGGGCCTGGTCATCGAAGCCGTGACCGGCATGCCGCTGGCGAAATACCTGGATGAAAAACTGTTCCGGCCGCTGCGGATGCACGACACCGCGTTTACCGTGCCGGCCGCTGAAACTGCGCGTTACGCGAAGGCACTGGCGGCAGACCCGGTCACGCAGCAGCCGCAGACGCTGCGCGATGGCACCACGCCGCATAAATTTGATTGCGGTGGCGGTTGCGCGGTGTCGACCGCCGCCGATTACCTGCGTTTTGCGCAAATGCTGCTGAACGGTGGCGAACTGGACGGTGTGCGCGTGTTGTCACGCAAGATGGTTGCATACATGACCAGCGATCATCTCGGTCCTGAAGTCGATTTATCGAAGCTCAACGACTATCCCAACATCCGCGGCTACGGTTTTGGCCTGGGCGTCGCCGTGCGGTGCAGCGCCGGTCGCGGCGGCATGCCGAGTTCGGCCGGTGAATTCCACTGGGCCGGCTCCACCGGTACTTATTTCTGGGTGGATCCCGCTGAAGAACTGGTGACGGTGTTCATGGCCCATGCGCCGGGTGCCATCCGCTATTACCACCGGCAATTGCTGCATGCGCTGGTGCTGCAGACCCTGGCCTAGGCCGGGCAGGGGTGGCTGGAAGGGGGGTAGAACAGGGTTCAGGCTAAGCCGTTGTTTTAATTGAAGGATGCCCCGTACGGTGCGATAATGCGGGCATGAACGATTCACAACCCCCATCCTCTTCTCCTTCGCCGCGCGCGCGCATGCAGGAACTGCTGGCGATCCCTGATCGCAACCGTACCGATGCCGAGTGGGACGAGCTCAACGAGCTTGAAATTGCCCTTGCTTCGGGCAATCGCCCCGGCGCGCCTGAACCGCAATCGCGTTCCATCCACCAACGCCAGAACAGCGGCGGCGCTGGCCGCATGCAGCAGCCCGGTGGCGGCGGCAATCGTCCGCAGGGCCAGAACAAAGGTCCGGGCGGTGGTGGTGGCGGTAAAAAATTCCACAAGCGACCCGGCAAACGCCGCGGCGGCGGCGGTGGCGGAAATCCCGGTAACGGTGGTGGTGGCGGCAACGGCAATGGCGGCGGCAGTGCTCCGCCGCAAGCGCAGTAACTGATCTCGCCACGCGCATACTGCGCGACGGTTCAATCTCTCAGCCGTCTTGATTCTTCACTCTTAATACTAGATTCCGGAACCCGCACCCATGACGCCCGCCGAACTGCAAAAATTCAATGCCATGAAACTGGTGAACCGGATGAAAAACGCCGGCAGCCATGGCAACCCCGTCGGCACTACAAAACCGGCGGATCGCCGCGAACAGCGCCGCTTGGACCAGGCCGCAGGCTTGGTGCCGTTTGCCGTCAAACTCAACGGCGATCTGATCAAACAGATTCACGCGCTGGCCACCGAACGCAAGACCGGTGTCAATGAAGTCGTCGCCGAGCTGCTGCAAAAAGCGCTGAAAAAATAATTCCGCTCGGCGCGTAATAGTGCGTCAGGCGTGATGCGCGCCGCCCGCCGGCAGTTCCGCCAGCTCAATCAGGCAGTTCTCCGTTGCTGACGGATCCAGGAAGGCGATGCGACAGCCGGCATGGCCGATGCGCGGTACCTGGTCGAGCAGCGGTATGCCCTTGGCCTTGAGTTCCGCCAGCGCTTCGTCGATGCTTTCGACTTCAAGGCAGATGTGGTTCAACCCGCCTTTGCCTTCGGCGATCATCTTGCTTTGCTTGCTGTCCGATGTCAGTCCGGCGAGCAGTTCCACCATCGAATCGCCGACCGGATAAAGCGCCAGTCGCCGCGTTGCGTTGTCTTCGGTGCCGCCCAGCTTGATGCCGAAACAACCTTCCCACAGCTTGCGGCTCGCTTCCACATCGCGAACAACGATGCCGACATGCTCGATACGTTTGACTTTCATGGGTCTCCTCCTCGTATTTGTCCATCTTGGTGTCTGCGGCATGATGCGCCGGAGATTGGCTGGATTCAAGTTCACAACGTCAGGCCCGCAACGACTGGTGCGCCGGTGTAACATGCATGATCCTCTGCAATACCCGATCATCATGACCGCCAACACCCAGACCGCACCTGCGCAGTGGCGCTCCACCGTACCGCTCTATATCCATCTCGGTTTCGCGCTCGACGCGCTGGATGACGGGCGTTCGCAGGTGCGCCTCGGGTTCCAGCCGCACCTTGGCAATTCCCGAGGTGAAGTCCACGGCGGAACCGTGGCGGCGATCATCGATGCCGCGATGTCGCAGGCGGTGCGTTCACTGGTCGACCGGGAAATGGGAGTCGCGACCATGACCATGAATCTCAATTACCTGGCCCCGGCCAAAGGTGAAATCATTTGCAGAGGCACGGTCATCAAACGCGGCCGCAGCATCATGTTCACCGAAGCCGAAGTGTTCGGTGAAGACGGTGCGCTGGCCTGTCGTGCCAGTGCCACCTACCGCATATTGCCGAAAACCGTGTACGATAAAAAAACGCAACCCTGACTGGAGGAAGCCCGTGGAAAAACCCCTGGACGGCAACAATTTGCCGAGCACTGTCGGCGACCGCGTGATCGATAAACCGGAACTGCCTGCGGGCGGCATCAGCAACGAAAACGATGTTTATACCGAAGTCATTGCCGGCGAGATGCACCTGAAGCGCGGCACTATCGGCAAGTTTGAAGTTTTTACCGATGAAGCGCCGCGTCTTGGCGGCACCGACAAATATCCGTCGCCTATGTCGTACCTGGCGATGGCGGTGGGCTTCTGACTGCTGACCCAGGTTGCGCGGTACGCGCACATGATGAAAATGAAAGTCAGCGACGCCAGTTGTCGCGTCATTTTCCGCAAACACCTCGGGGGCTCCGTGCTGAAGGGCACGGTGTTCAACCGCTGGGAAAGCGTGGATACTTTCCTCAAGCTCGACAGCAATGAGCCCGCGGAAAAGCTCGCTCACCTGATCAGGAATGCCAAGGCCGGCTGTTTTGCCGAGGGGCTGATAGTGCAGCCGGTGCCTTTGCACAGCCATATCGAAGTCAACGGCCGGCCGTTTCACATTGAGGGCGTGACGGCTGGCAGTTCATCACAATGAAATCCGCAGTTATTGCAGGAGATTACATGTACTCAGCGCACCATCGCTTCATCGTTGCCGCTGCAATGGCCGTTTCCATCGCCCCGGCGGTTGCCGCGCAAGCCGCGGCGGATTACGCCCCCGGTTTTCCCAGCCGTCCGTTGCGCATGATCGTGCCGTTCACCCCCAGCGGGCCGAACGACCAGCTCGCACGCATGGTCGGCATGAAACTGACTGAAGCCTGGGGGCAGCAGGTCGTCGTCGACAACCGCCCCGGTGCGGGCACGGTGATCGGCACGGACCTCGCAGTGCGTTCGCCGGCTGACGGCCATACCATGCTGATGATTTCGCTGAGTACTGCGGTCAACCCGGTGTTGCAGAAAAAGCTGCCTTACGACACCGCGAAAGACCTGGTGCCGCTGATCAACCTCGCGCTGTCGCCGAACGTGCTGGTCGTGCACACCGGTTTACCGGCGCACAATGTCGCAACGCTGCTTGCCATGGCCAAGGCCAAACCGGGCGAGATCATTTATGCCTCGGGCGGTGCGGGCTCGACCACACATCTCGCCGGCGAACTGCTGGCCAACATGGGCGGCGTCAAGATGACCCACGTGCCGTACAAGGGAGCGAATCCCGCCACGCTTGACCTGCTCGGCGGGCGCGTGTCGTGCATGTTCGGTACCATCCTGCCGACGTTGCCGCACATCAAGTCCGGCAAGCTGCGCGCCATCGGCATGAGTTCGCTGAAACGCGCACCGGCATTGCCGGATGTGCCGGCCATCGCCGAAACACTGCCGGGATTCGAGGCGGTATCGTTTTATGGCGTGGCGGTGCCCGCCGGTGTGCCGAAGCCGGTAATGAACAAACTCAACGCCGAAATGGCGCGCATCATTACCGCACCGGACACGCGCGAGCAGTTGCGGCTGCAGGGTGCCGATGCCGTGGGTGATACCCAGAACGAGTTCACTGCATTTTTCCGCAAGCAAATGAGCAAGTGGGCCAAGGTGATCCAGGAAGCCGGGCTGCAGGTGCAGTGATCCATTAGTAGCAATCTATTAATAATATAGCGAGGAACCCCATGACTCTGACATTCCGCAACCGTATGATCCGTGCGCTGCTGACGTGCGGCATTGCCATGCCATTTTTGCTGGGTGCGCCGGCGCATGCGGCTGAAGACGGCGCGAAATATCCGTCGAAGGCCATCCGTTTTATCGTACCGTTCCCGCCGGGTGGCGGCAACGACACCATCGCACGCCTGGTCGGCCAACAGATGGCCGTTACCTTCGGCCAGCAGGTGACGATCGACAACCGGCCCGGCGCTGCGGGTGCGCTCGGCGCGCAACTCGCCGCAACATCTCCGGCCGACGGTTACACCATATTTCTCGCCGGCGTCGGCAGCCACGGCCTCAATCCCAATCTGACTAAAAAGCCCTTATATGACCCGGTCAAGGACTTCGATGCGATCAGCCTGATTGCCTCAGCACCGCTGCTGGTTGTTGTGCATCCTTCGCTACCGGCGAAATCGGTGAAGGATCTCGTCGCTTTGGCGAAAGCCAAGCCCGGTGCGATCAATTACGCGTCCAACGGCACCGGCGGTTCCTCACACATGGCCGTCGAATTATTCGACATGATGGCCGGGACCAAAATGACGCACATTCCGTACAAGGGTCTGGCGCCCGCGCTGACCGAATTGATGTCGGGTGAAGTGCAGGTGATGTTCTCCAGCGCGGTGGCGATGCTGCCGCAGGTCAAGGCGGGACGGCTGCGCGCGATTGCGATGACCGGCAGCAAGCGTTCGGCGGCGATTCCCGATGTGCCGACCGTGGCCGAAAGCGGCCTCAAGGGTTACGAGACCGGTTCTTGGTACGGCGTGGCCGCGCCTGTCGGCACGCCTAAATACGCGATCGACAAGCTGAGCAGCGAAATCATCCGCATCACCAAGTCGCCGCAGGTCACCAACAAACTGGTGCAAGAAGCAGTGATCCCGGTGGGCAGCACGCCGGCCGAATTCTCGGCCTACATCAAGTCCGAGATCGCGCGCTGGGGCAAGGTCATCAAGCAGGCGAAGATCGAACCGACCTGATGCTGGAGGAGGCGGATCGCCGGCAGGAGGCGATCCCGCCGCCAGTGGCCGCCTACTGCACCGTGGCTTGCTGGTATCCACCTGTGAAAACTGGCATCCTCGCGCACTCTTTAAATCCACTGAGCAGCCCCAGCCATGGCCACCGAAAGTTTCATTCCGGGCAAAGACGCCTCACTCGAATCGACCATCCGCACCATGCAGGACAAGCTGGCGGCGCGCGGCTTTGTGCTGGATGAATCGTCCTGGCTGAATCCGGTCGAGTCGATCTGGTCGGTTCATGTCCGCGACCGCGAATGCCCGATGCTGTTTGCCAACGGCAAGGGTGCGACCAAGCTGGCGGCACGTGCCAGCGCACTGGGCGAATTTTTTGAACGCCTGGGCACGCATTATTTCTGGACCCATTTTTACCTTGGCGAAACCCGCGCCAACTGGCCCTTTGTGCATTACCCGCAGGAGCGCTGGTTTGCGCCGACGGATGACGGCCACTGGCCAGAGGAACTGCTGAATCCCAAGCTGCACGCGTTTTACAATCCGCAGGGCGACATCGACGGCGAAGTACTGGTCGATCTTAATTCCGGCAATGTGAAGCGCGGCATCTGCGCGCTGCCCTACACGCGCCTGCATGATGGCGCGCAGACATGGATTCCCGTCAATATCATCGGCAACCTCTATGTCAGCAATGGCATGGCCGCCGGCAATACGCTGATGGAGGCGCGCAGCCAGGCTTTGTCCGAAATCTTTGAACGCAACATCAAGAACCGCATCATCAGCCAGGGGTTGTGCCTGCCCGAAGTGCCGGAAGCGGTGATCGCGCGTTATCCGGGCATCGCCGCCGGCATCAAGGGTCTGCGCGAAGCGGGCTTCGGCATTCTCGTGCGCGACGCTTCGCTCGGCGGCCGTTATCCGGTGATGAACGTCACGCTGCTGCATCCCAAGGACCAGGGCGTGTTTGCCAGTTTCGGCGCGCACCCGCGTTTCGAAGTGGCTCTGGAACGCGCGCTCACCGAGTTGCTGCAGGGCCGCGCGCTGGAGTCACTGGAGAATTTTCCCGAACCGGGTTTCGACATGGATGAAATCACCATGCCGTCCAACCTGGAAATCCATTTCGTCGATTCCAGCGGCGTGATCAGCTGGAATTTCCTCGGCAATACGCCGGACTACCCCTTCGCCGACTGGAATTTCAGCGCCACCA
>CAMCYP010000055.1 GCA_945885345.1 Bordetella parapertussis | reverse complement strand
TGAGTGCGTGAAACGTTTGCGCAAGGAAGGTTTGCACCACGGCATGCTGCCGCTGCTCGACGTGATCCTCGAGCAGCCGCTGGGCGAACGTTTTGTGATGCTGGCACTGAAAAACACGGATGCCCGCGTGCTTGCCGGCAAACCGATATCACCGGCGTTCCTGTTTGCCGCGCTGACCTGGCACGAAGTGCTGGCGGCGTGGAAAAAAATAGAAGCCCGCGGTGTGCCTCCGGTGCCGGCGCTGTACGAAGCGATGGACCAGATCATCACCACACAGACCGAGCAACTGGCGATCCCGCGCCGCTTTACCTCCGACATGAAGGACTTGTGGGCACTGCAGCCGCGATTCGAGCAGCGCGCCGGCCAGCGTCCGTTCCGCCTGCTCGAACATCCGCGCTTCCGCGCGGCGTACGATTTCCTGTTGTTACGCTGCGAAAGCGGCGAACTGGACATGGCCATCGGCGACTGGTGGACCAAATTCCAGGATGCCGATACCGACACCCGTGAATCGATGCTGGTGACGGATAACGCCGGGCCGGCGAAAAAGCGCCGCAAGCGTCGCCGGCGCAAGCCTGGCGCTGCGTCGGTGCCGGCTGCGGACTGACGCCGGTGGCGGCGCAAACGCATACCGCCTGTGTTGCGCTGGGCGCAAACATCGGCGAACCGCTGCGCCAGATTGAAACTGCATTTGCCGCGCTGGCAACATTGCCCGGCACCCGCGTGCTTGCGCGTTCATCGCTTTATCGCAGCGCGCCGGTCGGTTACGCCGACCAGCCGGATTTCATCAATGCAGTGGCGATGATCGAAACCTCGCTGGCGCCGCATGTGCTGCTCGACGCAGTGCTGGCCATCGAACGCGCGCACGGCCGTGTCCGTGAATTTCCCAATGCACCACGCACGCTGGACCTCGACATCGTGCTCTACGGCGATGTGGTATTGCAGGAGCCGGGGCTGACGATTCCGCACGCACGTATGCTGCAGCGTGCATTTGTGATGGTGCCGCTGGCTGAAATCGCGCCGGATACCGTGGTGCCGAGGCAGGGCAAGGTCAGCGATCTCGCCAAGCGTGTGGATGCGGCGAGTGTTGCGCAGCTAAAGCGAATCCCTGCATGACCCTCGCCGCAGAATGTGGACAGGCGGCATGAGGCTTGCCGCAGCCATGGGAGCGGCGGCATGAACCTGGCCGCGAAGTATCGGAGCGCAGCGGCATGACCCTCGCCGCAAAGTACCGCTACATTGTGATCGAAGGCCCGATCGGTTCAGGGAAAACCACGCTGGCGCGACGTCTGGCCACCCATATCGGCGCAGCGACGCTGTTCGAGGACCCGGATGCGAATCCATTCCTGCCCGGGTTTTACCAGGATGCCGCGCGCCATGCGCTGCCGGCACAGCTGTTCTTTCTGTTTCAGCGCCTGAACCAGGTGCGTGATCTGGTGCAGTCGGATCTTTTTCGCAGCGTCACCGTTGCCGATTTCATGCTGGAAAAAGATCCGCTGTTCGCACAGCTGACGCTGAACGACCACGAGCTTGCCCTGTACCGGCAGATTTACGACCACTTGAAGCCGCAGGCACCGCAGCCGGACCTGGTGGTGTATCTGCAGGCTGGCGCGGAAACACTGGTGGAGCGGGTGCGCAAACGTGCAACAACGTATGAAAAAACCATCCCCGACGAATATCTGGTACGTCTGGCGGATGCCTATGCGCGGTTTTTCCACCATTACACTGCGGCACCACTGCTGATCGTGAATTCGGAAAATCTGAACTTCGTTGATTCCGCGACGGATTTTGATTTATTGTTGCAGCGGGTCAACGCCATGCGCGGTCCGCGCGAGTTTTTCAGTCTCGGAAGTTAGCCAGGAGAGCGACATGCGTATTACGCTGAGCACGCTGCACAAGATGATGCGGGACGGCGAGAAGATCACCATGCTGACCTGTTACGACGCGAGTTTCGCGACGCTGCTGGACAGCGCCGGACTCGACACGCTGCTGATCGGCGATTCGCTGGGCAATGTGCTGCAGGGCCATGAATCGACGCTGCCGGTGTCCTTGCGCGATATCGTGTATCACACGGCATGCGTGGCGCGCGGCGCCAAAAGCGCTTTCATCATCGGCGATATGCCTTTCGGTACTTTTCAGGTCAGTCCGCAGGATGCCTTTCGCAATGCCGCCGAAATCATGGCGGCCGGCGCGCACATGGTGAAAATCGAAGGCGGGCGGCCGATGCTGGAAACGATTTCCTTTCTGACCGAGCGCGGCATACCGGTCTGCGGTCACCTCGGGCTGACGCCGCAATCGGTGCACCAGTTGGGCGGTTACCGCGTACAGGGCAAGGCCGAGGATGACGCGCAGCGCATGCTTGATGACGCACGCATCCTCGAACAGGCGGGCGCCGGCATGATCGTGCTCGAGGCAATCCCCGCGGCGCTGGCCAGCCAGATCACCGCGGCGGCGAAGGTGCCGACCATCGGCATCGGCGCCGGTGCGGACTGCCACGGCCAGGTGCTGGTGCTGCACGACATGCTCGATGTTTATCCCGGGAAAAAGGCCAAATTCGTCAAGAATTTCATGAAGGCCGCAGCGGGTTCGATCCAGGATGCCGTGGCGCTGTACGTCAAGGAAGTGCGGGAGGGGCGTTTCCCCGGCAAAGAGCACTCATTCTAGTGATGGGTGCAAAGTACGGAATGCAGAGCGAAACCGCCGCTCTCCGGTATGATCGCGGGTCTTCCGTTCATCACTTATCACTCATCACTCCGCACTGATCTTCATGGACGTCATACATTCCGTTTCCGAGCTGCGGGAGCGCCTGCGCCGCGAACCCAACAACGTGTTCGTGCCGACCATGGGCAACCTGCACGACGGGCATATCCAGCTGATCAAGCTTGCCAAACCGCGCGCGGCCTGCACCGTCGTCAGCATTTTCGTCAACCGACTGCAGTTCGGCCCACGCGAGGATTTTGACCGTTATCCGCGCACCTTCGAGGCGGATTGCGATCGGCTGCGCAATGCCGGCGTTGACGTGGTGTTCGCGCCGGATGAAAAAGAGATTTATCCCGAGCCGCAGACCTTCGTGATCGAGCCCTCGGATCTGCAGCACATCCTGGACGGCGCCGCGCGCCCCGGGCATTTCCGCGGCGTGGCGACGGTGGTGATGAAACTGTTCAACATGGTGTCACCGCACGCCGCGATTTTCGGCAAGAAGGATTACCAGCAATGCCTGGTGCTGTCCAACCTGGTGCGCCAGTTCGCGCTGCCGATCGAACTGATACTCGCTGAAACGGTACGTGCCGAGGACGGACTGGCATTGTCCTCGCGCAATGCCTACCTGAGCCCGACCGAGCGTCAGGAAGCGCCGCGGCTTTATCGCGTGCTGCGCAATGCCCGCGGCGAGATTGCGATGGGCGCCAGCGACTACCAGCGCATTGAGCTTGCGGCGATGTCGGAACTCGCGCGCCACGGCTGGAAGCCGGACTATGTCGCGGTGCGCCGCCAGCATGACCTGCAGCCGCCGGGCAATGGTGAAAAGGCCCTGGTGGTGCTGGCCGCGGCGCGTCTGGGCAAGACGCGCCTGATCGACAATGTCGAGGTGAACCGTCCTGCGGCTTGAGGGTGGCGTGTGTGCCCGGTGTGCTTCGCGTTATTCCTGTTTGCCTGACGGCAACAGTGATTCGATCTGTTCAGCCGGCAGCGGTTTGCTGAAAAGAAAACCCTGCGCCTCGTCGCATTGCAGTTGTTTTAACAACTGCGACTGTTCTTCAGTCTCGACACCTTCCGCCACGACCTTAAGACCCATCGAGTGGGCGAGGGCGATGATGGTCGTGACGATATTCATGTTCTGCGAACTGTCCGTCATCCCGGATATGAACGATCGATCGATCTTGAGTGAGGTGATCGGCAGTCTTGCGATGTAGGCGAGCGATGAATAACCGGTGCCGAAATCGTCCATGGCGATGGTAATTCCCAGTCCGCGAAGGATCGAAAGCATGCGCAGGCTGGTCTGGACGTCTTTCATCAGCAGGCTCTCGGTGACTTCGAGTTCCAGGGCATCGGGATTGTCGCCCTGCTCCTGCACGGCATTGATCACCACATCGGCAAAATTCTTCTGTTGCAGCTGAATGGCTGAAACGTTGACCGCAATCCGCGGGACTTTCAAACCAAGTGCCGTCCACTCGCGATGTTGCGCCAGCGCCTTGTTGAGCGCCCATTTCCCCACCTCCAGTATGAGACCGGTTTCCTCGAGCAATGGAATGAATATCCCGGGCGCGACCAGTCCGGATTCGGGACTCTGCCAGCGGATCAATGCTTCCATGCCGCAGAGCATTTCTGTGGCCAGAAAGTATTTCGGTTGGTAGTGGAGCACGAATTCCTGTGCCTCCACCGCTCTCCGCAACCTTGTCTCAAGTGTCAAAGTTTGCGCCGCGCGGGCGTTCATTTCCGCTGCGTAGAACAAATACCGCGCGCCTGATTCGCGGGCCATTTTCAGTGCAGCTTCGGCATTTCTGTAAAGTTTGTCCGCATCGTTGCCATCGGTGGGGGACACCGCCACGCCGACCTTGGCTGCAACGCGCAATTCATGGTTATCAATGCTGAATGGCTTTTGAAAACAGCTCAGTATCTGGTTTTCAATGGAATGCAGAATCCTGGTTGAATCCGGGGCGCCACGCATGACAACGCCAAAACTGTCGGCATTGATGCGCGCGAGATAATCCTTGCCGAGGAAAGTGCGTTCGAGCCGTTGCGCGACGAGCTTCAGCAGTTCATCCCCGCCGTGGCGTCCGTAGGTTTCGTTGATGTTGCGGAAACGCTCGATGTTGATCAGTACCATTGCGACCGTCAGCGGTTCACCGCTGCGTGCGCGCATCTGCTGGCTGGCCCTGTCCATGAACAGCGTGCGGTTGGGTAGCCCTGTCAGTGGATCGTAGTAGGAAATGTAGTCGAGTTTTTCCTGTTTTTCGATGGTTTCCAGGGCAAATCCGATGTCGCTGGCCAGTTCGAAGAGCAGCTGCTGTTCTTCATCATCAAAAAACCCCGGTTCCCGGGCATGCAGTGCCAGGACGCCCAATACCTCATCGGAAACAAACAGGGGCAGCACGGCAATGGAGTGGGTGCCGAGCCGCAAGTGCATTTCCCGGCGCGTCATCCTCGGGTCATGCTGCACGTCGTTGACGATAACCGCCGTCCTGTCCAGCACGGCTGTAGCGACCAGCCCCGCGCTGCGTAGGGGCTTATCTTCCACCGGGCGCGGGGTGCGCACGCTGTCGAGATAGTTGGCGTCGCCGCCGGCCCATGATGTCGGGATGACCTGTTTCGCATCCCGTTCGCGGGTACCGATCCAGACGAACGAAAATCCCCCGGCCTCCGCTGCGATCCGGCAGGTTTCATCCAGCAGCGCCTGCCTGTCATGGACCCTGACCATGGTGGCATTGATTTTTCCGAGCACGGAGCGGATCCGTGTCAGCTTGCCGATCTTTTCCTGCCGGGCCATATGCTCGATGGCGAACGAAACGTTGCTGGCCAGTTCCGTCAGTAATGCGATTTCGTCCGCATCGAAGTATTCCGCTTCCCTGGCGTAAAGCGTAAAGGTGCCGACGACCGCGTCGCTCTCGAACAGCGGTAGCGCGATCATTGATTGAAATCCATGCCGAAGAACGGCTTCCAGGCGCGGACCGCCGAAGTTGCGGAGCTTGAGATCATTGTTGACGATTGCGCGGCGTTCCCGGACGGCGCAGCTCACCGCGCCCTGTCCGTGCGGAGGACGGTCGTGCGCGGTGGATTTTTCGGTCCGTAGTGCGTCGGAACCCTCTCCCGACCATGCCGTGGGGGTGATGTCCAGTGTCGCGGGATCCAGGGATCCGATCCAGGCGAATCCCAGTTCACCCTGTTTCACAGCAATGCGGCAGATCGTCTCGAAAAGTTCCTGCCGATCGGTGACGCGGACGATCGCGGCATTGGTGTCGCTCAATACGGCGCGCACGCGGCTCAGCCGCCGTATCCTGTCCTCGGCCACCTTGCGTTCGCTGATGTTCTGGTATGTCGCGATCAGGTTTTCGGGGTGGCCGTCCGGACCGGGCAGTGGGGCCACCGTCAGCAGAACCCAGATCCGCCGTCCGTC
The DNA here is from genome assembly GCA_945885345.1 of Bordetella parapertussis. Taxonomy (GTDB): domain Bacteria; phylum Pseudomonadota; class Gammaproteobacteria; order Burkholderiales; family SG8-41. The sequence goes on along the minus strand of CAMCYP010000055.1, from coordinate 13,991 downwards.
CTTGCGGACGATTTGCTTCTCGCGGGAGTAGCGGGTGATCTCGCCCTTCAGCAGCCGGGCGTTGTCGTTGACTGCACCTGCCTTCTGGTCCTCGGGGGTAATGTCCGCGGTACTGAGTTTCAGCAGTTCATCCCTGCTGTATCCCAGCAATTCGCAGAAAAGGTCGTTCACCTGTACCCACGGGTGGTTGCGATCGTGCGCAGGCCTCATGGCAATGCCGACTCCCGCATGGTCGAAAATGGCCCGGAAACGCTGCTCGCTTTCCTGCCGGCCGTCCTGCGCGAGCTGCAGGTCCCTGATTGCCTGCTCGAGCTCGGTGTTTCGCTGTTCGAGTTTCCCGACCAGTGAGGCGTTGTACTGCTTGAGCACATAGGATTCGTCATGCTGTGCCGCCGACCGCGCGATTCTGGGGCGGGTTTTCTGCATGGCCTTCTTCAGCGCGTCGAGCAGGACGGGAGTAGGGGCGGGTTTGCTGATGTAGTCGTCGGCTCCCACCGTCTTGGCCAGCCTCTGGTCCTGCGGTGAACTGTAGGTGCTGGTGTAGAAAATGAATGGTAATCCGCTGGTCGCCTTTTTTTTGCGGATTTCCAGGCAAAGCCGGTAGCCGTCCATGTCAGGCATCAGGATGTCGGACACGACGCCGTCCACACGCTTCCGGTCGAGAATCTCGAGGGCTTCCAGGCCGTTGGTGGCGTCTAGAACCTCGTGCCCCTCGGCTTCGAGTTGCGCGCGCAGCAGTTTGCGATTGATCGGATTGTCTTCGACGATCAGCAGGTTCATGGGGATACTTTCCCCTTGCCGGCTTTACCGTGGAGGAAAACCGCGACCTGACTCGGAAAACTGCGGGTGTCTATCGGCTTGGTGATGTAACCGTCACAACCGGCGTCGAATGCCTTTTTCTCGTCGCCCTTCATCGCAAACGCCGTGATCGCAACCACTGGCAGGTGTTTGAAGCGGTCGTCTGACTTCAGCCTGCGCGTGAATGTCAGCCCGTCGATGCCGGGCAGCGCGATATCCATCAGGATCAGGTCGGGCATGATGTGTCTGAGCAATTCCGCCGCCTGTTCGGCATCCGCCGCCCTTTCAACCGTGTAGCCATCGGCTTCCAGCACGTCGGCCGCCAGCTTCAGGTTGATCGGGTTGTCGTCCACGATGAGTATGCGGGCGCTCATCTGGGTCCACCGTTGTCTGCAGAATGCGGTGTGGCGGCGATCGGCAGCATTACCGTGAAAGTGCTGCCGCGGTTCATGGTGCTGTCAACGGTGATGCTGCCTTTCTGGAATTCGACCAGTTTTTTTGTCAGCGCCAGCCCGAGTCCGGTGCCTTCGTAGCGTCGTGCCGAACCCGAATCGAGTTGCTGGAATTCGACGAACAGCTTGCCGAGGTCCCCCGGGTTGATGCCGATGCCGTTGTCCTTGACCCGGATGTACAGCCAGTCCTCGCCTTTCAGTCCCGCATCGATTTCCACGGTTTCGTTGTTGTTGGAGAATTTGACGGCGTTGGACAGCAGGTTGTACAGCACTTGTTTCAGCTTCTGCTGGTCGAGCATGATGTTGCCGGTATCCGCGGCGACGTTCTTGCGTATCGTGATGTTTTTCTTCTCGGTCAGCGGCGAAACCACCACGCAGACCTCGTCGATGACTTTGGCCAGGCTGAACGGCTCCGGGAATAGTTCCATCTTCCCGGCTTCCACCTTTGACAGGTCAAGCAGGTCATTGATAAGCCGAAGCAGGTGACGGCCGCTACCGAGGATGTCGTTCAGGTATTCACGCTGTTTGTCGTTCAGCTTTCCGGGTTTTTCGTCGTGCAGGAATTCGGACAGTCCGATAATGCCGTTGAGTGGTGTGCGCAGTTCGTGAGACATGTTGGCGAGAAACTCGCTTTTCATGCGATTTGCTTGCTGCAACGTTTGTTCGAAACGCTTGCGTTCAGTGACGTCGCGGATTGCGCTCGACACGAACAGTCCTTCCTCGGTCTCAAGGGGGCTGAGACTGATTTCTACCGGGAATTCGGTGCCATCCTTGCGCAATCCGTTGAGTTCCAGTCCGGCTCCCATGGCGCGCGCCCTCGGCTGGGCGAAGAATCCGGCGCGATAACCCGGGTGTTTGTGGCGGAACCGCAGCGGCACCAGTATCTCTATCGGCTGTCCCAGTAATTCTTCCCGGCGGTAACCGAACAGGCGTTCTGTCTGCGAATTGATCAGTTCGATCCGGCCGTCCCGGCTGGCGATTACCATGGCATCCGGCGCGGACTCCAGCAGGCCGCGAAACTTCTGTTCCGCTTTCTTGCGGTCGGTAATGTCGCGGACAGCGCTCATTACCATGGTGCCTTCCTCGGTATCGATCGGACTCAGGCTGATTTCCACCGGAAATTCCTCGCCGTTGCTGCGCAAACCGTAGAGTTCGAGGCCGACACCCATGGTGCGGGTCCGCGGTTGCGTGAAAAAACTGCCGCGATGCGCCAGATGCATGCTGCGGAAGCGTTGCGGCAGCAGCCTCTCCACCGGTTGTCCGATCAGTTCGGCGCGCTGGTAACCGAACACCTTCTCGGCCTGCGAGTTGACCAGTACGATATGGCCGGTGACGTTCACCATTACGATGGCATCGGGGGTGGATTCGAGCAGTCCGCGGAAACGCGCTTCCACCAGCCTGGTGTCGCGCAGCACCTTGAGATTGGTGACGTCTTTTTCTGTCGACAGGAAATATTTCAGCCTGCCGTCTGCATCGCGGATGGCCTTGGTTGAAACACTGACATGGAGCAGCGAACCGTCCTTGCGCCGGCGCACGGTTTCAGACACTGCCAGCCCGGAATCGAGGGCGGATTTTCTGCACTGTTCCTCTTCGGCAATGCGGTCGGGTGGCAGCACCAGTTCATTCAACTTCTTGCCGACAGCTTCTGCCCGGGCGTACCCCAGCATGATTTCCGCCGCGCGATTCCAGTGCAGTACTACACCTTCAAGCGAGATGATTACTGTCGCGTCCGGGGTTTCTTCCCAGATCGTCTGTTGGTATTCGGTGGTCATCGGGCTGCTCCATGGTGCAAGCGCCGGCCATTTGCTGTCAGGGGAGCGGTTGCGACGGACGCTTGCATGCATCCCCGGTTAACCAGAGACTGGAGTGAGGTTAAACACCGTGCAAGGTGCATGACTACTCCAATGAAACCTTGAATTGCGCGGACTCTCTGGATCAGAAATTTCTTCTACTGAGAATTTCTTGTCCTAGACGAATTCATTCTAGTGCAATTATCAGTCCGGGGAGAATTTGTTTTCCTTTGAAATGTTAAATAAAACAATGAGTTATTTCACATTTTCCCATGCGGGCAATGTGGTTTTGGCGCCTGCTGCGCCAAAGGCAAGGGTGAGGCGGCGATGCGGAATGCCGAGGAAAAACTGTAACCGGTACTGAGCAGCCACTGCGTTTGCAGGCTGTGATAGCGGGCAGTGCAGTGTTAATCCAGAGCGCAGCACTGTCCGGCAGGGCGGAGGGAGGCGCGGCAAACGCACGCAGATGAAATCTGCGGAAACTGAAGGTGGTGCCGGGAGCCGGAATCGAACCGGCACGCCTTGCGGCGCGGGATTTTGAGTCCCGTGCGTCTACCAATTCCGCCATCCCGGCACGGGGGGCGAATTATCGCCCAAAGGCCGGAAGTGCGGCAACCGTATAATCCGCGCGATGCATCTGGACGACTTTGACTACGAACTGCCCGCGGAGCTGATTGCCCAGGCGCCGGCCGCTACGCGCCGCGCCAGCCGGCTGCTGCATCTTGACGGCGTGACCGGTGCACTGCACGACCGGCAATTCCCCGACATCCTCGATCTGCTGCAACCCGGCGACCTGCTGGTGCTCAACGACACGCGCGTCATCAAGGCGCGCCTGACCGGGCGCAAGGCCTCGGGCGGGCGCATCGAGGTGTTTATCGAGCGTGTGCTGAATGCGCATGAGGTGCAGGCCCAAGTGCGCGCCAGCAAGGCGCCGCAGCCCGGGAGTGTGTTGTTGCTTGATGGTGGCGTGGAAGTCACAGTGATGGGGCGTGATGATGATCTGTGGCGGCTGCGCTTTGGCGGCGATACCGATGTGTGGACCTTGCTCGAGCGTCATGGCGCGGTGCCATTGCCGCCGTACATTACGCACACGCCGGATGCTGGTGACGCTGAGCGTTACCAGACCGTTTATGCCAAAAATCCCGGCGCCGTGGCGGCACCTACCGCCGGCCTGCATTTTGATGCGGCGATACTCGATGCCCTGCGCGCGCGCGGCGTCGGCGTGGCATACCTGACGCTGCATGTCGGTGCCGGGACTTTTCAGCCGGTGCGGGTGCAGGACCTGGCCGAACACCGCATGCACAGCGAATGGTATGAGCTGCCGCAGACGACGGTGGATGCCCTGCGCGCAACGCGCGCGGCCGGCGGCAGGGTGGTCGCGGTCGGCACCACCAGCCTGCGCGCACTGGAATCCGCAGCGGCCAACGGGGATCCGGTGGCGGGCCACGCCGAGACCTCGCTGTTTGTGCTGCCCGGTTACCGCTTCCGCATCGTCGACCGGCTGATCACCAATTTCCATCTGTCGCGTTCGACATTGCTGATGCTGGTGTCGGCTTTTGGCGGCACGGATAATATCCGCCGCGCCTATCAACATGCGATTGCGCAGCGTTACCGCTTTTTCAGTTATGGTGACGCGATGCTGATCGAACGCGCGCCCCCGAATCTCATCCCTTAGTCTCATCCCTGAATCTCGTCCCCGAACACCATGCAATTCAAAATTACCGCCACTGACGGCGCCGCCCGCTGCGGTGTGCTCGAAACTGCGCATGGTGTCATTGACACACCGGTGTTCATGCCAGTGGGTACCTATGGCGCGGTCAAGGGCATGGACCCCGTGGAGTTGCGCGAACTCGGCGCGCAGATTGTGCTCGGTAACACTTTCCACCTCTGGCTGCGTCCGGGGCTGGACGTCATCGACGCACACGGTGGCCTGCATCGCTTCATGGGCTGGGACGGGCCGATACTCACCGATTCCGGCGGTTTCCAGGTGTTCAGCCTGGGTGAGATGCGCAAGATCAGCGAAGAGGGCGTGAAGTTCCAGTCGCCGGTCAACGGCGACGCCTGTTTTCTCACGCCGGAAGAGTCGATGCGCATCCAGCGTGTACTCAATTCCGACATCGTGATGGCCTTCGACGAATGCACGGCGCATCCGGCGACACACGAACAGGCGTGCGATTCGATGCAACTGTCGATGCGCTGGGCGGCGCGCAGCAAGGAGGCGCATGCCGGCAACGCCAATGCGCTGTTCGGCATCGTGCAGGGCGGCATGTTCGAGGATTTGCGCGATGAATCGCTGGCGGCGCTGACTGACATCGGTTTCGACGGCTATGCCATCGGTGGCCTGTCGGTGGGCGAACCCAAGCCCGACATGCTGCGCATCCTGCGCCACACAGCACCAGGGATGCCGGCGGACCGGCCGCGCTATCTGATGGGGGTGGGCACCCCGGCCGATATCGTCGCGGCAGTCAGCGCCGGGGTGGACATGTTCGACTGTGTGCTGCCGACCCGCAATGCGCGCAACGGCTGGCTGTATACCCGCCACGGCGTGATCAAGCTGCGCAATGCCCGTTATCGCAACGACCTGGCGCCGCTGGATGCGGATTGTGCCTGCTATACCTGCCGCAATTTCACCCGCGCCTACCTGCACCACCTGCAGCGGGTGAACGAAATGCTCGGTGCCCGACTCAATACCCTGCACAACCTGCACTATTACCAGGAACTGATGCGCGGTTTGCGGGCGGCAATCACCGCCGGGCGGCTGGCGGAGTTCGCTGCGGAAGTGACCCAAATGAGCAGTCAAAATGAGTGCTAAATGATGTTAAAATACAATGCTTTGAGCGCGCCCGTCCCGACCGGATCAAAAACTGAGCGGGCCCTCTTCCAACATAACGGAGGTTTATCTTGTTGATCAGTCCCGCATGGGCGCAAGCGTCTGCTTCGCCGGCAGGTGGTGGCATTGAAAGCATGCTGCTCATCCTCGCGATGTTCGCAGTGATGTATTTCCTGATGATCCGCCCGCAGATGAAGCGCGCGAAAGAACACAAAACCATGGTCGAAGGCCTGCAGAAGGGCGACGAAGTGATTACCGCCGGTGGCATCCTCGGCCGCATCAGCAAGGTCGACGAGCAATACGTCACCGTGGCCATTGCCGAAGGCGTCGAAATCCAGGCGCAGCGCGCGGCGATCCAGACCGTGCTGCCCAAAGGCACCATCAAGACAATTCAGTGAAGAAGTGAAGGTGTGAAGGGGTGAAGGAGGAGACCCCTGTCCCTTCGCATCCGGTGATCCTGCCACCCATTCACACCTTCACTGCTTCACTCCTTCACTGGTCCAAAAATGAATCGTTATCCCCTCTGGAAATACCTGCTGATCCTTGCGGCCGTTGTGACGGGGCTGCTCTATACCATCCCCAATTTTTACGGTGAAGTGCCCGCGGTGCAGGTGTCACCGCTGCGCAGTAACCTCAAGGCCGATGCCGCGCTGATGGCGCGGGTCGAGGAAACTTTGAAAAAGGCAGGGCTTGCCGTCGAGGGTGTCGCGCTCGACTCCACCAGCGTCAAGGCGCGGCTGTCCAGCACCGAGGATCAGCTGAAGGCCAAGGATGCCCTGCAGGCGGCTCTTGGCGATGACTACGTGGTGGCATTGAACCTGTTGTCGCGCAGCCCGCAGTGGCTGACCTCGATCGGCGCATTGCCGATGTACCTGGGCCTCGATTTGCGCGGCGGCGTGCATTTCCTGATGCAGGTCGACATGAAGTCGGCGCTGACCAAGAAGATCGAGACCTATACCAACGATATCCGCGGCATGCTGCGCGAGCAGCGCATCCAGTACTCGGGTATCGCGCGCGAAGGGCAGACGGTGGCGGTGCGATTCCGCGAAGCGGCGCTGCGCGACAAGGCGCTGGCACGCATCATCAAGGACATGCCCGACCTGGAATTGAAGACGGCCGACGATGCCGGGGAATACCGGATTACCGGCACGCTTCGGGTTGAGGCGCAGCGTCGCACCCAGGAATTCGCGCTGCAGCAGAACATCAACACCCTGCGCAACCGCATCAACGAACTGGGTGTGGCCGAGCCGATCATCCAGCAGCAGGGCGCCGACCGCGTGGTGGTGCAGTTGCCCGGCGTGCAGGATACCGCCAAGGCCAAGGACATCCTCGGCCGCACCGCGACACTGGAAGTGCGCATGGTCGATGAAGAGCGCATGGATCCCGGTGTGCTGGAGCAGGCCAAGGCCGGCCAGACGCCGTTCGGCACCGAACTTTATTACGAGCGCAACGGCCAGCCGGTGCTGGTGAAAAAACAGGTGATACTCACCGGCGAACGCATCAACGACGCGCAGCCGGGCTTTGACGGGCAGACCGGCGAACCGGCGGTGCATATCAATCTGGATGGTGCCGGGGCGCGGATTTTCCAGCAGGTCACCCGCGAGAGCATCGGCAAACGCATGGCGATCCTGCTCTTCGAACGTGGCAAGGGTGAGGTGGTGACTGCGCCGGTGATCCGCAGCGAAATCGGCGGCGGCCGCGTGCAGATCAGCGGCCGGATGACGACGCGGGAAGCCCAGGACGTATCGCTGCTGCTGCGCGCGGGTGCGCTGGCGGCACCGATGGAAATCATCGAGGAACGCACCGTCGGGCCGTCGCTGGGCGCTGAAAACATCAAGATCGGCTTCCAGTCGATGTGGATGGGTTTTGCCGCGATCGCCGTGTTCATGATGGCCTACTACGCGGTGATTGGCGTGATTTCGGTGATTGCGTTGGGTGCCAACCTGCTGTTCCTGATTGCGCTGCTGTCGATGCTGCAGGCGACGCTGACGCTGCCGGGTATCGCTGCGATTGCGCTGGCGCTGGGCATGGCGATTGACGCCAACGTACTGATCAATGAGCGCATCCGCGAGGAGCTGCGCAACGGCAATACGCCGCATGCCGCCCTGCACTCCGGCTATGAACGCGCCTGGGCGACGATTCTGGATTCAAACGTGACCACGCTGATTGCCGGCATCGCGTTGTTTGCCTTCGGCTCCGGCCCTGTCCGCGGTTTCGCGGTGGTGCACTGCCTCGGCATCCTGACCTCGATGTTCAGTGCGGTGCTGGTGTCGCGCGGCATCGTGAATCTTTACTACGGCGGACGGCGCAAGCTGGACAAAATCTCCATCGGGCAGGTGTGGAAGCCCGCTTCACAGGCTTAAGCAGGCAGGAGACTACAGACATGGAATTCTTCCGCATCAAAAAAGACATCCCGTTCATGCGCTATGCGCTGATCTTCAACGTGATTTCGCTGATCACGTTCCTGGTCGCGGTGGGTTCGCTGGCGACCAAGGGCCTGCACCTGGGCGTCGATTTCACCGGCGGCACGGTGATCGAGGTCACCTACCAGCAGCCGCCGGAACTGAACCAGATCCGCGAGCGCATGATCAAGATCGGTTTTGCCGATCCCAGTGTGCAGAATTTCGGCACCGCACGTGATGTGCTGATCCGCCTGCCGGTCAAGGAGGGGCTGACCAGCGCCAAGGTGTCCGAGACCGTGATGACGGAATTGAAGCAGCTGGATGCCGCGGTGCAGTTGCAGCGCGTCGAGTTTGTCGGCCCCCAGGTTGGCAAGGAACTGCTGGATAACGGCGCACTCGCGCTGCTGTTCGTGTCGCTGGGCATTGTTGCTTATCTGTGGCTGCGCTTCGAGTGGAAATTCGGCGTGTCGGCCATCGTCGCCAACCTGCATGACGTGGTGATCATCCTCGGCTGCTTCTCGCTGTTCAACTGGGAATTTTCGCTGCCGGTGCTGGCCGCGGTGCTGGCGATCCTTGGTTATTCAGTCAACGAATCGGTGGTGGTGATGGACCGGGTGCGCGAGAATTTCCGCAACCGCAAGTACCGCCAGATGGCGGTGCCGCAGGTGATCGACGCGGCGATCACCTCGACCATGTCGCGCACCATCATCACTCACGGTTCCACCCAGCTGATGGTGTGTTCGATGCTGATTTTCGGCGGCGAGACGCTGCATTATTTTGCACTGGCGCTGACCATCGGCATCATGTTCGGCATTTACTCCTCGGTGCTGGTCGGCAGTCCGCTGCTGATGTGGCTGGGCCTGAGGCGCGAAGACCTGGTCAAACCCGAGCCCGTGGTCAAGCCCGGTGAAGACGGAGCGGTTGTCTAGGCCCGGCTAAAGTGGAACTGCTCGCGCCGCTGATTGACCTGGTCGTCCACCTCGACGACCACCTGCAGGCGCTGGTCGCCAATTATGGCGCCTGGGTTTACCTGATCCTGTTCCTGATCGTGTTCTGCGAAACCGGGCTGGTGGTGACACCGTTCCTGCCCGGTGATTCGCTGCTGTTCGTTGCCGGTGCGATTGCCGCTGCCGGCGGCATGAACATCCATCTGCTGGTGCTGCTGCTGTTCATTGCCGCGGTACTCGGCGATGCAGTCAATTACGGCGTCGGCCATTACCTCGGGCCGCGGGTGTTCAGGTCCCGCGAATCGCTTTGGTTGAATCCAAAACATCTGGAGCGGGCGCATGCGTTCTACGAGCGTCACGGCGGCAAGACCATCATCATCGCCCGCTTCGTGCCCATCGTGCGCACCTATGCGCCGTTTGTCGCCGGTGCGGCGAGCATGCCTTACCCGCGGTTCGCCCTGTACAACATGACCGGCGCAGCACTGTGGGTGGTGTCGCTGGCGTACGCCGGTTATTTTTTCGGCAACATCCCGGTGATCAAGAACAACCTGACTGTGGTGATCATCGCCATCATCATCGTGTCGATCCTGCCCGGTGTCGTCGAATATCTGCGCCACCGTAATCGCCCAGCCTGAGACATGAATCTTTACCTGCGCCTGTTGTGGCTGCTGTGGCGGTTGCGCAGCGCGCAGCGGCGCGGCCTGTTCGAGGAATCGCGCATCGCGTTCCGCGTGTGGCCTGCCGACTGCGACCTGAATCTGCACATGAACAACGGGCGTTACCTGACGTTCATGGATCTCGGTCGCGTACACCTGACTGCGCAATCAGGCTTGTTGCGCGAGGCGTGGCGTCAGCGCTGGATGCCGGTGCTGGCCGGGGCGGAAGTTACCTTCATCCGTTCACTGCAACCGTTTGCGCGTTTTGAACTGGTGACGCGCCTGCTGACCTGGGACGAAAAATACATTTATCTCGAACAGGGCTTCGAGAGTGACGGCAGATTATGTGCGCAGGCTTATGTGAAAGGAGTGTTCCTGCACAAAGGCGCGCGCGTGCCGAATGCGGAGATACTGCGGGCGATCGGTTACGACGATGTGCCGCCACCCATGTCAGAGGCCTTGCGGCAATGGGTTGCACTGGCAGCGAGCAAGCGCGCCGATAATAATAATCAATAAAAACAAATACTTAAAATCAATCCCCGGCGCGGCACCAAGGTGGGGGGGGCCGAATTCGCGGCTTAAATCCGTTTCGCCAGCGCCACGGCCTTGCCGATGTAAGTGGCCGGCGTCATCTCCAGCAGGCGCTGTTTCTCGGCTTCGGGTATGCCCTTGAGGCCCTTGATGAAGGCATGCAGCGAAGCACGGTCGATGCCGCCTTTGCCGCGCGTGAGTTCCTTCAGCTGTTCGTACGCGCCGCTGACGTTGTAGCGGCGCATGACAGTCTGTATCGGTTCGGCCAGCACTTCCCAGTTGGCCTCGAGATCTGCCGCGAGTTTTTCGCGATTCGCTTCGAGCTTGTTCAGTCCCTTCAGGCAGGAATCCCAGGCGAGCAGCGCATAACCCAGCGCGACGCCCATGTTGCGCAACACCGTTGAATCGGTGAGATCGCGCTGCCAGCGCGATACCGGCAGTTTTTCCGACAGGTGGCGCAGCAGCGCGTTGGCGAGGCCGAGGTTGCCTTCGGAGTTTTCGAAGTCGATCGGGTTGACCTTGTGCGGCATGGTCGACGAACCGATTTCACCGGCCTTGGTCTTTTGCTTGAAGTAACCCACGGACACATAGCCCCAGATGTCGCGGTCAAGGTCGAGCAGGATGGTGTTGGTGCGCGCCACGGCATCGAACAGTTCGGCGATGGCGTCGTGCGGTTCGATCTGGATGGTGTACGGGTTGAATTCCAGCCCCAGCGACTCAACAAAACGTTTGGCGAAATTTTCCCAGTCGAGATCCGGGTAGGCGGCGAGGTGTGCGTTGTAGTTTCCGACCGCGCCGTTGACCTTGCCGAGCAGCGTAATGGAGGAAATGCGCGCGGTGGCACGTTCAAGTCGTGCGACGACGTTGGCCATTTCCTTGCCCAGCGTGGTTGGTGATGCCGGCTGGCCGTGGGTGCGCGACAGCATCGGCGCATCGGCGAGTTCGTGCGCCAGTGTGCGCAGGCGGGTGGTGACAGCATTGAGCATCGGCAGCAGCACCTTGCCGCGCGCTTCCGTCAGCATCAGCGCATGGCACAGGTTGTTGATGTCTTCGGAGGTGCAGGCGAAATGGATGAATTCTGCGACCCTGGTGACCTCGGCGTTTTTGGCGAGGCGCTCCTTGAGGAAGTATTCGACCGCCTTGACGTCGTGGTTGGTGGTGGCTTCGATCGCCTTGACGCGTTCGCCGTTGCTTTCTGAAAAGTTTTTGACCAGCGCATCAAGCTCGGCAATCGTTGCGGCCGAAAACGCCGGCACTTCCTTCAGCGCCGGTTCCGTCGCCAGCGCTTTCAGCCATTCGACCTCGACGCGCACCCGCTGCCGGATCAGCGCGCATTCGCTGAAGCAGTCGCGCAACGCGCCGAGTTTGCCGTGGTAGCGGCCGTCGAGCGGGGAGAGGGCGTTTAAAGGGGTTAACGTCGGGGGTGTCAGCGTCATGGGATCAGGAGAGGGGCTGTGATTTTCGGCTTTTTGCGCAGGCCCTGATTTTATCATGGTGCTTTCGTAGCGCTGTTGTGTTCCCGGCATCGTGTATGCTCCGCGCTGACCGTAAAAACCCCCGCCGCATCCCTGCGCGGCCGTCTGCCCGATGTCGAATCAGCGCACCCCGCGCGACTGGATGCTGTTGCTGGCGCTGGTCGTGATGTGGGGCTCCTCCTTCATGTTCAACCGCATCGCGGTGGCCTCGCTGCCGCCGCTGATCGTGGTTGCCGGCCGCATCGGTATTGCGGCGATTGTGCTGATCGTCATTGTCCATGCGCTGGGCAAACGCCTGCCGCCGCCGGGCCGCGCCTGGTGGCCGTACCTGGTGATCGCGATCATCGGCAACGCCGTGCCGTTTTACCTGATCACCTGGGGCCAGCAGGTGGTCGAGAGCGCGCTGGCCGGCATCCTGATCGCGATCATGCCGCTGGCGACGATTTTGCTCGCGCATTTCCTGATCGCCGGCGAACACCTGACGCGGCAGCGTGTGGCCGGATTCATCATCGGTTTCTCCGGCATCCTGCTGCTGATGGGGCCGGATGCACTGGCCGGCGTCGGTGGTGATGTGTTGCGCATCGTGTCGCAGTTGGCGGTGCTCGGTGGTGCCCTGTGTTACGCGTTGCAGAGCGTGCTGACGCGGCTGATCATCAAGGGCGATATCCTGGTGGCAGCGGCGGCAACGCTGCTCATCGCCGCCGTGATCGCCGTGCCGATGGCGCTGTGGCTGGACCGGCCGTGGATGCTGGCACCGACGGGGGCATCCGTTGCCGCGGTGATCTGGCTGGGCATCGGGCCGACAGCCATCGCGACCGTGCTTTATTTCATGCTGATCCGCTCCGCAGGTCCGACCTTCATGTCGCTGGTGAATTACCTGAGTCCCGGCGTCGCTGTGCTGCTCGGCCTGCTGGTACTGGGCGAGACGCCGCAGGCCAATGCCTATTTCGGCCTCGTTCTGATCCTCGCCGGCCTTGCGTTCAGCCAGTCGCGCGCGGCGCGGACATCCTGACGTTCGCTGGCCGCGGGCCTCTCTTGAAATAAGCCGGTGGCTCCCCCATATCGCTTATAAGCCATTGTTTTTATTGGGAAATTATTAATATTCCCGATAAGAATCAATGACTTACCACGAAAGGAAACCGCCATGCGCATCGTCTACAACAGTGAGCAGTATTACGTCGCCGAATATCCTGGCCAGCCGGGTCTTGAGCTGGTGGACAAGCGCAGCTCGCGCGGCACCTATTTCCAGGGCGATGTCGCAGAGAAATTCGCCAATGCGCTGAATGCCGCAGTCGGTGATGACGCCTCCACGGAAAGCGTCGATGAATTTCTCGACAACTTCAGCGTGCTATTGAACGTGCCCGTGGTTTATCACTGAATTCTGCACGGGTTGTTGATCGTTACAACACACCGTTCGGGCTGAGCCTGTCGAAGCCTCGCTACCCTTCGACAGGCTCAGGGCGAACGGAATTGGTTTGCAGCGGTTTGTAAACTGATTAATCCAGTGTTGACCAGCCCGGTTCATCGCGATCAAGCAGACGTTTCAGCGCGATGAAATGCAGCTTCGCCTGCGTGTCGTCGGTCATCTGCGCGGCGGTTGCACGCGCGATTTCCTCCGGCACCAGGCGCAGCGGCCTTCCTGAACCGGCCGCCAGCACCTGCAGCATGCACGCCCGCTCCAGGTAGTAGAGGTCGTCGAAGGCGAGGTCAATCGACGGCCCGGTGACGATGATGCCGTGGTTGGCGAGGAACAGCACGTCGGCGTTTTTCAGTCCAGCGACGATGCGTTCGCCTTCAGCGACATCCAGTGCCAGTCCGTTGTAGGCATCGTCGTACGCGGTGCGGCCGTAAAACTTCAGCGCCACCTGACTGGCTGGCTCAACGCGGCCGCCCTGTACCACCGTCAATGAGGTGGCATACGGCATATGCGTGTGCAGCACGCATTTCGCATCAGGCTTGCTGCGATGCGCGGCGCCGTGGATAAAAAACGCGGTCGGCTCCACTTCGTGTTTGCCCGCAACCTTGTTGCCCTGCGCATCCACGGTGACCAGATCCGCCGGTGTGACCTCCGACCAGTGCAGTCCCTGCGGATTAATCAGGAAGTGCCCGG
>CAMCYP010000054.1 GCA_945885345.1 Bordetella parapertussis | reverse complement strand
CCCGCCGGAGCGGGCTTTGTTACGGTGCTGTCGTTGATGGTCAGTTGGTCTGTGTCGAGTATGTGCTGCCCCTGAGATTCGGGTAACGCACATGTTCGATGAGTTCCTGCACCTGTTTGCTTGGTGCGGGAGTCAGCAGACTGACAACGATGATGGTCAGCATACCCAGTGGCAGGCCGAATACGCCGGCAGAAATCGGGTTCAGGCCGAACCACATGTATTCTGCTATCGGTTTCGTGACGCCAAACATGTCGCGCAGGTAGGGGTACGTCGTGCTCATGTAATAGAAGCACACGCCCAACCCGACCGACATGCCGGCGATGGCACCGATCTTGGAAGCGCGCTTCCAGAACACGCCGAGAACCAGCGCCGGGAAGAGCGCTGATGCCGCCAGCGAGAACGCCGCACCGACCAGGAACAGGATGCTTCCCGGCTTGGTGGATGCGGTATAGGCGGCAATCAGTGCGACGACCAGCAGCAGGACTTTTGAAACCGTGACCCGGCGCGCAGTCGTGGCCGAGGGATCGACCATCTTGTAGTAGACGTCGTGTGACAGCGCGTTGGCGATGGTCAGCAACAGGCCATCCGCGGTGGACAGCGCTGCTGCGAGGCCGCCGGCAGCAACCAGCCCTGAAACCACATAGGGCAGGCCGGCAATCTCCGGCGTCATCAGCACGATCAGGTCACCGCCGATGACGATTTCCGCCAATTGCACGATGCCGTCCTTGTTGATGTCGGTGATGTTGAGAAGTGTAGCGTCCACCGACTGCCAGGCTGCTGCCCATGACGGCAATGCCGAGAACTGGCTGCCCACCAGATTTGAATATATCTCGAACTTGGCCAGAACGGCGAGACAGGGTGCCGTGAAGTAGAGCAGGAAGATGAAGAACAGCGACCAGAACACCGAGCGTCTGGCTTCACGCACGCTGGGCGTGGTGTAGTAGCGCATCAGGATGTGCGGCAAGGCGGCAGTGCCGAACATCATGCAGAACACGATGCCAAGGAAATTGAGGCGGGCCGTATCGCGCGCTGCTTCATCCTTGCCAGGGTAAGGATCCGCATGTTTCGTCGGCGGTGCTGCACGGCCTGCGCCACCTTTGTCCTTGGCCCATTGCCCTTTCGCCGCATCGACATCCTTGGGGTAGGCTGCGAGGGCTTTTTCGGCGGCGGTGACCTGGTCTGCCGGTGCGTTGGCCGCTTTCAGGCTGGTGACGTTCTGTTCAAGTTTTGCCTTGTTGTCGGCATAGGCCTTGGCCGGGTCCTTCAGTGCGGCGGTGGCTGCGTCAGCGCGATCCTTGAAGATTTTGCGAACTTCAAGTTCCTTGCTGTCGACGGTGATTTTCTTTTCAAGTTCGCCGACCTTGGCCAGTACCTGGCCATAGGCGATTTGCGGCACCGGAATGCCGGTGTGTTTGATCCCCAGCCAGACAACGGGCGTCAGGTAGGCGACGATCAGGATGATGTACTGTGCAACCTGCGTCCAGGTCACTGCGCGCATTCCGCCCAGGAAAGAGCAGACCAGGATGCCGCCGAGGCCGACAAATACGCCGACATGAAACTCGAGTCCGGTGAAGCGCGAGGTAATAATGCCCACGCCGTAAATTTGCGCCACCACGTACACGAATGAACAGATGATGGCGGCAAACACGCCGATCGAGCGGGCGATGTTGCCGCCGTAACGCGCACCGAGGAAATCCGGAATCGTGAACTGGCCGAATTTGCGCAGGTAGGGGGCGAGGAACAGCGCCACCAGCACATAACCGCCGGTCCAACCCATGACGAAGGCAAGGCCGTCGAAGCCGGCGAGATAGAGCGTACCTGCCATGCCGATGAACGACGCAGCACTCATCCAGTCGGCGCCTGTGGCCATGCCGTTGAAAAACGCGGGAACCCGGCGCCCGGCGACATAATATTCCGACACTTCCACGGTGCGGCTCATGATGCCGATCATCGCGTAGAGGCCGATGGTGGCAACGAGGAAGGTGTAGCCGATGTATCTGCGCGGCAGACCCATCTGCTCGGCGATGGCCAGCAGGATGATGAAGGCGAGGAAGCCGCCGGTGTACATCCCGTAGTAGCGTTTGAGTTGTTGCGTGAAACCTTTCTGACTGAAGGTGGCCTGGTTCATTTTTCATCCTCCTCTTGTACGCCGTACTCGTTGTCGAGCTTGTTCATGTACCAGGCATAAAAACCGATGATCAACACGTATATCACCAGGGAGCCCTGTGCGGACATGTAGAAACCCAGCGGGAACCCGAGAAAACTGACACTGTTCAGTTCGCGGGCATACCAGCCTTCGACAAACGTGACGAGAAACCAGAGGGCCATCAGTACTGCGGTGATGACCAGATTTTTGCGCCAGTATTCCTGGTGCTTGTCGGAAAGTTCCATGCCGTCCTCCTTTGGTTGAATATCAGCAGGGAAGTCCCGGTTTGCGTCGCGCCGGTTTTTTTGTGACTTTTCCCCTCAGGCATCGTATTCAAAAATACTTACAAAATCCTGAACCTTACCCCTACAATGGGCTGTCGCAGTGCAGCACGGACGTGGTGCTGCATTTCATAAAAATAATTTTTAAAACAATAAGTTACGATATATCCGGGAGTGAGGGGGCAATGCGTATCCTGATCAGCGAGGACGATGCCGCACTGGCCGAAGCGCTGCGTTTTGCGCTGACACAGACGGGCTTCGCTGTGGACTGGGTGGATAACGGGCTCGCTGCTGACGAGGCACTGAAGACCGCCGGTTTCGGTCTGCTGATCCTCGATCTGGGATTGCCCAAACTCGACGGACTGGAAGTACTGCGCCGCCTGCGCCGGCGCAATGACCCGCTGCCGGTGCTGATCCTGTCGGGACGCGAACAACCGGAAGAAAAGGTGGCGGGGCTGGATCTCGGTGCCGATGATTACCTTGTTAAACCGTTCAGCCTGAATGAACTGCAGGCGCGGGTGCGCGCGCTGCTGCGGCGCGGCCATGGTACGGCGGCGCCGGTACTGACTTACCGCGATCTCAGTTTTGATCCGGTGGCTCGAACTGCGATCATCCGTGGACATGCCCTGTCGCTGTCCATGCATGAACTGAGCGTGCTGGAGGTGTTGATGAGGCGCTTCGGCCGCGTAGTGAGCAAGGAGCAGTTGGTCGAGCAGATCTATACCTATGACCAGGAAGTCAGCCACAACGCAATCGAAGTCTATGTGCACCGGCTGCGCAAAAAAATCAGCGACAGCGGCCTGATGGTGAGGACGCTGTATGGCAGGGGCTACGTGCTTGATTATGTCGAGCGCTAGAGCGGCATGTCGTGAAAGGCCGGCTGTGGTTACACAGCCCTTTTTACAGTGCGCAACCGCAAGGGTATTCACATGTTTCAGCCCTGGGCGATCCCCAGTGATGTTCGTGCGATAGGGCTGCACGAACCGCAGTCCGGCAGGAAAAAGCCCCGCACGCAGCGGGGCTTGGGGGTGAGCGGCGCAGCCGGTTCAGAATTTCCTGCCCCAGGCAATGCCCAGCGAGTTTTGCGACATTTCGATGGTCTCGGTGCCGCCGACCGGGAAATACGGGTTGGTCGCCGGGCCGGATACCGATTTCTTGAACGCGTGCATGTAGGCCATGGTGATTTCGGAGCCGCCATCCAGGGCGTAAGTGAAGCCTGCAGTCACGTGGTCCTGCACGACACCCGGCGCAAGAATGTTGAACGTGACGTCGCGCGACTGGATCGGATTGTCGGTGTGGTTGTAGCCCGCACGCAGCAGCATGCGGCTGCTATAGGCATACTCGACGCCGAGCTTGATCACATTGACGTCATCCCAGCCGAAGCCAATGCTCGCGCTGCTCGCGCCCAGACAAGCGGCGCCGGGACAGGGCGTCTGGTTGCTGGGATTGCCGACCGAATTGACCTTGCTGTAATTGATGCGCTGGTAATCCGCGGCAATCGTCATCGCCGGCGTCGCCTTGAATGCGATGCCGAAGTTGTAGTTCTCGGGGATGTCGAAACCGCCCTGATCGGCGAACAGGCCACGATATTTGTCGAACTCGTCCATTTTGATTTTCGACGAATAGGCCGCGCCCACGCTCACCGTATCGGTGAGCTTGCCCAGCCAGCCCAGACGCACACCCCAGCCCCAAGCACTGTCATGGTCGTTGTTGGTCAGGTTGGCCGGATCGGAAGAAATTGCCCCAAACGGCTGCAGGCCGTAGGCCTTGAAGCGCTGGTAAGCAATCAGCGGTGACACCCCGATGGAGTGTTGCGGGTTGATCTTGAATGCGGCGGTTGGCGCGATAATCAACTGCGACAAGTCAACGCCGAGATTGCCGCTGCCGCACAACAGATTGGCCGGCACACCGGTCGGTGCACCGCCCGCGCAGACGCCGGCATCCAGTTGGCCGCTGCCATAGTCGGTGTTCATCCCGCCGTTGCCGTACACCGTGACGCCCAGCGACAGGTTAGGGTTGATCAGCTTGTTGTAGCCAAATTCGGGGATCAGGAAGTTGGTCGTTTCGTTGCCATTCGCCGCGCCATCCAGAAAACCCGCGCCGCCAAAGCTGCCGGTGCGGCTCGCCGAGCGGTCGGGCCGGAAAAAATCCACACCGACATCAATGCGATCGCCCACCCAGACCATGGTCGCCGGATTGTTCGCGCCGCCGAAGGTGTCGGTAGTCATCGCCGTGGATGCGCCGCCCCGTCCCTTGGCTTTCATGCCGTAGCCGTGGGAGAAATAACCGTCCGTCGCGCCTGCCGCACCGGCGGTCAATGCGCCCGCTACTGCCAGGGCCACCGCCGAAAATGTTTTTCTGTTGTCCACGATCCCCTCCGTTTTTAAACGACGTAAAGTTTTTCGATTGACTACATGTACAGACTGACATCTGCCTCCTGCGCCATCGGCAGGAACGTCGCCGCGCCGCAATACTCTTTGACTTCCGGGATGAAATCTTGGTGCGTGAAGCCGAATAGGTCGACCGTCATCTGGCAGCCGATCATGTTGACGCCGGCCTCAAGCGCCAGGCTCCGCAGTTCGCCAATTTCAGCGACGCCGTTGTTGCTGATCGTCTTTTTCATCAGCGCGGTCGCCAGCGACTCAAAGCCGGGTATTCCGGCCTGCACGATATTGGGGATATTCCAGTTGATCGCCCTGAACCAGTCCGGGCCGAAGGGCATTTTCATCGGCATCGCCGGATTGCCCAGCGGGCTCACCTGCAGATGCGAGATGTCCTTGCGCAGCAGTTGCAGACCGTAGAAAGTGAAGAAAATCGACACGTTCCAGCCCAGCGCCGCGGCCGTTGAACTCAGGATGAATGGCGGATACGCCCAATCCAGCGTGCCCTTGGTTGCGATAATCGTCATCGAGCCGGGTTTTTTTACTCGTAATTCCGCGAGCTTTTCCTCGATCTTCGCCGGCAGGATTTCATCGAGGCGGCGTTTGATCAATTCGTCGAGTTGCGCGTTATCCATGACGGCTTCCTAGTTGACGCGTTTGATCGTGAACTTGTACACATTGCCCTCTTGCGCGGAGGACACCAGTTCGTTGCCGGTCGAGCGGCAAAATGCGGCAAAGTCTTTTACTGCGCCGGGATCGGTGGCGTGTATATCCAGCAGCCCGCCGATATCCAAACCTTGTATGGCTTTCTTGGCACGCAGTATCGGTAGCGGGCAATTAAGACCTTTTGCATCCAGAAAAGCGTTCGGCATGTTTGTCCCTTGATCAAGATGGTGAAGCGCTGCGCGGTGGCGTGCAGCACATCATATTAGAATCTGTTTCTATTAGAGTAGTCTGATAGAATAAATCCGCCATTGTCAAGAACACTTACGCCTGTCAGGCTGCGCTGATCACCGGGCAGGGTGTTGCGACAGATCAAGTTTTGAGGAATCCGGGTTGACGGCCACTCGATTTATTGCACCGCACAAAGTGCTGGCGCCGGTATTCATCGGGCACGAGGTCTATCGTCATACCGGTTACACCGTCAATCACCCGCTGGCCATTCCCCGCGTGGCGCCGGTGATGGACTTATGCGGCGCCCTTGACTGGCTGCACCCCGGCGAATACATCACCAGCCCGCAAGCGAGTGCAGCGCAACTCGAATGGTTCCATGCACCGGCTTATGTGCGCGCGCTGCAGCAGGCCGACGCAACCGGCATGGTCACAGCGGAGGTCAGGCGGTCGTTTGCCATCGGCACCATGGAAAATCCGCTGTTTCCCGGGGTTTATGAGCGCGCTGCTACCAGCGTCGGTGGCTCCATGCGCGCCGCGGAACTCGCGCTGGAAGGGCGTATTGCCTACCATCCAGCGGGGGGCACGCATCATGGCCGCCGCGACAGGGCCAGCGGATTTTGCTATTTCAACGATCCGGTGTTTGCCATTCTTGTGCTGTTGCGGGGCGGGGCAGAGCGGGTGCTGTACGTGGATTTCGATGCGCATCACGGCGATGGCGTGCAGGACGCATTCAAACACGATGCGCGTGTTCACACCCTGTCCCTGCACGAACACGGCCGCTGGCCGCACAGCGGCGCCGCATCCGATACCGGTGGCGGCAGGGCATGCAATTTGCCGGTGCCGGCGCGGTTTTGCGACTCCGAGCTTGAGGCCGCCTTGAACCGGGTGGTGTTGCCGCTGGCGAGACGTCTCGCGCCGGACGCCGTGGTGGTGACCTGCGGCGCGGATGCGCTGGATGGCGATCCGCTGTCGTCGATGGCGCTGACCAATGTGGCGCTGTGGTCGGCTGTCGAGCGTGTGGCAGCGGTTGCGCCGGCCGCCGTAGTGCTCGGCGGGGGCGGATATAACCCGTGGACGGTCGCGCGTTACTGGACCGGCCTCTGGGGGCGGCTTTCCGGGCGTATATTTCCTGATGTGCTGCCGGAATCGGCGCTTGCCGTGCTGGCCGGCCTCCATTGCGACCTGATCGACGACGAGGATGTCCGCAGGGAATGGCTAACCACGCTGGCGGATGCGCCGCGGGGTGGGGCGGTGCGGCCGGAGATCGATGAGCTCTGCGCGCATGCACTGACACAGACCTTCAATGAATACTGGAACCGGGATGGTGAATATGAACTGGCATGAAAGATTGAGCGCCATTGAAGAACTCGAAGACGCCGGGCTGGATGCCGCACTCATCGCCGAATACGAACGCCGCGCGCCGCGCGTGACGGGCCGCGAGATCCGGTTTTCCACGCCCACCTTCAAGTCCTACTCCAGCTGTGATGTCAACGGTTGCGGCAAAAACAGCTTTCCTGCTTTCTCCATCACGGCCGGGGCCTGCGGGCTCAACTGCGATCATTGCCAGGCGAAGATACTCGAGCCGATGATCCCTGCCACCAATCCCGCCATGCTAGACGCTAGGGTGCGCGACATGGTGGTGCGCGAAAATCTCCAGGGCTTTCTGTTGTCCGGGGGCTCCAACCGCCGCAACGAAGTGCCCTACGAACGCTACCTTCCCGTGGTCGAAGGCCTGAAGCGCGATTTCCCGCAATTGCGCATCGCCATCCATACCGCCTTGCTGGACGGGGCACGCGCGCGCAGCATCGCGGCGGCCGGCGTTGATACCGCAATGATGGATGTGATCGGTGCGCGCGAGACCATCACCGATGTTTATCACCTCGACCGTACAGTGGAGGATTTTGAGGACACGCTGGCCGCGTTATGTGCAACCCGCATGGAAGTGGTGCCGCATATCGTGATCGGCCTCCATTACGGGCGCATTCTCGGCGAGCCGGCTGCGCTGGACATCGTCAGCCGCCACCCGATCCACTCGCTGGTGCTGGTGGTGGTGATGCCGTTCTATGCCAAGCCCGATACCTTTGTGACGCCGGCAACCGGCGATGTCGGGCGGATTTTCCTCGAAGCGCGTGAGCGCATCGCCGACCGCCAGGTGCTGCTCGGCTGCGCCCGTCCGCCTGGCCTGCACCGGCGCGTGACCGATGCCTATGCGGTCATGGCGGGTCTGGATGGCATCGCGTTTCCCGCCGAGGGCGCACTTGCGGCAGCGCAGGCCATCGGCCGGCCGGCGGTGCAGGAACATGCCTGCTGCTCGGTGAAAACCGGTAACACCATCAAATTGCATCCGCGTGCCGCCGTGGCGTCGCAACCCATTGCAATCATGCGATGAGCATGGCCCGCGTCGACGTGCTGGTGTTGGGTCTGGGTCCGGCGGGCGCCAGCGCCGCCGCACAGGCCGCGCGCCAGGGCTGCACAGTCATCGGCGTTGACCGGAAACAGGTCGCGGGCCGCCCCGTGCAGTGCGCGGAGTTTGTGCCCGCAATGATCGGCATGGACGTGGCTGATCTCCAGTCTTCGGTGCGGCAGCGTATTGCGTCGATGACGACATTTGTCGAACAGGACGCCCCCGACATCAGGGAAAATTTCCCGGGCCACATGCTCGACCGTGCCGCCTTCGATGCGCATCTGGTCGGGCAGGCACTGGCGTCCGGGGCGGAATGCACCCTGGGCGTCAGCGCACGGCGCATCACAGCGGAAGGCGCGGTGATCCTCTCCGACGGCCGTACTATCCTGCCGCGCGTCATCATCGGCGCCGACGGCCCGCGTTCCCTCGCGGGCCGCGCCATCGGCCAGATCAACACTGAACTGGTGGAGACCCGGCAAATCACCGTACCGCTCCACCATGCGCAGGAAGCGACGGATATTTTTCTTTCAGCGGATATTCCCGGCGGCTATGGCTGGCTGTTTCCCAAGGGCGATGTCGCCAACCTCGGTGCGGGTGTTGATCCCGCATGCAAACATCAACTCAAAGCCATCGTGCACCGGCTGCATCTAACGCTGATCGCGCGTGATCAGGTCGGCGAGCGCGTTCTGGGCATGACCGGCGGACTGATACCCGTCGGCGGCCTGCTGCAGCCCTGGGGCAGGATTGCAAATACGCTGGTGCTGCTCGCGGGTGATGCCGCCGGTCTGACCAATCCGGTGACCGGCGCCGGCATCAGTGCTGCCGTGCATTCGGGCCGGCTCGCGGGACTGGCGGCAGCGGCAACGACGGGTGGCGACCTGTCGGCGCCCCAGGACTGCGCAGAAGATTACGCAAAAGATTATGCAGAAGAGCTCAACGATATCTTCGGCGCGGCGCTCACGCGCGCCCGGCAGAGTCGCGTGGCGCTCGCCGCCCGGCGGCCGGGCAAGGAAGACCTGCGCCGGAGCTGGATCGCCTATCCGCAATACTGGACCGGAACTGCATAGCCGCTTTAATTGGCCACCTTAATTATTGTTTAAAAATAACTATTTATATCAATTAGATCGTAACACAAGGAATCCGCACCATGAGCTGCCACCGACCCGATGCCACGACCGACGCCACAGCAACGACCCTGCTGGATCACAACCCCGCGGCGCTGATGCAGCCGCGCCAGCCGGAGATGCCGCCGAAAGCCATGCGCAACGGCGGGCGCGTCAAGGCCAACAATGTCGCGCCGCAAGGCGTGTATCTGCCCAATTACAACATTCTGACGCCGCACATGCGCTCGCCCGAATACGTGCAGATGTCCACGGCAGCGGCAATTACGCTCGGCATCATGACCGGCAAGATGTATCGCTGCGCCTGCACGCGTTGCCTGAATCTTCTGCTTTCTTATCCCGAGGGCTGTCGCGCCAACTGCGCCTATTGCGGGCTGGCACGCCACCGCGAGGCCGAACGCGATTACGCCGATCGCAATTTCATCCGTGTCGACTGGCCGGCGGTCCCGCTGGAGAAAATCATCGATAAAGTGGCCGCCGACGGCGCGGCCAGTCCGTTTCACCGCATGTGCATTTCGATGATCACGCACCCGCGCTCGGACGATGACACGGTGACCGTATTGAAACACTGGACCGACCGCATTTCACCGGAGACGATACCGGTGTCCATCCTGTCGAACCCGACCACCATGGGGCGCGATGACGTGCAGCGCCTGCACGAACTGGGCGCGGATATTTTTACCGTGGCGCTTGATGCCGCGACACCGGAAATTTTTGATCGTACGCGCGGCAAAGGCGTGCAGTCGCCGCACAGCTGGGCCAAATACTGGGAAATCCTGAACGATGCCCGCGATATTTTCGGCCCGCAAAAATTCGGTGCACACATCATTGTCGGCATGGGTGAGACCGAACATGATGTGCTGACCTTGGTGCAGCAGCTGGTCGACATGGGCGGGCACAGTCACATGTTCTGCTTCTTCCCCGAGAAAGGTTCGCTGATGGATCATCTGCCCGCGACCCCGCGCGACCAGTGGCGGCGGGTGCAACTGGCGCGTTACCTGATCGATTACCGCGGCGTGCGTGTCGGGCAGATGAAATTCGATGGTGAGGGTCGTGTCACCGATTTTGGCGTCGCGCAGAACGAGCTTGATGATGTGATCAACGCCGGGGTCGCATTCCGTACATCCGGGTGTCCGGGAAAATTCGCCGAGGATATTTCGGCCTGCGACCGTCCTTATGGCGATTCGCCGCCGTCGAACATTGCGAGTTTTCCATTTCCTCCCAACAAGAGTGACGTGCGCAAGATACGCCGCCAGTTGCGCATCGTCGAACAGAAAAACTGAAGTCATGGTCATGCAATTCCGCGTTATCGACACCGGTCTCCGTGATGCGCGGCGGCAGATCGCCTTCGATCAGGCGCTGATTGAGGCGCGGCAATCGGGCAGCATCCCCGACACCATCCGCTTTCTGCGGTTTCCGCCCAGCGCACTGGTGGGCCGCCACCAGGCGGTGTCGCGCGAAATCAGGCTGAAATATTGCCGCACGCACGGTATTGGCATTGCGCGCCGCATCACCGGCGGCGGCGCGATTTATTTTGATCAAGGCCAGCTCGGCTGGGAACTGGTTTTTCACCGCGCGACGCTGGGCATCAGTTCGCTGGCCGATCTGACGCGGCAGATCTGCGAGGCGGCGGCGGCGGGATTGTCCAGACTGGGTGTTGATGCAAAGTACCGGCCGCGCAACGACATCGAGGTCGGCGGGCGCAAGATCAGCGGCACCGGCGGTTTTTTTGATGGCGATACGCTGTTCTACCAGGGCACGGTGCTGATCGACATGAATCCGGCGGACATGGTCGCGGCGCTCAATGTGCCTGCAGCCAAGCTGGCCAGGCGTGCGCTCGATTCTGCCGCGCAACGCGTGGTGACGTTGCGCGAATTGCTTGGTAATGCGCCCGCCATCGAAACCGTGCAGGAAGCGCTGCTGGCAGGATTTGCCGAACGTCTGGGCATTGCGCCGGTTCGCGGTGCGATTACGGCCATGGAAGAAACACTTGCTGCGCGCCTGCACGACGAGGAAATCGGCACCGATACCTTCGTCATGGAAATTGATGATCCGGACACCGATGCCGGTGTGCTCTGCGGCAGCCACACCGGCGCCGGCGGCACGATCACGGCTTATCTGAAGCTGGATGGTGCGCGGCATGCGCGCATCCGTGAAGTGCTGATCACCGGTGATTTTTTTGTCACGCCGCCGCGCACCATCTTCGATCTCGAAGCGGCGCTGCGCAATGTGGCGGTGGTCGAGGCGGGCGACACGATTGAACGGTTTTTTGCGCAGGCGAAAACGGGCCTGCTGACGGTCACAGCTGCCGATTTCCGTGCCGCCTTCGAGGCGGCCCTGCAGGCGGAGCGCGCAAATTAATTCATTAAAAACAAATAGTTAATTTGATTCTTCAGTGCCCGACGCCCGATGAAGCAGATTCATGTACTGCAACATACCTCCGCCGAGTATCTCGGGTTGATCGAAGATCATCTCGAGGGCCGCAACGTGCGCTTCAAGTATTACCGGCCGTTCGCGGGCAAGGAGTCCTTGCCGCATCGGGACAAGATCAGCGAAGGGCTTATTCTGCTCGGCGGCGGGCCGTGGGGCAGCGCGGGTGTGCGCGACCTGCCAACGCTCAAAGAGGAGATCGCACTGGCGCATACCTGTCTGATGCGGGAATGGCCGGTGATCGGCATCGGATTGGGCGCTCAAATACTGGCGCTGGCGGCGGGAGGCAGTACGCAAGCCACTGAATTTGCATTTGAAATCACCACCGCCAGGCGCACCACTGATGATGCCCTGGGCGGTTACCTGCCGGAGGAATTTCCGCTGGTATTCTATATGCGCGACTGGCCGGTGCCGCCCGCTTACGCGACGATACTGGCTCGGGACGCCATGGAACGACCCGCCGTCTGGCAAATCGGCCGTTCGGCATTGG
This sequence comes from Bordetella parapertussis, assembly GCA_945885345.1. Lineage (GTDB taxonomy): Bacteria > Pseudomonadota > Gammaproteobacteria > Burkholderiales > SG8-41. Next base: position 8,257 of record CAMCYP010000054.1, on the reverse strand, counting down.
GTTTTGCAGCGCATCCCGGCATCAAGCGCGCGATGATTGAAGACCTGATCATGGAATTCGAAGAATCACCGCCCGATGCCGCGAACAGTCTTGATCGCCTGGGTGCGGTGCAGCGCCCGCTAGAAGATGCGCTGGTGCCGATCATGGCGGGGTTGATCCAGCTCACTGGCTGGATGGATACTGCATCAAGTACATAAAGCGCCGCAGCCTGAATCTCAAAACATGCCCAGTCTTGCTATTTTAGGAAAATCTAATATATAGTTGATTCATAACGTCAGCCCATAACGTCAGTCCTTAACGATAGTAATCAAAGTTTATATCCTGAACAGTTATTGAAAGTTCCATAAATAATGACAAAAACATGCCTCTGGCGAAGCTGTCATGTTTTTGGGAAAAGTCGATAGTGAGGAGCCATGGCAAAAAAACTGGTAATCGTGATGGCCAATACCGACCCGCGCAACGGGGAGGAGCTGGGGGCGCCCATTTTCCAGGCTTCCGTCGCCGCTGCGATGGACTACGAAGTCGATGTGATCTGCACCGCTACCGCCGGCAGGCTGATGAAAAAGGGCGTTGCGGAAAAACTCCACGTCAAGGAAGGTTCGCCCAAAACCGTCTATGACTTCATCAAGGATGCGCACGAGGCAGGTGTGAAGTTCTACACCTGCTCGCCGAATCTGGATCTGTTCGACATGAAGGAGAGCGACCTCATCCCGGAATGCGCAGGCATCGTCGGCGGCGCGCATCTCATCGAAACGGTGATGGAAGAGGACTGCAGGGTCCTGACGTACTGACGGCATATTGATCGCCAGCCATGTCCTCAACTACCACCCGCGTTCAGGAACACATCGGCGATCCTGTTTCCGACAAGCCGCAGGTATCGCGCCCGCAGCTCGAAGAGATATTCAAGGACATCCAGGCCGACCTGCGCTACGACCACGAACTTCATGGATGCCTGAACTGCGGGATCTGCACGGCCACGTGTCCGGCGGCGCATTATTACGATTTCAGCCCGCGCGAAATCGTACAGCTGTTGTGGACGGAAAATCTTGAAGGTATTTATGACGCGATGCAGGAAAAAATCTGGGCGTGCGCCCAGTGTTACACCTGTGCCGCGCGCTGCCCGTTCGGTAATTCTCCCGGCGGGCTGATCATGCTGATGCGCGAAACCGCGATCAAGCACGAAATGGAATCGGCGAAAAGCGTGCTGCGTCCGTTCAGTCGTGTGATGCTGAAACTGGTTTCCACCGGCAACCAGCTCGCCCCCGACATGATTAATGCCGAGCACTTTGCCGACTGGGGGCCGAATATTTCGAAGATCGATGCGCCGCTGAAGCTGTTGCGCAAGGCGATCCCGATGCCGACGCTCAACACCACGGCCACGGCATGGGAAGTCAATTTGCGGACTTCGGTGGAGCTGTACACCATCTGGGAAGAAACCGGTGTCCTGAAGCAACTCGAAGGCATTGATCGCAATCTGTTCGATGTGATCGCTGACTTCATGGACGAAAAACGCGAGGATTGGAAGGATTTTCTTGCCGATCAGGAAGATCAGAAGGACGACTGATTCAAGGAGACGGGTATGACTACCATCAAGTCTGACAGTGCAGGCGGCCCAATGAGCGCCGAACGGTTTACCGGCCATGGTGCGGAGTGGCGCGATGCCAAGCTCTCGCCGCACGATGCCGGTATTGCGACGTCGTGGGTCGAGCAGAAGATCGACCGCCGCTCGATGCTCACCGGCAAGGATCGCGTGGAAGATGTGCGCGATGCGATGTGGCAGCTCGAAAAAGACGGCGAAATCGTCGTTCATCGCGTCTCGGATGAGCATCAGCCCGTCATGGTCAAGACACTCTATGGCTGGGACAAGAAGATCCCGACGCAGCGGCTGTGGCATCATAAATCGTGCGGTCAGTGCGGCAACATTCCGGGTTATCCCGCGTCGCTGCTGTGGCTGATGAACAAGCTTGACGTCGAATATCTCGATGAAACCGATCAGACCTCCTGCACGGCGTGGAACTACCATGGATCGGGCATCGGCAATCTCGAAAGCCTTGCCGCGGTGTTTCTGCGCAACTTTCATCAGGCGTATGTCGCGGCCCGCGCACAAGGATTGCCGGACAGCTATTACTATCCGCTGGTGCATTGCGGCACGTCCTTCGGCAACTACAAGGAGGTGCGGGGTTACCTGATTCACTCTGCAACGCTGCGCGAGCGCGTACGCGCCATCCTCGGCAAACTCGGTCGCCTGGTCGACGGCAAGCTGCTGATTCCAGAGGAGGTCGTGCATTATTCAGAGTGGCTGCATGTGATGCGCGAACGCATCAACGCCATGCGCGAAATTGATTGCAGTGAAATCCGCGCCACCATCCACCCGGCTTGCCATGTTTACAAAATGGTGCCGGAAGATGCGATCTACGACGACAGTATTCTCGGCGGCAACCGGCTGGCCGTATCGACCGGCATCATGCAGGCGTTGGGCACGCAGGTGATTGATTACAGGACCTGGTATGACTGCTGCGGCTTCGGCTTCCGCCACATCATTTCCGAGCGCGAATTTACGCGTTCGTTCGCCATCGACCGTAAAATTCGCGTTGCTGTCGAAGAAGCGCACGCCGATGTGATGATCGGTCACGATACCGGCTGCATCACCACGCTCGACAAGAATCAATGGATTGCCAAGGCGGCAGGCAAGCCGGTGGAACTGGCGGTACTCGCCGATTGCCAATTTGCCGCGCTGGTGTGCGGCGCGCACCCCTACAAGATCGTGCAGTCGCACTGGCACGCCTCACCCACTGAACACCTGATGGAAAAGCTGGGCATCGACTGGCAGGCTAAAAAGGCTGAATTCGTGGCTTATCTTGAAGAGGTCAAGGCGGGCAAGCAGGAAAATCTTTATGACCCGCGGCGCATGATTACCTCCGGCCCCGGCTTTAAACCCCTTAAACCATTATCTGCCGCGATTCCGGTCGCGGATCGCCCATGAACAGCAAACCGGTACTGATTGTTGGCGGCGGCCCTGCAGGCCTAGCGGCTGCCCATGCCCTGGCCAGCGTCGGTCAGCGGGCGGTGTTGGTGGAGAAGGAAAAGCGCCTGGGCGGTGCACCCATACTCAGCGGGTATGCCAAGCTGGTGCCGTCCGGAGAGTGGGCCAGAGACGCGATCGGCGCGATGGTGAGTCGTGTCGAAAACAATCCGCTGATCAATGTTCAATTGGCCACCTCGGTTTCTGCATTCAGCGGTACCCCGGGCGCGTTTCGCGCCACCCTGTCCAACGACCAGAGCATTGAGGCCGGTGCCGCCGTGCTGTGTACAGGGTTCACCCACTTCGACTCCGTGAACAAACCCGAATGGGGTTTCGGCACCTATCCCGACGTGGTGACTACCGCGCAGGTGGAGCAGATGATTTCCAGTGGCCGGGGTGTGCGTTGCCCATCCGACGGACGCAAGCCGGAGCGCGTTGCGATCCTGCTCTGCGTCGGATCGCGCGATCGCCAGATCGGGCGCGAATGGTGTTCCAAAATATGCTGCACCGTATCAAGCAACATCGCGATGGAAATCCGCGAAGAACTGCCGGACACCCATGTTTACATTTACTACATGGATATACGCACTTTTGGTTTGTACGAGACCAAGTATTACTGGCGCAGTCAGGAAGAATTCAAGGTCAAATACATCAAGTCACGTATTGCCGAAGTCACGTCCGACGGAAAACGGCTGATCATCAAGGGTGAAGACACGCTGGTGAAGCGTCCGATCACCATACCGTTTGACATGGTGGTGCATGCAATCGGCATGGATCCCAACGTGGATAACAAATCTCTTGCGGCCACCTTTGGCATCGCGCTTGAACCGCATGGTTTCATCGGCAAAGGCAGCTCGTACGGGAATCTCGGCGAAACCTCCCGCCCCGGTATTTTCGTGGCGGGTGCCGCCGCAGGACCGGAAACCATCGACGACTCGATTGCGCAGGCGAAAGCAGCGGCGATGGCGGCCTTTGCCCTGGTGCAGCAGCCGGCACAAACAGCAGCTGCCTGAGCTTTGCGAAAACCCTGAGCGACGCTTCGTCATGACCAGGATCACGGCATTACAGGCGACACGACATGATGGAGCGTTTCCGCGGCTCGAACTGAGCGGCCCCAAGCTCACCATGGCGTTCGAACGCTTGGCGAACGGCCTTGAGGAGTGCGGCGGTATCGAGCGGCATGTCGAAGCGCTGAAAGCGAAATCATTGCTGTTCAGCCGTACATTTCTGGATGCCGGGGCACGTGAACCCGACCTCCATTCGTTCAAGGCGCTGTGCGCGCTGATTTCCACGGTACGCCGGCGCGTGACGCCGTATCTGGAGATGGAGCACTTCGGTGTGCTGCGTACCGCAATAGGGGGTCTCTTGGACGGCCGTGGCGACACGACCACCACGGACAGTCGAATGGCGGCCTTCCGCGGCGCTTTTCCCGAGGATCGGGAACACCGCTGGATACACGATCTTGCAGCGGAAATCCTGCACAACCTCGACCCGGAGCGTTATCCGATGATGTTGCGTTGGGTTTGGGATGCCCAGACCAACACCGGCGTGATCCGTGAGATCTGGCATGCCGAGAACGGCGCTGACGTCGATCAGATCGAAATCAACGTGCCGTCGAGTTACGCTACTTACCTGATGCTGCGCGAGGAGTTGTCACAGTTTCTCGCCGATAACGGGGTGTTTCGTGATGTGATCTGGTACGTGGATTTGCTGACCGCGCAAATTTACGCCGACTATGTGGGCGAGCAAGGCGGTGTTTACCTGCGGGCGGATTTTTCCCGACCCGAAGATCCTTTGATGCATCTGCGGCGGCTGCTTGGCCTGGATGGCATCGGCGCAAATGGACAAACCCGCCTCAAATCCGCTGACGGCAAGGCGTTTGTCGTTGAGGAAGCAGCAGCGCGGATTGCGAAACACGAATGACCTGCGTACGACTGACCCGCGCCCGATTGTTGCCACAAGAACATCATCATGCCCATACATGAAAAAAATCTGATACGGCCCGAGAATCTCAAGACGCATGAAAATCTGACTATCGACGGCGTGAATGTCTCCGGGCACTGGAGTACGTTCATCGCGCCGCGCGTCATCACCGATTACAACGAAAAAATAGAAGAAGAGATTTCGGCGCTGCCCGGCGGCGAGCATATCAACCGTTGCTGGCAATGCGGATCGTGTACCAATTCGTGTACCGTCAACGCGGTTAATCCTGATTTCAATCCGCGCTATTGGATTTACCTCATCCGCACGGGCATGGAATCGGAACTGCTGCGTGACAAGGAAATCATCTGGCAATGCGTGTCGTGCAACAAATGCACCTACGCCTGTCCGCGCGACGTGTTTCCGGAAGGAGTGATGAAGGCCACTGCACACTGGCTGGAACTGCAGGGCCATACGCCAAAATCGAAATCCACGATCTTTGACGAAGAGTTTACGGAGCAAGTCGTTGCCACCGGCAAGATCGAGGAAGGCCGCATCATCCGCAACTTTTTCGCCAGGACCAAGCAGCCCTTGTTGCAGGAATGGCTGGTTGAACTGGCGACGCGTATTGCGCGTCGCATTCCGGTCAGGCTGGGATTCCTGATGGGTCTTTCCGCAGTGTTTCGCCCCCGCACCCGCGGATGGAACAAGGCGCGCGACGCCATCACCGATTACGTCAATGAACAGGAAGCGAAGCAGCACCGGGCGCTCGGCCTGAAGGAAACTGAGGGAAAAACAGGAAGGCATCATGAAAACTGAATACAAGCGGGTCGCCTACTATCCCGGTTGCGCGCTGGAAGGTACCGGGCACGCCTACAACCAGTCCACCAAGGCAGTCGGCAAGGCTCTGGGGCTGGAACTGGATGAAGTGAAGAACTGGAACTGCTGTGGTGCGATGGAAGTAAAAAATGTCGATCCCAAGGTGCAGACCTATTTGTCTTCACGGGTGATGTCAATTGCCGCCAACGAAATGGGCGCAAAAGTGGTGATGGCGCCATGCAACGGCTGTTATCACAATCTGAAAAAAGCGGAATACGATCTGTCTCACGATGAAACCTCGCGGCAGGTGGTGGACCGTATTTCGCAGCAGGCAGGACACGAGACGTATCAGGCCGGGCAGGTCGAAACCATCCATGCGCTTGACTGGATCAAGCAGGGTATCGGCGAGGATGAGTTGAAACGCCGTGTGAAAAATTCGCTGCAGGGACTGAAAATCGCGAACTACTATGGCTGCATGTACACGCGGCCGCGGCATATTTTTCCGGAAAAAGATCAGGGTGGCAGCAGCGAATCCACGTCCAAGCCGCATTTCATGGACGATCTGCTGGCGGCGGCAGGTGCGGAGAATGTGGATTTTCCGCTGAAGACCGCTTGTTGCGGCGGGGCGCATGTGTTGTCCGACAGCGATACGTCCACCAAGCTGGTGCTGAATATCCTGCAGGCTGCGGAACTGGCCGGCGCCGATGTGATTGCCACCGAATGTCCGACCTGCCATTCGGGGCTGGAAATGCACCAGGTGCGCGCCGAGAAAGTGCTGGGCAAAAAAACGCGCATCAAGATGATGTATTTCACGCAACTGCTGGGCGTCGCGCTCGGCGTATCGCCGCGCAAACTGAGCGTGCATGAGAATGCCTCTGACCCGCTGGAGCTGCTCAAGAGCCGGGGATTGGCGTGATGACATTTGCCGGGATCGAAGCGGATATTGAAACCTGCAGCGGTGACGCGGCTGATGGGGTGCGTCTGCTGGCGCTTTCCGAGCAAGTGCTGGAACAGTGGATCATCGCCCGTGGCGATACGCCCACCCATGAAACCCGCGAAGGATTCCGGCTGCTGGCCCTGCACCGGCAAGGCGCCCGGGATCTGCCCAGCTTTAACGCCTGCCGCGAGACTTGCAGGGAGATCGCATATCATTATAATTTGATTGAAAATTCACATGACGCAGCGCTGAATTCACGCAATGCACGCATGATGGCGTTGGTCACGAGGCATCTGCTGTTGTTTGTCAGCGGCAAGATGCAGTCGGAAAAATTGGGTGAGTTTTGTTGCGCTTCACGCCCGTTGCGTCAAGACGAAGTTACACCGTAAAAGTAAAAGGACACATGCCATGCCAGCCGTACGCGGATGCCACCTTCCTGAAGACCGTTTGTATGACGTTGAAAATCATATCTGGCTCAAAGAGATGGATGACGGCAACATCAAAATCGGCATGACGACCGTGGCTACCGCCATGGCCGGGCAACTGGTCGCGTTTACCCCGAAAAAAGCCGGTCGTTCGGTCGAGCCCGGCAAGACCTGCGCCACGGTGGAGTCCGGCAAATGGGTTGGTCCCGCGAAATCAGCAGTAGGCGGCGAGGTGGCGACTGTCAATACGGAATTGGTCGAAAAGCCGTCCATGGCCAACTCGGATCCTTACGAAGCCGGCTGGATGGTAATACTCAAACCCAAGGATTGGGCGGCGGTGAAGCCGACGCTGACACCGGGCGCGGAAGTGGGGCCCAAATACGAAGCAAAAATGGCGGCGGATGGATTTGCCGGATGCGCGCCCTGAACCAAAAATACATGAAAATGTCGTGAACATGAAATCAACTGCAGCAGAAAAAATGCATTTGCCGGATATGGACTTGTCCGAAATCAGTGCCAATGCGCAGCGTGCCGCCAATTTGCTCAAATCCATGGGTAATCCCGCGCGGCTGATGGTGTTGTGTCAACTGACGGAGGGAGAAAAATCGGTCGGAGAACTGGAGCGTACCGTGCCCATGAGCCAGTCTGCACTGTCCCAGCATTTGGCGCTGCTGCGCATGCGCAACCTGGTCAAGACCAGGCGCTCCGGGCAATTGATCTACTATTCCCTCGCCGGCGTGGAGGCTTCGTCGATACTGGCAACACTGTATGGTTTGTTCTGTGCGAAGTCGTCCGCTGCTGCAGCGCCGCGGCGCCGCAAGATTAGGGCCTGTTAACCATCATTTCGTGAGATGCGTTGTGACCAAAATCGTCAGTGGCAAGGCACTTGCCGCGGCCCATATCGAGAATATGGGCAAGGCAAGTAACGCCGCCAGTGGCGATTTTGGCCACAACCCGGAGGGACGGGACGATTTGGCCCCATTGCGTTGTCGCGCCTTCGCTTGTTTGCCAACGGGCAAACCGCGCTCGGAGCTTCGCGTCCCAGGGCCAAATCGTCGCCGTCGCACTCATGAAATGATGGTTAACAGGCCCTTAGCCTTGAAATCCTGATTTGAACAAGAGCGCCGGGTTCTT
>CAMCYP010000053.1 GCA_945885345.1 Bordetella parapertussis | reverse complement strand
TGGAGCCCCACCTTAATGTGAGCGTCGCCGGCGTACTCGTGCAGAAACCGCAGCCGACGTAAGAGTTTGGTTTAAATTCTGCATCTAGCTGATTAAATTGGCAAGTTTTTCATGGCTTTACTTCCGATATTGCACTACCCCGATCCGCGGTTGCACAAGGTTGCAGCACCGGTGAAGCGGGTGGATGACAAAATACGTAAAATAATCAAAGACATGGCTGACACCATGTATGCTGCACCGGGTATTGGTCTGGCCGCAACACAGGTGGATGTGCATCTGCGGATCATCGTCATCGACATTAGCGAAACCCGCGACCAGCTGCAGGTGTTCATCAACCCGGAAATCATCAGCGCCGAAGGTGAAGCTGAGTGTGAAGAAGGCTGTCTGTCGGTGCCCGGGATTTTCGAAAAGGTCACGCGTGCGGCCAAGGTCAAGGTTTCCGCGCTGGACGAACACGGAAGTAAACGTCAGCTTGAGGCCGACGGCCTGCTGGCGGTGTGTATCCAGCATGAAATGGATCATCTGATTGGCCGGGTTTTTGTTGAAAAACTGTCCCGTCTCAAGCAACAACGCATTACTGCCAAGCTGGTCAAACAGCAACGGCAGGCGATGTAGACCGCGACTTCGGCACGGCGATTTTGAGAATTCTCTATGCAGGTACTCCGGCGTTTGCCGCGGCGGCGTTGTCAGCCCTGCTTGATGGCGGGCATGATGTAGTGCATGTGCTGACGCAACCTGATCGCCCGGCCGGCCGGGGCCTGAAACCACAGGCTTCCGCAGTGAAACAGCTGGCACTGGCCCGCCAGCTTCCGCTGTCGCAACCCGCGACGCTCAAGGATGCCGCACTGATTGCGCAATTTGCGGAACTGCAACCCGAGGTCATGGTGGTTGCCGCCTACGGGCTGATGATTCCCCAAGCCCTGCTGCAGTTGCCGGCCCGAGGCTGTCTGAATATCCATGCATCGCTGTTGCCGCGGTGGCGCGGCGCAGCACCGATCCAGCGCGCCATACTCGCCGGTGATCGCGAAACCGGCGTGACCATCATGCAAATGGACGCGGGGCTGGATACCGGTGCCATGCTGTTGAAGCAGACCGTGGCGATTGCTGCGGATGACAATGCGCAAACCCTGCACGACAAACTCGCGGCCACCGGTGCACAACTGCTGCTGCGTGTATTGCAGCAGCAGCAGCAGCCGGTGCCGCAGGACAGTGCATGCGCAAGCTATGCTGCAAAAATCAGCAAAGCCGAAGCGCATATCGACTGGACACGACCTGCCGCCGAAATCGACAGACTGATCCGCGCATTCAATCCGGCGCCAGGCGCATACACGACCTGGAATGGACAAGTGCTGAAAATCTGGCGTGCCGAACCTGCCGTGGCCACGGCCGTTCCCGGTACCGTGGTGCAGGCGGACCACAGCGGCGTGGTGGTGGCGACCGGTGCCGGAGCCATCCGTCTGCTTGAGTTGCAGCGCGCGGGTGGCAAACGGCTTGCGCCGCGGCAGTTTCTGGCGGGGACACCCATCGACGCAGGCACGCGTTTTGAAGCCTGATATTTTGAATTCTGCCCTTACATGCCCGGAGGTTGCGCAGCGCGACGCTTCACATTTCCATTATTGGTGCCCAAATTGAGCATGGAACGCGTGCAGTGCCTGGCGACGGAAGTCGTATCCCGCGTACTGGCAGGACGCAGTCTCGATGCCGAGCTCGCAGCGACCTGGCAAAGTGAGTCTGCGTTGACGGCGCAGGAACGCGGCGCGGTGCAGGATCTGAGCTACGGCGTGTTACGCCATCTGGGCTTTCTTGAAGCCATCCTCGGCCAGTTGCTGAACCGGCCGCCGACGGATGTGCTGGTGCGACATTTGCTGCAGGTCGCGCTCTACCAGTTGCTGCACAGCAAGGCGCAACCGTACACCATCGTCGATCACGCAGTGCCAGCGTGCGCACAACTGGGTTATCCGCTGGCCAAGGGTCTGGTCAATGCGGTACTGCGCAATTTTCTGCGTCGTCGCGCTGAACTTGAAAAAATTGCGCTGTCCACCGACGCCGGACGCTATTCCTATGCCCCATGGTGGATTACCAAGCTGGCCACGCAATATCCCGGGAATTACCGCGAAATCCTGGAGGCCGGTAACGCCCGGCCGCCGTTGACACTGCGGGTCAACCGTCGTCGCATCACGCGCGAGGCCTATCTTGAAATGCTGGCGGCTGTGGAGATTGCCGCACGCCCCGTCGGCCGCCATGGCCTGATCATCGACAAGCCGCGACCGATTGCCCAGCTTCCCGGTTTTGCCGACGGGCTGGCGTCAGTGCAGGATGCCGGCGCGCAACTCGCAGCGGAACTGCTGGATGTTGTGAACGGCATGCGGGTGCTGGACGCCTGTGCCGCGCCCGGCGGTAAAACCGCGCACTTGCTCGAACTGGCCGACCTTGACCTCACCGCGGTCGATATCGACGCCGAACGCCTGCAGCGGGTGGCGGACAATCTGACGCGATTGTCGCTGCGTGCGCGATTGTTGCAGGCCGATGCCGGACAAGCGGAGCAATGGCGCGACGCCGGAACCTTTGATCGCATCCTGGCTGACGTGCCATGCACCGCATCCGGCGTGGTACGCCGCCATCCGGACATCAAATGGTTGCGCCAGCAGAGCGACATCAAGGCGCTGGTTGTCCGGCAGGCGCGCATTCTCGACACGCTTTGGCAGTTGCTGGGCAGTGGTGGTAAATTGCTGTATGCAACCTGCTCCGTTTTCAGCGAAGAAAATAACCGGCAGGCCGAACAATTCATTGCCCGTCATCCCGATGCGCGGCAACTTTCCCTTCCGCTGCTCGCTGACGGTTTAAAACATATCGACGGCCAACTTTTGCCTGACGCAGCGCATGATGGTTTTTTCTACGCCCTTCTGGAAAAAGTTTGATCTGGCGGCACTGCTGCTGGCATTCGCGCTGGCGATGCCACTGCAGCTCGCTGCACAGACTCATGGCATAGATGTCCGCCGTGCCACCGTTACTGCAGCGGATGATCATTACCTGCTCGAAGCCGACATTGACATTGTGCTGTCCGCGCCGCTGGAAGACGCGCTGCACAAGGGCATTGCGCTGTATTTCCTGCTCGAATTCGAGATGGTTCGTTCGCGCTGGTACTGGTTCAACGAAAAAGCCGTGTCCCGGCAGCAGCAGTACCGCCTGCAGTTCAATGCGCTGACGCGACAGTACCGCATCGGTGTTGGCGGGTTCTACCAGAATTTTCCGACGCTGAACGAAGCGTTGCAGGTCATGACCAAGGTGCGGCGGCGTGAAGACATTGAGCCCGGCACGCTCAGCAAGGGAACCACCTACATGGCTGGCCTGCGCCTGCGGCTTGATACTTCGCAACTGCCCAAGCCCTTCAATCTCAATGCGCTTGGTTCGCGTGAATGGAACATCGGTTCGGATTGGGCGCGCTGGACGGTGACACCATGACGGCCGTCGCCGGAAAATTGCCGCGGACCGGCATCATCATGCGCTATCTGCTGCTGTTGTGCGTGGCACTCGGTGTTGCCGCGGTATTCCTGCTGGCTTCGGTGAGCACCAACTCGGCATTGTTCTCCCAGTACTATCCGATGCTGTTCGGCGTCAACCTGGGAATCGCGGTGCTGCTGGGCGGCACGGTTGCGTACCAGCTGGTTCAACTGCGCAGACGTCTCAAGGCCGGTGTGTTTGGCGCCAAACTGACACTGCGCCTGGTTGCCCTGTTCGGGCTGATGGCGGTGCTGCCCGGTGCGCTGATTTACGGCGTGTCGGTGCAGTTCGTATCGAAGAGTATCGAGTCCTGGGCCGAAGTGCGGCTGGACAGCGCGCTGGAAAGCGGGCTCAACCTCGGTCGAGGCACACTCGACGGCCGTCTGAAAGAGCTGGCGGAAAAAGCCAGCCGGATGGCACTCACGCTGTCGACGCGGCCGACCTCCGAACACATTACGGCACTGAACGAGCTGCGCGAACAGGCTGCAGTGGATGAGGCGACGTTGTTCAGTCCGCGCGGCAGGGTGCTGGCGTTTTCCGGCAACGAGCGCAGCGGCATTGTGCCCGAGGGCCTCAGCACTGCCGCCATGCGACAGATTCGCATGCAGCAGACTTACAGTGTTATCGAATCCATACCCGAGCGCGGGCTGTACCTGCGCGCGCTGGCGCCAGTCAACGTGTTTGCACTGACCGAAGAAACCCGCGTGCTGCAATTGCTGCAAGCCGTCCCCGCGCAGCTGGCGCGAGATGCCGAGATCGTGCAAAGCGGTTACCGCGAATACCAGGAACTGCAGCTGACACGGCGCGGCCTGAAAAGGCTGTACGCAATCACGCTGACGCTGACACTGCTGCTCGCATTGCTGTCTTCGCTGGGTCTGGCGTTTGTATTGTCCAACCGCTTGTCGGCACCACTGAGCGCGCTGGTTGAAGGTACGCGCGCAGTGGCGCAGGGCGACTTCAGCCGTCGTGCCGCAGTTGCCAGCCGTGATGAACTCGGCCAGCTGACGCAGTCCTTCAACAGCATGACGCTGCAGCTTGCAGAAGCGCAGGCGCGCGTCGAGCGCAATCAGGCGCAGGTGGCCCATGCCAAGGCTTATCTTGAAAGCGTGCTGGCGCATCTGTCGGCGGGCGTGCTGACGTTTGACGCCGGCCTGCGCCTGCGTTCAGCCAATCCCAGTGCCACCCAAATCCTCGGTGCCGACCATGCACTGTTGCTGGATGCGGCCCTGCAGGACTGGCCGGCAATGGATGCCACACTGACGCCGCTGGTGCAGGCGGTGACGGATGCCTTTGCCCGTCCTGACGCGGCGGAATGGCAGCGTCAGGTCGAGCGCGAAGTCAAAAGCGGTACACAGGCGCTGCTGTTGCGCGGCACGCGCTTCGGTGAAGGCGGCGACACCGGCCTGATCGTCGTATTCGATGATGTGACGCAACTCCTGCAGGCGCAGCGCGATGCGGCCTGGGCCGAAGTCGCGCGGCGGCTGGCACATGAGATCAAGAATCCGCTGACCCCGATCCAGCTGTCGGCAGAGCGCATACAGCTGAAACTCGAACCCAAGCTGTCGCCGGCCGATGCTGAAATCCTGGTGCGCTCGACACAGACCATCGTCAGCCAGGTGGCCGCGCTGAAACGCATGGTCGATGCCTTCAGCCAGTACGCGCGCACGCCGGAGCCCGCGCTGCGTGCGCTGGACCTGAATGCGCTGATTCGTGAAGTGCTGATGCTCTACGAGTCGCTGGGCTCGAGCATGAAACTCAATCTGGCGACAGTGCTGCCGCCGATAAAAGGTGATGCCACGCAGATCCGCCAGGTCATCCACAATCTGTTGCAGAATGCGCAGGATGCGCTGGCCGGTACCGAGGCCCCATACATTGAAATTGCCACCGCAGTGCGCGACGGCCGCGCCGAATTATCGGTGACCGATAACGGCACCGGTTTTCCGGAACAACTGATGAAGCGCGCATTCGAGCCGTATGTCACAACCAAGCCGCGCGGAACCGGGCTTGGCCTGTCGATCGTGCGCAAGATTGTTGAGGAACACCATGGCGAAATCACGATCACCAACGTGGTGCCGCAAGGCGCGCGCGTGGTAATCATGCTGCCCGCAGCCAACCAGGGTGCCGGAGAGCGCTCAGCCGCCTGAACTGACCAAGCAGAATAAACACTATGCGACAAATCCTGGTAGTAGACGACGAAATAGGCATCCGCGAACTGCTGTCGGAAATTCTTTCCGACGAAGGCTACGATGTGCAGCTCGCGGAAAATGCGGGGGCCGCCCGCGCCTTCCGCACCCAGATCCGTCCTGATCTGGTGCTGCTCGACATCTGGATGCCGGATACCGACGGCATCACGCTGCTCAAGGAATGGGCGAGCAGCGGACAATTGACCATGCCGGTGGTGATGATGTCGGGTCATGGCACCATCGATACGGCAGTCGAGGCCACCCGCATCGGGGCCTACGATTTTCTCGAGAAACCGATCGCCCTGCAGAAACTTCTGACCACGGTCGGTCGCGCCATTACCCGCGGTGAACAACGTCCGCATGCCGCTGCCGCGCTGGCGATGCTGGGACGCACACCGGTGATCCAGGAATTGAAGCAGCGACTTGAACGCATCGCCGCCGGCCGCGCGCCGGTGCTGATCCAGGGTGCGCCGGGCTGCGCCTTCGAGGCCTGCGCGCGCGCGTTGCATATACCGAGCAATCCGTGGAACGTGGTCGAGCATGGCGCGCAGACGGTGGAAACGCCGCTGGATCTGCTGCAGGCGGCGCGCGGTGGCACTTTGTTCGTGCGTGATGTTTCCGAGTTCAGCAAACTCGAGCAGCGCGGTCTGCAGGTATTGCTGTCGCAGGCGGAACGCTACAACGTGCGCGTGGTTTGCGGCGCGACCCGCCCCTTGTCCGGACTGGTTGCCGAGGGCGGTTATGATGATCGTGTTTACCAGTTGCTCGGCGCAACTACCATTCAGCTGCCATTGCTGCGCGACCAGCGCGATGACATTCCGGAGCTCGCCGGCGTCATGCTCAATGATCTGGTCGAGCAGAAACTGGTGCCACAGCGGCATTTCAGTACTGCGGCGCTGAACACCCTGCGCACCCACGACTGGCCGGGCAATTTTTCCGAACTGCGCAGCGTGGTGCAGACACTGGCCAACACCGCCGTCGGCGAACAGATTTCGCTGGAAGAAGTGCAGCGCGCGCTGCCCCAGTCCGCGGCACCAAATGCCGCGGCATCGCTGCAGCTTGATGCCCCGCTGCGTGAAGCGCGCGACGCTTTCGAGCGCGTCTATTTCGAGTACCACCTCGCCCGGGAAGGCGGCAATATCAGCCGCGTGGCGGACGTGGTGGGACTCGAACGCACGCATTTGTATCGCAAGCTCAAGCACTTGGGCATCAAGACCTCGCGCAAGAACGAGGAATGACACCCGCGCGGCCGGACCGGCCACATACTGGTTCCGGCTCTCGCGCCTGTCATGGTGCTGCCGTTATAATGACGGCTTTTCTTCCCCCCGTTTTCGTTTCGCCAGGATCAAGCAAGCCATGAGTTCCCGACCCGAGTTGGCGAACGCGCTGCGCGCGTTGGCAATGGACGCAGTGCAGCAGGCCAACTCCGGCCATCCCGGCATGCCGATGGGCATGGCGGAAATCGCCGAGGCCCTGTGGCAGCGTCACCTGCGTCACAATCCCGCCAATCCGCAGTGGGCCAACCGCGACCGCTTCGTGCTGTCGAACGGTCACGGCTCGATGCTGCTGTACGGATTGCTGCACCTGACCGGCTATGACCTGCCGATCGAAGAACTGAAACGCTTCCGCCAGTTGCATTCCAAAACCGCCGGCCATCCGGAACACGGCATGGCGCCTGGCATCGAGACCACCACCGGCCCATTGGGTCAGGGCATCGCCAACGCCGTCGGCATGGCGCTCAGCGAGCGTGTGCTCGCCGACAGTTTCAACCGTGACGGCCATACCGTTGTTGATCACCGCACTTATGTCTTCCTCGGTGACGGTTGCCTGATGGAAGGCATATCGCACGAGGCCTGCGCGCTGGCCGGCACGCTGAAGCTGCACAAACTGATTGCCTTGTACGACGACAACGGCATTTCCATTGATTCAGAAAAAGGCCAAATAAAACAATGGTTTACTGATAACACCCCGCAGCGCTTCGCAGCCTATGGCTGGAACGTGATTTACGGCGTGGATGGTCATGACACGGACGCGGTCGATGAAGCCATACGTAACGCGCAGCGCGAAACCGGACGGCCGACGCTGATCTGCTGCAAAACCCTGATCGGCAAGGGAGCGCCGAAAAAACAGAATACCGGTGGTGCACACGGCGCGCCGCTGGGCGCAGAAGAAATCGCCGCCACGCGCGCCGCGATTAACTGGCCGTATGCCCCGTTTGAAATTCCGGAAGCGGTACGTGCGGAATGGGATGCCCGAACCCGCGGCGCTGCGGTTGAAACGGCATGGAATGAAGAGTTTGCGGCCTATGCTGCGGCTCATCCCGACCTGGCTGCTGAATTCAAACGCCGCATGGCCGGCGAGTTGCCCGCTGGCTGGGCTGCGCATCGCGATGCATTCATGGCGCAGACCGTGCAAAAAGCCGAAACCATCGCCACCCGCAAGGCTTCGCAGAATGCGATCGAAGGTTTTGCACCGGCACTGCCGGAACTGATCGGTGGCTCGGCTGATCTTGCCGGCTCCAACCTGACGCTGTGGTCCGGGTCCAAAGGGGTCAGCGCAAGCAGTGGCGGCAATTACATTTATTTCGGCGTGCGTGAATTCGGCATGGCCGCGATCTGCAATGGCATTGCGCTGCACGGCGGCCTGATTCCCTATCACGCGACCTTCCTCGTATTCTCCGACTACGCGCGCAATGCGCTGCGCATGGCGGCGCTGATGAAACAGCGCGTGGTCTGCGTATTCACCCACGACTCGATCGGCCTGGGTGAAGACGGTCCGACGCACCAGCCGGTGGAGCATGCGGCAACGCTGCGCCTGATTCCCAACATGGATGTATGGCGGCCCTGCGATACCGTCGAAACCACGGTGGCCTGGGCGGCTGCGATCGAACGTAGTGACGGCCCGACCAGCCTGCTGCTGTCACGGCAGAATCTGGCGTTCCAGCAGCGCAGCGCGGAACAGATCTCGGCCATTAACCGTGGTGCTTATGTACTGTCTGAAGCCACGGGTGGTGCCGCGCGTGCGGTGATCATTGCCACCGGCTCCGAAGTCGCCATTGCGCTGGCGGCACAGCAGGCGCTGGCGGCGGCGGGTGTTGCCGTACGCGTGGTGTCCATGCCCTGCACGTCGATTTTTGACCGCCAGGACGTCGCTTACCGCGCTGCCGTATTGCCGCGCGGTTTGCCGCGGGTCGCGGTTGAAGCGGGCGTCACCGATTACTGGCGCAAATATGTCGGACTGGAAGGCACGGTGATCGGCATCGACCGTTTCGGTGAATCGGCACCGGCCGGCGAGCTCTACCAATTTTTCGGCATCACCGCAGACAAGGTTGCGGCGGCGGTGCACAGCGTGTTGCAGGCATAGGCTAAATTTTCAACGGAATTTCTGGAGGCGTTATGGCAATCAAGGTCGGCATCAACGGGTTCGGGCGTATCGGTCGCATGGTGTTTCGCGCGGCGGTGCAGGATTTTCCCGATATCGAAATCGTCGGTATCAACGATCTGCTCGAGCCGGATTACCTTGCTTACATGCTGCGTCATGACTCGGTGCACGGCAAATTCAAGGGCGAGATCTCGGTTTCCGGCAACACGCTGGTGGTGAACGGCAAGAAAATCCGCCTGACTGCGGTCAAGGATCCTACCGAACTGAAATGGAACGAAATCGGCGCCGACATCGTGATCGAAGCTACCGGCCTGTTCCTCGACAAGACGACGGCGCAGAAACACCTTGCTGCCGGCGCGAAAAAAGTCATCATGTCGGCGCCGTCGAAGGACGACACGCCGATGTTCGTGTTCGGCGTCAACGACAAGACCTACGCCGGTCAGGCGATCATCTCCAATGCCTCGTGCACGACCAATTGCCTGGCGCCGGTGGCGAAGGTGCTGAACGACAAATGGGGCATCAAGCGCGGCCTGATGACCACAGTGCATGCCGCTACCGCGACGCAGAAAACCGTCGATGGTCCGTCGAACAAGGACTGGCGCGGTGGTCGTGGCATTCTCGAAAATATCATTCCGTCCTCCACCGGTGCGGCCAAGGCTGTTGGCGTGGTGATCCCGGAACTGAACAAGAAACTCACTGGCATGTCCTTCCGCGTGCCGACCTCTGATGTGTCGGTGGTCGATCTGACCGTCGAACTGGTCAAACCCGCGACCTACGCCGAAATCTGCGCCGAAATGAAGGCGCAATCGACCGGTGCGATGAAGGGCGTGCTCGGTTATACCGAGGAAAAAGTGGTTTCCACCGATTTCCGCGACGAAACCTGCACTTCGGTGTTTGACGCCGAAGCCGGTATTGCGCTCGACAGCACCTTCGTCAAAGTCGTGTCCTGGTACGACAACGAATGGGGTTATTCCAGCAAGGTGCTGGAAATGGTGCGCGTAATCAGCAAATAAGCACGACGGAGCCGGCAATCGCATGAAGTTTCTCAGGCTCACCGACCTTCCCCTCGCCGGCAAACGCGTGTTCATTCGCGCCGACCTCAACGTACCGCAGGACGACGCCGGCAACATCACCGAAGACACGCGCATCCGCGCTACCATCCCGGGCATCAAATATGCTCTCGCGGCGGGTGCTGCGGTGATGGTGACGTCCCACCTTGGACGTCCGACCGAAGGCACGCTCAGTCCTGAAGACTCGCTGGCACCGATCGCGAAGCGCCTGTCCGAGATGCTGGGCCAGCCGGTGCGCCTGGTGCAGCACTGGGTCGAGAACGGCGTTGATGTCAAACCCGGCGAGGTCGTGCTGCTGGAAAACTGCCGCGTCAACAAGGGCGAGAAAAAAAACGACGAGGCACTGGCGCGCAAAATGGCGGCGCTGTGCGATGTGTATGTGAACGATGCCTTCGGTACCGCGCACCGCGCCGAAGCAACCACCCACGGCATCGCGAAATTTGCGCCGGTGGCCTGCGCTGGTCCGCTGATGGCGGCTGAGCTTGATGCTCTGGGTCAGGCGTTGAGCCATCCGGCGCGTCCCTTGCTGGCCATCGTCGCCGGCTCCAAGGTATCGACCAAACTTACCATCCTCAAGGCGCTGGCCTCCAAGGTGGACCAGCTGATCGTCGGCGGCGGCATCGCCAATACCTTCATGCTCGCGTCCGGCATGCGCATCGGCAAATCACTGGCCGAGCCCGACCTGGTCGGTGAAGCGCAGGCCATCATCGATATCATGAAGGCACGTGGTGCCACGGTGCCGTTGCCGGTGGATGTGGTGGTTGCCGATGAACTGTCAGCGCTCGCCCGCGCCAATCCGGTGAGCGCCGATGCGGTGCGGCCTGATGACCTGATTCTTGATGTCGGTGCCAAAACTGCAAAAACTTTTGCCGGGTTGATTGCCAAGGCCGGCACCATCGTCTGGAACGGCCCGGTCGGCGTGTTCGAATACGACCAGTTCGCCGGTGGCACCCGGGCGATTGCCGAGGCGATTGCCGCGTCACCGGCGTTTTCGATTGCCGGTGGTGGTGACACGCTGGCGGCGGTCGCTAAATACAGGATCGCAGACAAGATTTCGTACATTTCCACCGGTGGCGGCGCTTTTCTCGAATTTCTTGAAGGGAAAACGTTGCCTGCGGTTGAAGTGCTCGAGCAACGCGCAAAGTGAGATAGCGCAAATTACGATTGCGCAAAGTACGGCGGCACGCGCATCCAGCGCGCGCCGGGCGCAGCATTAGCGGAATGGGTGGCGCATGATACGCAGAACCAAAGTGGTGGCCACGCTGGGCCCCGCGTCCAGCGATGCAAAAACGCTGGCCCGCATGATCGAAGCCGGACTCGATGTGGTGCGCATCAATTTTTCCCACGGCACGCCGGATGAACACCGGGCCCGTGTCGAACTGGTTCGAAAATTGGCGCGCAAGGCCGGCCGCGCAGTCGGCGTGCTGGTCGATCTGCAGGGCCCGAAAATCCGCATCGGCAAATTCAAGGACGGCAAAATCACGCTGGTTGCAGGCGCGAAGTTTGTGCTCGACGCCGAGTGCAAACTCGGCGATCAGGATGTTGTCGGCCTGGATTACAAAAACCTGCCCAAGGATGTGCGTCCCGGTGACACCTTGCTGCTCGACGACGGCCGGCTCGTGCTCGGCGTCATCAACGTACGCGGACCGCGCATTACCACGGTGGTGGAACAGGGTGGTCTGTTGTCGAACAATAAAGGCATCAACCGCAAGGGTGGCGGCCTGACCGCGCCGGCGCTGACCGAAAAAGACAAACAGGACATCAAGCTGGCCGCGGAACTGAAGGCGGATTTCCTCGGCGTGTCTTTCCCGCGTTCTGGCGAGGATGTGCGCTGGGCGCGCGACCTGCTGACCAAGGCCGGCGGCCACGGCCTGATCGTGTCCAAGATCGAACGCGCCGAGGCGATTCCGGCGCTGGAGGAAATCCTCGATGCCTCCGACGCCATCATGGTGGCGCGTGGCGACCTTGCGGTCGAAGTCGGCGATGCCGTAGTGCCGGCGTTGCAGAAACGCATGATCCGCATGGCGCGCGAAAAGCAGAAGCTGACCATCACCGCGACACAGATGATGGAATCGATGATTTCCAGCCCGATTCCCACCCGCGCCGAAGTGTCCGACGTGGCGAACGCTGTGCTCGACGGCACTGATGCGGTAATGCTGTCGGCGGAAACCGCCGCCGGTCAGTATCCAGCCGAGACCATTGCCGCCATGGTGCGGGTCTGCGTTGAAGCCGAAAAGGAAGAAATTGTTTACCCGGAACGTCTGGGCGGGCTGAAGGAATCTGATGTCGAACAGGCGATTGCCCGCGCCACGGCGTTTACCGCCAAGGGCCTGGCGATCAAGGCGATTGCCGCGCTGACCCAGAGCGGACGCACCGCGCTGATGATGTCGCGGATGTTCACCGCGGTGCCGATTTATGCGATGAGTTCGGTGATCGACACCCGCCGCCGCGTGACACTGTTCCGCGGCGTACATCCGGTGCGTTTCAAGGGTGCGCGCAATCCGGAAAAGGCCCTGCTGATGGCCGAGGACGAACTGCTGAAACGCGGTGTGGTGCAGCACGGTGACCTGATCGTGCTCACCATCGGCGAACCCTTCGGTCGCGCCGGCGGCACCAACACCATGAAAATCGTCAAGGTCGGCGAACATCTGAAAAAGTGATCCGCGTGTAAAATACAGTCCAATTCCGCCCCCATTCACCGACCGCTTTTTCCAGACTTTTCAGCAGGAGTCACCATGTCAGCAAATGATCTCGCTGCCATCGCCCAGGCGATGGTTGCCCCGGGCAAAGGCATACTCGCCGCCGACGAAAGCACCGGCACCATTGGCAAGCGCTTCGAAGGCATCAACGTCGAAAACAACGAGGAAAACCGCCGCGCCTACCGCGACATGCTGTTTCTGACCCGTGGCATCGGTGACCACATCAGTGGCGTGATCCTGTATGACGAAACCCTGCGCCAGAAATCGGCTGATGGCACTTCCTTCGTCAAACTGCTGGAAAAAACGGGCGTCCTGCCGGGTATCAAGGTCGATACCGGCGCCAAGGATCTGCCGCTGTGCCCGGGTGAAAAAATCACCGAAGGCCTGGACAACCTGCCCAAGCGCTGCGCCGAATACGTAAAACTCGGTGCCAAGTTTGCGAAATGGCGCGCCGTGATCGAGATCGGCCGCGACATGCCCAGCGCCACCTGTATCGCCACCAACGCCCACGCCCTGGCGCGTTATGCCGCGATCTGCCAGGAAGCCGGGCTGGTGCCCATCGTCGAACCCGAAGTACTGATGGATGGCGACCACACGATTGAGCGCTGCGAAGAAGTCACGGAATGGACGCTGAACGCGGTGTACGAAGCGCTGTATCTGAATCGTGTGGTGCTCGAGCACACGGTGCTCAAACCGTCGATGGTGATCTCCGGCAAAAAATGCGCGAAACAGGCGCCGGTCGATGAAGTCGCCGCGCGTACTGTGCGCGTGTTGAAGCGTACCGTGCCGGCCGCCGTTGCCGGCATCGTGTTCCTGTCTGGCGGCCAGAGCGATGAAGTCGCCACCGCCCACCTCAATTCGATGAACGCGCAGTTCAAGGGCAACCTGCCCTGGCCGCTGTCGTTTTCGTACGGCCGTGCCTTGCAGCAACCGGCGCTGAAAGCCTGGAAAGGTGCGGCGGGCAACGTCGCCGCCGCCCAGGCAGCACTGGCGCACCGCTCCAAAATGAATGGACTGGCCAGTCTCGGCAAGTATTCGGCCGAGCTGGAACACCAGGCCAAAGTCGCATAGAAAAATAAATAAAATCAAATACTTATAGTATAAGTTAGCACCCACTTCGGTCATGCGGCTGCCCGTCTCCATCATCACCGGATTTCTGGGCAGCGGCAAAACCACGCTGCTGAACCGGCTGTTGCAGGACCCGGCAATGGCCGGCGCCGCGGTGATCATCAACGAGTTCGGCGAGATCGGACTCGATCACCTGCTGATTGCCACCCCCAACGAAAACACCGTGCTGCTGGCCAGTGGCTGTATCTGCTGCACGGTGCGCGGCGACCTGGTCAACACCTTGCGTAATCTCGACAAGCAGCGACGGAAGGGCGATCTGCCGCCCTTCGACCGGGTGCTGATCGAAACCACCGGCCTCGCTGATCCGGTGCCGATCGCGCAGACCGTGGTCACCGACGAAAAGCTGGCGCCCACTTACTTTCTCGACGGCGTAATCACGCTGGTCGATGGCGTGAATGGTTTGCAGCAACTCGATACTCAAGCCGAGTCGGTCAAGCAAGCCGCGCTGGCAGACCGGTTACTGATTACCAAGACCGACCTGCCTGAAGCGACCGCCGTGCCGGCCTTGCTTGCGCGGCTGACCGAGCTGAATCCCGGTGCGCAGGTACTGACTGTGGCCCATGGCGAAGTCACGCCGGCCCTGCTCTTTGGTGCGGCGATCAATGCCGAGGCTCGCGCTGCGGAAGTCCGGCGCTGGCTGCGCGACGAAGACTATGTACGCGTCGAGGCGCAGCAATTCGCATTGCTCCGCGGCCGGGCCAGCGCGCATGATGCCCGCATCCAGTCCTACAGCATCCATCTCGATGAACCGATCAGTGCCGAGGGCCTGACTGCCTGGCTGACTGCGCTGGCTTCCCTGCACGGCACGGAATTGCTGCGCGTCAAAGGCCTGCTCAATGTCGAGGGCGAGCCGGTGGCGGTGCATGCGGTGCAGACCCTCATCCACGAACCGGTCACGTTGCAGCAATGGCCGGATGCCGAACGCCGGTCTCGGTTAGTCTTTATCGCCCGCGGCATGAATCGCAGCGCCATCGAAGCCACGCTGGATGTGCTGCGCTGGAAGTCCACATCCACATTGCCTGCTGGTGAAACGCCCAAGCCCGACCCGCAGGCCTATGCGCGTTTCCTCGCGGCAATGACCAAAATGCATTGAAATCGGTCGCGTCCGGCTTGACAAGCCGCAGGTGATTAATTAGCTTCCAAGCTCTGCTGCAAACGCTTACATTCTGCAAATTTTGCAGAATGATTATGCAAACGGATTTTGCAAACCCAGGGCTGCAATCGCAGCGCTACGCAACACGGAGGAATTTCCCTGATGTTTGAATTCAAACCGGCAGAGGCCAAAGGCCCGGTACGGGTGCTCAAGGGTGGTCTGCTGATCGACGGCAACGGTGGCAAGCCGGTCAAGGATCCGGTGATCCTGCTCGAAGGCCTGCGCATCAAGCAGGTGGGCGTCAAAGGCAAGGTCAAGATTCCCGCCAAGGCTGAAGTCATCGATTGCGGTACCGCCACGCTGATGCCGGGACTGATGGATGTCCATCTGCACACGATGATGTTCAACTGCCTGACCTTCCACAATTACCGCGTTGCGCAGTGGGAGATCACGCCGGAACTGCAGCAGATGTACGGCTTGTTTCATGCCCAGCTGTGTTTCGACATGGGCTTTACCACACTGCGTGACCTCGGTCTCAATTCCGGCCGTGGCTTGCTCACTGCGCATCTGTGCGCGATCCGCGATTCGATCAACGCCGGCGTCATCGAAGGCCCGCGCATGCTGATCGGTGGCTTCACCACCATCACCGGTTCGCACCTCGACCTGATCCAGCCGCGCGCCGCACAGCGTTATGGTTTCCAGACCGCAGACGGTCCCTGGGAACTGCGCAAACTGGCGCGGACCAACCTGTTGGCCGGTTGCGACATCGTCAAGACCTGCGCCACCGGTGGCGGCGGTACCGACAAGGAAGAACCGGACATCCGCAACATGACGCAGGAAGAAATGGACGCCATCGTTGATGAAGCCCATGCCTTCCACAAAGTCGCTGCGGTGCATTGCTTTACGCCTGCCGGCCAGCGCATGGCGCTCGCCGCCGGCGCTGACACCATCGAACACATGGTGTTCCACGAAGACGAAACCATCGACATGATCGCCGAGGCCGGCACCTGGATGACGCCGACGCTGCTGCATCGTACCGACCATGCCATCGACACGCGCAAGGACCAGGGTACTTCGCAGTTCGTGCTGAACAAGATGAAGGCGCTGCAGCCGTACTGCTTCGAGACCTTCCAGAAAATGCACAAGGCCGGCGTCAACATCGCCCTCGGCACCGACATGGGCTTCGATCCCGAGATGGGCACCAATGCCCGTGAAATGGAAATCTACGTCAAGCTCGGCATGACGCCAATGGAAGCCATCCAGACCGCCACGCGCAACGCAGCGCGGGCAGTCAAACTGGACAAGGATCTTGGCACCATCGAGGCCGGCAAATTCGCCGACATCATCGCAGTCAAAGGTGATCCGCTGAAAAACATCCGCGTCCTGCAGGACAAGAAAAACATCCAGCTGGTGATGAAGGAAGGCCGTATCTACGCCGACCGCCGTCCGGGACACGACAAGAACGTGGTCAGCGTGACGCCGCGCGACTGGAAAAAAATCGATTACCTGTAAGCGTAATGGGTGATTAGGTGATTAGGTGATTAAGTGATGGGTGATTAAATCCAGAAACTGTCACCGCGCAATCACTGAATCACCTAATCACTAAATCACTGAGGAGGTTGAGTATGGCCGCAGCAAAAAAAAGCACCGCCAAAACTAAAACCGTAGGCGCGATCCGCGCCGGAAACGGCAAGTATCATTTCCGCATGTCCAAGCTGAAGAAAGTGCCGGCGGGCACTGGCTATTCGACCTCGCATGGCGGTGTGGTCGAAGGTTCGCGGATCCTGGTGGGTTACATCCACAAACCGCGCGGCACCGGTTCGCGCATGCACAGGCACAACAACGAACAACTGAATTACGTATTGCAGGGCACGCTGGTCGGTTCGGTCAACGGCAAGCGCGTGGTCGCCCCGGCCGGTACGCTGATCTACATCCCGGCGAATGCGCCGCACAACCTGATTTCGTCGACCAAAGACGAAGACGTTATTTTTCTCGCGATCAAGGATCTGTCGCAGGGCATCATCGGTATGGCCGTTGATGGCACGATGAGCGGACCGCATTACGAAAAAGGTTTTGGTCCGGCGGCCAAAGCTGTCAAAAAGACCAAAAGCCGGGCTGCAGCACGTCGCTGAAAATCGATAAAATAATAAATAAAAACAATAGTTTATAATACTTCGCTGTCCGCGCAGGGCGGCGGAGTATTAGACTCGCAGTAACCGCATCCGCGGTTCAAAAGTCTGTTCATCCGGAGGAGAACCTGATGAAACTGTTCCTGCACACGCTGGCTGCCGCAGTCACGGCGACGACGGCATTCGCTGTTCATGCCGCAACGCCCTACCCGACCAAACCGATCCGCATCATCGTTGCCTACACACCTGCTGGTGCGACCGACATCCTGGCGCGTGTCGTCGGCCAGAAACTGTCCGAGAGCTGGGGTCAACCGGTGATCGTCGACAACCGCGCCGGCGCCGCCGGCAATATCGGCACCGAAGTCGCGGCCAGAGCCAACCCTGATGGCTATACGCTGATCATGGGTACGGCCGGTACGCACGGCATCAATGTCAGCCTGTATCGCCAGCTCAGCTGGCACCCAGTCAAGGATTTCGCACCAGTGAGCCTGGTGGCAATGGTGCCCAACATCATGGTCGTCAACAACGCGCTGCCGTTCAAGAGCGTCAAGGATTTGATCGCCTATGCCAAGGCCAATCCCGGCAAACTTTCTTATGGTTCACCCGGCAACGGCAGTACTGCCCACCTGTCGATGGAACTGTTCAAAAGCATGACCGGCACCAACCTCGTACACATTCCGTACAAGGGCAGTGCCGGTGTGCTGGCCGATGTGATGGGCGGACAGATCGCGGTGACCATCGACAACATGCCGCCGTACCTGCCGCAGGTCAAAGCCGGCAAAATCCGCGCGCTGGCGGTCAGTCCCGCCAAGCGCTCCACGGCAGCGCCCGACATTCCAACCATCGCCGAAGCCGGTGTGCCGGGTTATGACTCCGGGGCATGGTTTGGCCTGCTGGCGCCGGTCGGTACACCGAAAGACATCGTCAGCAAACTCTCCATCGAGACCGCACGCATCCTGAAACTGCCTGACGTCAACAAGCGCATTTCCGAACTGGGCGCAGAGCCGGTGGGCAGCACGCCGGAGGAATTTGCGGCGCTGATCAAATCCGAAATCGCGAAATGGGCGAAGGTGATCAAGGACGCCAATGTTGAACTGCAGTGATCAGGTGATTTGGTGATTAAGTGATTTGGTCATGCGGTGATTGGTGAATGGTGAGAGGTAATTGGTTAAACCCTGGAGCGTTGTTCATACACCAGCGATCACTCCGCAATCACCTAATAAGCTAATCACTTAATCACCCCCCATCAATTACCAGTCACCCCTAACGGAACTCCCGTGATCCGCGATCCCGAATCTTTCAATATCCTGCTCGATACCGTCTCGCGCCTGGTGCGCGAAAAACTGATTCCACGCGAAGCTGAAGTCACCGAACTCGACGAAATCCCCGCGGATATCGTCGCCGACATGCGCACCATGGGCCTGTTCGGGCTGACCATTCCCGAGGAATACGGCGGCCTCGGCTTTACCAGCGAAGAAGAAGTGCTGACCTCGATGGCGCTGTGTTATGCCTCGCCGGTGTTCCGTTCGCGCATCGGCACCAACACGGGGATCGGCGCGCAAGGCATTGTCATCGACGGCACCGCGGAACAAAAACAGAAATACCTGCCGCGGCTGGCGTCCGGTGAAATCACCGGCTCCTTCGCGCTGACCGAACCCGAATCCGGCTCCGATGCCGGTTCTCTGAAAACCACCGCCCGCCGCGATGGCGAACATTACGTGCTGAACGGCACCAAGCGTTACATCACCAATGCGCCGGAAGCGGGTGTGTTCACGGTGATGGCGCGCACCGATCTGCAGTCGAAGGATGCCAAGGGGGTGTCGGCCTTCATCGTCGAACGCAATACGCCGGGCCTCAGTGTCGGCCCGGCTGACCGCAAAATGGGCCAGCGCGGTTCGCATACTGCCGATGTCATTTTCGACAATGTGCGCGTCCCGGGCAGCAGCATCATCGGCGGCAAAGAGGGCATGGGCTTCAAAACCGCGATGAAAGTGCTCGACAAGGCGCGGCTGAATATTGCTGCGGTATGCACCGGTGCTGCGGAGCGTCTGCTCGATGAAGCATTGGCTTACGCAAAAGAACGCCAGCAGTTCGGCAAACCCATTGCAGAGTTCCAGCTGGTCCAGGCCATGCTCGCCGATTCAAAAGCGGATATCTATGCCGCGCGCAGCATGGTACTGGAGGCCGCGCGCAAAAAAGATGGTGGTGAGAACATCACGCTGGAAGCGTCCTGCGCCAAACTGTTTGCGGCGGAGATGGTCGGGCGGGTGGCCGATCGCGCGGTGCAGATTCACGGCGGCGCGGGTTACATGCAGGCTTCGGCGGTTGAGCGGCTGTATCGTGATGTGCGGCTGTTCCGCTTGTTTGAAGGCACCAGTCAGATTCAGCAATTGGTGATTGCCCGGCATATCCTGAAATAGTCTTGGCAACTGTGGCGGCGCGGGGCGCTTCGATAAGCTATTGATCTAATGAACTCAGATAAGGGTTGAAGAAAGTCTTAAATATTCCAGATTGTCATATTGTTAACAATCTTCTTGACGACAATAAAGGCGTCGGGCTATGCTCCAAGCACTGAAATCTGCCTAAATCCGTTCTGAAACAAGAGGAATTGCTGTGGCGTTCGAAAAACTGCTCGAAGAATACAAGCAAAGAACCGAAGAAGTGATGGGCATGGGCGGGCCGGAGAAGCTCGCCAAGCGCAAGGCCGAAGGTCATCTCAATGCCCGCGAACGCATTGATTATTTGATCGATCCCGACTCCTTTATTGAATCCGGCCGTTTCGCCCGCAGCAACCGCCCCGAGGTCAAACACAAGACCCCCGCTGACGGCAAAGTCGCCGGCTTCGCCAAAATCGCCGGCCGCGAAATCGGCCTGATCTCGAATGACTTCACCGTGCTTGGCGCCTCCAGCGCGGTGATCAACATGAAAAAGATCAAACATGTGAAGCAGGTCGCGACCAAACGCGGCATGCCGCTGGTGATGCTCGGCGAATCTTCGGGCGCGCGCATGCCCGATCGCATGGGTTCCGCCGGCCGCGCGATCATTGCCCAGGATCCGACCGAGTACCAGCGCCTGCGGGAATCGCCCTGGTGCTCAGCCTTGCTCGGCCAGTGTTACGGTTCATCGACTTGGTATTCCGCGATGTCGGATTTTGTTGTGATGCGCAAAGGCGCGATCATGGCCATTGCCAGTCCCAATGTGACTTCGATTGCAATCAACAAGACGATTGAAGCCGAGGACCTCGGCGGCTGGAAACTGCTGACGGGCGTGTCCGGGCTCGCCGACATGGCGGTGGACACCGACCAGCAGGCGATGGATGCGATCAAAAAATTTCTGTCCTACCTGCCCAGCCATAACATGCAGGCGCCGCCCGAGGTTCCCGTGCCGGAAGGTTCGAACAAGGCCTGCAAAAACATCTTCGACATCCTGCCGGAGTCGCGCACCAAGGTCTACGACGTGCGCAAGATCATCGCTGCTGTCGCCGACAAGGATTCCTGCTTCGAACTGAAGGAACGCTACGGCAAATCGATCACCACCATGCTGGCGCGGGTCGACGGCAAAAGTACCGGCTTCATCGCCAACAACCCGATGTACAAGGGCGGCGCACTCGATGCCGATGCGGTGCAGAAAGTCATCAGCTTCATGGTGCTCTGCGATTCCTTCAACATACCGCTGGTGTTCATGGTCGATGTGCCGGGTTTCCTGATCGGCGTCGAAGGTGAAATCCGCGGCATGCCGGGCAAGGTCATCAACTGGATGAACGCGCTGAGCCAGGTCACCGTGCCCAAGCTGACCATCATCATGCGCAAGAACTACGGCCAGGCCTTCATCAATATGGCCGGCGGAAAAAATGCCGATGAAGTCGCGGTGTGGCCGATGGCTGATCTCGGATTCATGGATCCGGCGATATCCGTCAACGTACTCTATGGTGTCAAACAGCAGGACGACCCGGAAAAATTCGCCAAGCTGAAAGCCGAAGTCGAGCGTGATACTTCCGCGTGGGGCCTGGCCGAGCTTTACGAAGCGCAGCATGTGCTCGATCCGCGCGACACCCGTGATTGGCTGATCCGCACGCTGGAAGTGCATCGCAAGGGCATGAATAACGGCGTGGGCCAACATCTGCTGCGCAACTGGCCGACCAGTTACTGAAACACAAGCCGGCGCATCATCAAGCCGGCCCCCCCACAGGAGGAGTGGACATGTTGCACAAAATCATCATTGCCGTCGTCGCGGCGTTTACCGTCATCTCGCAGGTTGCTGCGCAGAATTACCCGACACGGCCTGTCCGCTTCATTGTGCCGTTTGCACCCGGCGGCAACACTGATGTGCAGGGCCGGCTGATCGCGCAAAAACTGACCGAGGCCTGGAACCAGCAGGTGGTTGTCGACAACCGTGCCGGTGCCGGCGGTACGGTGGGTGTCGAAATGTTGTCCAAGGCACCAGCCGACGGTTATACGATTGCGCTGGCGTCGTTCGGCAACATCCTCGTCGGCCCCAGCCTGTTTTCGAAACTCGGTTATGACCCGCTGAAAGATCTGGCGCCGGTGGTGCTGGTATCGCAACCGCCCGGACTACTTGTGGTCAATCCTGGCCTGCCGGTGAAAAACGTCAGTGAGCTGATTGCCTATGCCAAGGCCAATCCCGGCAAGCTGAATTACGGCTCTGCCGGCAACGGTACCTGGAACCACCTGTTCGCCGAACACTTCAAGGCACTGACCGGCATTCAGATGGCGCATATTCCGGACAAAGGGGCCAATCCCGCGGTTA
>CAMCYP010000052.1 GCA_945885345.1 Bordetella parapertussis | reverse complement strand
TTCGGGCTACCACGCACCCACCAAACGTTTTCCGCACATCCCGGGGCGGGATTTCTCCGGTATCGTCAGCGCCGTCGGGCGCGGCGTGACGGATTTCAAGATCGGTGACGAAGTCTTCGGCGTATCCGTGCATACCGACGAAGGCTGTTATGCCGAGAAGGTGGCGATCAACGCCGCCATCGTCACCAAAAAGCCCGCGCAATGGAGCCACATCGAAGCCGCCGCGCTGGGGCTGATCGGGCTCACCGCCATTGTCTCGATTGAAAACGCGCTCCAGGTCAAGGCCGGCCAGACCGTGCTGGTGCAGGGCGGGGCGGGTGGTGTCGCGAGCTTCGGGCTGCAACTGGCCAAACACCTGGGCGCGCGGGTGATCACCACCTGCAGCGCGGCCAACGCTGGTTATGTGCAGAGCCTGGGTGCGGATCAGGTGATCGATTACAACAAAGAGGATTTCACCACCGTGGTGAAGGACTGCGACGCCGTGTTCGACACCGTGGGCGGCGAGGTTGCGAAAAACGCCTTCAAGGTATTGCGCCGTGGCGGCCGCGCGGCCTTCATCAACGGCCCGGCACCCACACCACCGAGTGCCGACTTTGCATCGCTGAAGCCCGACGCGAGCCGCAAGCGCGAACACCTTGATCGCATTGTTTCACTGGTGACCTCGGGCGCGGTGAAGCTGCCGCAGATCACCACCTATGCGCTGGCGGATGCCGCGGCTGCGCACCGGGTGAGCGAGGGGCGGCATTTGCGGGGGAAGTTGGTGTTTGTGGTGCGGTAGGGCTGCAGCTTAAATCGATATTCGGATTGCGTGGAGAAATCTATCAATCTGAAATTTTGTTTAATGACACCAAGAGGTTATTGCTCAATTTTCAACTTTGTAACCCTGAACCCCCAGTTGGTTAGATTTCGCGCTGCGTATTTCAAGCCGACTTTGCTGAAAAACGGCAATTCAAGGGGGCCATGTACTTTGCTCATTACGGCGATACAAACCTCATAGTCAACTGCGGTGGGCTTTAAGTCTGGCGTAGGCAACTTAAATCCGTTCGGAAGTTTGTCATTGACGGCAAGTCTGAATTTTTCGTCATTCAGGAAGCAATCTGCCGAGACCTGCGCCTGATTAAAGAGGTGGCTCAGGAGACTGGAGCCACCATATTTTTTTACATGAATAATTTGCTTGCTCGTTGAGTAGAGATCGCAGAATTCAACTCTGCTGCGGCCGCCGCCAATCATGATTTCTTTTCGGTCCATTAATGCAAATTTCGGGTTGCTGGCCGCCACTGACTCCAGGTATTGAGGTTCTGTTTGTGTCCCGTAACTTGGTAGCTGAATTGTTGAATCGGGAATCGCCTGATATGAGGAATTAATTTCGGTAACAAAGTTTGATTCGATGTTGTACCAGTTGCTGTCATTGAGAATGTATTTTTTACCCTGAAAATCCAGCTCAGCATTGAGGCAGCGGTAAACACTCCAAGTAGTTATTTGTGTTTCATCTAGCCAGTAAACATAAACTTTTCGGGTTTTCAGCTTATCAGCAGTGAAATCCCCTTCTGGTTTTGTAACGGAGAGCCACTCCTCAAGATCGAGGTCGTAATACCAGACCGGACTCGGTTTTTTGGGGCTGAATGCGGTTTTCTTGAAAGCAAAGCCATGAATGTGTTCCCACTGAATAACTTCAGGGATGGCCAGCCAGATACCCTCGGTATTGCCGGCCAAAAGTTGATCGATCAGGGCTTGGTCAAGCTGGTTGACAATTGAGGAGTCCCGCTCTTGTTTAATCTTGTCAATCCAAGGGTATAAATCCTTGTATTTGGTGTCGCCATAGGCGGTAAGCAATTTCTTTGCAATTTTGGCGAAGCTGTCGATGGAGACTTGTGTGCTGATTGATACTGAATCACGGCCCGAGTAGGTTTCCTGTTCGTCATTCTCATCAATAGCTGATTTGGCTGTTACGGATTTCAGCAGATCGATGTCGGTATCGAATTCAAATCCAGCCAGCTCAATCTCGCGTGTGGCTTGTTCCTTGGAGTGAAGGGAGATGTGGCCAATATTGGTTTTATCGATCGACTTGATTGCGTCGGGTTTGCCGAGATTAAGAGCGACGATCAGTCCGAAATCCCTTTCGTAAGCCAGGTCGTCAATCAAGTGCTTTGAAAAGCCAAAGGTGAAGCAAAACCACCTTTCCTCGACTTTTATTGCGAATATGGCTTTGGAGCTTTTGTTGACGAGAAGATGAGGTTTGAAACCAGGGACGTTCTTGAATATGTCGACCCAAGTGGGCTTGCTTTGGGTGCTGCCTTTGTAAACCAGAAGGCCATCTGTTTCGGATTCACCGATTTTCAGGATTTCGAGGCCTTGGAGATTGATGAAGTCGTTGAGATCTTTCCGATCTTCCTTAATCAGGAAAACCGTAAGCCGATGTTTTTTTGACTCTTCATTTGTTGCCACAAGATCACCTCCCCCATCAAGCAGTGACTTCGTTTGGCTATTGCACGTACTCCCTCTGCTTCTCTTTATTGAAAGATCGGATCAATAGTATTGTCGAATATAAGCGTAAGCCCGATCAAATAAATCCTGATCGGTGTGCAGCTTGTATTTGAGCAGCGCCTTGCGCAGTTCCTTCTGCACCAGCCGTTCGCCCTGCGTGGTCGCCTGCCAGCCGTCGAAACGCACCTTCTTCACGATGTCGTCGATGTCGGTGACGATGCGTTCCACAATCAGGTGCGTGTTGCCGTTGCGTGCTTCGGTGAACAGTTCGGTCAATGCTTCTTTCGCGCGGTCGCGTTCTTCCTCGGGATCGGCTTCACGCTCGGCTTCGACGACTTCTTTCGCGATTTCCAGAATCTGCTTCAGGAATTCCAGGCTGGTCAGCAGGCCTTGCTCGTGGCGCTCCTTGACCTTTTCCAGCCGCTCGCCCAGTTCCTTGAATTTCGGGTTGCCCAGATGTTTGCGCAGCCGCGCGACCAGCTTGATCTCGACTTCCTTCGCGCGCTTGCCGGGTTCGATGTCGCCGAGGATTTCTTCGAGCACCTGGGCGTCGAGCACCAGCGTTTCGATGTCGTCGCGAACAGATTCCAAGTGTATGTTTTCATTGATTAATTCGACAGTCTTCGCGCCCAGCGCATGCCACAGCAGCTTGCCGTTGCCGCTGGGCGGCTTCACCGATTCATAGACCTGCGTCAGCCAGCGGTAGTCCTTCTCATAGGGGCCGAGGCAGGGGTCGGGTGACAGCGCTTCCCAGATCGTGCCCAGCACCGAATATTCCGCGGCGAATTTATCGCGCGTCTCGTTATTCGGCAGGCACTGCTGCGCGGCCATCAGGCCTTCGTAACCACCTACCGAGCGGTCCACGTTCGGGAAGAAGGCCGTGCACTTCTGCATCTGCAGCGGCAGCGCTTTGCGCAACTCGTCGATGTTCGACACCACCTGCTGCATCACCTTCTCATCAAAATCCAGCGCCCGCGCCACATCATCAAAAATGCCGATGTAATCGACGATCAGGCCGTGGGTTTTCTCCTGGCCCAGCGTGCGGTTGGTGCGGCAGATTGCCTGCAGCAGGTTGTGATCCTTCATCGGCTTGTCGAGGTACATCGCCTGCAGGATCGGCGCATCAAAGCCGGTCAGCAGCTTGGAGGTCACGATCACGAACTTCAGCGGATCAGCCGGATCACGAAAACGGTCGAGCAGTTTTTCTTCGGCATCCTTGTCGCGCACATGCTGCCTCCATGCCGCCGGGTCGCCCGGCGCGGCAGACATCACGATGGCGCTGGCGTCAACGCCGATCAGTTCATCCATCACCTGCTTGTAGAGCACGCAGCACTCGCGGTCGAACACCACCACCTGCGCCTTGAAGCCGTTGGGCTCGACCTTGGCTTGATAGTGCGTGACCATGTGCTGCACCACGGCGCGGATGCGCTCAGGGTTTTTTACCAGCACCGCCATCTTGGCCGCGCGTTTGGCGAGGTCGTCGCGGTCCTGCTCCGAGAGTTCGCCGGTGATCTGGGCGAAGGCTTCGTCGATTGCCGCGCGGTCGATGCGCAGGCGCACCGCCGGCGCTTCAAAGTGCAGCGGCAGCGTCGCCTTGTCGCGGATCGAATCCTGGAACGAATAGCGGCTCATATAGCCTTTTTCGTCCTCGTCCGCGCCGAAGGCCCAGAAGGTGTTGCGGTCGGCGCGGTTGATCGGCGTGCCGGTCAGGCCGAACAAAAAGGCATTGGGCAGCGCCTCGCGCATCTTGCGGCCGAGGTCGCCTTCCTGGGTGCGGTGCGCCTCGTCGACCATCACGATGATGTTGCTGCGCCCGTTCAATTTGCCGCCGGCCTCGCCGAACTTGTGGATGGTGGTGATCAGCACCTTGCGCACGTCCTGGCCGAGCAGCTCCTGCAGTTCGCGGCGTGTGGCGACACCCACCATGTTCGGCACGTCGGCGGCGTTGAAGGTGGAAGTGATCTGGGTGTCGAGGTCGATGCGGTCGACCACGATCATCACCGTCGGATTGCCCAGCCGCGGGTGCAGGCGCAGCTTCTGCGCCGCGAACACCATCAGCAGCGATTTGCCGCTGCCCTGGAAATGCCAGATCAGGCCTTTTTTCGGATAACCCGCCACCACCCGCGCCACCATCTTGTTGGTGGTCTCGTACTGCTGATAGCGGCAGATCACCTTGATGCGGCGGTGTTTCTTGTCGGTGGCGAACAGCGTGAAATGCTGCAGGATGTCGAGCACCACTTCCGCGCGCAGCATGCTCGCCACCGTGGCGCGCACATGCTGGAGCTGGCCTTCGTCCTGATTATCTTCATCACGCCACGGGCCCCACATATCGATCGGCATGCGGATCGAGCCGTAACGGAAGCAGCGCCCCTCGGTGGCGAAGGAAAACACATTGGGCACAAACATCGCCGGCACTTCGCGCTCGTAGATCTGGTTGATCTGGAACGCGCCATCGAACCAGGTCACCGCACTGCGCGTCGGCGTTTTTGCCTCGGCAATCACCAGCGGCAGGCCGTTGACCACAAACACCACGTCAAAGCGTTTCTCGATGCTGCCCGCCTGAAAGGTCCACTGGTTGGTGATCACCAGCCGGTTGGCGGCAGGGTTGACGACATCGACCAGCCGCACCGGCACGTGCTCGCCGTTGGCGCCGAAGGGCATGGTCTTCTCGCCGCGCAGCCAGGCCATGAAGTTTTCATTGGCACGCACCAGCCCGTCGGCCTGCACCGAGAGCAGGATCGCGCGTAAGGCATAGATCACCTCGTCGGCGCGGTCGGGCTGGGAGGCGATTTCGGGGTTCAACCCGATCAGCGCCTCGCGCAGCCACGATTCGACCATCACTTCACCGGGCGTGCGCGGTACCTGGTCATGGGGCAGGTAGGTCCAGCGCGCGGGCGCACCTTCCGATTCCTTGCGGTAGAGCGGCAGATCCTGCTGTGCCATGCGGCGCGGCGTGCCGGCGAGGCCGGACGCGGCATCGAGGATCATCTGCTCTACGGTGTTCGATTCGGTGAAGGTCATAGTGTTGTTCTAGGTAAAATCGTTGGTAAACTTTACTAAGAGGGTGCTAGTAGCCGAAATAACTTGTTCGATGTGACTAAGCGTGTGGTCGTAATCATCCAAAGCGGTAGCGACTGAAGATTGTTCCTCATCATTTGGAATGGGGATAATGAAATCCTTTACGATCAGTGCATTAATGTTCGGCTGCGACGCGCCTCGGGCTAGTCGTCGTATATTCGAATATTGTCCAACTAGATAATGGTAAAGATAACGCATGTTGTATCCGGATTTCGGGAATATCACTGCGCAAGCTTGGTTCACACTTGCATTGATACGAAGATGAGCTACTCGTCCCAAGGTCGGACCTTGACCGTAGAGTGCCATCAGAATTGAATTCTTAGAAAAAATCCTTGCAGCTGAGTTTTCAGTGCCTAGCTCAGTAATTTTCTCTTCTGAGTCGTAAATGTCTTGATAGTTAATTTCTCCGGTTTTTATCCAAGGAATATCCCCTCCCCAATATTCGGAATTTCCGCGCGATGGAGTGCCGCCGGTACGGATTTCAAAAAGATCCCCAAGTCTTGCGGTTTGAATACCTTTTGTTGTATCGACCACATTTACATTACGATAAGAGGAGGCTGAGAATTCAGTCAATGCCGTTTTCGCCGAATTTAGAGTGGTAATCCAAGATTGCTTCGCCTCATCTAAGGCCCAAATGATTTCCGCGATACGGCGCTGTTGATCGATCGACGGGAGTGCGAATTCAAATTCGGCGAGATGACTCCAGTTGGTGCGTGGTGACAACGAACCAGCAGAAGTCTCGACTGCAAACTTGAAGAAGCGCTCCGACAGGCATAGGAAGGGCAGCAGTTCCGGCAGCAGTCGTTTGTCCTTCGGCGTGAAGACGTAGATGTCGCCGGATACCAAAGCGTCGAATTCCGCGACGGCCACCTTGCGCTGATAAGCACGGCGCTTGCCGAACAGCACCTGTCCCAGACTGCAGCGGCGGGTGAATGTCGTGCCGTCGGCGACATTGCCCCAGCTGCGGATGTGCAGCGAACCCGGTTCCAGATGTTCCAGTCCGATGAAGCGCTCTATGCCCGCGCCTTGCGGATCGCGTTCGGTGTCGTTGACGTTGGCAACGACATCGCCGAACTTCACTCGCTGCCATTTCGAGCGATCGAACAGCGGCAGCTTCGCCCAATCGGAGGTGATGGCGATGTTTTGTAAATTATTGGTTTTATTGATATTTTTATTCATTGCCGTCTGCAGCTTTGGCCGCTGATTTCGGATGATGCGTGACGCACATCATCATGGTGGTGGTCATCATCATCATGCTGCTGATGATGATGATGATGCTGGTGCTGGTGCGTATTGGGTTACACATCGACCACAGGTATTTCGTAAAAGAAACACGGCGGCAGGAAGGCAGTCACCATGGTTTCGATATCCTCTGCGGATACGCCGCATTGGTGAAAATGTTCGCGCCAGCCGCGCACGCCTTCGACGATGGCATCGATTTCGTTTCTCGCGGCGTTCTTGTTGAGGCCGAAGCGTTCGCACTGCGATAGCAGGTTATAGATGCTGGCGGTGCGGCCATATTCCCCGACGACCAGCGCCAATGACCGTTTATCGATGGCAACCATGGGCTTGGGTACCAGATCATAAGCTGGCGACAGGCGCCAGCCGCGTCCGCTGCGCAGCGCGGCGTGGTTGCGCGGGTGATCGTCATCGTTGGTGACTGCGGCATTGAATACCATGCGCCGGAATAGTTCGGTGCAATCGCGGTCGGGCTTGTCCGACCAGCGGCGTAATTGATCGGCGAGCAGAAGGTAGGACCATGTCGAGCGGTCGGTTACAGCATCGTCCGCGCCGAGCATGGTCAAGCCGCTGACCAGGCCGTAGCGCAGGTAACCGCCTTTGCCTTCGTCCGTGTGCTGGCGGTCGAAGCGCTGCAGCATCAGCACGTCGGCGTTGCCAATGGTTTCCAGCCGAGCGACGCAAACGTGCAGGCCGCATGCGCGCGCCAGTTCCAGTGTGGCGTATTCGACGCGCTGCTGATTGTAGCGATCTTCTTTAGACGGGAACTTGGCGAGCCACAGCTTGTCGCCGTCCTCGATGGTGGCCTTGGGCCGCGCGCCGCCCATCGACGTGCCGGGATCAAGTTGTTCGAGCAGGTGCTGCGGCACACGTTTGCCTTCTTCGATGCTGGCAGCAGCGGCAATCAGTTCGGCTAGCTGGTGGGTGCGGTTGTAGGAGCGCACCGGCGCCGGCGGCGCCGCTTTCCGGCCAAAACTCAGGTTGCCGGCGCCGTCCTGCGGGCCGTTCAGCAGATAGTCGATTTCCGTGAGATCTCCGGGTGCGCGGTCGAGCTTGTGCTCGATGACGCGGCGCCCCCAGGCATCGGGGCTGGCGTCGCGTACGGCGCCGGGAATGCCCTTCAGCTTGGTGAATTCGTAAACGGTGTTGCCCAACGGCAGCTCGAAGGGGTCGAGTTCGGTGGCATCCGCGCGCGCGAGGTAGCGGTCGCCATAACGGAAGCGGCCGACATGGGTGCCGTCGCGCAGTTGCTCGACCTCGAGATGGGCCGCGGGTACGGTTTCCAGCGTGCCGGGCAACTGAATGTAGACGTAGGCTTCGCGTTCAGAAGTCATATTTGTTTTTTGCGATGCGCGGTTTGTAGACGCGCTTTGGCAGACGCGAAGCTTCCAGCGTCTTGCCATGGCTGTCGGCGTCAGGGTCGGCCATGCCATCCAGCGTGTGTTCGAGGCCCAATGCCCACAGCGCCATGACGTAGGCGCTGAAGGACACGCCGGGCTTGCCTCGTTCCAGAGCGCCCAGCGTGTTGCGATCGATACCTGCTTTGGCGGCTAGTTCGATGATGGAAAGCTTGCGGCGAGTTCGGGCCAGCCGGATGCGGCGGCCCAGCTCGTTGACATATTGAGTAACGCTTGCCGGAAGTATCGGAAAATCGCCCATTTTATTAGGCCTTAATTAATTTAACGCCTAAAATATTAAGCATTTTGTATAAGGCGGTCAAGAAGTTTGCCTAATTAAATAGGCGTTAAATAGCTTAATGCCTATTAAAATAGGCAATTAAGTTGTTGCGAGGGTAAAATTATTATAAATAATTGATTTAATTGATTATTTTGAAACAAAAAAAGGGCTGTTTTTGTTTCAAAAAAGCTTGATTGAGGCTTCATTCAAATGACTTGGCCAGTTCAGAGTCAAGCGGGTTACATCCCCTTGTAACTATGGCAAGTGTTAATTCCGTTTGCTGCTATCAGCCAACAACTCAGTGAGTGCTTTTCGGACCTGTTGCGAACTGTCCAGCCAGGCCGTAATCGCGGCGGGCAGCCCGTCGGTACCACCGACGGCATAGCTGGCGCCGTCCTGGCGCACTTCAGTTGCCGCAGGCGCGACGTAGAGCGGGATGCTCAGGTTACTGTCCTTGGCGCGGATGTCGTCCAGCGTGGCGACGCGGGTGAAGCCGGGTTCGTCCTTGAAAGTTTTGTAGGCTTTGACGATGCGTTCAAGGTGATCGTCGGTGAGGAAGCTCTGCGCGCGCTCGCGCGTGACTTCGTTGATCGCGTTGATGAACAGGATCTTGTTGCGCCGGGCTTTGGGTTTGCTGCTGCGGCAGATCACCACGCAGGCTTCCATCGGCGAGTTGTAGAACAGGTTGGGGCCGAGACCGAGCACGCATTCGATCAGGTCGGCTTCGACCAGCTTGCGCCGCATCTCGGCTTCTTCCTGGCGAAACAGCACGCCGTGCGGAAACAGGATCGCGCAGCGGCCGGTTTTGGCGGACATGCTCTGGATGATGTGTTGCCAAAAGGCGTAATCGGCTCGGCCCTGTGGTGGTGTGCCGTAGAGGTTCCGACCCCAGGGGTCGGAACCGAAAGCGTCGCGATCCCACTGCTTGATCGAGTAAGGTGGATTGGCGAGCACCACGTCAAAACGCATCAGGCGGTCGGCCTCGACCAGCTTGGGTTCGGACAGGGTGTCGCCGCGCTCGATGTGGAAATCCTCGATGCCGTGCAGGAAGCAGTTCATGCGCGCAATCGATGAAGTCATCAGGTTGCGTTCCTGGCCGTAGAGCCGGACGTTGCGCCATTCCTGTTTCTGCTTGCGCAGGTGGGCGATGCTCGAAAGCAGCATGCCGCCCGAGCCGCAGGTCGGATCGTAGATGCTTTCGTTCGGCTGCGGCTGGAGCATTTCCGTCATCAGGTGCACGACGGTGCGGTTGGTGTAGAACTCGGCGGCGGTGTGGCCGGAATCGTCGGCGAATTTCTTGATCAGGTATTCATAACCCTGGCCCAGCTCGTCTTCCGGCAGGTTGGCGATGGTCAGTTCCAGCGCGGAGAAATGCTCGACCAGATCGCGCAGCATGGCATCCGACAGCCGGTCCTTGTTGGTCCATTGCGCATCGCCGAAGATGCCGTAGAGCTTGTCGGGATTGGCGGTTTCGATGGCACGCATTGCGTTCTGCAGCGCGCGGCCGACGTTTTTGGCGGCCTTGCGCACTTCGCGCCAGTGCGCCTCGGGCGGCACCTGGAAGCGGTGGTTCTCCGGGTAGGCGGCAAAATTCTGGTCGCCACCGGATTCTTCCAGCGCGCTGCAGGTTTCCTCGTCGAACACGTCGCACAGCCGTTTGTAGAACAGCAGCGGGAAAATGAACTGCTTGTAGTCACCGGCGTCGATGGTGCCACGGAGCAGCACAGCGGCGCTCCAGAGATAGGATTCGAGTTGTTGCTGGGTGATGCGAGAGGTCATTTCGTCTTCTTTTTCTTCTTTTGTTGGCCGAATCTCTCCATTCGCTTGTTCAGCAAGTCATTCGCGAAGCTCCTGACCAGCATCGCCTCAACTTCGTTGATCATGCCGTCTGTAACAAAATATGCGCTGAAGTAGGTTGCGATGTCATGCAAGGGAATTTCGACGTCGCGAATCTGCCGAGATTTTTCTTCGCTGGTTCGATACCGAACATTTCCTGCAGGGTGTTTGACCCTTTTGATTTTCTGAAGATCGCCGCGCTCTCGATTAAAGGCGAGTTTCATTTCTCGCCAAAGGGTCTGTTTTCGGGCTTTTCCGGTGTAGATAGCTTGGCCGCGGCTATCAAAAAAAATGTAAACCCCATGATGCTTTTCAAGTTCTTTGCGCAGTCCGTCGAGGTAGGAGTGTATTCGGCCGTCAGCCATTTTTGTATTGAATAACTCAAAACTCGCACCTAACTTTGATTCACTCCTTTCGATCCGGGCAAATTCAACTAAAGGGCGTAATGCGGTTCGTTGTGATGTGGATGCGCCAGCACGATAGGCACTTAAGATCAAGCGAGCGATAGCAGTTTCATTAATGTTCTTGCGCTTTCGCCAGTTATGTATCGCCATGACTGATAAGCCAAGGCGGTTTGCAATCTCTTTCTTGGTTGAGGCTTTGAATTTCTTTTGGACTGCTGCGATTACCGAGTTGCCTTTCATGACAGCAACCCTTCCCGTTTCAGAATGGCGATCAATTTCTCCTCGGCGGCGAAGGCGGCATCCGCGCTGTCGCGCAGTTGCTGCATGGCGTCTTCCACGCTGAGTGTTTCCGAGGCGGCCTTGGGTTCGACGTAACGCGGGATGTTCAGGTTGTGGTCATTGGTGGCGATTTCGTCGAGTGTGACCACGCGGGCAATGCCTTCCACATCCTTGTAGTTGCGATACCAGCCGTGGATGCGTTCGATATGCTCCGGCAACAATTCATTCTGGGCGCGGCCGGTCTTGAATTCCTTCGATGCGTCGAGGATCAGCACCTTGTTCTTGCGATCCTTTGCCTTGCGTTGGCGGAACACCAGGATGCAGGCGGCGAGACCAGTGCCATAGAACAGATTCGGGCCGAGCCCGATCACGGCTTCGAGCAGATCCATGCCGAGAATTTTCTTGCGGATTGCGCCTTCCGCACCCATGCGGAACAAGGCGCCATGCGGCAGGACCACGGCCATGCGCCCGGATTTCGGTGCC
This sequence comes from Bordetella parapertussis, assembly GCA_945885345.1. GTDB lineage: Bacteria > Pseudomonadota > Gammaproteobacteria > Burkholderiales > SG8-41. The sequence continues at coordinate 11,921 of CAMCYP010000052.1, read as the reverse complement.
ATGGACTTGATCATGTGCTGCACCCAGGCATAGTCGCCGCTCTTGCCCGGCGGCATACCGGCGAAGTTGCGGCCGTAGGGGTCGCTGGTCCAGACTTCTTCCCCCCATTTCTCCAGCGAGAAGGGCGGGTTGGCGATCACACAGTCGTAGCTGGCGAGGCTGTCGCCGGTGAAAAAAGCCGGATTGCGCAGGGTGTCGCCGCGCACGATCTGGAAATCCGCTGCGCCATGCAGAAACAGGTTCATGCGTGCGATGGCCGAGGTGGTGAGGTTCTTTTCCTGGCCAAACAACTTGCCCCACAGCGTTCGATCATCACCTTGCTGTTCGTGGACGTGATGGATGGCTTCGAGCAGCATGCCGCCAGTGCCACAGGCTGGGTCGTAGATCGATTCGCCTTCGCGTGGGTCAAGGATATTGACCATCAGCCGCACCACTGTGCGCGGGGTGTAGAACTCGCCGGCTTTCTTGTTGGTAGCGTCGGCGAATTTCTTAATCAGATATTCATAAGACTGGCCGAGAATGTCGGCTTTTGCAGCGTCATTGCCGAGATTGATGCGCGAGAAATGCTCGATCAGGTCGCGCAGCAGCGCATCGGGCAAGCGGTCCTTGTTGGACCACTGTGCATCGCCAAAAATGCCGTAGAGCGTTTCGGGGTTGGCCTTTTCGATGCCGCGCATGGCAGTTTGCAGAGCCTGTCCGACATTAGTCGTTACCGCGCGTACGTCAGTCCAGTGGCAACTTTTTGGAATCTGGAAGCGATAGTTTTGCGGGAAGAGGGCGTATTCCTCATCGCCATCGGCTTCGGCAAGCGCGGACTGGTATTCCTCGTCGTGGACGTCGGAGATGCGTTTGAAAAACAGCAGCGGGAATACGTAGGTCTTGAAATCGGCGGCATCCACCGGGCCGCGCAGTATATTGGCGGACTCCCAGAGATGTGATTCGAGTTGGGATACTGAAATTTGAGCGTTATTCATTAAATTTGGCCAAGCAAGAAACGCTATTTGATTTTTTGGGCATCATACTGGATGCTGGATATCCTCGTGTAAGGAATGGTTAAGTGCCGAAGTCAGGAATTAGCTATAAACATGTCAGATCGCTCACCCATTAAAGACAAACCGCTACGAAGTCCCGGGCAATCGCTCAAAGAGCAGATGCGCGAGCTATTCGAGAACAAACTGGTTATCCTGCATGTCGGCGCAGGTGCGGATGGTGAATAGACCGTAATGCGTGACTGCTTTCGACCCATAGCGGACGCTCGACTAACGCCCATAAAACCGGTTGAGGGGTGCGCAGCTTTCCCGAGGTCAGAGCAGGCTTGCGACTAGGTTGATGTGGTTGCTAGGCACTATCAGTCAAAAAATTACCCAATTAATGAACGCGCGTGTAAGTTCTTTTTGCCAACACATTCTTAACCTGTATTTCGTTAAGAGCGCCAACCTTTCTCGCGATTTCCGCTACAGAATAGCCTGACTGTTTAAGTGCCCTGATTTCCCGCACTTGATCAGGTGTCAGTGTTTTTTCCCGAGAACTGATTACTTTTAGATAGTGCTCGTCATCCCTCCACAACTCAGACATGAATGGGTTAGGTATTCCCTTAAGTGGATGTTGCCTGGTGTACTCCGCAATGGCTCGATCTCTCTCTTCGAGATTGATGTCCACATGATCGGTGATGCGATGTTTGTAAAGAAACTTATGGCCTTCGAATCCGCCAGGGATCATATTGAATCCTTTCGGGGGCAAGGTGTGTTTTTCAACATATCTTTCTTCCCAGCCCATCGCCTCTTCGTACGATAGATTTACCCACTGCAAATAAGAGTGGTAAACAACATCCTTTCCGTCGGTAGCTTCTCTCCAAGCACGATGGAAAAGTTTATGATCACCTTGCCTGACCTCTCGAAGATGTTCCTCTAGTCGCTTTAACCAGTTTCTTCTGGTAATCCCCGAGTAACACTTCTCGATTGGCTCGACATTGCTAGTGACTGCCTCACCGAACGTATGCGTATTTTCACTAAGTTTGATGCAGTGCGTATAGCACTGATGACCATCGTTGGCATCACCCCAGCCTTTCAACAAATACTGCAATGGCACTTTGAATGTCCAGCGCGTACCGTCTTCATAGATCAATGAGAACATCCCGTTGATTTTTCTATCTAGTCCAGATCGCGCGCCCTCTGGGAAAGTGTAGTAATCCTGAAGTCGCCACTGGGGTGCTTTCGTCTGGAAATTCATTTCGAAACAGACGTCAATGTCATAGCTCAGAAACCTGTCCCATGGTTTTTTGCCTTGTGTTGTCTCGTTTTTTTGTATCAGTTTTCCGATTACACCGTGGTGCCCTTTTGAGTTATCCACTTCCTCAAGGTACAAATCAAAATCCCGAAGGATCCGCATATCGAACAACCCTGGCAGTAAATAACGGCAATTGGATGCACTAATGTTCTTGAATTTCATTTTGCCTAACTACAATTGGTTAACTTATTAGATGACAATTTAGGTAACACCAAAGGCGGCGGCGACGGCCGTCGTTTGTATATTATTACAGGGGAAATTTAGCCGCGCCCGACCGCGCCCGCCGCGATCCGTCCTTCCGCCCGCGCGTGCTGCTGGCTTATGAATACCGCTGTTGTGTGTGCCGCCATGATCTGCGGATCGGCGGGCAGGTCGTCGGCCTGGAGGCCGCGCATATCCGCTGGGTTCAGGCCCGGGGCCCGGATATCGAACCGAATGGCCTTGCGCTGTGTTCGCTGCATCACAAGCTGTTTGATCTGGGCGTGTTTACCGTGCTGCCTGAGCAATACCTGCTGGTGGTGAGCCAGCATGTCACGGGGAGCGACGAAGTGCGGGCCCGGCTCATGGGTTATCACGGTGCCGGCATCGTGTTGCCGCAGAGCAGAACCAGCTACCCCGCAGCGGAGTTCCTGGCCTGGCATCAGGGGGAGGTGTTTAAGAGGCCGCAGCGGGAGGTGTAGGTGAGGGTGGGCAAAGCGCGCCCCGTACCGGCTTCCGTTTAGCCGATGGGCTTACGCCGAAAGACCGGTTCCAATGCTTAGGCGCGACTGCGTCGCGCATGACAACGGCGGACCGGCGGGTTGACACCCGCCCTACGGTCCTCCGCGTGGGTACGCTCCGCTTTGCCCACCCTACGGCTGTTTTTCTTAATTCAAGAAATAAGAATATAAGCTTGATATTTAGCTTTAATTACTTGTAATATAACAATATTCTGTATTCTAGAATTAAGAATATGCCTAAAATTAGCAATCGACAGATAGCACTGAAACCGCAAGATTTGTATGTATTGCTGGCGCTGTTGAGTCGCGAGGACGCCAGCGCGGGTTATACGGAACTGGCGGAGCAGACCGGCTTGGCCGTCTCGGCGGTGCATGGTGCGCTCAAGCGCGCGGCCTCGGCGCGGTTGGTCATGTTTGAGGCGCGTCGGCCCGTGGTGCTGAAGCCGCAGCTGCAGGAGTTTGTGCTGCATGGCGCGAAGTATGCGTTTGCGCCGGTGTGGGGTACGCTCACGCGCGGTGTTCCCACGGCTTATGGCGCTGCGCCCCTGAACGGTGTCATTGCGCCTTCGAGCGATCCGGTGCCGGTGTGGCCCCATGCCGAGGGCACGGCGCGCGGACTGAGTCTGGCGCCGCTGTATCCTTCCGTGGCCGATGCCGCTCTCCGGGACGCGCGCTTGTACGCTGTGCTCGCGCTGTTTGATGCGATTCGCAGTGGCCAGGCCCGCGAGCGCGATGCCGCGCAAAAGCTGCTGGAGCCCTACTTCCGATGAGGTCGCAGCAACCGAACCTGGCCAAGCTTGAGCTTGTTGCGGGCGCGCTCGGTGCGCTGCGTGAGCAGTTGGTATTTGTCGGCGGCTGCGCGGTGGATTTGTTGTTGACCGACCCGGCGGCTGCGCCCACCCGGATCACTTTCGATGTGGATCTGGTGTCGCGGGTGGAGGCGCTGAGTGGGTATCACGCGCTGGAAGTGCAGTTTGCCCGGCTCGGTTTCAAGCGGGATATGGCGCAGGATGCGCCCATTTGCCGCTGGCGTTACGACAACCTCGAAGTGGATTTGATGCCGATGAGTCCGGGCGTACTCGGCTTTGCCAATCGCTGGTATCCATTGGCGATGCAAACAGCCCGGGAAGTGACACTGCCGAGCGGGCTGGTCATCCGCCTGATCAGCGCACCAGTCTTCCTCGCCACAAAATTCGAGGCGTTTGCCGATCGGGGCCGGGGTGATCTGCTGGGCAGCCATGATTTGGAAGACATCCTCAATGTGGTGGACGGAAGGCCGGAGCTGGTCTCCGAGATCACGGAAGCCGGGTCTGAGTTGCGGCGGTATCTGGCGACGCAATGCAGCACACTATTGGACATGCCGGGTTTTATGGATGCCTTGCCCGGCATGGTGTTTCCCGATGAATCGCTGGCGGAACGCGTAAAACTGCTGGCACTCAGGCTGGGGCAAATCAAGGAACTGGATTACGCCTGAACACTGGGTTTACAGTCAGCCGAATGACTGATTCCAATACAACAGGGCGCGACTGTGTCGCGCATGACAACGGCGGACCGGCGGGTGGCGCCCCGAAGGAAGTCCCCTTGGGGGACACCCGCCCTACGGTCCTGCGAATTGCCTTAACATGCAGTAACCACAAGGAGAACGACCATGGCTAAAGGTCAGCAACGCAGCAACAAGGAGCAGAAGAAACCCAAGAAGGACAAGAAGGCTGCGCCGGTGGCGGGCGGGTTTCTCAAGCCCAAGGCGATGGAGCCCGTTAAAAAGTAAGCACAGATTTTGTGGGGCGGGAGGAACGCAGTGCCCCCCAGGAGGACTTCCTTCGGGCGGATTCCGCCGTTCAGGAATGCGCCCGGAGGAAGTCCCCTTGGACACGCTCGAAAGACGGGATACTCCCGCCCTACGGAGGCTGCGCCGTGCATGACAACGGCGGACTACGAAACCTGCGTTGCGCCCCGTGTTTCTCAAGCCAGGCCACATCGAACGGGAACTCATGCACGGCAATCGGTTCTGATCAGTAGTTGACTCGATAACTCCTTGTCAGATATGGCTAAATGCGACGATTTGAATTGAATTTCAGGCACTTGCTGGTGATGGTTGCGGTTTTACTTGGTGCCTGTGCGCAGCAACAGTCGCTGGTCATGCGCCCGCCCCCTCCGAAACTGGTCATCATCGAACCGGAGGAGACCTCGCCAGTCGAGTCCGATGCGGCCGATCGGATGGCCGATGTGCCGGGTGACCGTTTGCTGCCGGCGCTGGCCGGCAAAGTCGAGCGGATTGACTGCATGGTTGGCAACGAGGATCTGCAGGCGCGCATGGCGATGGAGGCGCGCGGCGGGCACATCGCCAGTTTTGCTTATTACAGCAAGTGGCGGCCGTACACCTGTTCGATGGACCTGCGGCGCGACGATCCAGCCGTCAAGTGGCGCCTGACCGATGATGGCGCCACGCGTGTACAGACGCCGCATGGTTCATTCCTGATTCGCGTGAACGAGGAGGCCTTCGTGTTCGAGTTCTGGGATGTCGACCGCCAGAAGTTCTGCGGCATGGACGGTTATACCAACGGCACGATGACCATCAAGCGCGATATCGGCAGGCCGGAGTGTTCCGTTGCCGGACTGCTCGAGCGGGAGGGCCTGGCGCGGGAGGATCTGGATGCCGAACTGCAGCCCGTGGCCTTTGAGGTGCCCGGGCAGCGCTGAGCGTGGCCGCCCGTGGCGGTGAATTTTTCAGCGCATTACACATATTGAACCCGGCCCTTGTCATTTGCGCTCAAAAATTGAATAGTCGGTAGGCATCCGATGTGGCGGCGGGAGTCGCGGCCGCAACAAGAACAAACAAGGTGGTTACGGGCGCGGCTTTCAAGTGCAGGGTGTCCTCTTGGAGGAGGAAGTCGATCAACCGGTTGCAGTGGCGCGAGCGATGCGTTTGCGCGCGGTGTTGCAGGCCTAACGTTTCGTCTGGAATTTCATGGACAAGGTTTTTGCATCGGCGGCTGAGGCCATCGCGGATCTGCCCGATGGTGCGACCGTGGCGCTGGGGGGGTTCAGTGTGGGCCATCGTTTTGCGCTGGGTTTGATCACGGCGCTGCGCGACAGAGGTTCCAGGAATCTGTGCCTCGTGTGCAATTCGATGGGCGCGGCAGGCGAGTTGCGCGGCCAGATCCTCGCTGAAAACAAACAGGTCAGGAAACTCATCGCGGCGTTTTCAGTGCGGCCGGGCATGCCGACCGCCACCGAAGAGCAGATCAATAGCGGCGAGATCGAAGTCGAACTGGTGCCGCAGGGCATCCTGGTTGAGCGTTGCCGTGCAGGTGGGGCGGGCATTCCGGCGTTCTACACCGCGGCCGGTGCCGATACCGATCTTGCCCGAGGCAAGGAGCTGCGCGAATTCGCTGGCCGCACGTATGTCATGGAAACCGCGATCAATGTTGATTACGCCTTTGTCCGCGCCTATCGCGCGGATCGTTCGGGCAATGTGCAGTTCCGCGGTGGCAGCCAGAACCTTAGCCCGGCTTTTGCCAAGGCGGCGAAGGTCGCGATCGTTGAAGTCGACGAGGTGGTCGAGGTCGGCGAACTGCCGCCAGACGCCATCAATCTACCGGGCATCTTCGTGACACGCATCGTCAAGAGCGCACACCCCTATGATCCGAAGCAGGTGCCGCAGTCGACGCGCCGTCCGGCCGACACCGCGCGCGAATACAACGGCAAGCCCGCTCTCACGCGTGCGGGCATTGCGCGGCGCGCGGCAGCGTTGCTGCGCGAGGGTACTTATGTGAATCTCGGCACCGGCATTCCGACGATGATTTCGAACAACCTCGACGGTCGCGACATCGTGTTGCATGCCGAAAACGGCGTGCTCGGTTACGGCAAGATGGTGACCGGCGATGCGGTGGACCCTGACTATTACAACGCCAGCGGGCAATACATTGAGCTCAAGCCCGGTGCGTCGTTTTTTGATTCGGTGACGTCGTTTGAAATGGCGCGCGGCGGGCGCATCGATACCGTGGTGCTCGGCGCTTATGAGGTCGACCAGAGCGGCAGTGTCGCCAACTGGAGCACACAAAACGAAAAACTCGGCGGCATCGGCGGTGCGATGGATCTGGTCTCGGGTGGGGCCGAACTGATCATCGTGATGGAGCATTGCGACAGCAAGGGCCGGCCCAAGCTCAAAAAACAGTGCCGTTTCCCGCTCACCGGGCGCGGTTGCGTGGATTATGTGGTGACCGACCTTGCGGTGCTCAAATTCGAGAACGGGCGCTGCCGGCTGCTGGAGGTTGCGCCGGGATTCACCGCAGACGAAGTCATCGCGCTCACCGAAATGCAGATTGAGAAGTCTGGCAATATGGCTGTGATGAATTAGAGCAGCCGTACTGAACGGCAACACCTTAACGGGAAGGAGCTGGCATGAAATTCGGAATTTTCGGCGGCGGCAAGATCGGCAAATCCAATCCCCTGGGCGACAGCTACGCCTATCAGGATTTCATCCAGTATGTGATCGATGCCGAGGATCTCGGCTTCACGGGTGCCTTCATGGTCGAGCACCACTTCACCGGGGCGGGGCAGTTGTCCGCGTCGCTCAGCCTGCTGACTTATCTCGCGGCCAAAACCAGCCGCATTCGCTTGGGCTCCGCAGTCATCGTGCTGCCGTGGCACAACCCGGTGCTGCTGGCCGAGCAGGTCGCGACACTGGATGTGCTGTCGGGCGGCCGTTATGACATGGGCGTGGGCCGCGGTTACCGCAAGGATGAATTTGAAGCGTTCTGCGTTCCGATGAGCGAAGCGCAGGACCGTTATGTTGAAAACTTCCAGTTGCTGCTCAAGTCCTTGTCGAGCACCGAGCGTTTTACGCATCACAGCAAACACTGGAATTTCGAGAACATCGTGGTCGAACCAGCGCCCGTCCAGCGCCCACATCCGCCCGTGTGGATGGCCGGCGGTACGCCGCAGGGGATCGAATATGTGGCGAGCCAGGGTCATGGCCTGCTGCTTGACCAGTTGGCATCGGTCAGCCAGATCATCGAACGGGTGAACTGTTATCTCGACGCACAGGAGAAGAACGGGCTGCCGCGCGACGCGGCAAAATGCGGCGTGACGCGTGCGCTGCACATCATCAACAGTGAAGCGGAGCGCGAGAAGGCCTACGATCGCCGCCGCCAGACCATCAAGAAGATCGGTGATCTTGCCAAACGCCCCGGCGCGGCCAACCCGCAGACCTTTGCCGATGTCGATATCGCCAACGATGATGCCGCGCTGATCGGCACACCGGAGGAGATTGCCGAGCGTCTGCAGAAACTCGCTGATGGCGGCGTGGAATACGTGATGCTCACCAATGCCACGGCCACCCGCGAATCGCTCGAGACGTTCATGCACAAGATCGTGCCGCAGGTGAAGCTGCGTCCGCCCGCGCCGAGAAAGGCGGTTGCATAAGGCGGTCACCAATAAGGCAGTTGGCAGGCGTTTCAAACAATAACAGGCAAACCATCCACCGGGAGGCGTAATGGCAGGGCAGACAGCAGCAGCGAACTACAAGGAAGCGTTTGTATTGACGGCGGCGCATGGACGCATGCATTACTTCGAGGCGGGCAGCGGTTCGCCGATGATCCTGATTCATACCAACGGCGGTTCGGCCTACCAGTACACCAAGGTATTTGACCACCTCGGCAAGAAACACCGCGTGATCAGCTGGGAGATGCCCGGCCACGGCGATACTGATCCCCTGGCGCGCCATTATTCGATCGAGGACTATTGCGACGCGCTCGCGTGTTTCATGGATGTAATGGGCATTCCGGCGGCACATGTCGGGGGCACGTCCTGCGGCGGCACAATCACCGCCGGCTTCGTCAACCGGTTTGCCACGCGAACACTGAGTGCGGCGATCATCGAGACGCCGTTGCGCAACTACGACGACTGGGGCGCGCGCTGGGGCCATACCGAAGGCAATTTCGGCATCCCGATGCAGGGCAGGGACGAAGTCAGCCAGCGGGTGGCGCATGTGGATGACGAGTTCCTCAAGCGCTGGAACATCGACCGCCACAAGGCCGGCGCCAAGACGATGATGAGCGTGATGTGGGCCATGCGTGATTACGATGTGCAGAAGGCGGTGGCTTCGGTCACACGGCCGGCGATGATGGTCTATGGCGCGAAAGGGCCCACGATCGGCCTGCGTGACCGGCTCGAAAAACTCAACCCGAAGATGCCGGTGGCCGTGCTCGACCATTCAGGGCATTTCCCGATGCTCGATGAACCGGAGCGTTTCTCGCAGGTGATGTTGGATCTGGCAAAGTCGGCCGGGGGCTGATCCCGGTATTTTTCAGGCGCCACCAATAAAAAAATCAGGTGGCGCCTGTCGTCAACCGTTGTTTTAACGAACGCTGTTTGAGCAAAATTATGGAGGAGGTTCCATGTTCGACTCACTGATGCGTCGTGGTTCGTTACGAGTGATTCTGGCGGGTGTTGCCGTGTGGGCGGTGGCATCCGCGGTCATGGCGGCCGAGCAGTACCCGGTGCGGCCTGTGCGGATGATCCTGGGTTCGGCGGCGGGTTCCGGTTCGGATGTGGTGGGGCGGATCATTGCCAGCCGCCTGTCGGAGAATCTGGGCCAGCAGGTGGTGGTGGACAACCGGCCAGGCGCGGCTGGTCTGATCGCGGCGGAAATCGTCACTCAATCGACGCCTGACGGCTACACGATCTGGTTGCCGACGCTGACCCAGCTTCTGGGCACGACCTTGCGCCACAAGTACATCCTGCAGACGGAATTCGAGCCGGTAGGGCTGGTGGCGACGACGCCGTTCCTGCTGGTGACGAACGCAGGCACGGGAGTGAAAAACACTGCGGAGTTCATCGAGTATGTGAAAAAGAACCCGGGCAAGCTGAATTTTGGCAGCAGCGGCACGGCAGGTTCGCTGCACATCTGCGTGGAAATTTTCCTGAACATGGCGGGGATCAAGATGGTGCATGTGCCATACAAGGGCTCGGCAGCGTCGATTACCGATCTCATTGCCGGCAGGATCCAGCTGTCGTGTCCGCCGGTGGCGGCGATGGTGCCGTTCATGGCGAATGAAAAACTGCGCGTGCTGGGTGTGACGAGCAAGGAGGCCACGCCGCTGGCGCCAGGGCAGCCGCCGATTTCCGCGGCGGTGCCGGGTTATGCTTTTCCGGGATGGTACGGGGTTGTGGTGCCGCTCAAGACGCCGAAGGCGATCGTCGCGCGCCTGAACAAGGAGATTGCGCGCACCGTCAATGCCAGGGACATACATGACCGTCTGTTGAAGGTGGGTGTGGAGCCGGCGACGAATTCGCCGGAGGAGTTCCGTGCCTTCCTCGTCAGCGAGAGCGCGCGCATGGCGAAGGTGATGAAAGAAACGGGTGTGATGGTGAAGTAAGGGTTCACGCCGGGCAGCACTGAATTCAAGCCGGCTTTCTGCCGTTCAGTGCTGCCGGTTCAAACGCCGCGGTTTTGTCGCAACATCCTGTCGTTACAACTTGCTGCAACACTAACCGCGCTTCAATTCCTCGATCGACTTCACCAGCTCGCCATCCGCGCGTTTCAGCGGCTTGGTCGCTGCACGCGTAATGCCGAAGGTCGGCACGTATTGCGAATGTTTGCCGGCCCCGCCCGCGACAATGATGATCAGGTCGTCGGGTTTTTGCCACATGTGCACGGGCGTATCGAGCGGGGCATTGGCGTATTGCTCGGCGTTCCTGCGGCGGAAACGCCGCGCGATGGTTTCTTCGGAAAATCTTGATAGCGGGATCACGGCGTCATCAAACAGCCATTGCTTGACCTGCGCCTTGGTCATGCCACGGCTTGCGACCGTGGCGGCGTGTTCGGGGCCGAAGGCGAGCACCGGCTGTCCCGCGTAGTAGGCGTTGTTCGATCCCGTCGTGGCTATGGTGCCTGACACCATGCGCAGGATGCCTTCCGGCGTCAGGCTTTCGTGGTCGTTGATGTTGTGCGGGCCTTCGGCGGCGACCACGGTGACTGTGGTGGTGTCTTTGGCGTAACCCATTTCCACGTGCAGCGGTTCCCAGGGGCTGGCGGCTTCGTTCTCGGCCACGCAGAAGCTCCATTTTGCCGGCGTGCCCGCCGTGGCCATGTCGCCGGTGCCGGGGATGGCCGCGCCGATATTCACCAGTGCCAGGCGCACGGCGCGGCCGATGGTGGCATTGGCGCGGAAATAATTGCCCATCACGTTGTGGCCGGCGTTGAGCCCGACCTCACGCGCCACCGGGCCGTTGAAAATCAGCATCGGGGTGCAGGGATGCGTGGTCGCCTGCGTGCCATAGAGGTTGTATTGATCTTCGGCGAGGGCTTCCAGCGCCAGCAGCACCAGCGGGAAGTATTCCGGTTTGCAGCCGGCCATCACCGCATTGGCGGCGATGCGTATCGGTGTGGCGGCGCCAAAGCGCGGCGGGATTTTGATGACGGCTTGGTCGAAGTCGCGATCGCAATACGCCAGCATGCGCTCGACGCGCTCGGGCGTCGGCGGGATCACGGGAAAGCCATCGCTCCAGCCTTTGGCGCAGAGCATGTCGAAGACGGCTTCCGGGTCGTCGTCGCATTCGATCAGCGCGCCGGGTTTTTGCAGCAGGGTGGTGATGGCGGTCATGCTTATTTCTCCGACGCTTTTTCTCGTGACGTATTGATGAATTTCAGCAATTGCGGCATCGCCACGGCGGCGCGCTCACGCACTTTGTCCATGCTGAGGCCGCCCAGCGGATGTTTGATTTCCAGCAAGGGCAGATCCGGCACGCCAAAGACCTTGGACTGCGCCTTGCCCAGTTTCATGAATGAATCCGAAACCACCACGGCGGCCAGCAGGCCGCGTTTGGTTAACTGCGCCATGTCGTGGACACTCCACGACGTGCACGACCCTCAATCGGCCATGGCACTGACGACGAGGTCTGCCTCCTTCG
>CAMCYP010000051.1 GCA_945885345.1 Bordetella parapertussis | reverse complement strand
CCACTGTTTTTCAGGAGCGCCATCAGCATTACCGGCTGATAAATATGCGACATGCGCATACGGCGGGAAATGAAATCTTTTAATTCCAGATAGTGCATAACATGCTCCGACTTTTGCTGAAGCCTATCTCACCCAATCCATCCGTGCTTATTACCGCACCCTGAACACCAACTTCCCCCGCAAATGCCGCCCCTCACTCACCCGATGCGCAGCCGCCGCATCCGCCAGCGCATAGCTGGTGATCTGCGGCAGCTTCACCGCGCCTGAAGTCACGAGTTGCACGATGCGGTCGAGGTGGGCGCGCTTGCGGCTGGCGTCAGGCTTGAGCGAGGCCATGTCTTCATAGGGTGGTGTCGGCGCCGGGCCGTTGATGAAAGCCGCGCGACCACCCCGCTTCAGAACCTTGAAGGCGTTTTTCGCGACCTCACCCCCCACGGTGTCGAACACGGCGTCGCAGTCCTTCAACACCAGGGTGAAATCTTCCTTGTTGTAATCAATCACCTGATCAGCACCCAGGCTTTTCACATAATCGATGTTGGCCGCGCTGCAGGTGCTGATCACCCGCGCGCCGAGGTGTTTGGCCAGCTGCAATCCAAAGCTCGCGACACCGCCTGCCCCGCCCTGCACCAGCACGGTCTGGCCGGCCTTGACCTGCAGCGCGTTTTCGATCGAGACAATGGCGGTGAGCCCGATCAGCCCCAGCGCGGCCGCTTCGATGTGGCTCCATTGCGCGGGCTTGCGGGTGACGATGGCCGCGTTGATCGCCACCTTCTCGGCATAACAGCCTTCGTCGCTGTGCAGCGCCACGCCGAAAACTTCATCGCCGATTTTGAATTCCGTCACGCCGCGCCCAACCGCGCTGACGATGCCGGAGAAATCCCGCCCCGGGATGTGCGGGAATTTTTGCGTGGGTGCGTGATAGCCGGAGCGGGTTTTCCAGTCGGCGCCATTGACGCTGGCGGCATGGATGTCGACCACGACCTGGCCTTCAGCGGCGACGGGGTCGGGCTGCTCGCCGTATTGCAGGACTTCGGGGCCTCCGTTTTTTGTGAAAAAGACGGCTTTCATTTCTTTTTTTCCTGTTTGTTGTTGCTGAAAGCTGGGCGCGGCCACTGCGCGGATACGAGGCGCGGCCATGTGGGTTTGTAACACAGCAGGCGCGTAAGGGCGGATGCGGTGTTAAAAGCGCCTATGGATAGGTTTGTAGCCGCCCCTCACCCCAACCCTCTCCCCGAAAGCATTCGGGGAGAGGGAGTTAAATGCCCTAACCAATTCAACATTTCCACAGGCTTTGTTCCCTCTCCCCATCGCTTGATGGGGAGAGGGCTAGGGTCAAGGGAACACTTGGAGCGGAGCAGAGGGGCAACGACAATCACTGCCCCCTTGTCCCCAACCCTGCTTCGCTTCAAGTGTGCTCTTGCCCCCCATCAAACGATGGAGGGCATTAAGTATTTGTTTTTATTATTATTTTTAACGCTATCCCGCGCTGTTAAAATCTCGGCACGACTTCTCTGCACGAATAACAAGATCAGGAGGCCCTAATGTTTACCCGCATCCTCACCGCCAGCCTCGCCGCGCTCGCCCTCTCGGCGCCCGCCTTCGCCGCGCAGTCGCCCAATGAATACCCCAGCCGCCCCGTGCGCGTGATCATCGGCTTCGGCCCCGGCGCGCCGGATACGGTGTCGCGGCTGGTGTTCGGCCAGGTCTCGAACCAGGCCGGGCAGCAGTTCATCGTCGACAACCGCCCCGGCGCCAACGGCATCATTGCCGCCTCGCTGGTGAAGGAGGCCACGCCCGACGGCCACACCATCCTGCTGACCTCTGCGTCGTTTGCGACCAATCCTTTCACCCAGACCAAACTCCCCTTCGATGTGCAGCGAGATTTCACGTCGATCACCAATGTCGCCGCCGGCGGCGGTTATTTTCTGGTGGTGCATCCGAAGGTGCCGGTGAATTCGGTGAAGGAGCTGATCGCGCTCGGCAAGAACCCGTCATCAAAACTCGCCTTCGGTTCGGCCGGCATCGGCAACACGCTGCACCTGGCGGGCGAGCTGTTCAATAAACGAACGGGTACGCGCATGGTGCATGTGCCGTTCAAGGGCGCGGGCCCGGCGATCGCAGCGGTGGTGGGCGGCGAGATCCAGGTGATGTTTGTCACCACCTCACTCGGGCTGCCGCAGATCGAGGCGAAACGCCTGCGCCCACTCGCCTTCACCGGCCCTGTGCGCGCACCCTACCTGCCCGAAGTGCCGACGATCGCCGAGGCCGGCGTGCCGGAGATGACGCTTGACAACATGAGCTGGTACGGCGTGTTCGGGCCGGCAAAGCTGCCGGCAAAGATCACCGCGAAAATCCAGTCCGAGATTGCGCTGGCGCTGAAAACCCCCGGCGTGCAAAAAGGCCTCGCCACGCGGAAGCTCCGCCCGGTCGGCGACACGCCGGCGGAGTTCAAGGCGTTTTTTGCGAGCGAGTTGAAGCGGTTTGAGGGGATTGTTAAGGCTACCGGGTTTAAACCCGAGTGACTATGTGATTAGGTAATTCGGTGACTGGTAATTGGTAACTGGTAACTGGTAATGGGTAATGGGCCATGCGTCGGATGACGCCCTTGCGGGCTTATCCGACCTACGGTCTGCGGTCCTAAGCAGCTCGCTTGAAGGTGATTCGGGGCTTGAGCCCGACGGCGGCGGCCATGTCGACCAGCATGTCGAGCGAAAACAGCTCAATCCTGCCCCGCACCAGATCGGATACACGGGGCTGCGTGACACCGAATTGCGCTGCCGCATCGCGCTGGGTCCAGCCGGCGCGGCGAATCTGTTCAGCCAATTCGATCATCAGTTCAGAACGCGCGCGCATGCTGGCAGCGGCCTGCGGCGTCGCCTCGATGGCGTCCCACACACTTTCATAACGCTTGGCTTTCATCGCATTCCTTTCATCAATTCACGGAAGCGCTGCACGCGGACTGGGGTGACTATACAAAAACTTGTATGAATGGTGCAAGTGCCGCACTCCGCGGCCGCACTACAACGTCCAGCCTATTCCACGGTCACCCGCAGTTTGACTCGTGTTTTCTTTTGCAGGGCGCTGACAATCCCGAAGAAATTCTCTGTGCTGGGATTGCCACTTGGGCCCAGCATGCGATGCAGGCTCTTGCTGGGCGCGCCCACTTCTGCCGCCAGGCCTTCAAACCCGACGGTTGCATTGACCAGATCGCGCAGCATGGCCTTGCCGGTGGCAGTATCACCTGCAAGGTAGGCGTTAATCGCTTCCGTAAACAGAGCCTCACGATATTTGGTATCGCTCTGCGCGCGCGCAAATACGGTTTCTTTGAAATCCCGTGTCAGTGCCATGGCCGTTCCTTGTTGTCTAGCGTTGTTCGCTTTTGCGCCGCTTGCAGGCGATCCAGGCATCCACTGCTGCCGCAATCGCCAGTTGCTGACGTTTTTTCGTGCTGCCACCGAGCAGGATCACCACGGTATCGCCGTCTTTGCCAAAGTAGATCCTGTAACCCGGGCCAAAATCGATTCGATATTCAAATACGCCACCACCCACACCTTTGACGCTCGAGAAATTGCCTTGCGCCAGCCGGTAGAGCGCCGTTGTCACCTTGGCCGCAGCTTCGGCATTGAGTTCCTCGAACCAGCGGGCAAACTGCGATTTGCCCTGAAGGTCGATGTATTCAACGACACTGATGACAGGCGTCATTATAGTAACTTTTATGTTACTTTATCACAAGCCACACGAGCTTCCATGGCGGTGAAGTTACTGACCGATAAAATCATTGTAATGACTTGAGGAAAGACTACTTACCGTAGAATTTTAAAATAAGTAAATAAAATCAATGGGTTATATATTATCACATTTCGTTCTTTTTATTGCTACAATTGAAGCAATTAAGAGAACGATAAAGGCTCATGGCCTGAATGTCCAATACCACCCATCCCATCATTACCAATTTCCTGCTGGGCAATACCCGCGCCTCGGTGCTGCGAACCCTGTTGCTTCAGCCGGGAACCGCACTGCATGTGCGCGAACTCGCGCGCGTGACCGGCGCCTCACCGGGATCGCTGCACCGGGATCTGCGCATGCTGACGGAACTCGGGCTGTTGCTGCGCGAGGAAGTGGGCCGCCAGGTGCATTACCGCGCCAACCCTGCATGCCCGGCTTTTGAAGCACTCACCGCATTGCTGCGAGATGCGGATGTCGCCAGCCTAGCGCCGCAAACACACGCACCGGACGCCCGCGTACTGCACAGCCCGGCCGCAAGGTATCGCGTGGCGCCGCGCGAGAAGCTGCACATTCCCCGCGGCCAACTCGCGGCGCTATGCCGCAAACACCATATCCGCAAGCTGAGCCTGTTCGGTTCCGCCGCGCGTAACGAAATGAACCCGGGCAGCGACGTGGATTTACTGGTCGAGTTCGAGCCCGGCAGCAAGGCATCCCTGCTCGAAATCCCTGCGTTGCAGGAAGAACTCTCTGCGCTGTTCGGTGGCCGCAAGGTCGATGTCGCAACACCGGAAATCCTCGACAATCCGTTCCGGCGCAAAACCATACTGCCGGAGCTGATGACGCTTTATGCCGCTGGTTGAAACGCACTGTTGATGATGACTGGCGCGTTATAAAATCCTTGAAGTCACCAATCGAATCCAAGTCATACGCACATTATGAAACCACCTTTCATCAAGACATCGCAGCATGGCCCTGGCGCGCAACCGATTGATCGCGCAAAGTATTACAACCAGTTCATCAAGGATGCGTTGGCTGCTGATCAAGCAATCGATGCCGGCGAGCAGTACATCTCCCGAGACGTTCACATGTGGCTGGAACGCCTGGCGCGTGATGGCAAGGCTGAACGACCGAAGCCTGATCGCCAATAACTTATCTAAAGTCCCCGGATTGCATCCGGCTACGTTTTATTGATCAATCGAAGGAGTGAAGTAGATGAACGGAAAAATCCGCCGTGTAGTCACCGGCCACGACAAAAACGGCAAGGCCGTCGTCATTGAAGACGGCCTTGCGCCCGCGGTGCGCAGCAACCCGCTGCGCCCGGGGCATATCTCCGTGGACCTGTGGAAAACGGCCGCTACGCCGCACATCCTGCACGCCACCGAGCCCGATCCGACCAGCGGCCCGAAGCAGATTCATCCGCTGCCCGGCGGAACGGTGTTCCGCATCAGCGAGATCGCACCCGAGACCGAAGCCATCCGCAACATCAGCCCCGAACAATCCAAGGCGGTGTTTGAAGCCATGGGCAATAAAAACGCCACCACCGCCGGCTCGGCCAAAGGCCGCCATCCCTTCATGCACCGCACGCAGACTATCGATTACGCGGTGGTGCTGAAAGGTGAAGTCACCATGCTGCTCGATGACCAGGATGTGGTGCTGAAGGAAGGCGACGTGGTGATCCAGCGCGGCACCAATCACGCCTGGAGCAACCGCTCCGACAAGCCGGTGCTGATGTTGTACGTGCTGATTGACGGCCAGTTTGACGAGGAACTGCAGGGGCAGTTTGGGTCAGGGCACTAAACCCAGCGATGAATGCGGAGTGCTGAGTGATGGGCGAAAACCTCACCCCCGTCATTCCGGCGTACGCCGGTATCCCCTTCCCCCGCTTTGGGGGAAGGTAGGATGGGGGCTACCCATAATTTTTAGAATCACTGGACCCCGGCTTTCGCCGGGGTGACGGCATTTAATTGCAGTTGTAGAGCGTGAGGAGCGCGCCGGAATGACGAAAAAAATAATGGCCGATGGCAATTTCGTTATGCTTCTCACACATCGGCCCAAAAACAAATCGCATCAGGAGAAAGAATGAAACATCTTGCCCGCGCATGGGCCGCAGCAGCCCTGCTGCTCACGGTGCACTCAGTCACCGCCGCTGAAACCTACCCAGCCCGGACGGTGCGCATCATCGTGCCCTTCGCCCCCGGTGGCTTTGTCGATTTCACCGCGCGCCTGGTCGCACCACCGCTGGCGCAGGCGATGGGCCAGCAGTTCGTCGTCGATAACCGCCCCGGTGCCGGCGGCATTGTCGGGGCCGAGTACGCGGCGCGTGCAACCCCCGATGGCTACACGCTGGTCATCGGCAGCGCGGGCACGCATTCGGTCAACCAGAGCCTTTATCCAAAACTGCCCTACAACGTGCTGCGCGATTTCCAGGCCGTCGCCCGGCTGACGGATGCACCGAGCATCCTCGCCGTGCACCCGTCGATGCCGGTCAAAACCGTGAAAGACCTGATCGCGCTGGCGCGGCAACACCCGGGGCTGATCAATTACGCCTCCGCCGGTGCGGGCACCTCCACGCATCTCGCTGCGGTGCTGTTCGAAAGCCTCGCCCACGTAAAAATGACGCACATCGCCTTCAAGGGCGGCGGGCCGGCGGTGGTGTCGGTGCTGTCGGGTGAAACACCGGTGACGTTTGCCACGGCGGCATCGGTCACGCCGCATATCAGCGCGAAGCGCCTGCGCGCGATTGCGGTCACTTCGGGGCAGCGCTCAGCGGTGCTGCCGGATCTGCCGACCATCGCCGAGGGCGGATTGAAAGGTTATGAAATGCTCAACTGGCTGGGCCTGTTTGCGCCAGGCAATACACCCAAAGCCATCGTCGAGCGGCTCAACCGCGAAGCGCTGAAGGTGGTGGCACTGCCGGAGGTGGTGAAACGGTTCAATTCGCAAGGTGCCGAACCTTCGCCGCTGGCCTCGGATGAGTTTGCCGCATTCGTCAAAAGCGAAATTGCCAAGTGGGCGAAGATTGTTGCCGCGACCGGCATGAAAGCGGATTAAGGGCGCGCTTGCAAATCAAGCCACATTGGAGCTAATGCACCCACCTACGCTTCGTCATGCCGGCGAAAGCCGGCATCCAGTCCAGTCTATGCGAAAGCGATAAAGTCACTGGACTCCGGCTTTCCCCCCAAGGGGACTTCCTTCGGGGCGCCACCCAAGGTGACTTCCTTCGGGGCGCGCAGGAGTGACGGTGACTAAAAGCCCCTCCAACCCGTAACGCTGACCTCTCGAGGTGCGTCCGGGATAACAAAATTTCATATCCGGCACTCGTCCGAGCCACAGCCCAGATCGCGATCCGATTCGGCCAGCAGGCGGTCAAAAGTTTCCGGCACGCGGATCATTTTGCCGACGACAGCCGGCGAATGCGCCTGCAGCCATTGGCTGTGTGTCGGATGATCACCGCCGGCGACGATGAAAATCAGGTTCTCCGCTTTTTGCGCAATCGGCCACGGGTCGAGCTTGATGCTGTCACGCGCCACCGGGCTGGGATCAATTTCGATCCAGGCCAGGCCGCCGGCGCGCTTGATGGTTTCCATCGGGATCTTCGAGTTTTCCCACAGAAAATCCTGCAGCTTTTTCGGCGTCCAGCCGAGCTTGGCCATCATGCCGGCCACCACCGGTGAAATCATCATCGCGCCCGGCGTGCCCTTTTCCCAGCCCGCGAGCGCGGCAAAATTCGGCGTGCGCATGAAGTCGGCCATCCGGTACAGGCCCTGGGTGACATCTTCTTCCGGCGTTTCTTTTTTTGCGCCGCGGCGGCGGATGTTGGTGACGCCGCTGGCGAAATACACCGACACCGAGTTGGTGCCGCGTTCAAAGCCGTGGCGCCGTGTGCCGTGGGGTTCCCAGCCTTCGGGCAGGCTCGCTTCGTCTTCGGCAAACACCGCGTTGGTGTAACGCATCGCGCCGTAAATCGCCATCGTGCCGATGCCCGGCAGTGCGCCGCCGACGTTCTGCTGCATCAAACGCAGCGCGCGGCCGATGCTGGCACCGGCAGGGCGTTGCGGATCGGGGCCGAGACAGCCGAATCCGGAGTTGAGGCGGATGTCCTTGGCGATGGGGCCATTGACGATGACCACCGGAAACGGTCCGCCGGAAGTCGCCTGCAACTGGTCGAACAAGGCGTCGGGTTCGAAGCAGGCTTCCACCGCGGCAATCAGCACCGGCAGATATTCCGGACGTCCGCCCGCCATCGCCAGCGCAATGGCGCAGGTCTCGACGGTGGTGATGCCGCCGCGCGGCGGGAATTTGCCGAGGCGATGCGTGCGCGGCAATGCGGAGCCGCGCAGGATCCAGTCGACGCGCTCCTCGGTCGCCGGCCATACCGGCAGGCCATCGCCCCAGAGGTTGGTCAGCAGCAGATTGTTGGCCTTTTGCAGGGCGTCTTCATAACTGCGCCCTTCCACCGACAGCAATGCGGCGGTTTCCGGCGCATCCACCTTGAATTCGGTCTGCCATTTCGTCAGGCCGTTGTAGAACTCGCGCTTGCGCGCAGTGACTGCAGTGAGGTCGCTGCCGGGCAGGAACAGGTCGATCGGGAACGTCACCATCGCGGCATCGGGTGCGAGGCCCAGGCCCGATACGGCGTTTTTCATGACACCAACAAAATCCGCACGCGTCAGGGTGACGGTGGGTATCCCCAGGGCTTCAATTTGCGCGGCAGCACGGCCGCAGGCAGTGGCGCAGGACCCTCAGGCCGCGTTGCCGACGATGACGGCGTCGACCCCGCTTTCCTTGACTTGCCGGACGGTGTCTTCGGTCGGGATCAGCACATTGCCCTGCGGATAGGCGTCGATCGGCAGCAGTTCCGCCGTCGGGAAATCCGCCTTGATCAGGTCACGCAGCAGCGGCAGCATGCGGAAGGCCTGCCATTGTTCGTTAGTGACAAAACCGATGCGCTTGCCGTCGAGTGTGTCGATGCGCGGCGCGAAGGGCACGCTGACTTCGAGCGGACCGCAGGGGTCGTAAAAATTGATGGTGGTCATTGGAGGCTCCTCCGTTACGGGTTCGGGGTGGCACGGGATCGGGTTGTTATCGCGATCTTCTTTTCTGGTGATCATCCTATATGAAGCGCGTTGCCGGTGCGCAAGCGGCTCCACATTACGAACGGACGTCATTCCGGCGGACGCCGGAATCCAGGCAATGATTGCTGGAAATAGCGACGTTTACGCGCAGCTTTCACCGCAGCCCGTCCCATTTCGGCAGGCGTGGCGTTAAATGCATCTGCCGCAGCTTTACGCGCCGCTGGTGTCTGCATGCGCGCAAGCAGCTCTTCCTCTGCGGCAGTTAAATTGATCTTCTTTTTGTTGCCATTACCATTTTGTTGCCATTACCAAGTAGCAGTTTCTTCATGGCAGGCTCCGTTGAAGCAATTCAGGATTATCCCGTGAATCGACGCAAGTAGCCATAAAAGCGGTCTTAGAATCCGTAGAGCTTGGCCGGATTTTTGACCAGGATCTGCTCCCGCATCGACCGGATGATTGATCTTCAGGAAAAGAAGCAGCGCGTATTGGTTACAGCGGGTTACAGCGCAAGCGACTTCAGAATCGCCTTGTAGTGTTCAAGGTCGGGCGTGGGTGCCGAAGGTGTTTTTGCACGGTCATCCCAGCGCCTCAGTTGCAGCGCATGGCGGGCATGGGGCGAACCCATGAAGTCCGCCGCCTGTTCGTCGCTGTGCCGCCCGCCCTGTACCTCGAGGCTGCGTTTTGATTCGGCCGAGAGTTCATCCCAATACGCCGGCTCGGCGTGGCACAGGTAGCGTTTGGCCTCGACATGAAGCCGGATCGGCTCCAGCACGCCGGGCCCGAACACGCTGCCCAGGTACCACTGGGCACGGTGCTCGTGCAGATCATTCAGCGTACTGTTTTCCAGAAGCGCGGCCTGCTCAGCCTGTGTGTGTTGATATTCGTGGCTCTTTCCGGTGGCAAAGTACTCGACCGCCCTGCCCACCGGATTCCACCCGGGCCGATACCCGATCATGTGGCCGATGTCATGCAGCAGACAGGCCGCGATCAGTTCGGGTGCGGCATCCGCCCGTTCAGCCAGATGGGCGCACTGCAAAGCGTGCTCAAGCTGGCTGACGGCTTCCCGGCCATACTGCCGCGCACCGTCGCGGCAATAGAGGTCGATGATTCCGTCCACAGTCGGCGTGATCATGCCCGGCCTCAGATAAAGCCTTTGCGGATGCGCGCCGAAATCAGATCCACCGCGCTGACTGTCAGCACGAGAATGATCAGCACCGCACAGGTTTCGGCGTACTGGAAGCTGCGGATGATGTCCCACAGCACAACACCGATGCCGCCCGCGCCAACCATGCCGACTACGGCCGCTGAGCGCACGTTGGCTTCAAAGCGGTACAGCGAAAATGAAATCCACAGCGGCATGACCTGCGGGATGACGCCGAAGACGATTTCCTCAAGCGCGTTAGCGCCGGTTGAACGAATGCCCTCGACCGGCTGCGGATCAATGGCTTCGACTGCCTCTGAGAACAGCTTGGCGAGCGCACCCGTGGTATGTATCCAAAGCGCCAGCACGCCGGCAAAGGGCCCGAGGCCCACTGCCACCACGAACAGCATCGCAAACACCACTTCATTGATCGCACGGCAGGCATCCATCAGCCGGCGGACCGGCTGATAAATCCAGGCCGGCACGATGTTCGCCGACGAAAGCAGTCCCAGCGGCACGGCGCAGATGATCGCGAGCACTGTGCCCCAGATCGCGATCTGCAGTGTGATGACGATTTCCGTGAAGTACATCTTCCAGTCACGGAAATTCGGCGGGAAAAAGTCGGCGGCAAACACGGCCATGTTGCCGGACTCGCGGAACAGATCCAGCGGGCGCATGTCGGCGCCATGCCATGCCCATGACAGTACGCCCAGCACGATGCCCCAGCCGAGCAGGGTGGTGAATCCGTGCTTTGCCGGGTAAGCCGGTTTCATCAAGGCAGCAGCGCCGCCGGACGTGGTTGTAGTGAGCATGGCGATCCCCGTTTTTACTTACTTCGCCGCGGCGACCTGGGTGCTGAGTTCCGCCAGGCGTTTGTCGAGGTCGGCAAGCTTGGCCTTCTTTTCGGCGTCGCTGAGAACGGTGTCAGCCATTACGCGGTTTTTCTCGGAGATCAGGCGCAACTGGCGGTACGGCAGAAGCTGGGCATTGCTCGAAACCTGGAAGCCGGTGAGCCCAAGCACCTGCAGCGTTTTTTTCTCCTGCGGGTTGCTCTTGCCATAGTTCACCAGGAAGTCGCGGATTTTCTGTTTGATCTCCGGCGAGAGGTCGTTGCGCCAGACCAGCGGATCAGAGGCGATCAGCGGCGAGCGCCAGATTTCGCGCACCATCGCGGCGCGCTCGGGCTGTGTCTTGCGCAGGCGCTCGAGGCTTTCGTTGTTGTTGGTGGCAACATCGACCTGGCGCGTGGCAACGGCCAGCAGATTGGTTTCATGGTTGGAGCGGATGATGGCCTTGAAATCGGTCATCGGATTAATGCCATTCTGCTGGAAAGCGTAGTAACCCGGCACCAGGGTTCCCGAGGTGGATTTCGGATCACCGAAACCGAGGCTCAGGGTTTTGGCGTTCTTCTTGACGTCTTCGAGGCTCTTCAGCGGGCTGTCCTTGTGCACGACCAGCAGCGACCAGTAGCCGGGTGCACCTTCGCCGGCCAGCGTCTGCACAAACACCTCACTGTTTGCACGATCCACCGCGTCGATCGCCGACTGGTTGCCGTACCAGGCAAACTGCACTTTGTTGAAGCGCTGTGCTTCGATGATGCCGTTGTAGTCGGAAGCAAAGAAGGCCTTCACGTTGAGGCCGGTCACCCGGCGCATGTCGTCGAGCAACGGCCCCCAGGATCCCTTGAGGTTCGTTTGCGATTCGGTTGAGATGATGCCGAAGCTGACATCCTGGGCTTGTGCCGGAAACACAGCGGCACACAGGCTAAGTGCAACCATCAGTTTCTTGAACATGGTGACTCCTGGTTATATGAGAACAAAGTGGGGACAGCGGTTAAATGGAGGCCGCCACAGCTGCGGACAGCGGCCGGTTTTGCAATTTCAGCCCGGGCGCGTCGACCAGTGCTGAAATGTGATCGGGCAGCGCGAGAATGTCGTCGGCCTCGGCACCGTATAGTTCGCGCAGCAAGGCTGGCGTCAGCGCCGAGGACGGGCCGTCGTACACCACACGCCCCTTGTGCAGGGCGACGGTGCGCGGACAGTACTTCATCGCGACGTTGACCTGATGCAGCGACACCAGCACGGTGCAACCATCGATGCGATTGATCGTTGCAAGAATTTCCATGACCTTGCGCGAGGATTCGGGATCAAGCGAGGCGATCGGTTCATCGGCAAGCACGAGCCGGGCGCGCTGCACCAGTGCCCGCGCAATCGCGGCGCGCTGCTGTTGGCCGCCCGAAAGCGTGGACGCCCTGCGCGAGGCAAAGTCGGCTATGCCGACACGCTTCAGAGCTTCGATGCCGGCTTCAATTTCATGGTCCCGAAACCAGCGTACCAGGCTGCGCCACAGCGGCGCACGGTGCAGCGTCCCCGCCAGCACATTGACGATGACCGGCAGCCGACCGACCAGATTAAACTGCTGGAACACAAAACCGATGCCGGCGCGGATGCGGCGGATGTCGCCGGCAAGGCGGCCGTCACGCTGGACAGTCTCTCCGTTGACTTCGATCGAGGATGGGCAGCAATCGCCCGGTGTAAGTCCGGCGATATGCCGCAGCAGCGTGGATTTGCCGGACCCGGAAGCACCGATCACCGCCACCATCTCGCCCGGAAGGACTTCAAGATCAACGCCGTCCAACGCAACATGGGCGTTGGCAAATGTCTTGCGCAAACCTTTGACTCGAACTGCTGGTGTCATTTGAATCCTCGTATCCAATCGTGTTGACTGTGGAAGCTTCGCGTTACGTGGTCATTGCAGTTTCATGAATTTTGCGGATGCTCGTCAGGCCACCCGCACACCTTCGCGCCAGACCGCCTTCACCACCGGGTGCACACGCCCGTCGCCGGTGCGGATCAGCCGCACCTGCACCAGGTCAGCGCGTTTACCGATGGCGATCTCACCTCGATCAGACAGTCCCAGTGAAAGCGCCGGGTTGTACGTCACGGTGGCAATGGCCCTGGGCAACTGGAATTGCGCGTCATCGCACAACTTGAAGGCCGCATTGATCAGGCTCGACGGCACATAATCCGAAGACAGGGTGTCGAGCAGGCCGCGGCGGGCCAGATCGATCGCGGAGACATTTCCCGAGTGGGAACCGCCGCGCATGACATTGGGTGCCCCCATCACCACGGACAAACCCTTTTCTTTGGCGCGCTGTGCGGCCTCGACGCGGGTGGGGAATTCCGAGATTTGTGCGCCTTCGGCATGTGCCTCATCGACATGCTCGTGCGTCGTATCGTCGTGGCTCGCCATCGGCACGCCCTGCTGTCGCGCGTAGTCGGTGATCCATTTCCGGTGCGGCACAACGTAGCGTTCCTGCAGCTCCTTCGCCAGTTGCACCTGGCGTTCGAATTTATCAAGTGACCAGCCCTTCTTGCCGCAGTAGTAAGTCCGGGCGTGTTCGATGTTTTCCCATTGGCGTTGACCCGGCGTGTGATCCATCAGCGAAATCAGGCCGACGCGTGGATTGCTGCAAAACGGGGCAAACAGGGCGCGCATGTTGGCCGCCGGCAGCTCGCAGCGCACGTGCAAGCGGTGTTCGGCGCGCAGGGCGCCGCTCTCTTCGGCATGGCGGATCGATTCCAGCACCGGACCCATGTCCTGGCTCCGCATGGCTTCAGGATCGGTGTCGCCGACACCCAGCGCGTCATAGACCGTGGTGATGCCCGCCGCCGCCACTTCGGCATCGTGCCCGATCAGCGCAGGCAATACCGGCCAGCGCACCTTGGGCCGCGGCATCATGTGCCGCTCGAAGTTGTCGGTATGCAGTTCGATCAGACCGGGAATCAGCAGGTCGTTGTCGAGGTCCCCGGCACGGGGCACGGCGGTATTGCCTTGGTCAATCGCGACAATGCGGCCGCCGGCGACCGCGATAGTGCCGTCGACCACTTCGTCCGCGAGTACAAGCCTTGCGCTTTTGAGCAGCAATTCACCGTTCATTGGAAATCCGCCATGTTGACTACTCGAGTGGCCACGGCGTTGCGCGTGGCTTCATCATGAAAAATGCCGAGGATGGCAGCGCCCCGCTCGCGCGCCTTGCGGATCATCGCGACAACTGTCATGCGGTTTTCGGCGTCGAGCGAGGCTGTGGGCTCGTCGAGCAACAGTACGGGATGCTGCCGGATGAAACTGCGGGCGATGTTGACCCGCTGCTGCTCACCACCCGAGAACGTTGCGGGCGGGACATTCCACAGGCGTGGCGGGATGCGCAGCGTCAGCAACAGTTGCTGCGCTTCTCTACGCGCTTGCGCCACGACATCATCGTCTTCCGCTTTGCCGGTGAGCAGCGGCTCGGCCACGATATCGATGGCGGGCACACGCGGAATGGCACGCAGAAACTGGCTGACATAGGCGATGGTTTCGCGGCGCAGACGAAGGATGTCCTGCGCCTGGGCTGCGCGCATGTCGATCGTTCGCTCGCCGGTGGCAACGACAATCTCTCCCGCGGTCGCGCGGTAGGTGCCGTAGACACACTTGAGCAAGGTGCTTTTTCCCGAACCAGAAGGCCCGTCAAGCACGACACACTCGCCGGGCATCACGCTGATCGTTGCGTTGCCAAGAACGGGCAATTCGGCGCCACCCTGGTTGTGCAGCACGAAGGTCTTGGACAGGTTGCGAACGTGGATAGAGGCCATAGTCATGGTTGCAGCACCGAAGAGACCAAAAGCTGGGTGTAGGGATGCTGGGGGTCATCAAGCACCTGGTCAGTCAGACCCGTTTCGACGATCAATCCGCCTTTCATCACGAGCATGCGGTGTGCAAGCAGTCGCGCGACAGCCAGATCGTGGGTGACGATGATCGCGGCGAGCGACAGCCCCCGGGTCAGCGTCCGCAGCAGGTCAAGCAGGCGCGCCTGCACCGAGACATCGAGACCCGATGTCGGTTCATCCATGAAAATCAGTCGCGGCCTTGTGACCAGGTTACGGGCAATCTGCAGCCGCTGGCGCATGCCGCCCGAGAATAACGATGGCAGGTCGTCGATTCGCGTCGTATCAACCTCGACCCGGGACAGCCAGTCGATGGCGTTACGGCGCAGCTCACCGTAATTGCGATCGCCCAGCGCCATCAGGCGCTCACCGACGTTGGCGCCGGCGGACACGTGCATGCGCAGCCCTTCTTCGGCGTTCTGGTGCACGAAGCCCCAGTCAGTCCGCGCAAGCAGTCTGCGCTGCGCTTCCGACATCTCAAATATTTCAGAAACCCCCTCATGACGCGTCCCGTATTCAACGCGGCCTTCGTCAGGTCTAAGCCGCGCTGAGACGCAATTAAGCAGCGTTGATTTGCCCGAACCGGATTCGCCGACCACGGCCAGCACTTCTCCGGGATAGAGCTCAAAACTTGCATCGGCTACGGCAACACGATCGCCGTAGCGTTTGGAGATGCCGTTCACGCGGAGAATGGGTCGGATGTCGTTCAGGTTTTCGTTCATGGCGTCACCCGAAAGCTGTAGCCGTGGCGCTCGAATCCAATGGCCTCGTAGAAGGCATGGGCGCCTTCCCGGGCCTGGTTTGAAGTCAGCGAAAGTTTGTAGCAGCCCTTACCGCGGCAGATATCCCGAGCGAAACGCATCATCGCTTTGCCGACACCGCGACCCTGTTCCAGTGGATCAACCGCTACGTCCTCGACGATTGCAGAGGGCTTACCATGGTGGGCCAGGTTGTCCATGATGAGCAGCGCAAAGGTGCCGACAACCTTGTCGCCCAAACATGCGACGTAGAGCCTGTAGCAGGGATAGGCTGCGAAACGCGAATACACGGTGCCCGCCTCAAGCGGAGTCATGCCGCCGTCACGATCGAGACCAGCCTGCTGATAAAGACCAAGCACGGCCGGCAGGTCCTCGCGCGTCGCAATGCGGATCAGGACCGGGGGAATCATGTCGTTCATGAGCGCACAGCCCCTTCCCGGCGTTCCTGACAGTAATCGCTGTCGGAACAGACATGGATGCGGCCGCCTTTGTCGTCGACGATCACTTCGTCGAGAAAACTGTCGGTGGCGCCGCACAGTTCGCAGGGCGCCGTCCACTTCTGCACTTCAAACGGGTGGTCTTCAAAGGCGAGGCTTTCGACCTTGGTGAATGGCGGGATGGCGTAGATTTTTTTCTCGCGCCCGGCGCCAAAAAGCTGCAACGCAGGATTCATGTGCATCTTGGGGTTGTCGAATTTCGGAATCGGTGAAGGCGCCATCAGGAAACGATCGTTGACCATGACCGGATAATCGTAGGTGGTGGCGACGTGGCCGAATCGGGCAATGTCTTCGTAGAGCTTCACGTGCATCAATCCATACTCGGCGAGACCGTGCATGCGCCGCGTCTCGTAGGCACGGGGCTCAAGCCGCTGCAGCGGTTCCGGCTGGGGCACCTGGTAGACAATGATCTGGTCCCGTGTCAGCGGTGTTTCAGGGATACGGTGCCGTGTCTGGATCAGCGTGGCCTTCCGTGTGCGGTCTGTGGTGGCGACACCGGTCGTTCGCTGGAAAAAGCGCCGGATGTTCACTGCATTGACCGTGTCATCTGCCCCCTGGTCGATGACCTTGAGCACATCCTGCGGGCCGATCACTGCTGCAGTCACCTGGATGCCGCCGGTGCCCCAGCCGTAAGGCAGCGGCATTTCACGCGAGCCGAAGGCGACCTGGTAGCCCGGTATGGCAACGGCCTTGAGGATGGCGCGGCGGATCATCCGCTTGGTGCGTTCATCGAGATAGGCGAAGTTGTAATCGGTATCCCGGCCCGGCGCAGCGGCGTGTACCACGTTCTGCAAGTCAAGCGGGTTCAAGCAGCAGCCTCCTCTAAACGCTTGGCACGCATCTTCCGCAGCAGTTCGAGTTCGGACTGAAAGTCGACGTAATGCGGCAGCTTCAAGTGCTGCACGAATCCCGAGGCTTCGAGGTTGTCGCTGTGCGAGAGCACGAATTCCGGCATCTGCGCCGGCGACTCCACCCGCTCACCCAGCTCTTCGGCCCGCAAAGCGCGATCCATCAGCGCCATTCCCATCGCCTTGCGTTCGCTGTGGCCGAAGGTCAGCCCGTAACCCGAGGTGAATCGCGGCGGCTCGGATTTGCTGCCGGCGAACTGGTTGACCATCTGGCATTCGGTGACGCTGATGTCAGCAATGGAAATCGGGAACCCGAGTTCTTCCGGCTCGATGAATACCTCGACTTCGCCGAACCGGATCTCTCCGGCAAACGGGTGTGAATGCGCGTAGCCGCGTTGTGTCGAATAACCCATCGCCAGCAGGAAGCCCTCGTCGCCGCGAGCGAGGTTCTGCAAACGGGTTTCACGGGAAGCGGGAAAATCCAGCGGCTGGCGTGTGAGATCCACAGGATCCGGATCACCTTCATCACACAATGTCTTTTCGATCAGACCTTCGTCATCGAGCAGGTCGACGACCCGCGGCACGTTTTCTTCGGCGATGGATGCATTGCCGGGCGCCTGGAGCGGGGTCGGGGTCTCTCCCGATGCAGCCAGCGAGAAATCGAGAAGGCGCTGGGTGTAATCATAGGTGGGCCCCAGCAACTGGCCACCCGGCAGATCCTTGAAGGTCGCTGAAATGCGCCGCCACAGCTTCATGTTTGCGGTATCGATGGCCTGCGTATAGCCGAAGCGGGGCAGCGTCGTACGGTAGGCGCGCAACAGGAAAATGGCCTCCACCGCATCACCGGCGGCCTGCTTGAGCGCGAGGGCCGCAAGATCGGGGTCATAAACCGACCCCTCGGTCATGACACGATCAACCGCGAGCCTTAGCTGCTGCTTGATCTGCTCCAGAGAAAGCTCGGGAACCTCCAGGTCGCCTCGCCGCTGCTCATTGAGCAGCGCATAGGAACCCAGAATCGCGCGTTCTCCGCCTTTTACTGCGACATACATGGATCAGACCTCCGCTCGTGTCGTGCGCGGCATGGCGACGAGCCGGTCCACGCGGGTGAAGATCAGGTCGACGCCACGGGGAAAATGAAGCTGTGATTCGCGCCAGCCCTGGAGAAACGATGCATCGAGTCCCGTGACACTGAGGCTCGCCTGCCCTTCGATGCCCGGACCACTCAAAAGCCAGCCGCCGTCGTTCGACAGGTCATCGACCTGCAGGACCACGGTGGCGGAGCGCTCGGGATACTCTTCGCTGCCCAGACTGAGATCACTCAGGCACGGCAGTTCACCGGGCCGGGCCAGCACAAAATCGGCAGTAAACGGGTTATCGGTCAGGACGCAGCCGGTGTGAAAGCGCAAATAAGTTCCGGCAACACCCTCGGCGATCATCGGCGACAGCCACAGCCGGGTGTCCTGGTCCAGCAGCGCGAGCAGGACCGCCGCCGCCGCGGGATGCAAACCTTCGGGGCTTTCGATATCAGTGGCAACTGAATGAATTTCGCCGGGCTTCGAGATCGCGGACAGCACTTGCCGGAACACGGCCTGGCTGTCGAGCGCGAGGTCTTCAAATCCCCGGCCCATGTTCGACAAGTCCACCAATGACGGGGCATTCATGCGACTTCCGCCCCTGCATCAGGATCGCCTGCTTCGCGCGCGACCGTAAAAAAATCGACGCGCGTGGATTGCGCCTTGCGCGCCTGGGTTTGCGATTTTTTATTGAGATAATCTTTCACCGGTCCCAGCAGCGATCGCTCGATCAGCAACCGGTATTGGGCGGTCTGCAACAGTGCATCCGCCAGCGCTGCCATTTCAGCGTGGCGCTGGGATCGCCCCTGTATGTAAGCAACACCCGCAGTACCGCAGGACAGGCGCAATGCGCAGCGGGTCACCGTCATTTCGCCGATGTTGAAGCGGTTGCCGGTGCCACCAACGCGCCCCTGCACCATGAACAGTCCGGATTCAGGGCGACGCAGCCAGATGTGCGACTGCACGGGCACAAGGGCAAGAGCGGACTCAAGCATGTGCTCCGGTGCTCTGGCGAGGATTTTGATCCAGTGCTGGCGATCACTTAACCGGGAATTGTCAACAGACTGCAACATGGATTCGTTACCGTTTGCCTTATTTACTTGTATAGACGTCTACACAACGAGAGCCATGTTAAGAGCCGAAAGTGAACGATTGATGAATGCTTCGTTACATAAAAATAAACAAGCAGCAGCGATCAGCAAGGAATTCGCGGCGCGAGGGTCGGTATGGGCGGGGATTGAGCAGGTCCTTGCCGCAGAAATAGCTGCGGCTGCCTACAGACCGGGAGAAAAGCTGCCATCGGAGAATGCGCTGGCGCTGCGATTCGGCGTGAACCGCCATACGGTGCGCCAGGCGATGTCGCATCTCGCGCGCAGAGGCATCGTCCGTATCGAACATGGCCGCGGCACCTATGTGATCGACAGTGCCATCGACTACGTTCTTGGCAGACGCACACGTTTTACAAAAAATGTCGCTGCGGTCGGGTTGCCCGCCAAACATCGCGTCATTGAAATCAGCGAGACCACGGCCGGTCCGAGGCTGAGGGAGGTGTTTCAGCTTGGAGCACGCGACAAGGTCACACTGGTCGTGACTGCCGGTGAAGCCGGGGATCGTGTATTGAGTTTCGGCGAACACTACTACCCGCCAGCGTTCGCCGGTATCGGGCAAGCAGTGGAACGTACTGGTTCGATCACCCTCGCACTTGCCGGGTTCGGTATTGTCGATTACGAACGCCGCCATAGTGTCATCACGGCACGGTTGCCCGACGCAAATACTGCAGCACTGCTCGGCCAGGCGGAAACCAGGCCGGTGTTGTGTGTGGAATATGTCAATGTGTCGCCGGAAAACACACCCATCGAGTTTGGCAGGACCTGTTTTCCCGGCGACCGGCTGCAACTCACCGTGATGCACCAGTCACATGAGTGAATCGACGACTCGCTACGCGCTCTATTTTTCGCCACCGCAGGACAACCCGTGGTGGCCCCTGCTCTCACACTGGCTGGGTTACGACGCCGCGACCGGTCAGGAGGCTCAGCAACTGTGCGCACCACCGCTGGATCGTGCGGAGTTTCGTGAAATCACTGAACATGCGCGGCATTACGGGGCACACGCCACCCTGAAAGCGCCATTCCGGCTCATGCCGAACTGCACAGAACGGGATCTGGTTCAGGCCGTCGATAAATTTGCGTCGGAGCAATCTGCTTTTCCCATGCCAACCTTGCAATTGGCGCATCTCAGCAACTTCATTGCGCTAATCCCATCCCGGGATGACGCTCGGATCAACCGGATTGCCGATGACTGCACAACCCGGTTCGATCGTTTCCGTGCACCGCTCAGTGACGCGGAAATGGCACGCAGACTCCGGGACCCGCTCGATGCGCTTTCCCTGCGCCTGCTGGCTTCATGGGGCTATCCCCATGTGCTGGAGCGTTACCAGTTTCATATTTCGCTCACCGGATCACTGAACGGTTATCCGCAGAAGACGGCTAAGGACGTTCTCCAGGCAGCGCGCGAAGTGTTTGAGCCGGTAACAGGCGTACCGCTGCATTTCGATGCGATATGCGTATTCCGGCAACGCTGCAGCAATGAGCGGTTTGCATTGATACACCGGGCAGGGTTGTCTTCATGAACGGCAGGCTTGTGTATGTCATCGGTCCTTCCGGTGCCGGCAAGGACTGCTTGCTGCAATACGCCAGGACAAATCTGCCCGTAGATGCCGGCATCATTTTTGCGCGGCGTTTCATCACGCGCAAACCTGCCGCAGAGGGCGAACAGCACATTCCCGTGTCTGCCACCGCCTTTGAGCGCATTCTGCTGCAGGGCGGGTTCGCACTGCACTGGCAGGCAAACGGCCTGCGCTACGGCATCGGCAGTGAGATCCTGGCATGGATGAATTGCGGCTTGCATGTGATCGTCAATGGTTCACGGCAATATCTGCCGACGGCACTTGAACGGTTTCCGGACGCGCTCGTGGTGTGTATCACAGCGCCAGTGGATACCATCAGGCACCGGCTCAACCGCAGAGGTCGTGAAAGCGACGCGGACATCGATGACCGTATGCAGCGTACAGCCTCACTGACATTGCCGCCGGATTTCGATGTGCTGACGATCGTCAACGACAGTGCACTACAAACAGCCGGCGAAACACTGCTACGGGTTTTACTGAAGCTGCAAATCCCGGTCAGCACCATCAGCCCCGCGACAAAACTATAAGTATTTGATTTTATTTATATTTTTAGAACCCATAGAGCCGAGCCGGATTCGACACTAGGATCTGCTCCCGAATCGCCTCATTCCCCGCCCATTCATTCAGCAGATCGAGCAGTGCTGCGTCATCCGGATGATTGCTCTTCAGGGAAGGATGCGGCCAGTTGGTCGCATACAGCATGCGTTCGGGCGCGGCGCGGATCAGTTCTTTCGCCGTGTTGCCGGCATCGGCGTAATCCGGCGCGCCGGTTTTGGAACCGTGGTACGGCGCCGACAATTTGACCCAGCAGCGTCCGCTATCGACCAGGCTGCGCATCACCTTCCACGCCGGATCGTCCGCCGCAATCGGCTGGGCGAAGCGCCCGATGTGGTCGATGACGATGTCGCAGGGCAATGACTTCAACATCGCTTCGCGCCCCGCGAGTTCGCTGCCATCCATCTGCAGTTGTACATGCCAGCCGTGCGGCGCGACGCGCGCAGCCATTTCCTTCAGCGTATCCCAGCTCACGCCGCCGTAGGGCATCAGGTGATAACGGATGCCGCGCATGCCGGCGGCGGTGAGGCGCGCGATTTCGGCATCGCTGTCGCCGGGAAACACCACCGCCACGCCGCGCGTCTGGTGCTTGTCATCGCTGAGCGCCTTCATCGCTTCGAGGGTGCAGCGGTTGTCGTTGCCGTAGGCTGCAGGCTGGACGATGACGGTGCGGGTGATGCCGAGGCGCGCGCGCACTTTGCGGTATTCGGCGGTATTGCCGGGGATCACCGGCAGGTTGGTGCCGGGCAATACCGTGTAACCGGGTTCGAAGATGTGCATGTGCGTGTCGCAGGTGCCGACGGGGGATGGCAGTTTGGGTTTGGTGTCTGTCATTTGATTGGTAACTGGTAATTGGTGAATGGTAATTAAGTGATTAGGTGATGAAGACGGGATTCGCCCAATATCGTCACTCCGGCGGAAGCCGGAGTCCAGCAATGGCCAGTGCAAATAGCTACTCCCGTTCTGGACCCCGGCTTTTGCCGGGGTGACGAAACCAATTGGCTTCTTCGCACTACCAGGCCAGCGCGTACCCTTCACGTCGCGGATCAGCACCCGCATGGCGCAGACCCGTTTCTGGATCGACCTTGATCGCGCATACCGCGGCATTCGCCGCCGGGAATCGCGGCCAGACTTCGACATCGTGGCCACGGCGCTGCAGTTCGGCAATCACGGCCGGACCAAAATCCTCTTCGACATTGAGCCGGCCCGGATAGTAGTTATGCGGCGCAAACGAGTTGGGGAAACTCTGCGACGACACGCGCGGCGCTTCAACGGCCTGCTGCATGGTCATGCCGTGCTCGACGACATTGAGGAACACCTGCAGCATGCCCTGCGACTGCTGATCGCCGCCGGGTGTGCCGAAGGTCATGAACAGCTTGCCGTCCTTGAACGCCATCGCAGGATTCGGCGTCAGGCGTGGACGTTTTCCCGGCTTCACTTCCGACGGATGGCCGGGTTCGAGGCGTGACTGGCAGCCGCGCGAGGAAATCGCCATGCCGGTGCCGGGAATGATCGGTGTCTCACTCGCATTGTCGGAGGTGGTCGCCGAGTAGGCATTGCCCCAGCGGTCAACCACGCAGTTGTAAATGGTGTCCTGCGACAGGCGGCTCGCATCGCGCGGCGCGGCATAAGCCGGTGTTGAAGACCCGGCACTCATGCGCCCCGTGCCTTCGGGGTCACCCGGATCCGGCAGGCGGTCGAAGGCGCGCTGCATGTCGATGCGCGCACGCTGCTTTACGGCATAGGCTTCGGAGATCATCGCGTCGCGCGGAACTTTGATGAATTTCGGATCGCCGACATAGGCTTCGCGGTCAGCGAATGAAAGATTCAACGCTGCCGCAATCAGGTGGGCGTAATCCGGCGAATTGTGTTGCATAGCCTTGAGGTCAAAACCCTCGAGGATTTTCAGCGACTCGAGCAGCACGATGCCCTGGCACCACACGTCGCAGGCATGCACGGTGTAGCCGCGGTAGTTGACGGAAATGCTCTCCTCCACCGGCACTTCGAAACCGGCGAGGTCTTCAAAGGTCATGAAGCCGCCGTTGGCGGCGTGGTAATCCGAGATCTCGCGCGCAATCGGCCCGCGGTAGAAATAGTCATGTACCGCGCGCAGTTTTTTGTCGCGGTCACCGCTGCAGTCGCGCTCGGCCTGAATCAGCCGGCCCATGGTTTTGGCGAGGTCTTCCTGCACGAACAGTTCACCGACGCGCGGCGCGCGGCCCTTGGGCAGAAAAATCCGCTCGTTGTCGGGCCAGCGCCTGAAGCTGTTTTCCAGGTATTCGATGTTGGTCGACAACAGCGGGTAGACGGCAAAACCGTTTTTCGCCAGTTCCATTGCCGGCGCCACCGCTTCTTCAAAGGAAATCGTGCCGTAGCTGCGCAGCGCCTGGATATAAGTGGCGGGGGCTGCCGGGATCACCGTGCGCAGCAGGTTTTCCGGCACCGCCTTGCCGTTGCCGGCGGCGATCAGCTTCGCGACATCGGTGCTTTTCGGCCAGTAGCCAAGACCCGCAAGGCTGATCACCTTGTCGAGTTCCTTCATGTAGATCAGCGTCGGCGCGACACAGGCAAAACTCACCATGTCGGGCTGCAGGACAGACAG
>CAMCYP010000050.1 GCA_945885345.1 Bordetella parapertussis | reverse complement strand
CCGGCACAGGCGGCGTTCACCGAATGTCATGCGCTGCAATGCGGTTTCTGCACGCCGGGCATGATCATGACCACCGCGGCGCTGATCAAGGACAACCCGAAACCGACCGACGAAGAAATCGTACACGGCCTCGAGGGCAACCTCTGCCGCTGCACCGGTTACCTCAATATCGTCAAAGCGGTGAAACGCGCGGCGGAACTGCAGGGCAAGTAAGTTACGCAAGTAAGCCTGTAATACCGCAGCGCGGTCCGCGGTATCCTTCAGTCTCCACTGAAGGAACCGCACCATGACCACCACAGCACAAACCGCCGCCGGTCCCCTCGCCGGCGTGCGTGTCATCGAACTCGGCCAGCTGATTGCC
This sequence comes from Bordetella parapertussis, assembly GCA_945885345.1. GTDB lineage: Bacteria > Pseudomonadota > Gammaproteobacteria > Burkholderiales > SG8-41. The sequence goes on along the minus strand of CAMCYP010000050.1, from coordinate 24,126 downwards.
GGCCCTTTCTGCGGCAAGACGCTGGGCGACTTCGGCGCTGAAGTCATCAAGATCGAACCGCCGGGCAAGGGCGACCCGCTGCGCAAATGGCGGCTGCTGAAGGACGGCAACTCGATCTGGTGGGAAGTCCAGTCGCGCAACAAACAATCGGTGACCCTGGACCTGACGCAAACCGAAGGCCAGGACATCCTGCGCACGCTGGTCAAGGAAGCCGACGTGCTGATCGAGAATTTCCGTCCCGGCAAGATGGAGGAGTGGGGCCTCGGTTACGAAGCCCTGAAAAAAATAAACCCGAAGCTGGTGATGGTGCGCATCTCCGGCTACGGCCAGAGCGGGCCGTACCGCGACCGTCCGGGTTTTGGTGTGATCGCCGAATCCATGGGCGGCCTGCGTTACCTGACAGCGGAGCCGGGCCGCGTGCCGGTGCGTGTGGGTGTGTCGATCGGTGACACGCTGGCAGCGTTGCATGGCGTGATCGGTGTGCTGATGGCCCTCTACCACCGCGATAAAAACGGGAAAGATGCGGGCGGTGAAGGCCAGGTCATCGACATCGCCCTCTACGAGAGTGTTTTCAACTGCATGGAAAGCCTGCTGCCCGAGTTCAGCGCCTTCGGTGTGGTGCGCGAAGCGGCAGGAAGTGCCTTGCCCGGCATCGTGCCGTCGAACGCCTATCCCTGCAGAGACGGCTGGATCCTGATCGGCGGCAACGGCGACGGGATTTTCAAACGCCTGATGAAAGCTATCGGTCGCGATGATCTCGGCACTGCAGCCGATCTGGCTTCCAACGATGGCCGAGTCAAACGTGTCACCGAAATCGATGCCGCCATTGCCGCGTGGACCGGCGCACGTGACAAGGCCGATGCGCTGAACATCCTCGGCGCCCACGATGTGCCTTCAGGCGCGATTTATTCGGTGGCCGACATCGCGCGTGACGCGCAATACCAGGCGCGCGACATGATCCTCAACATCACCACGCGCGACGGCACCACGGTCGACGTGCCGGGCATCGTGCCCAAGCTTTCGGCAACACCCGGCGGCATCCGCAGCACCGCACCGCGGCTGGGGGAAGATACCGAAGCGGTCTTGCAGCGTGCGGGCGTGAAGCCCGAAACGATTGCCGATCTGCGCGCCAAGGGCGTTATTTGAGAGCGGTACTCACCCTGATTGAATCCCCTCGCCCCGCAGAGCGGGGAGAGGGTTAGGGTGAGGGGCGCAAAAAATATAAATAAAATCAAATACTTATAGATAATCACAGAGGGAGCCATGATCGACCGCCTCGACCACTTCGTCCTCACCACCGCCCAACCCGAAGAAACCATCCGCTTCTATACCGAAGTCCTCGGCATGAAACTGGAAACCTTCCGCGAGGGCAAACGCCTCGCACTTAAATTCGGCCAACAGAAAATCAACATCCACGTCAAGGGCCAGAAGTACGACCCCAAGGCGCATGCGCCGGGAGTCGGTACTCTTGATTTTTGTTTTATTGCTTCAGTGCCGCTGCAGCAGGTGATCGCGAGCCTGGAGAAACACAAGGTCACGATCATCGAAGGGCCGTGCATCAAGACCGGGGCGATGGGGGACATCCGCTCGGTTTATTTCCGCGATCCGGATCTCAATCTGGTTGAGGTATCGGAATACCTTTGAGCGTGAGGTGAATTTGTAGGGCGGGAGGAGTGAAACGCATCCCGCCGTTCCAGGCTTGACCATTACCCAGCGAATGTCATAGCATGGATGTATCTCATTTGTAGTACAGGAGCTGGCCATGGCGGTATCCCTGCGTATCCCCGAAGAAATCAAGCGTCGTGTTGAAAAGCTGGCACAGGCGCGCGACACCACCGCGCATGCGTTCATGGTCGGTGCGATCGAGGAGCGCCTGCTCGCCGAGGAAACCCGCGCCGAATACCATGCCGAAGCGACGTCCCGGCTTACACGCATGAAAAAAACCGGCAAGGGAATCCCGGCGGACGAAGTGTTTGATTACCTGCGTCAACGAGTGCAGGGCAAACCCGCAGCCCGACCCAAGGCGCGCAAGATCGCATGATTGTCTTTTCCGAGGAGGCGCTCGCCGACCTCGAAAAGATTTTTGAATTCAACGCCGGGCGTGATCCTGTCGCCGCGCTGGAGCACATCGACAAGATACGGTCCGCAGTGACGGTGCTGGAGATGCACCCGGAAATCGGCCGGCGGGTTGCTGCGGGTTCGCCGCTGCGGGAACTGGTGATTGCCCGCGGACAGGCAGGCTACGTCGCGCTTTATGAGTATTCACCCGCGGTAAGCCGGATACGTATCCTCTCCATTCGCCATCAGCGCGAAGCGGGATACTTGATGGAATAGGGCTGCTTAACTTACAAAAATATGATTACAAGACCTGATCCCATGGTTGTTCATGGTTCTCCATGTCGCAAGGCGTTTCTGCTAATTATTTTAGTCAGCCTTTTAGCCTCATGTGATGTAGGGCAGCATGGAGATCGCGAGAAAAGCGATGCGGCTGGTAAAAACGAACCGACGCTTGCGCATACTGGCGAAAAAGAACCACCTCCAGTTTCATATGTGGTAACTACGGACAAAGATGGCAAGAAGGTTTGGATTGCGAAAGTTAGCCCATCTACGTATCGAATTCCCGATGTATATATGGGTACCGCAACTGATGTAGGCTTTTGGCTGCGGATGCATTGGCCTAGTGGACGCCCAGCCAGGGAGATTCCGCAAGCAGAATGGTCGAGCTTGGATCAGTTGAACGTCTTGATTAAGCCAGAGAGCGCCAGCAGTCGACGAACAGCAGAAGTTGTCCGTGCGGAGTTGCAAAATCGATTTCCGAAACATACCTTGAAACCGCATCCTGATATTCCCGATGCGCTTCAGATCATTGACTCCACAGGTAAGCCGACTTATTTCGTGCTTACTAATCGTGACGATGTGAAGATGCCAAATGGTGAGCCATATTTTTTTAATACAGCCCTTGGTAATTGCAGAACAATAATAGGATTACCTGACGGAAATTCGCTTATTGTCGATTTTCGTGTGAAACATGTTGCCGACTGGTACTTGATATTCCCGGAAGTGCTGCGTCGTGTTGAGGGGATGAGGGAAAAATAGAGCGTATCTTTCCAAAATCCGTTTATTTTTGAATTTTTGTTAAAGCCTCGTGCTTGGAATGAGAAAAGTCATGTATCGAGGCTCCCTCGGCAGCTTCACCCCGCACTTACCACAAAACTTATCCTTAGCCCCCACCGGCGCCCCACAATCCTGACAACGCCGCAATTCGCAGATCACATACCGCATCACGGCTTCAGCTTGTCCTCAAACCAGTTCCACATTTCCGCCACACCCAGCGTCAGGTAGTCGCGCTGGCAGTGCTGCGCGCCGCCTTCTTCGGCGGTGAAGACGCGGAAGGTCTTGTCCTTTGAGCCGCAGGCATCGAACTGCTTTTGCGCGTCGGCGAGCGGAATCTGCTCGTCTTCTGCGCCATGCACCAGCAGAAACGGGCAGCGCATTTTCTGCATCACGCCGTCGAGTTTGAACGGCTCGAGTTTGGTCAGCGCCTCGTCCAGTGTTTCGACACCGAGGATCCAGTTGATGTGGTGGCCCGGCACCGAGAGTGAGGTCTTGAACTGTGAGTCGATGCGTTTCTTCCAGGTCGCGTGGTAGTCCCATTGCGCGCCCCAGGCTATGCAGGCAGCGTAGCGGTGGTCGAGCGCCGCGCACCGTGGTGCATAGTAACCGCCGAGACTGATGGCGACGATGCCGATTTTTTTCGCGTCGACGTCATTGCGCTTTTCCAGCCAGTCGATGCAGGCCGAGCCGGCGATTTCGTAATCGTGGCGCAGGTACTGGCCGCGGAAGCGGATCGCTTCTCCCGTGCCGGGGCCGTCCATCACCAGCACGGAAATGCCGCGCTTGATCAGGTCGGGTACGCCGCGCACGTACTGGATTTCCTTGGTGACGTCGAGGCCGTCAAAATAGACCACGCAGGGCGGTTTTTTCGATTTCGCGTTTTGCGCATGCACGAAATAACCGGGCAGCGGCCCGGCGGCGGTCGGCACCTCGACGATTTCGATCTTGACGTCGGTCAGCGCGACATGACGATGAAAACAGTCGACGCCTTTTTTGTAGGCGGCGAGGGCGATGTCGTCCTTGGGCGTGCGGAAACGCTCGGCCATGTGATAGTAGTTGGCGGCCCGCAGGTAGGCATGTGCCGCCGACACCGGGTGTTTCGACTGCTCGAAGCGCTGTCCATGTGCGCTGACCTTGTCGGCGACGCTGACGCAGGCATGGAACCAGGCTTCGTCGTCTTCCGGCTCCTTGTCCTTCAGCAGCAGGCCTATCCTGTGCAGCTCGCTGATTTCGGAGCCGCCGTAGGGGGCGGAGCTCATCATGTTGATGAAGCCCGCGGACCAGCGGTAGTTGCCGGGGAAGTACATGAAATAGGCGGGGTCTTTCTTGACGGTCATCATTCTTCCTTGCGTTGTGTGTAATCGTCCTTCGGCAGGCTCAGGGCGAACGGTGTTGGTGGCGGCTATTGTTTGGGAATGCCCGCTGCCTTGGCGACCTTCGCCCATTTCGCGATTTCTTCATTGATGAACGTGGCGTATTCCGCCGGACCAAAGCCGGAAACTTCGTGGCCCTGGTCGGCCAGTTGTTTGCGCACGGCGGGATCACTCAATGGCTTGTGCAGGATGGCATGCAGCCGGTCGACGATGGCTTTCGGCGTATTGGCCGGGGCGAGCAGGCCGTTCCAGTTGTAGCTGGAAAAACCCTTGATGCCCTGTTCGGCCGCAGTCGGGGCGTCGAGTAGTGGCGAACGTTCGCTGGAGGTGACGGCCAGTGCGCGCAGCTTGCCGGCCTTCACCAGCGGTGCGGAGCCGGCGATCTGCACATAGGCGAAATCGATGTTGCCGGCCATCAGGTCAATGATGTAAAGCGCAGCGCCCTTGTACGGAATCATGTTCATCTTGATGCCGGCGGCGGTCGAAAACAGCTCCGTGCCCAGATGGCCGACGGTGCCTGCGCCGGGGGCGCCGTAGTTGATCTTGCCGGGGCTGCGTTTGGCCAGCGCAATAAAATCGCGCAGTCCTTTGACCGGAATGCTCGGATGCACACACATGCAACTGGCACTCTTCGCGAGCAGCGTTATCGGCGCAAAGTCGCGTGCGGTGTCGTAACCCAGCTGTTTGCGCACGCTGGGGGCAATCGTCAACGGTCCGGGATTGCCGCCGAGCAGGGTATAACCGTCCGCCGGGGCTTTGGCTACGGCTTCGGTGCCGATGGTGCCGCCGGCGCCGCCGCGGTTGTCGATGAGCACCTGCTGGCCGAGGGCCGCCGTGATGTGCTGCGCGGCCCAGCGCGACTGGATGTCGGTGGGGCCGCCCGGGGCGAAGGGCACGATGATGCGGATGGGTTTGGTCGGGTAATTCTGGGCGTGGGCGGTCACGCCCAGTGCGCAGGATGCGGCAATCAAAGGCAACAGCAAGTTTTTCATGGTCTCCTCCGGGTGCGGTGGTGTCATGTTGTGAACTTCTTCTGGATGCCGCGAATCCACGATAGAGAGGCCGCCCTTTGCTGTCAATCGCCAGTGTGGCATCTGCTAAAATCGTCGCTTTCGGCAACACCATCCACCAGTGAGGAATGTAATGGCAGCCAAAACCAAAAAGTCCAAATCCCGCAAACCGAATGAAAAAAAATACGGCGACATTATTTACGAGGTGAAGGACCAGGTGGCGTGGATCACCATCAATCGCGAAAAAGTGCTGAATGCCTTCCGCGAGCAGACCCTCGACGAGATGATCGATGCGCTGAAATTCACCCGTGAAGACCCGTCCATCGTCTGCGCGGTGATCACCGGCAAGGGCAACAAGTCGTTCTCCGCCGGCGGCGATTTTTTTGCGATGAAGCGCCTCAACTTCACCAACGCTTATATGTGGAATGACCGCATGCTGGGCCTGGCGATGACCATCCGCGGCCTGCCGATTCCCGTGATCGCAATGGTCAACGGCTGGTGCATGGGCGGCGGACATGAGCTCGCTCTGTGGTGTGACCTGGTGATTGCCTCGGAAAACGCCGTGCTCGGCCAGACCGGTGCCAAAGTCGGCGCCTGCCCGACTGTAGGCGCGACCCAGTACATCCCGCGCATCATCGGCGAACGCCTGGCGCGTGAAATGATTTTCTGCGCCCGCCGTTTCCCGGCGAAAGAAGCCGTTGAAGTCGGTCTGATCAACAAGTGCGTGCCGCAAAAGGATCTGCTGAAGGAAACGCTGAAGTGGTGCGAAACCATGAAGGGCCACAGCGCGCTGACCATCCGTATGACCAAAAAATCGCTGAACGCCGAATCCGACAATCTTTATGCGTCATGGCAGCACGGCATGGAACTGCTGGCACATGTCTGGGGTTCGCCCGAGGCGAACGAGGGCATGGACGCGTTCCTCGCCGGCCGCAAACCGAACTTCCAGCAGTTCCGCGTGAAGGCGAAGAAGGAACTGGAGAAATACGTCGATGGTTTTGAGCGCGACCTCAATGCGCCGCCTTCGATGCGGCGCAAGAAAAAATAAATTTTCACCGCCAAGACGCCAAGAGCGCCAAGAAGGGCTTCAAAAGCAGAAGTGCGGAATCAGTAATGATTTCATTGATTCAAATGACACGCGCCCTGGTCCAAACAGCAGAATGCTTGTTTGATTTTCTTGGCGTTCTTGGCGTTCTTGGCGTCTTGGCGGTAAAAGGTTTTAATGATCTCTGAAAATTCTGCAGGCGCCCTCGACGGCATCCGCGTCCTCGACCTGACCCGCATCCTCGCCGGTCCCTTGTGCACCATGATGCTCGGTGACATGGGCGCGGATGTGATCAAGGTCGAGCCGCCGGGCACGGGCGACGACACGCGCAGCTGGGGCCCGCCCTTTGCCGAGGGCGAATCGGCGTATTACCTCGGCATCAACCGCAACAAGCGCTCGATGACGCTGAACATGGCGGTGAAGTCCGGGCAGGAAGTGCTGGCCGGGCTGATCAAAAAGTCCGATGTGCTGGTGGAGAACTTCAAGGTCGGCACGCTGGAGAAATGGGGATTCAGTAACGACTGGCTGCAGGAAAACGCGCCGCGCGTGGTGCGTTGTTCAATCACCGGTTATGGTTCGACCGGACCCAAGGCCGGATTGCCCGGCTACGATTTCATCCTGCAGGCGGAGTCCGGCCTGATGGGCATCACCGGCGAACGCGACGGCGAACCGATGAAGTACGGTGTCGCCATCGTCGATATCTGCACCGGCATGCTCGCCTGCAATACTGTTCTTGCCGCGCTGAATGCGCGCCATAACACGGGCCGCGGCCAGCATGTCGAGGTGTCGCTGTTCGACAGCGGCCTCGCGATGCTGGCCAATGTGGCCGCCAATCACCTCGTCTCGGGCAAGGATGCCGGACGTTTCGGCAACGGGCATCCCAACATCGTGCCGTACACGGCCTATCCGACGCGTGACGACATGATCGCGGTGGCGGTGGGCAACGACGGCCAGTTCGCGAAATTCGCCACGGTGCTGGGTCATGCCGAGTGGGCCACGGATCCGCGCTTCAGCAAAAATCCGGACCGCATCGGCAACCGCGATGCACTGGATGAGTTGATCAAGGCCGAACTCAAACGCGAAGGTGCGGAAACCTGGATAGTCAAACTGATGGCTGCCGGCATCCCCTGCGGCCGCATCAACAGCGTGGCACAGGCCCTCGCGGCACCGCATGCGATTGCGCGCGACATGGTGACTTCGGTCGAGCACCCGACCGCCGGCAGCGTCAAAATGCTCGGCATTCCTTTCCGTTTCAGCGATACACCGGCGAGCATCCGCCGTGCGCCACCCTTGCTGGGCCAGCACACCGAAGCGGTGCTGCGCGAGGAACTCGGTTTCAGCGATGCCCGCATCGACGAACTGCGTAAAGAAAAAGTTATTTAAAATCAAACACTTATACAGTACCCACGAATGATAACCGGACTCGCCCATGTATCCATCGTCGTGCCCGACCTCGCTGCGGCGCTGGAAAAGCTGCGCGCGACGTACGGGCTGACCGCCGGCACGATCAAGGTCAATGCAGAGCAGGGTGTCCGCATGACCTACATCGATCTCGGCAACGCAAAAATCGAACTGATGGAACCGTCGCGGCCGGATTCGCCGGTGGCCAAATTCCTCGAACGCAATCCCAAAGGCGGCATCCATCATTTCAGCCTGAGCGTGGACAGCGTTGAAACCACGACGCAGGAGCTGACCGCTGCCGGTGTGCAGGTGTTGGGCGGCGGCAAGCTGCAACTGAATGTACATGGCGAACGCATCGCCTTCGTGCATCCAAAAGATTTTCTCGGTGCATTGATCGAGCTGGAAGAAAACAATCTGGAACAAAAACATGGCTGAACAGAAACAACGCATTACCGGCGACAAACTGCGCGCCTTCATCGCCAGCGCCTTCGAGGCGGTGGACATCCCGCGCGAAGACGCGAAGGCCATCGCGCAACTGATGGCGCAGGCCGACATCAACGGCTCCGAGGGCCATGGCGTGTTCCGCCTGCCGCAGTACATCCGCCGTATCAAGGGCAAGGCGGTCAACGTCAAACCCAACATTCGTGTCGAACGCGAAATGGCCGGCATGGCGCTGATCAATGGCGACAACGGCATGGGTCATCTGGTGATGAAGTTCGCCACCGAAAAAGCCATCGAAAAAGCGAAGACTGCCGGTGTGGCCTGGGTCGGTGCACGCTGGAGCAATCACGCCGGTCCTGCATCGCTGTACGCCAGCATGCCGCTGGCGCACAACATGATCGGTGTTTACATGGCGGTCGGCAGCGCCAACCACCTGCCTCCCTGGGGCGGACTCGACATGCTGCTGTCGACCAATCCGATTGCAGTTGCGGTACCGGCGGGTGACGAACCGGCCATCGTGCTCGACATGGCGACGACCGTCGCAGCCTACGGCAAGGTCAAAACCAAGGCGCAGCGCGGCGAGATGATGCCCGAGGGCTGGATGATGGATCGCGAAGGCAAGCCGCTGACCGATCCGAAACGCGCCAGCGAAGGTTTCCTGCTGCCGATCGGCGGTTACAAGGGTTACGGCCTGGCGCTGGTGATGGGCCTGCTCGCCGGCAACCTGAACGCCGCGGCGATGGGCAAGGATGTGGTTGATTTCAACAATGACGACACCACCGAAACCAACACCGGGCACACCATCGTCGCCATCAACATCGAAGCCTTCCAGGACCTGCAGGAATTCCAGCAGGGCATGGACACGCTGATCCGCGACATCCGCAATTCACAACGCCTGCCCGGCGTTGATCGTATCCGTCTGCCGGGCGAGGGCACGCATGTCGCTCGCGCCGACAACGAGAAGAACGGCATTCCGATGCCGGCTGCACTGCTCGACGCACTGGGCAAACTGGCGGGCGAACTCGGGATTGCGCCGCTGAACTGAATCCGGGCGGGCTTGCCTTGCACCAGGGGCGGTCCTAGGATGCACTTCCTGCAACAGGAGGTGACATGCCCGAACAATTCGATGCGATTGTGATCGGCGCCGGCCAGGCCGGACCGGCGTTGGCGGTGCGCTGCGGCAAGGAAGGGCTGAAAACGGCCATCATCGAACGCCACCGGTTTGGCGGTACTTGCGTCAACAACGGCTGTGTACCTACCAAGACCCTGATCGCCAGTGCACGCGCCGCGCATGTGGCACGCACCGGCGCTGATTACGGTGTAGTCGTGGAGACCCCGGTCAGTGTCGATATGGCGCGGGTCCGGGCGCGCAAGGATGCGGTGGTGAAACAGTCGCGGGAGGGCGTCCGTTCCTGGCTGGATGGCGCCGGCAATGTAACGGTTATCGAGGGGCATGCGCAGTTCACCGCGCCGCAACGGGTGCGCGTTGGTGACCGCGAGCTCGAGGCGCCGCGCATTTTCATCAATGTTGGCGGTCGCGCAGCGCTGCCGGAGATGCCGGGCATCGGTGGTGTGCCCTTCCTCAACAACGAACGCATCATGTATCTCGACCGGCTGCCCGGGCACCTGATCATCATTGGCGGCAGCTACATCGGACTTGAATTCGCGCAGATGTATCGCCGCTTCGGCAGCCGTGTGACCGTGATTGAGGCCGGGGCGCGTCTGATCGCGCGCGAAGATGAGGATGTATCCGCGGCGATACTCGGGATACTCGAAAAAGAGGGCATCGAATTCCGGCTCAATGCCGGCTGCATTGGCATGCAGCGGCGCGGTGAAAAGGTGGCGGTTTCGGTGGCCTGCAGCGACGGTGCGCCGCTGATCGAGGGATCACATGTGCTCCTTGCCACCGGCCGCGTGCCGAACACCCATGATCTGGGCCTGCCGGCGGCCGGCATCAAGACCGATGCGCGCGGTTACATCGTTGTCGACGAGGGATTGTCCACCAGCGCCGAGGGTGTCTATGCGCTGGGGGATTGCAACGGCCGCGGCGCTTTCACCCACACCAGCTGGAACGATTACGAAATCGTCGCCAACAACCTGTTCGACGGCGCATCGCGCAAGGTCAGTGACCGCATTCCCATTTATGCCTTGTTCGTCGATCCGCCGCTCGGGCGCGTCGGCATGACGCAGGCGCAGGTTCTGGCGTCGAGCCGTCCCGCGCTGTCCGCGAAGATGATGATGACCCGCGTCGGCCGCGCCCGCGAAATGGGCGAAACGGCGGGTTTCATGAAAATCGCGGTGGCCGCCGACACCAAAGAAATCCTCGGCGCGGCCATCCTCGGTGTGCACGGTGACGAAGTGATCCATTCCATATTGGAGGTGATGACGGCGCGCCAGCCGTACACCGTGATCAACCGCGGCGTGCACCTGCATCCGACGGTGTCGGAACTGCTGCCGACGCTGCTGGAGGGGCTGGCGCCCCTGCGCTGAGCGTGCCGGGCGGATCAGGCCTCGTCCACCACGCCGTTTTTCAGCACGCCGATGCCTTCGATCTCGGACTCGATGACGTCGCCGGCGTTGAGGTACCAGTCCGGATTCGCCAGTGCGCCGCCGCCGGGCGAGCCGGTGGCGATGATGTCGCCGGGGCGCAGCGTCATCTGTGAAAAATGCGCGATCAACTGCGGAATCGGGAACAGCATGTCGCGGGTATTGCCGTCCTGGCGGGTTTCGCCGTTGACCCGGGTCTGGATGCGCAGGTGCATCGGATCCGGAATCGCGTCGCGGGTGATCATCCACGGCCCCATGGGCGCGAAGGTGTCCAGTGTCTTGCCGAGGAACAGGTGGCCGGCCTGGCGTTCGAGGGCGCCGAGGTCGCGCGCCGTGATGTCGTTGACGATGGTGTAGCCGGCGATCACGTCGTAAGCGTCTTCCTCACGCACGTTTTTGCATTTCTTCCCGATCACCACCGCCAGCTCGGTTTCGCAATCGAGGGCCTGGGTGATGCGCGGCTTGATGATGTCGCGGCCGGGGCCGACGATGGATGACAGCGTTTTGATGAATCCTGCGGGAATTTTTCCCGCCGCCTTGCCCGGGAACTGCGTGTAGCCGGGATAGTTGCGGCCGACGGCAATCAGTTTGGAAGGGCGGATGGGGGCATAGACCCGGCAGTCCGCGAGCGGCAGGAACAGCGGTTCGCCGTTGAATCCCGGCGCATCGGGCCTGACTGCGGCAAGGTCGCTGAGGTAAGCGTAGGCGTCGGCGAGCGCGATCCACGCCTGTTCGCCCATGTGCAGGAACTCGGTGATGTACGGCGGCATGTAGATGGCGGCGAGCTCCCGGCCCTTGGGGTTGCCGGCGCGTTCCATCAGGTGCAGTGCATAACCGGCGCGCAGGTCGGCAATGCGATCATGTGCAATCAGCACACCGAGCCGTGCCAGTGTGCGGGGTTCGTGTTTCAGGCTGTAACGAAGCAGTTTCAAGGTGATCCTTTGCATGAGGGCGTTGCGCGTCGATGATAACAAACACGCCGGTGTTGCCTGTTGGCGACAGTGGCACCCGAAACGCCTGTTTATGCTGGCTTTTCTGTGATTTTTGGCACTATTCACCGATATCACGGTCAGACTTGTGGAACATTTCATGGCAATGGCCCGCCTAAGGTGGGTATCGTGACCATGACCGGCATATGACATTCGCAAGGGAAAACAACAACATGAAAAAAACACTGGTTGCAATCATCCTCGTTCTGATCACTTCGGCAGCGGCGTTCACGGCCTGGGCCCAGACTGCGCCCGATGTGCTGGTGCGTACCACGGTCGAAGAAGTGCTGGCCATACTCAAGCAGAACCAGGACCGGCGGACATTGCAGGATGTCGCCGAGAAAAAAGTGCTGCCGCATTTTGATTTTCGTGCGATGACCCAGCTGGCCATGGGTAAATCCTGGCGCGATGCCACGCCGGTGCAGCAGAAGGCGCTGGAAAACGCCTTCCGTACGCTGCTGGTGCGTACCTACACCACGGCACTGGCTGATTCGGCGGATGTCGATCGCAAGGTCGAGGTGAAACCGCTGCAGATGAAACCGGGCGACGATTACACCACTGTGCGTACCCTCGTCAAAGAGCCGGGGCGTCCGCCGCTGAGCATCGATTACCGCATGACGCTGATCGACAAGAACTGGAAAGTCACCGACATCGTTGCCGAGAACGCGAGCCTGGTCATCAATTACCGCGGGACTTTTGCCTCTGAAATCGGACGTGGCGGCATCGACGGACTGATCAAGGCTCTCGAAAACAAGAACAAGCAAGGCGCGTAATCACGGCGTTTTGCGGATTGCTCGCCGCAAAGCGTATTCCCCGGCTGAACAGATGCGTTTCCTGCAACCCAATTCCTTTCCCCGGCTGCTGGCCATCGCTTTTGCGATGGTTGCGCTGCCGCTGATATTTGCGCTGGTCAACAATGCAGTGGCAATCAACCAGTTTGCCAACCGCAGCCAGCGCGCGGTGCAGCAGGCGGTGCAGTCGACGCAGTCGAGTCGCCGCCTGGCGGAGCTGCTGAGCGCTCTGGAGCGCAATACGCGGCAGATGGCGATCCTCGGCGACCGTTCGCTGCTCGATGCCTATGAAACCAACCGCAAACTGTTTTTGCAGACGGCCGCAGAGTTCTCGGCCCTGCCTTTTGACGAGGAGCAGCGCATCGCACTGAACGACATCATCGACAGCGAAATGGCGATTTTCACGATGCTGCGCGGCACGGTCGGGGACGCGGCCGCACTGCAAAAGGCCGCACAGGAATTTGTCCGGCTGCATGGCCGCGCGCAGGGCATCATCGAGCGTGGCGATCGCCTGATCGACCGCGAAATCGAGGCCATGGGCGATACCGCAAACCGTGCCCAGCAGATCACCCTGTGGCAGATGCTGGCACTGGTGCCGGTGGCGCTGCTGCTGGCGACTGGTTTCACGGTGCTGATTGCGCGGCCGATCCGGCAGATCGATGCGGCGATCCGGCGCATGGGCGGTGGGGATTTTTCGGTACCGGTCGGCGTCAGCGGCCCGCGTGACCTGCAACTGCTCGGCCGCCGCATCGAATGGCTGCGCCATCGCCTGACCGAACTCGAGCAGCAGAAAAACCGCTTCCTGCGCCAGGTGTCACATGAACTGAAGACGCCGCTGACGGCGCTGCGCGAGGGCTCCGAGCTGCTGTCCGAGGAAGCGCTGGGCAAACTGACGCCGGAGCAGCAGGAGGTGGCGGGGATTCTGCGCGCCAACAGTATAGAATTGCAGCGGCTGATCGAAGATCTGCTGTCATATGGTGCCTCTGAATTTCATCGCAGCGCGCTGCATTTTTCGCCGGTCGAAGTGCGGCGCGTGGTGGCGCGGGTGGTGGATGACCAGAGCCTTGCGCTGCGCGCCCGGGCGCTGCGCATTACGCCGCAGGTGGATGACATCACGCTCGAGGCCGACCCGGAGAAGCTGCGCATCATGCTCGATAATTTATTGTCCAACGCCGTGAAATTTTCCCCCGAAAACAATGTCATCAGTATCACGGCCCGCAGCGACGGCGTGCACATGACGCTGGACGTTGCCGATGTCGGGCCGGGCATTCCGCCCGCCGAACGCGAACGGGTGTTTGATCCGTTTTACCGCGGGCGTACGGTCGCCGGCGGACCGCTGCGCGGTTCGGGCATCGGCTTGTCGGTGGTCCGTGATTACGCCCAGGCGCATGGCGGCACTGTCGAGGTGGTGGATGAACCGGCACGCTCGGGCGCACGCCTGCGGGTGACGTTGCCGCTGCAGCAGGGGGCGGTGGCATGAGTATCTGCCGCGGATGGATGCTGCTGCCGGCGCTGCTGCTGGCGGGATGCAATGTCATGCGTCCTGCGGATACGGGCAGTCCTGCGACGCCGGTGGTCGAGGAAAGCCGCGGTGATGATGCGGCAAAGGTGCTGGCTTATTACGCGCAGCTGCGGCAGTTGTCGGGACCGGAGCTGACGCGCGAACACGAGGCGGCGCGCCGCGCGCTGGCAAAGTCGCGCAGCGACGCCAACCGGCTGCGTTATGCGCTGTTGCTGACATTGCCGGGTGCGCCGGCGACCGAGGAGCCCCGGGTGCAGGAATTGCTCGAACCGGTAATGCGCAGTGGTGACGGTGCGCTGCGCGGGCTGGCGGCATTGATGATGGGATTCCTGCAGGAACAGCGTCGGCTCGAAACCAGCGCGCAGGGCCTGCAACAGAAACTGGACGCGCTGCTGACGCTGGAACGCAACATGTCCCGCGACAGCAGCGGAACACGAAAGAGGTAAGCAATGATGAACATGATGACGCAGGCCAAAACGCAGGGTAAGGCCCAGGTGCTGGTGGTCGATGACGATCCGGGGTTGCTGCGCCTGATGCAGCTCAGGCTCGAAGCCGCCGGTTACGGTGCGACGCTGGCTGACAGCGGTGAGCGTGCGCTGGCACAACTGGCGGTGGCGCGGCCGCAGGTCGTGGTCACCGATCTGCAGATGGGCGGCATGGACGGCATTGCGCTGTTCGAGGCGATCCGTGCGGAAAATCCCGCGCTGCCGGTGATCATCCTGACCGCGCACGGTACGATTCCCGATGCGGTGTCGGCGGTGAAGGGCGGCGTGTTCGGTTACCTGACCAAGCCGTTTGACGCCAAGGCGCTGCTGGTGGAAATCGAACGCGCGCTGACAGTGTCCGGCGCCGTACCCAACGCCATGGGCGTTGATGACGGCGCGTGGCGCTCTGCCATCATCACCCGCAACCCGGCGATGGAAGAAGTGCTGGCCAAGGCGCGGCTGGTCGCGGCGGGCGACGCCGCCGTGCTGATCCAGGGTGAATCAGGCACCGGTAAGGAACTGCTGGCGCGTGCGGTGCATGCCGCCAGCCCGCGCAGCAACCGTCCGTTTGTGGCGATCAACTGCGCGGCGATTCCGGAACCGCTGCTTGAGTCCGAACTCTTCGGCCACGTCAAAGGTGCTTTTACCGGCGCCGTGCGTGACAACCGCGGTTTGTTCCTGTCAGCGGACGGCGGCACGCTGCTGCTCGACGAAATCGGCGATATGCCGCCGGCCCTGCAGGTCAAGCTGCTGCGCGTGCTGCAGGAAAAACAGGTGCGACCGGTGGGCGGCATGCAGCATGTGCCGGTCGATGTGCGGGTGATTTCAGCGACGCACCGCAATCTTGAGACCGAGCTGGCTGCGGGCAATTTCCGCGAGGATCTTTATTACCGGCTGAAAGTGGTGGCGCTGAACCTGCCGTCACTGGCCGAGCGGCGCGAGGATATTCCGCTGCTCGCCGGGCATTTCCTCACCGAGCTCGCCGCGCGCTACAAAAAAGACGTCACCGGCCTGTCGCCGGAGGCGGTGGAACAACTGGTCGCCGCGGCCTGGCCGGGCAATGTGCGCCAGCTCTACAACGTGATTGAACAATCGGTAGCGCTTACCACAACGCCGCGCATCCCGGCGAACCTGGTGCAGCAAGCGATCCAGCGCGAGCAGACCGAATTTGCATCGTTCGAGCAGGCGCGGCGCAAATTCGAGCGCGATTACCTGGCGCAGTTGCTGAAAATCACCGACGGCAACGTGACGCAGGCTTCGCGCCTCGCCAAGCGCAACCGCACCGAGTTCTACAAACTGTTGCAGCGCCATCAGCTCGACCCGCGTTTGTTCAAACCGCAACGCGCCTAGGGTCTGTTAACAATCATCGCCGTCGCACTCACGAAATGATTGTTAACAGACCCTAATGGTCACTCGTAGTCGTTGTTTACAGACCGAAAAATAGTAATAAAAACAAAGGGTTATGCCTGCGGATAAGGCTGCGGTCGCCGGGCGGCGACAGTCGCGCCCGGGCGTTATTTCATAAGTATTTGTTTTTAAACGGTTATTTATGTGGTACTGGTCTTGCGACAGGTTGAAGGCCAGCCGCGCGATGTATGCGGCCAAGCCTGAAAATCAACGGAGATCCAATCATGTCATCGACCCTCCATACGCAGGATGGAACGGCGCTTGTCCGGCGCGCGCCGGCGCTGCTGTATCCGACGCTGCTGATTGCCGGCATCGCGGTGATCATTCTCAGCATGCTGGGCATTGCGGCCATGACCGGCCTGTTGCCGCAGGCGCAATCACAATCGCAATCGCTTGAAGAGCGGGCTGCCGCCAGCAAAACCGCATTGGCAAAAAACGCAGGCAGCAAAACGGCGCCGCCGGCAGTGGTTGCCGCGCGCTGCACGGATTGCGGCGTGGTTGACAGCGTGCGCGCCGTTGAAGCCAAAGGTGAAGGTTCGGGCCTCGGCGTCGTGGCCGGCGGTGTGCTCGGTGGCGTGCTGGGCAACCAGGTCGGCGGTGGTCGCGGGCGCACGGCGATGACCGTGGTCGGTGCCGGCGCCGGCGCTTATGCCGGCAATGAAGTCGAGAAAAACATGAAAAAGAAAGTCAGTTATCAAATCCGTGTGCGCATGGATGACAACAGCTATCGCACCTTTCACTCGGCACAGCCTGACGTCGCTGTCGGTCAGCGGGTGAAGATCCGTGATGGCCAGCTGGTGGGTGCGGGTTGAACCGCCGCGGATTGCGGATCATGGCCTGCGCACTGCCCGCACTGTTGCTGGCAGCCTGCGGCACATCGCCCCAGCAGACCCAAAAACCACGCTTCAATCTGGCGGGTTATTCGGCGACCTTCAAGCAGGGCCATGCCGATGGTTGTGCTTCGGCGAACGGCAGGCAGCGTCGCGATGAGCGGCTGTTCCGTGACAACGCCGATTACATGATGGGCTGGAACGACGGCCGCAGTGCCTGCAAGTGATAATAGGGACGGGCGGCTAGAAGCGTGCCGCAGCCTGAGAATTGGGAAGCGGCGAGAGGCTTGCCGCAGCTTAAATCTGGAAGCGGCGAGAAGTATGCCGCCGTCCTAATTCCGGTGCAGCGATGTTTCGTTGAGTGTCAGCCAGTAAGTGCCGATCTGCTGCACGGTGCTGATGTAATTCTCGTAGGCCACCGGCTTGATCACGTAGCTGTTGCAGCCCAGGCCCTGGCACAGCGCGATGTCGCGGGGCTCACCGGAAGACGTAAACACCACGACACAAAGCAGTCGCGTGCGGTCACTTTCGCGGATCTGCCGCAGCACTTCAGTGCCGTCGAGCTTTGGCAGCTTCAGATCCAGCAGCACCAGGTCGGGCAGTTCCGCCATGCTTGCCAGCGTTTCCAGTGCTGCGGCACCGTCACGTGCGACGATCACTTCCGCGCCCCAGTCGCCGCGGCGCATTGCGCGCTGGGTCAGCGATTCGTCGTCGGGATTGTCTTCAACCAGCAGGATGCGGCGGCGGATCAAGCCGGTTTCCCGGTTTCCGCCTGCAGGCGCCAGTAGGGGTGCTGCTGCAGAAAGCGGCCGAGGTCGTCCGCAGGTACCGGCCGGCTGATCAGGTAGCCCTGCATCATGTCGCAGCCGTGCACGCGCAGGAAATCAGCCTGCGCTGCGGTTTCCACGCCTTCGGCCACCACGGTGAGGCGCAGGCTGCGCCCCATCGCGATGATGGCGTGGGTAATGGCAACGTCATCGGCATCGGCCGGCACGTCCTGGATGAAGGAGCGGTCGATCTTGATGGTGTTTACCGGGAAACGCTTGAGATAACTCAGCGAAGAGTAGCCGGTGCCGAAATCGTCAATGGCGAGTTGCACGCCCACCGCGCGCAGTTCGCGCAGGATGGCGGCGGCGCGCTCCGGATTGTCCATCACCATGCTTTCGGTGATTTCCAGCTCCAGGCTTTCCGGCGCGAGCCCGCAGTCTTTGAGGATGCGTTGCACGTCGGCGACCAGTTCGCTTTGCGTAAACTGGCGCGGTGACAGGTTCACGGCAATGCGGAAACCCCGTGCGCCGGCGTCTTGCAGGCGCCGCGCTTCGGCGCAGGCCTGCTGCAGCACGATGCGGCCTATGGGTACGATCAGTCCGGTTTCCTCGGCCAGCGGAATGAATTGATCCGGCGCCATCATGCCGACGCCGGGGCGGTTCCAGCGCAGCAACGCCTCCGCGCCGATGACGCGGCCGGAGGCGATTTCCACCTGCGGCTGGTAGTGCACGAGGAATTCATCGCGCTCCACCGCCTGGCGCAGCGCGCGTTCCAGTGCGACATGCTCCGCCGAGCGTGCGTTCATCTGCGGCGAATGGAACTGGAAGTTGTTTTTGCCCTGATCCTTGGCGCGGTACATCGCCAGCTCGGCGTTGCGCAGCAGCGCGGTGGCGTCGGCGCTGTCGCTGGGGTAAGTGCTGATGCCGATGCTCGCCGACAGGTGGTAGTCCTCGCCGTTGATATGGTAGGGCTGCGCCACCGCGTCGAGCACACGGGTGGCCGCAGCGCGCGCAGCCTCAGGGTCGTCGATGTCGCGCATCAGCGCGGCGAATTCGTCACCGCCAAAACGTGAAACAAGATCCGATTCGCGCAGGCACTGGCGCAGCCGGGCGGTGACCTGGCGCAGCACTTCGTCGCCGCTGTCGTGGCCTGCCGTGTCGTTGACCAGTTTGAAGCGGTCGAGGTCGACGAACAGCACGGCGATCGATTTTTTTTCGCGGTTGGCGTCGCGCAGCGCCTGCTCCAGCAACTGGCGGAACAACAGGCGATTGGGCAGTCCCGACAGCTCGTCGAAATGGGTCAGGCGCCACATCCGTTCCTCGGAGCGCGCCCGTTCGCTGATGTCGCGGATGACCACCGTGAATTTCGACGCGTCGTTGACCGTCATCCGGCTGGCGCGGATTTCCACCGGTATCGAACGACCGTCGCGGGTACGGGCCTGGGTCTGCAGGTCAGCCGGTTCGGTCGCGCTGATGTCGCGCGGCGCAAACAGGGCTTCGCCGAAACTGGTATCGGCCGCGTCGGTATGCAGCAGTTCCTGGAAACGGATGCCATGCAGTTCTGCCGGTTCGTAGCCGATCATGCGCGCGAGGGCTGGATTGGCGAATTCGACTTTGCCGTCGAGGCTGACCACGGCGATGCCGTCGGCGGCGGTGTTGATGATCGAATGGAGCAGTGCCTCATTGGCCTGCAGGTTGTGCGCAGCGAGCCGCGCGGAGCGCCGGATCTCGGCGTCACCCAGTTCCCGTACGATGACCGCACCCAGCCGGCCCAGACTCTGTTTCATGACGAAGTCCTGCGCGCCGCGGCGCATCGCCGCCACTGCAGTTTCTTCGCCGATGGCGCCGGAGACGATGATGAACGGAATGTCCGGATCATGCGCCTTGACCATGGCCAGTGCCGACAGGCCGTCGAATTGCGGCAGGTTGTGGTCGCAGAGCACGACGTCCCAGGGCTGCTGTGCCAGCGAGCGGGCGAGGTCGGCGCGGCTCCACACCCGCTGCTGGCTGATGTTCAGACCGCTGCCTTTCAGTGACGCGAGGATCAGTGCGGCGTCTGCTTCATCGTCTTCGACCAGCAGTACACGGGTAGTGGCGTTCATCAGAAGTGATCTGATGTCGCAGAAGCAGTGAGGGAGTACGCACAATGCAGTGTCATTGTGCGTCGGAGTATAACCTACTGTATTTGTGATGCTATTTGTTGTCGGCCGACTGCCGGTGGAGATGCTTAGCCCTTGATGCGGCTGATGCGCACGACTTCGGGAATTTTGCGCAGATCGCGGACGATGCGCGCAAGATGCATGCGGTTCATCACCTGCACGGTGAAACGCATGCCGGTGTAGGTGCCACCGTCTTCGGGATCGACGGCGACATTCTGGATGTTGGATTCGGCAGCGGCAATTTCGGCGGCGACTTTGGCCAGCACGCCGCGCTGGTTGGCGACAACCAGCCGGATGCCGACATCAAACAGCTTCGACGGATTGGCATCCCATTGCACATCGAGCACGCGCTCGGGATCGCGATGGCTTTTGGCGATGACCGGGCAGTCGTGGGTGTGCACCACCATGCCCTGGCCCTTGCTGATGATGCCGATGATCGGATCGCCGGGTATCGGCCCGCAGCAGCGTGCGAACTGCACAGCGATGCCTTCCGAGCCGCGCACCACGACGGCGCCCACCGGTCGCGCCTCCGCCGGCAAGGGCTCGCCCAGCGCCAGCAGCTGGTGCGCCACCACCACGGCGAGGCGTTTGCCGAGGCCGATGTCGGAGAGGATGTCGTCACGCGAGCGGCCGCTGGAATCACGCACCAGCTTGTCCCACTGCGCATCATTGACATCGGGCAGGCTGGCCTTGAAATTGGCCAGCGCCTGCTGCAGCAGGCGGCTGCCGAGCTGCACCGACTCGGAAAAGTGCATGGTCTTCAGGAAATGCCGGATGTGGGCGCGTGCCTTGGCGGTGGCGACGAAATTCAGCCACAGCGGATTCGGCTTGGCATGCGAAGCAGTGATGATTTCGACTCGGTCACCGTTCCGCAGCTCGGTCCGTAGCGGCATCAGTTCCTGATTGATCTTGACCGCGACGCAGCGGTTGCCGATATCGGTATGCACGGCGTAGGCGAAATCGACGGCACTTGCACCGCGTGGCAGCGACAGGATCTTGCCCTTGGGCGTGAACACGTAGACCTCATCCGGGAACAGGTCGACCTTGAGGTGTTCGAGAAATTCGACGGAATCGCCGGACTCGGACTGCATTTCGAGCAGGCTCTGCAGCCACTGGTGGGTTTTCTGCTGCAGTTCCGACAGTGAAGTGGTGGAGCTCTTGTAGAGCCAGTGCGAGGCGACGCCGGCCTCGGCGATGCGGTGCATGTCCGCGGTGCGAATCTGGATTTCGATCGGACTGCCGAAGGGGCCGAACAGTGTGGTGTGCAATGACTGGTAGCCGTTGGCCTTGGGAATCGCGATGTAGTCCTTGAACTTGCCCGGGATCGGCTTGTAAAGCCCGTGCAGCACGCCGAGTGCGACGTAGCAGGAGGGCATGTCCTTGACGATGATGCGGAAGCCGAACACGTCGTGCACCTGCGCAAATGACAGGTGTTTTTCGCGCATTTTCCGGTACACCGAATGCAGGTGCTTCTCGCGGCCCTGCACCTGCGCTTCGACCTTGTAGTCGCCAAGCCGGCGCTCGATGCTTTCCAGTACCTTGCTGACCACTTCGCGGCGGTTGCCGCGCGCGGTTTTGATGGCTTTTGCCAGCACGCGGAAACGATCCGGGTACAGGTGCTGGAACGACAGGTCTTCCATTTCCTGGTAGATGCTGTTCAGTCCCAGGCGGTTGGCGATCGGCGCGTAGATTTCCAGCGTCTCGCGCGCGACGCGCTGGCGTTTCTGCGGGTGCACCGCATCCAGCGTGCGCATGTTGTGCAGGCGGTCGGCGAGCTTGATCAGCATCACGCGCACATCGCGCGCCATCGCCAGCAGCATTTTGCGGAAATTTTCGGCCTGCGCCTTTTCCTGGCTGTCGAACTCGATGCGGTCGAGTTTGGACACGCCGTCCACCAGTTCGGCGACCGGGCGGCCGAATTGTTCGGCAATCTGGTTTTTGGTGACGTCGGTGTCTTCGACGACGTCGTGCAGGAGTGCTGCGGTCAGTGCCTGCGCATCAAGGTGCCACTGCGCAAGGATGCTGGCGACCGCCAGCGGATGTGCGATGTAGGGTTCGCCGGATTTGCGGAACTGTCCCTGGTGCGCCGATTCGCTGAAATGATAGGCGGCCTGCAGTTGCGACACATCTTCCGGCTTCAGGTAGCCCGACCACTCCTGGAACAACGCAGGAGCGGTGAGCGGTGCAGCAACGACGGGGCGGGCTGGAGGAATCATGCGTCCGGTGGGGTCTGCCGTTCGCAGTCAGGCGCCTCTTGCCCCAGCCGCGGGCGCAGGCCTGTTACGTCGGGCTTTTGTTGAGAATGTCTGCGCCGTACTTTCCTGCCGCGAGTTCGCGCAGGGCGATGACGGTCGGTTTGTCGCGGGTTGCGTCGATCATCGGTTGTGCGCCGTTCGCCAGTTGCCGGGCGCGGTAGGTGGCCGCCAGCGACATGTCGAAACGGTTGGGAATGATTTTCATGCAGTCATCTACGGTAATGCGGGCCATGAGGTTTCCTGCTTTAAAGATTTTTACTTCAATCGGTTGATCAGTGCGGTATGCCGGTTCAGCTGGCGCGGGGTGCGCAGACGTTCGGCACGAATGACGTCCTGAAGTTCAGACGCAGCCGTCCGGAAATCGTTGTTGATAATAACATAGTCGAAGTCCGTAACGTGGGCGATTTCCTCGCGGGCATTGGCCAGGCGCCGGGAGATCACGTCGGCCGGATCCTGGCCGCGGGTGTTCAGGCGCTGCATCAGCGCTTCGAACGAGGGTGGCAGGATGAAAATGCTGATCGTGGCCGGCATCAGCTTGCGTACCTGGGCAGCGCCCTGCCAGTCGATCTCGAGCACGATGTCGATATCGGCGGCCATCTGCTCTTCGACCCATTTCCGCGAAGTGCCGTAGCGGTTGTCGTGCACCAGTGCTGATTCGAGGAAATCGCCGGCCTGCGCCATGCGTTCAAAATCGACGGTGGTGACAAAATGATAGTGGTTGCCGTTGATTTCCCCCGGGCGCGGCTGCCGCGTGGTGTACGACACCGATTTGCGGATGCCGCGGTCCGCTTCGAGCAGCGCCGCCACCAGGCTGGTTTTGCCGGCACCTGAAGGTGCGCTGACGATGTAAAGATTGCCGCTCATTCGATGTTCTGGATCTGCTCGCGCATCTGCTCGATCAGCAGTTTGAGGTCCATCGCCACCCGGGTCACCTCAATGTCGGCGGATTTCGAGCCCAGCGTGTTGGCTTCGCGGTTGAGTTCCTGCATCAGGAAATCAAGGCGTTTGCCCGAGGCGCCGCCCTTGCCGACGATGCGCTGCAGTTCGTCGAGATGGGTTGCCAGTCGTGACAGTTCTTCATCGACGTCGATCTTGTTGACGAACAGCGCGATTTCCTGGCGCACGCGTTCGTCGTCGGCGGAAACCAGCGCTTCTTTCAATCGCGCATTCAGTTTTTCCTGGAAGGCGGCGATGATCATTGGCATTCGCGGCTGCACGGTCGCGATGCGGGTGCGCATTTCCGCGGCGCGTTCGAGGATGACTGCCGCCAGTTTTGTACCTTCGCGCGCGCGCGCCGCGGTGAAATCCCCCAGCGCCTGGCGCATCAGTTCGTTGGCTGTCGCGCGGAATTCGTCGACCGGCAGCGCGTCGGTACCGAGCATGCCGGGCCAGCGCAGGATGTCGCCCACGCCCAGCGGTTGCGCTTCGGGGAGTGCTGCGCGCGCACGCGCATTCAGCGCCAGCACCTGCGCGAGCAATGTTGCGTCGAGTTCGGCGCTGCCTTGCGGGCCGCTGCGCATGGCATAGGAAATCCGGCATTCAATCTTGCCGCGGCTGATTGCGCCCGAGATCGCTTCGCGCAGCGCCTGTTCGATCGTGCGCAGTTCATCCGGGATACGGAACGAGATATCCAGGTAGCGGTGGTTGACGGAGCGCAGTTCGACGCTGACTGCGCCCCAGGCGAGTTCGCGGGTTGCGGCGGCGAAACCGGTCATGCTGTTAATCATCGAACTGCGGATCATTGCGGGGGCTTTATAATGAATACCCTTGAAACATAGCATATCGAAGGAGCACCGTGCGACCCAGTCAACGCAAACCGGATGAGCTGCGTGCCATCCGCATCACCCGCAATTTCACCTGCCATGCCGAAGGTTCGGTGCTGATCGAATTCGGCGCCACCAAGGTGCTGTGCACGGCGAGCGTGCTCGAAAAACAGCCGCCGCATCTGCGTGGCACCGATCGCGGCTGGGTCACCGCCGAATACGGCATG
>CAMCYP010000049.1 GCA_945885345.1 Bordetella parapertussis | reverse complement strand
CTTTCGTTGCAAGGCTCTCTTCAAAGAGCGCGGCAAAACTCTCGGCAGGAATACCGACAGGAGAAGCTTGTTTGGTTGTTTTCATCATTGGAATCAGGAGGTTATCACACCCGTTTGAGAAACGGGAGGGTAGTTGAAAAAAGCCATGGTCCTGGCGGCCCATGACGCCTGTTTACTGCCGTTTGCTGCCTTTACTGCTGCGTTTTTTGATACAGATGCAAGACCTGCGCCACCACGTCGGACACCGGCATGCCGGTAGTATCGATTTCAATGGCATCAGCACACTTCAACAGGGGGGCCGTGGCACGGTTGCTGTCGCGAAAATCGCGCTCACGAATGTCCTGCAAAAGGGTCGCCATACTAGCACCGGAGTCCTTTTCCATCAACTGCTTATGACGCCTGCGGGCCCTCTCTTCAGCGGTCGCCGTCAGGTAAATTTTCAGCCGAGCATCCGGGAACACTACCGACCCCATGTCACGCCCATCAGCCGCCAGGCCCGGCGGCTGGCGGAAGCCGTGCTGCAGCGACATCAGGGCCTTGCGCACGCCGGGCAAGGCCGCCACCCGCGATGCGGCAGCCCCGGCGACCTCACCACGAATCTGATCCGACACATCACGGGCATCGACAAACACCTGGCCTCCATTAAATTTAACCTTTAAATTCAATGTAATACGAGTTATTTCTGAGTCATTGTCGAGATTGGCTCCACGCTCCCCACCAACAAAACCGACAATCCGGTACAGCGCCCCGCTGTCCAGGTAATGAAATCCCAGCCGCTCCGCGACCGCCGCAGCGATCGTGCCCTTGCCCGAAGCGGATGGACCGTCTATGGCGATGACCGGCGGCAGACTCATGCCGCGATGCCCGCCAGCACCTGAAAATAATCGGGAAAGGTTTTGGCCACGCAGCCCGGATCATGGATGCGCACCGGCACCCCGCCCAAGGCCGCCAGGGAAAAACACATGGCCATGCGGTGGTCGTCGTAGGTATCAATGGTCGCCGGCCGCCATTGCACTGGCGGCGTGATTTTCAGGTAATCCGCCCCCTCTTCCACCGTCGCGCCGAGTTTCACCAACTCTGCAGCCATCGCCGCGATGCGGTCGGTTTCCTTGACCCGCCAGCTGGCGATATTGCGCAATGTCGTGGTGCCGTCGGCAAACAGCGCTGCCACCGCCAGCGTCATCGCTGCATCGGGTATGTGATTGCAGTCGAGGTCCACCGCACGCAGCTTGCCGCGTTTTTTTGTATCACCACCCGCACCAGCCTCGATCCAGTGTTCGTCCATGCTGACCGCGGCACCCATCTGCTCCAGTGCCTCGGCAAAGCGCACGTCACCCTGGGTACTGTTGCGCCCCACACCTTCGACACGCACCGGGCCACCGCCGGTCAGGCCGCTGATCGCGCCGGCCGCGAGAAAATACGACGCCGATGACGCATCACCTTCGACATACAGCTCACCCGGGCTGACATAACGCGCAGCAGCCGGCACCGTGAACGAGGCCCAGCCGTCGCGCCCGACCGCCACGCCGAAACGGCGCATCGCATTCAGCGTGATCTCGACATAGGGTTTGGAAATCAATTCACCTTCGATGCGCACTACCGTCTTCGTGCCGAGCAGCGGCAGTGCCATCAGCAATCCGGTCAGGTACTGACTGGACACATTGCCGCGGATGCTCACCTCGGCCTGCGCCTTCAGTTTTCCCGGATGAATCTTCAGCGGCGGGAATCCCGGATTGCCGAGGTAATCAATCTCTGCACCCAGCTGGCGCAAGGCATCAACCAGATCGCCGATCGGCCGCTCGTGCATGCGTGCGACGCCGTCGATGCCGTATTCACCGCCGCACAGCGCGAGCACGGCAGTCAGCGGCCGCACTACCGTGCCGGCATTGCCGAGAAACAGATCCGCTTTCTTTCCGGGGAAAACACCATGGACGCCATGCACGGTCATGGCGCGCGGTCCGGCAGACTCACAACGCACACCCAGCGCGCGCAGCGCGGTCAGCATGTAGCCCGTGTCGTCAGAGTCCAGCACTTCGCGCAGCGTCGTGACACCTTCTGCGAGTGCGGCCAGCAGCAGCGTGCGGTTGGAAATGCTTTTTGATCCCGGCAGACGCACCGTGCCGCGCACGGCGCGGATCGGCTGCAGATCCAGGTATTCGGGTTTCGCCGCGCTCATTTACTTTTTAAGCAGCCAGCGGGCGCGCGCCTTTTGCGCCGTGCTGAACATATGCTCGAGTGAATCCCCGTCACCCGCGGCCAGTGCGGCGCGCGCGGCTTCCAGTTCGCTGATGTAACCGTCGACCAATGGCACCAGTGCCGCGCGGTTGGCCATGCAGATGTCGCGCCACATTTCCGGCGAACTGCCGGCGATGCGCACCGTGTCACGTAAACCACCACCGGAAAAACCGAGCAGCCGCCTGGCATCACGGCGCTGCCCCAATTGATTGACCAGCGCAAACGCCACCACATGCGGCAGATGGCTGACCGCGCCGAAAATCTCGTCATGCTCTGCAGCCTCGAGGTGCACAATGCGCGCACCGCAAGCGAGCCAGGCCGCGCGTACCAGGCGTAACGCCGAGGCTTTGGTTTCCTTCTGTGGCAGCAGGATCAGGTTGCGGTCGCGGAACAGTTCGGGAAACGCCGCGCCAGCGCCGCTGTGTTCGGTGCCGGCAATCGGATGTGCAGGCACGAACTGCGAAAAATGTGCACCGAGATGGCGCCGCGCCGCAGCAATCACATCCTGCTTGGTACTGCCGGCGTCGGTCACCACCGCATGTTTCGGCAGGGCCGGCGCGATACGCGCAAAAATGCCCGGCATCTGCCCCACCGGCGCACCGACCAGCACCAGGTCGGCATCGGCCACTGCGCGCACGGCATCGGTCTCTGCCTTGTCGATCACACCAAGGCGCAGCGCCAGCTGCAGGTTTTTGCGGCTGCGACCAACACCGACCACCTGTTTGACGATGCGCGCTTTTTTCAGCGCCAGCGCAAACGATCCCCCGATCAGGCCGACGCCGATAACGACAAGTTTATTAATGCGTAATTTGGCCGGCATGACTATTCCGTTCCAGCGTTCCGTTCAGATGATCTGTGCGGGTTGATTACCTTACCGCACTTGGCTTGCCACCGCCCTGATCGCAAAATCAGGCAGCCAGTGCCTGCTGCAACACTTCAAGGAAACGCGCGTTTTCCGACTCCAGCCCGATCGACACCCGCAAATGGTCGGGCATGCCGTAATTGGCAATGGGCCGCACAATGACGCCGGCCTTCAGCAGTTTCCGGAACACGGTCGCCGCACCCGGCACCTTGAAGGTAATGAAATTGCCATAGGACGGAATGTAACTCAGCGACAGTTGCTGCAAGCCGGCGACGATCTGGCGCATG
This sequence comes from Bordetella parapertussis, assembly GCA_945885345.1. Lineage (GTDB taxonomy): Bacteria > Pseudomonadota > Gammaproteobacteria > Burkholderiales > SG8-41. The sequence continues at coordinate 21,114 of CAMCYP010000049.1, read as the reverse complement.
CCGCGACGATTGAGGTCATGGCTGTCGCGAACGAATGCTTCGTCATCCAGCGCTGCCGTTGCGGCTGCCAGCGACAGGCTGTTGACGTTGAACGGCTGACGTACACGGTTCATCAGGTCAGCGACCCCGGGCGCTGCCAGCGCATACCCGACACGCAGCCCGGCCAGACCATAAACCTTGGAGAAAGTGCGGGTGATCACCAGATTCGGATATTTTTTCAGCCAGCCGATGCCGTCGTACTTGAATTGTGGTTCGAGGTATTCGTTGTATGCCTCGTCAAGCACGATCAGTACTTCCTGCGGCACTTTTGCGATGAAAGCTTCGAGCGTGGCCCCATCGATGAAGGTGCCGGTGGGATTGTTCGGATTGGCGATAAACATCAGCCGGGTATCAGGACGCACGCCGCGCGCCATTGCCGGCAGGTCATGGCCGAACTCGCGCGCCGGCACTTCAATGCCCTGCGCACCCATTGCCTGCACCGCCAGCGGATACACCGCAAAGGCATGCTGCGAATACACTGCGGAAAAACCCGGCGCAAGGAATGAACGTGCTGCCAGTTCCAGCACGTCATTGGAACCATTGCCAAGCACGATATTGTCCGGCTCAACACCAAAGCGCCGTGACAGCGCATGCTTCAGTTCAAAACCATTGCCGTCGGGATAACGCGCCAGGCCATCGAGTATGGCGCGTATGGCGAGCGCTGCTTTCGGGCTGACGCCCAGCGGATTCTCATTCGATGCCAGTTTGACAATGCTGGATTCCTCGAGTCCCAGCTCGCGGGCCAGTTCGGAAGTCGGTTTGCCCGGCACGTAGGGCGCAATGGCCCGGATATAACCAGGCGCGAGGTCGCAGACACTCATATTATTTTATCAATTAAAACAATGACTTATTAATATAGACGCACTGACTCAGCGTGCCGCCGGGTAGGAACCCAGCACTTTCAGGAACGAGGTCTTGCGTGCCAGCGCAGTCAACGCTTTCGCCACGCGCGGTTCCTGCTGATGCCCTTCGATATCAACGTAGAACACGTATTCCCACAAACCGGTGCGCGCAGGACGCGATTCCAGCCGAGTCATGCTGACGCCGTGCTTCGCCAGCGGCGTCAGCAGATCATGCACTGCGCCCGGCGCGTTGCGCGTCGACAGCACCAGCGATGTTTTGTCGCGACCCGATGGTGAGACTTCTTCGGTGCCGATCACCGCAAACCGCGTGGTGTTCTTCGGATCATCTTCAATGTTTCGCGCCAGTAGCTTGAGGCCGTAAAGCGTCGCTGCCGTGCGGCTGGCAATCGCCGCCGAACGCCGATCCTTGCTCGCGAGCCGTGCGGCTTCGGCATTGCTGACCACGGCGATGCGTTCCGCCTGCGGCAGATTGCGCGACAGCCATTGCTGGCACTGCGCCAGGCTCTGGGTATGCGAATACACCTTGCTGATGCCGTCGCGCCGCGGCGCAACACTCATCAGGCATTGCCGCACCGGCAGCATCACTTCACCACAGATGCGCGCCGAGGTATTCAGCAGCAGGTCCAGCGTGCGCCCCACCGCGCCTTCGGTGGAGTTTTCTACCGGCACCACGCCGTAACCTGCAGCACCGGTTTCGACAGCGCGGAAAACTTCATCAATCGTGGCATGCGACTGGGATCCGGTGGCAGCACCAAAGTGCTTGACCACGGCCTCCTGGCTGAACGTGCCTTCAGGGCCGAGATAGGCCACCGCCATCTGCTCTTCAAGCGCACGGCAGGCCGACATGATTTCAGTGAACAGCCGGCTCAGCGCGGCGCCCGACAGCGGACCCTGGTTCAGCTCACGCACCCGGCGCAACACCTGCGCCTCGCGCTCGGGTTTGTAGGCTGCGGCACTGCCCTTGGCATGCCAGGCCTGCTGTGCCAGCTTCGCGCGCGCCGACAGCAGTTGCACCAGACGCTCGTCCAGCGCATCAATCTTGCCGCGGATATCCTTCAGCGAATCAGCCATGGGCAGGGGTTGGATCCAGAATCACGTTCAACTCGTCGGCAGATATCTTACCGCGAGCACGCCCTTGATCGCCGCCAGTTCTGCAATCACCGCATCCGGCACCGCGCTGTCGACATCCACCAGCGTGTAAGCCAGGTCGCCGCGCGATTTGTTCAGCATGTTGTGGATGTTGAGGCCGGCCTTGGCCAGTGACGTCGAAATCTGCCCGACCATGTTCGGCACATTGGCATTGGCAATCGCCACACGCCAGGCCGATTCGCGGTGCATCACCACGTCGGCAAAATTGACTGCGTTGCGAATGTTGCCGTGCTCGAGAAAATCACGCACCTGGTCGGCAACCATCACCGCACAGTTGTCCTCCGCTTCGCGCGTCGATGCGCCGAGATGCGGCAAAGCCACCACCTGCGGGTGTCCTGCCAGTTTCTGCGCCGGGAAATCGCAGACGTAAGTACGCAAGCGTTTCGCGGCCAAAGCCTCGAGCACGGCGTCGTTATCGACAATGCCATCGCGCGAAAAATTCAGCAGCACAGCGCCCTTTTTCAGCAGGGCCGCGCGTTTTGCGTCGATCAGGTTGCGCGTCGCGGGCACCAGCGGCACATGCAGCGTGATGAAATCCGATGCCTTGAACACCTCCTCAATGGTATGCGCCTTGCGCACCTGCGACGGCAGGCTCCATGCCGCATCAACGGTGATCTCCGGGTCGTAACCCAGCACGTCCATGCCAAGCTTGATCGCGGCATCCGCCACCAGGCTGCCGATTTTGCCAAGGCCGATCACGCCCAGTGTGCGTCCCGGCAACTCAAGGCCGGCAAACTGCTTCTTGCCGTCTTCGACCAGCTTGTGCAGCGCCTTGTCGTCACCACTGAGGCCGTCAACAAAACGCGCCGCCGGCAACAGGTTGCGCGCCGCCATCAGCAGCGCGGCAAGAACCAGTTCCTTCACCGCGTTGGCATTGGCGCCGGGTGCGTTGAACACCGGCGCGCCGCGCAGGTTCATCTTGTCGACCGGAATGTTGTTGGTGCCTGCCCCCGCACGGCCGATGGCCCGGACGCTGGCCGGAATGTCCATCACGTGCATGTCGTGCGAGCGCACGAGGATGGCATCCGGCGCCACGGTATCGTTGCCGACCTGGTATCGTTCCGCCGGAAAACGCTGCAGGCCGACGCCGGCAATCGAATTCAGCGTGAGGATTTTCAACGGGACTCGACCCACGGGCTCAGCCATGCTTGCGCTCGAACTCGCGCATGCACTGCACCAGCGCCTGTACCCCCTCAATCGGCATCGCGTTGTAAATCGATGCGCGCATACCACCAACCGAACGATGCCCCTTCAACTGGGTCAGGCCTGCGGCCTCGGTGGTCTGGAGAAAAGCCTTGTCCAGATCGGCGCTGCGCAGCGTGAACGGAATGTTCATCAGCGAACGGTCATCCTTCGCCACCGGTGAATGGTAAAACTCGGTCTGGTCGAGATAATCGTAGAGCAGCGCAGCCTTGGCACGGTTGACCTTCTCCATCCCCGCCAGACCACCCTTCTGCTTCAGCCACTGGAACACCAGCCCCGCCACATAAATGCCGTAAGTTGACGGCGTATTCGACATCGAATCGTTTTCCGCCTGCACCTTGTAATCGAATACTGTCGGCGTCACCGGTAACGCCTGCCCCAGCAGGTCGTCGCGCACGATGACGATGGTCACGCCCGCCGGACCGATGTTTTTCTGAGCACCGGCGTAAATCAACCCGTAGCGCGACACATCCATCGGCCGCGACAGGATGTGTGAGGACATGTCGGCGACCAGCGGCACGCTGCCGGTATCCGGCACCCAGTGGAACTCGACACCACCGATGGTTTCATTGGTGGTGACATGTACATAGGCCGCGTCCGGATCGAGTTGCCACTGCACCTGCTTCGGCGCGTGGTTGTAGTTGTCGGACTCGGAACTCGCCGCGACATTGACCTTGCAGTATTTCTTCGCGTCGGCGATGGCTTTTTTCGACCACTGCCCGGTATTGATGTAATCGGCCTTGGCCTTGCCGCGCAGCAGGTTCATCGGCACCACCGCGAACTGCGCGGATGCGCCTCCCTGCAGGAACAGCACCCTGTAGTTCTTCGGGATATTCATCAGTTCGCGCAGGTCGGCTTCGGCCCGGGCGTGGATTTCGATGAACTCTTTGCCGCGGTGACTCATTTCCATGACCGACATGCCGCTGCCGTGCCAATCGAGCATTTCCGCCGCTGCCTGCTGCAGCACCGGTTCCGGCAAAACCGCCGGTCCGGCACTGAAATTGAATACTCTCGCCATACGCTCGCTTATCGCTGATTTTAAAAAAAATTGATGCCGGAAAAGCGGGGACTATTCCTCTTCGTCACCGGCATCAACGATGGTTTCCATGCCAACCAGGCGCTCGCCGTCATCGAGGTTGATCAGGCGTACGCCCTGCGTCGAACGGCCCTGCTCGCGCACTTCGGCTACGCGTGTGCGGATCAGCACGCCACCGCTGGCAATCAACATGATCTCGTCTTCCTTGCTCACCAGCTGTGCGCCGATCAGTTTGCCGTTGCGGTCGCTGGCCTGGATCGCAATCATGCCCTGCGTGCCGCGACCATGACGCGTGTATTCCGCCACCGGGGTACGTTTGCCATAACCGTTTTCGGTGGCAGTCAACACCGACTGGGTTTCCTCGCCCGCCGTCAAAAGAGATATAACCTTTTGTTTCGCCTGAAGTTTCATGCCGCGCACTCCCGCCGCCGCACGCCCCATCACGCGCACTTCTTCCTCATTGAAGCGCACCGCCTTGCCAGCATCGGAGAACAGCATGATGTCCTGCTTGCCGTCGGTCACCGCAACACCGATCAGGTAATCGCCGTCGTCGAGGTTGACCGCAATGATGCCCTTGGCCATCGGTCGCGAAAACGCCGACAGCGCGGTTTTCTTCACGGTGCCGGTGGAGGTCGCCATGAACACAAAATGATTGTCATCAAACTCCTTCACCGGCAGGATCGCGGTGATTTTTTCGTGTTCCATCAAAGGCACGAGGTTGACGATCGGCTTGCCGCGTGAAGCGCGGCTGCCCTGCGGTACGGCATAAACCTTGATCCAGTACACCCGGCCACGATTGGAGAAACACAGGATGTAGTCGTGGGTGTTGGCAATGAACAGTTTCTCGACGAAATCATCATCCTTGGTCGTCGTCGCCTGCTTGCCGCGACCACCGCGCTTCTGTGCGCGGTAATCCGCCACCGGCTGCGATTTCATGTAGCCGCCATGCGACAGCGTCACCACGACGTCTTCCGGCTGGATCAGGTCTTCGGTGCTCAGGTCCTGGGTACTGGTGACGATTTCGCTGCGGCGCTCGTCGGCGTAGAGCTTTCTGACATCGGTGAGTTCCTGCGCAATGATCTTGGTCACACGACCCGGCTTGTCGAGAATGTCGAGCAGGTCGGTAATCTTGTCCATTGTCTCGCGGTATTCGGCGACGATCTTGTCCTGCTCCAGCGCGGTCAGGCGCTGCAGACGCAGCTCGAGAATCTGCTGGGCCTGCGCATCCGACAGCTTGTAGCCTTTTTTCTGCAGGCCAAACTCTTCCAGCAGTCCTTCGGGGCGGTATGACGCGCCTTCCATGGCGCGCTCGAGCAATTCCTCAACCAGCTTGGAACGCCAGAACCGCGCCATCAGTTCGCGCTTGGCATCCGCCGGGGTCGGCGCGGCCTTGATCAGCGCAATGACCTCGTCGACATTCGACAGCGCCACCGCCAGGCCTTCCAGCAGGTGACCGCGTTCGCGCGCCTTGCGCAGCTCGAACACTGTGCGGCGGGTCACCACCTCGCGGCGGTGGCGCAGGAAGGCCTCGAGGAACTGTTTCAGATTGAGCACGCGCGGCTGGCCGTCAACCAGCGCGACCATGTTCATGCCGAAACTCTCCTGCATCTGCGTGTCTTTCCACAGATTGTTCAGGACGATTTCCGGCACTTCGCCGCGTTTCAGCTCAATGACAGCCCGCATGCCGGACTTGTCGGACTCGTCGCGGATGTCGGAAATGCCTTCCAGCTTTTTCTCGCGCACCAGTTCGCCGATTTTCATCAGCAGGTTGGCCTTGTTGACCTGGTACGGCAGTTCATCGATGACGATGGATACGCGACCACCTTTTTCCGCTTCTTCGAAATGGGTGCGGGCGCGCATGATCACGCGGCCGCGGCCAGTTCGATAACCGTCGCGTACGCCTGACACGCCGTAGATGATGCCCGCGGTCGGGAAGTCCGGCGCCGGCACGATCTCGATCAGTTCATCAATGCTGAGTTCGGGATTTTTAAGCAGCGCCTGACAGGCATCCACCACCTCACCGAGGTTGTGCGGCGGAATGTTGGTAGCCATGCCAACAGCGATGCCCGAAGAGCCGTTGATCAGCAGGTTCGGCACCTTGGTTGGCAGCGTGACCGGCTCTTTTTCCTTGCCGTCATAGTTGTCGACGAAATCGACGGTGTCCATGTCGATGTCGGCGAGCATGTCGGACGTGATTTTTTCCAGCCGGCACTCGGTGTAGCGATAGGCCGCAGCGGAGTCACCGTCAACAGAACCGAAGTTACCCTGGCCGTCGACCAGCATGTAGCGCATCGAGAAATTCTGCGCCATGCGCACCAGTGCTTCGTAAGTGGCGCTGTCGCCGTGCGGATGGTACTTACCAAGTACGTCACCGACCACGCGGGCACATTTCACGTATGGCCGGTTCCACACCGTGTTGGATTCGTGCATCGCAAACAGGATGCGGCGATGCACGGGTTTGAGGCCGTCGCGGACATCGGGCAGTGCGCGCCCGACAATCACGCTCATCGCATAGTCCAGATAGGAGCGGCGCATCTCCTCTTCGAGGCTGATGTTCAGTGTTTCTTTGGCAAATTGGTCCATGGATTCCGCGGCTTGTTTTTTTGATCAGCGGGCGAATTGCGACGCTGTTTTGGATGTTGTTACAAAGCGTGGAATTCTAGCATGCTGCAATGCGAGTCACACCCCGCCGGGAACCTCGCTCGACACTGCACTTGCTGCACAATATGCCGCTTTCGGGCGCACTCCCCTGCGACCCTGCCCAGGAGACTTATCAGCTTCGCAAAGCACCATCGCACAGAGGACGATTTAGTCCCTAACCCGCCCCAAACCCGTGTTCCATAAAGTGAAATACCAAGCCTGGCGAATGATGCATAAGAACAACAGTTCTATGCTTTTTTTTTAAAAAACATGCTAGTATTCAATCCAAGGTTTACTCGGATATCGGGGATGTGGTATCTAGTGGCCTCGGGGAGCACCAAATTTCCATTTTACCGGCTATCCGGCACGTCCCTATTTTTCGCAAAACAGGAGGATCAAAAACATGCGTTCAGCACTCAGGATTACTTTAGCAAGCGCTATCATTGCAGCCGCGCTTGCACCCGCCCTCGCTTCGGCGCAGGCCAAAGACGGCTATGTGACGGATACCGCTGGTGGCATCGTCAAGGCACCGGGCGCAGGCGTTTGCGTTCGCACCAGCCAATGGACCCCGGCTCTGGCCATCGCGGAATGCGATCCGGATCTGGTGAAAAAGCCAGTGGCCGCTCAAAAAGCCGCACCGAAAAAAGCTGCACCGCAAAAAGTCGCACCGAAGCCAAAACCCAAAAAACCGGCGATGGTCAATGTCGAACAGAAAATCGAGCTGCAGGGCATGGAGTTCAACAAGGCCGACATGACCGCAGGCAACAAACAGGATCTCGACAAGTTCCTGGGCGTTCTCGGCAAAGCCAACAAAGTCCGCGGCCCGGTCACCATCGGCGCAGTCATCGTCACCGGCCACACCGATCGCATCGGCAGCATGAAATACAACATGAAGCTGTCCGAGAAGCGCGCGATCACGGTGAAGGACTACATCGTCTCCAAAGGCATCAACCAGAAGTTGATTTTCTGGGAAGGCAAAGGCCCGAAACAGCCGATTCCGGTCACCAAGTTCTGCGACAACAAGATGAAGCGCAAGCAACTCATCGAATGTCTGGCGCCGAACCGCCGTGTCACCGTGGAAGTTGTCGGACGCGCGCTTAACCTCAAACCGCCCGCTAAAAAGCCGGCTGCGAAAAAGCCCGCCGCCAAGAAGTAAGCAACAGTACTGTAAAAAAGCCCTGCTTCGGCAGGGCTTTTTTTTGCAATACAATCGGCTTTTCGTCCGACTCAGCAACCTCACTGCGCAACATGCCATCACCGACAGTCATTGAGCCGCGCTGGGTAGTCCCGGTCGAACCGGCTACCGTGGCACTCGAAGCGCACGCTGTAGTCATCGCGGGGGATCGCATCCTTGCCGTACTGCCAGTGGCCGACGCCGCTTCCCGCTATCCCGAAGCCTTTCGCATCCATCTGCCCGACCATGCGCTGATCCCCGGGTTGATCAACCTCCATACCCATGCTGCGATGACGCTGATGCGCGGCATGGCCGATGATCTGGCGCTGATGGACTGGCTCAAGAACCATATCTGGCCAGCAGAAGCGCAAATGGTTTCGGATGAATTCGTCTACGACGGCACGCTGCTCGCCTGCGCTGAAATGCTGCGCGGAGGCATCACCTGCTTCAACGACATGTATTTTTTCCCGGAAGCCACCGCGCGCGCAGCGCTGCAGTCCGGCATGCGCGCCGCCCTCGGCATCCTCGCCATCGAGTTCCGCTCGGCCTATGCCAGCGACGCCCAGGATTATCTGGCCAAGGGCATGGCTTTGCGCGACACCCTGCGCGACGAACCGCTGCTGTCGTTCTGCCTCGCGCCGCACGCGCCGTTCACCGTGTCCGATGCCACGTTCATACAAATTGCCACTTTTGCCGGTGAACTGGATATTCCCGTGCATATCCATATCCACGAAACCGCAAAGGAGGTTGCCGAAAGCCTGACGCAACACGGAGTGCGGCCGCTGGCACGGCTCGAAAAAGCCGGCTTGCTGAGCCCCGGACTGATCGCCGTGCACAGCGTTCATCTGGATGACCGCGAAATCGCACTCTTCGCCAGCCACGGCTGCTCGGTGGCGCACTGCCCGTCGTCGAACCTCAAACTTGCCAGTGGCATTGCCCCCATCACCCGATTGCTTCAGGCCGGGGTCAATGTCGGCCTCGGCACCGACGGCGCCGCAAGCAACAACCGGCTAGACCTGTTTGCCGAAATGCGCCTGGCCGCCCTGCTCGCCAAAGGCAGCAGCGGTGATGCAACCGCCATGCCTGCACATAAAGCGCTGGAATGCGCCACACTGGGCGGCGCGCGTGCGCTGGGCCTGCAGGATCGGATCGGCTCCATCGTTCCGGGCAAGTTTGCCGACCTGACGGCGGTGAACCTGGCGGGCAGCGAATTGTCTCCCTGCTACGACCCTATTTCGCATCTGGTCTATGCCGCCGGCCGTGAACATGTCAGTGACGTCTGGATCGGCGGCGAGCGGCGACTGGCCGACGGCAAACTGGCCAATCTTGATGAATCCGCGATTCGTGCCAAAGCCCGGCAATGGCAAATGAGGATACGTCCGTCATGAACACCAACGTCGACCCCGCCGAACTGGAAAAATTCAGTGAACTCGCCCACCGCTGGTGGGATGCCGAGAGCGAGTTCCGTCCACTGCATGAAATCAATCCACTGCGGCTGGGCTACATCGACGGCATCGCGGCGCTGCACGGCAAGAACGTGCTTGATGTTGGCTGCGGAGGCGGCATTCTTGCGGAGGCCATGGCGGCGCGCGGTGCACGGGTCACCGGCATTGATCTCGCCGACAAGCCGTTGAAAGTCGCGCAGCTGCATCTGCTGGAATCAAAACTCGGCGTGGTTTACCGCAATGTCGCCGTCGAAACCCTCGCGCAGGAAGTGCCAAACAGCTTTGACGTCGTAACCTGTATGGAAATGCTGGAACACGTGCCGGATCCGGCATCCGCGGTACGCGCCTGCGCCGGACTGCTGAAACCGGGTGGCCATGCGTTTTTTGCGACGCTGAACCGCAACCCGAAGTCATATCTCTACGCCATCATTGGTGCCGAATACGTGCTGAACCTGCTGCCGCGCGGCACCCACGACTACGCCCGCTTCATCAAACCCTCGGAACTGTCGGCCACCTGCCGCAGCGCCGGCCTTGAGATCAGCGGCATCACCGGCATGACCTACAACCCGTTCAGCAAGATCTACGCGCTCGAAGCCGACACCAGCGTCAACTACATCCTCTGCGCCCGCGCACCGCAGTCATGACCGCGGCCGTCCTGTTCGACCTCGACGGCACGTTTGCCGATACCGCGCCCGACCTCTGCCATGCCGTCAATGCCATGCGTACCGCGCGCGGCCTGGCACCGGTGCCGCTGGCTGATACCCGTCGCGTGACGTCGCTGGGTGCGCGCGGCCTGCTTGGCGTCGGTTTCAGCATCACCCCCGATCACGCCGACTATCCGGCCATGCGCGACGAGTTTCTGCGCATTTACGAGAACAATCTCTGCTGCGACACCGTGCTGTTCCCGGGCATTGCGGAACTGATTGACGGGATTGAAGGTCTTGGTATCCGCTGGGGCATCGTCACCAACAAGGCAGAGCGTTTCGCCCTGCCATTGCTGCGGCAGCTGGGTTATGGCGAACGGGCCGCATGCATTATCGGCGGCGACACCACTCCCCACATGAAACCCCACCCCGCACCTCTGTTCGCTGCGGCAAAGCTTGTCGGCTGCGCGCCGGAGCAATGCATCTACGTCGGCGATGATGAGCGCGATATCCAGGCTGGCAAAGCAGCCGGCATGAAAACCATTGCCGTACGTTTCGGCTACCTCAATGGCAGCAATCCGGATCAATGGGATGCGGATAGCGTAGTCGACTCGGCTACGGAGATTCTGAAAAAAATAAACCAGTCATGACGCTGTCTGCATTCGCAAAGTCTTAAGTGTGTGACATTTAGTCATGGATCGGTAGTTTAACCGGCACAACCGTGGGAGCATCCACATGTGATGCGATTCCTTCCATGGCGGATTGCCGTCAATTCCCTTTTATTCGTGCTGGCAAGCGCGGCTGTACAGGCTGCCGCGCCAGAGCCGCAAAAAACTGCTTCTCCGACGGCATCCGCTAACGCGGCAGGCCTCCACACAGTCACGGATGTTGCCGATGGCCAGGCCGGTTATGTCCACTATTTCCTGATCACACATCCGGATGGAACTCCCGAAGACCAGGTCGGCATCGAACTGGAAGACCGGCGGATTGCCTGGTCGTTTCCGGGCGCAGGCGTGATCGTCTCCGGATTCGTCAAGAACGGCATTCTTGATATCGCCGGCAAGACCTTCTTCATCGAACACCTGCACGGCATCCGCCCCTTCAGAACAGCAGGCGAAATGCAATCCCTGCGCAATGATCTTTCACTCCGGGTCGCTTACTGGGTGGACGAGGAAACGCCCTACTGCATATTTCGGCAACCCGGCGAACGACTTTGCCTGAACTGCGGTGACTTTGTCGCGAGCATCCTGTTCCCGGCCACCAATCCCCTGATGGTCGGACTGCCCGAAGAACTCACCCGCACTCTGGGCGGCACGCCCACCACCGACGACCTGCTGATCTACATGCTCGGGCTATACGCCCTGCCCGACGCGAAATCCAGGCTCAGGCAACTTGCCACCATGAATGTGCCCGAAAGCCTGCGTATCGATGTCATGGCGATGCTGCAACCGGGTTAGTCAACCCTGCAGGCCACCACCACACCCGGCACGGCAATCGTCGGCCAGCTGCCCGCCAGAAAGCCCGTTTCCCGCATCGCCATCCGGTAAACCCAGAGCAAGCGGTTGTAGTCATCAGGCGCCGCGACAACGGGAACCAAGCGGTATGCGATAATGTCTGACCATCAGGAACCGGGGGCGACTTGGTTTCGACGTGGGTCACAAAGCAGCACAGGGCATGCCAAGGTCCAGTCACCTTGTAAATCCGCTGGAAATTCTTTACACGCCAACGACGAGCGTTATTCTCTCGCCGCCTAATACCGGCGAGACGCTGCACTGACCTGCTGATGGGTCAGGCTTTCGAATAAGGGCAACCTTGTTTGGGAGTGCAGTGTCATTTACATCAGCCCCTCTGCAGGGTTTGGTCGCTTGGCCCTGCGGATCCGTCGAAGCGGCTAGCCAAACACCAGCCTGCCGGCTGGCGGGTGCGAGGCGAAATCCAAATAACCAGGCTAAGCATGTAGTCCTGACTGTGGAGGGCTTGCGGACGCGGGTTCAATTCCCGCCGCCTCCACCATTTTTTTTAATAAAAACAATAAGTTATGTCAGTTCACAAAGAGATGCTGGCAAATTCAATGGCACAACAGTACGGGGTTTTCATAACCCCGTCTGCCATTTTTCCCTATATTATCAATAAGATATTTCCACCCAGAATGCAGTAATCCGATCGCGAAAAATGGAAACGTACGCGCGCCAAAACACCCCCAAAACGCTATCCATTGCACAAGAGGAGCTGCGAGGCATTTCGCGCACCGTCGCCGAAATCGAGTGGCTGTTGCTGATCCTGGTGCTGCTGTACCAGGTGTTCGAGGGCCCTGCCCCGGATGATCGGGCCGCCATTTCGATGGTGCTGTTCTTCTACGCTGCCTTCGTTCTCGGCTTTCGTTATACCAATTTCTACACCACCGAGTCGCGCTGGAAAATCGCAATCGAAACCTTCGTGATGCTGCTGTTCATCACCTGGGTGCTGTGGTTCACGGGAAAACTCCAAAGCCCGCTGGTCAACGCCTATCTGCTTGTCATCATCACCAGCGCGCTCACACTGGGCAAACTCGCTACGATGCTGGAGATGGCGCTGATCACCGCATGCTTCGTGCTGCTCGGTGAATACTCCAGTACCCGCGAGGTATTCACACTGGCCTATGTAGGCGGTCTGGCGGCCCAACTCGCGCCGATGCTGCTGGTTGCCTATATCACCACCATGTTTTCCGCCGACATCCGTTTTGGCCTTAACCAGGCACGGCTGCTGTCTGAAACAGACGACCTGACCGGGCTCTACAACATGCGCGGCTTCAGCATCATGGCGGACCGCCTGTTTGCCCAGGCTGTCCGTTATAGCCGGCCAATGACCATGCTGATGATCGATTCCGACAACCTCAAGGCGGTCAACGATCAGCACGGGCACGAGGCCGGAAACCGTCTGCTGAAGCTGGTGGCCAAATGCATCGCAACCGAACTGCGCCACACCGACGTACTGGCACGTTACGGCGGTGACGAATTCGTGGTGGTGTTGCCGGAAACCGCCCCTGACCGGGCAATCGAGGTCGCCCAGCGGATCCTTCAGGCAGTGGCCATGACGCGACTGGAATTCGAGGGCGAACGCATTGAAACCAGCGTCAGCATCGGGCTTGCCTGTTATCCCGAAGACGGACGCGGCATCGACGCCATTCAGGCCAGGGCCGATCGCGCCATGTATCTCGCCAAGGAACAAGGTCGCAACAAGGTCGTGAAATTCACGGCCTGATTGCTGCACTACAGGATCAGGCCATCGCTGACTGCGCTGCTGTCACCACAATCTCGATCCGGTAATGCGGATTCGACAATGCCGCCTGCACGGTAGCGCGCGGCGGTGCCGAGCCCGGGCTGACCCAGGCATCCCACACCTCGTTCATTGCCGAGATGTCCTTGATGTCGGCAAGAAAAATCTGCGTGCGCAGGATGCAGGCCTTGTTGCTGCCCGCCTCCTTCAGCCGCAGATCCACCTGTGTCAGAACATCGGCCGTCTGGCTGCGAATGTCAGCCGCCTCGCATTCCGGCACCATGCCTGCCAAATAAACTACGCCGTTGAAAATGGCGGCCTCGCTGTAACGTGCCGCAACATGCAGTCTCTGCAAGCCCATGGAAATTCCTTCCCCGGATTAAAACAAGGTGATCAGGCCGCAAGGCCAGTTATGTTCACCACCGGCACCGGCTCGGCAACACCCTTGAAATTCATCTCCCCCAGCGGTTCGGCACGGGCCAGGCTTTCGATGCGCGCGTAAGTTTTCTGGTTGGTCAGTATCTGTCCGCCCTTCGCTTCACCACAGAGGCGCGCTGCATGGTTAGTCACCGATCCAATGCAGGTGTAATCCCAGCGTCCCTCAAAACCGATGGCGCCCAGCGTCGCATAACCCTGGGCGATACCAATGCCGAGATCGAGGCTGAATCCGCGTTTCTGCCAGGCCTCGCGCAACGGCGAAAAATCGTGCTGCATCGCCAGCGACATGCGCACTGCATTGGCCAGCGGGAATTCCATTTTGATCGGGTCGTTAAAATAAATCATCATGCCGTCGCCGGTGAAACGGTCCAGCGTGCCACCTTCGGCAAAAATCAGCGGCCCCATGGCATTGTGGTATTCGGACAAGACATCCATCACTTCCTCAGGCTCCACCTTGTCGGTGAATGCAGTGAAGCCGCGCATGTCGAGGAACACCACCACCACCTCGCGGCGGTGGGTTTTGAGCATTTCCTCGCCACCGGTTTCGACGATGGATTTTGCAATCTGCGGAGAAAAAAAACGCTTCAAGAGTCCCAGCCGGTCAATTTCCGAGAGCTGCTCCTGCACTCGGGATTCCAGCGTCCGGTTCAATTCGTGCAGTTCATCGCGCAGGCGTTTTTTCTCCAGGCTCGCACTGACCCGCGCCGCCAGCAGCGTCGCATCAAAGGGTTTGGGCAGGTGGTCTTCGGCGCCGAGCTTGATGCAGCGCACGACGCTCTCCTGGTCTTCGACCGCGGTAATCATGATCACCGGGATGTCACGCAGCTGCGGATCGCCTTTCATCCGCTCCAGCACTTCATAACCATTCATCTCGGGCATCATCACGTCGAGCATCACCAGGTCGAACTTTTTCAGCTGCAACTGCTCCAGCGCCTGGCGACCGTCGTTGGCCGTCGAAATGTTCTCGTAACCCTCACGCTTGAGCCTGCGCGTCAGCGTGTAGCGATTGTCATCATTGTCATCGACGACCAGCAGCGCTGCGGTTTTCATGGACGGGACTCCCGCGGTATCAGGGCGTTTATTTTTCCGAGCAGGCGCTCAAACTCGACCGGCTTTGTGTCGAAATCGTCGCAGCCCGCCTCAAACGCCTTTTCCTTTTCGCCGGCCATGGCATTGGCCGTCAGCACGATCAGCGGAATACGGCCGGTGCTGTCGCCCTGCTTGATGCGGCGCGTCGCCTCCCAGCCATCGAGCACGGGAAGGCTCAAATCCATCAGGATCAGGTCTGGCTGCTCGCTGCCCGCCTTGGCCACGCCGTCGGCGCCGTCGCGGGCAATGATCACGGTGAAACCAGCACGTTTCAGCCGCCGTTCCAGCATATAGATATTGTCATCGTTATCCTCGACGTAAAGAATTTTCATGCCGGTTTACTTCCTTCCCTTTCCCCTGCGCCATCCCGCCGCCGCGTAACCGAAATCTCCAGCACCTGCCCGATTTCGCCCAGCAACTCGGCCAGTTCAGCGGAACCCTTGTCCATCACTCTTTCGACCTGTCCGTTCAGCTGGGCCCGCTCTTCAGCAGTCAGGTCTTTGGCCGTAACCACGAGCACGGGAATGTCGCGCCATTCCGGTTTGCCGCGCATCTCGACAAGGAACTCGAAGCCGTTCATTACCGGCATCATCAGGTCGAGCATGATGACGTCGGGCCGCGACTGCACGAGGCTGGCAATACCCAGACGGCCGTTCGCAGCTTCGCTCACCTCCCAGCCATCGCGTTTTAATGACTGGCAGATATCGTTGCGCATGAACTCGTCATCATCAATGACCAGTACCCTGCGCCCCGCCGTACCGCAGGCCGCGCGCAGCACACCGGTCAGTTTTTCGCGGTTCACCGGCTTGATCAGGTATTCGGTGGCGCCCAGCGCATAACCTCGCGTGCGATCATCAATGATGGTCATCAGGATCACCGGAATGTCGGCCAGTTCGGGATCACCCTTGATCGCAGCGAGCACCGTCCAGCCATCAAGTTGCGGCATCAGCACATCCAGCGTAATCGCTGCGGGATGCAGCTCGCGCGCCAGTCGCAGGCCTTCATGGCCGTCGCTGGCGGTGACCACCTTGAAACCCTTGCGCGTCAGGAAACGCTCTGTCAAATCCAGCACCGACTCGTCATCGTCGATCACCAGGATCACCGACCCCCGCGGCGTTTCACCAGCCGGCAGCACAGCTGCCGGGCGTACCGGCACCACTGGCATTACACCAGACTCTGCCGGCAGATTCATCAGGAAGGTCGAGCCCTTGCCCGGCTCGCTGGTCACCGTGATTTCGCCGCCCATCATCTGGCACAGCCGCCGGCTGATGGCCAGACCCAATCCGGTGCCGCCATATTTGCGCGTCGTCGATGCGTCGGCCTGCACAAAATCATTGAACAGACGGGACAGCTGCTCGGCCGTCATGCCGATGCCGGTATCGGTGACGGCGACCGAAATCCAGTCCCGGCCCTCCCGTACCTCACGCTGCACCTTGACGCTGACCGTGCCATCCTTGGTGAACTTGTTGGCATTGCTCATCAGGTTCAACAGCACCTGCCGCATACGAATCTGGTCGGCATGCATGCTGCCGATATCAAGCGGACATTCGAGGATGATCTTGTTGCCGTTTTTGCTGGTCATCTCGATGGTTTTGACCACATCACCGACCAGCAGCGCGATCGGGAAGGTATCGGCATGCAGGTCCATCTTGCCGGCTTCGATCTTGGACAAATCCAGGATGTCGTTGATCAACTCCAGCAGATGCCGCCCGGCGCGCAGCACACGCTCCAGTGGTTCAATCTCGTCGTCGCGCTTCAAATCCCGCGCATCTTCCAGGAGCATCTCGGTCACGCCGATGATGGCATTGAGCGGTGTGCGCAGCTCGTGCGACATATTGGCCAGGAACTGCGACTTTAACTGGTTCGCGGCCTCGAGCTGCGCGCCCTTCTGGCGGATTTCTTCGAACAAGCGTGCATTCTGGATCGCCAGCACTGACTGACCGGTGAAGGTCTGCAGCATGTTGATTACCGACTGCCCGAACTCTCCGGGTTTGATGCGCCGGATCACCAGGCCACCGACCAGCCTGTCATCGCGCAACAACGGAACACCGAGCACGGCGCGATAACCACCGCCACGTTTGTGGACGTCGCGCAGTCTGTAACTGGGATCCAGCTCCACATCGGCAATCTGGTAGGCCGAGCGGCGTGCTGCCGCCATACCCACGGCACCCTGACCCACCTTGAGACGAGATTCACGCAGCGAGTCGACCATGTCAGAAGTCATGCCGACATTGACACGCGGATTAAACACACCCGTCGCTTCGTCGTACTCATACAGAGTGCCGGAGTCCGCAGCACCAAGTTTGACCGCCTGGGTCACGATGGTTTCCAGCACCTTCTCGATATCCAGTGAAGCACTGACCGTCTGCCCCACCTCACCCAGAATACGCAGTTCTTCCAGCTGCTTTTCGGCGAGTTCCGCGCGCACCCAGCTTTCCGCCAGGTACACCTTGACCATGACACACAGCAGGACGGCACCCAGCACGGCCAGCAGCAGGCTCACCTTCAGCAGGGACTGGTCTTTTTCGACTTCAGCCTGCTTTGCCTCCAGTGTCCGCGTCGCCTGCAACAGCGTATCGGTATCGCGCAGGATATTTTTGACAATGCGTTCGCCATCGGCGTACACGGAACGGTTACTGCCGGGCGCCGCCTTCAGTCGTTCCAGCGGTTCACGCAAATAACCCAGTGCGACCACATTCGACTCCGTGTCTTCCCAGACGCGGGCCACATCGGCCATTTCCGGAACCACCCGTAGCGCCCATGCCGGCAGCTTGAATTCACTGGTAGTGCCACTGTCTTTGAGCACGCCAACGACATCCACAATACGGGTGCGCGCCTCAACCAGTTGCTCAAAACCCCTGGGGTCGCCGTTCAACGCCTGCTGGGAAGCCTTGCCTATCCGCTGCGACAGCATGCTGATTTCGGCATTGGCGTGCGCGTAGGCCGAGCCGGAAGTGACGCGTATGTCATTGACGAAGGTGACGATGCCCACCATCACGAACAAAACAAGCAAGGCACCACCGAGGATCTGCAACTGTGTGCCGACCGACAGATGCCCGATCAGCGGTAATGGTTTTCTCAGCAGGCGGCCAAAAAAGCCATGGCGCCTGCTCACCACTCCCGTGTTGTGCTGTGTACCTGCTTCCACGCCCTCTCCCCGTTACCCCGGTTGCCTGAGGTCAGCCATTGACTGGGCTGTTCCACTGCAACGCAAATGCACGTCTGAGTTTAGCCGCTTTTCCTCCCGGCGTGGCAGCGCAGCGACGGCGCATGTGGTCTAATCTCGGCCATGCTTTCCTACCGCCACCAGTTCCACGCCGGCAATGTAGCCGATGTATTCAAACACGCCATGCTGACGCGCCTCCTTGTCGCGTTGGCAAAAAAAGACAAACCGTTCGGCATGCTCGACACCCACGCCGGCATCGGCCGTTATGACCTGACGCACGCATGGTCGCAAAAAACCGAGGAATGGCGGCACGGCATTGGTCGCGTCTGGGCACGCAGCGATGCGCCGGCAGCGCTGATACCCTATCTTGAAGCCGTACGTGCCGACAATCCCGACGGCCATCTGCAGCACTATCCAGGCTCACCACGCATCGCACGTAGGCTGATGCGTGCTGATGACCGGCTGGTGCTATGCGAACTGAACAAGGATGACTGCGCGGCGCTGAAACTGCTGTTTGACGGCGTGCGCCATACCGCCATCCACAACCAGGACGGTTTTCAGGCACTGCGGGGATTTCTGCCGCCGCCGGAACGGCGCGGCCTGACCTTCATCGACGCTTCTTTCGATCAGGCCGATGAATTCGGCCGCGTCACCCGCGCCATCAAGGAAGCGCACACCCGCTTCGCCACCGGCATGGTCGCGGTGTGGTACCCGCTGATGGCGCCGTCTGCAATGCAGGCCTTCGCACGCAGCCTGCAGGCCATGGGCCTGCCGAAAACGCTGCAGTTGGAGTTATCGGTTTACCCGGAGGACTGGACCGCCCACATCCGCGGCAGCGGCATGATCGTGGTCAACCCGCCGTTCGGACTGGACAAGGAAGCACCGCCACTGCTCGACTGGCTGTGGCGGGCGATGTCACCGGAAAATGCGGGCAGCACACGCTGCGAATGGCTGGTGCCGGAATAAAAAACGCCGCAGTGCTCCTGCGGCGTTTTTTATGATCCAAAAACCGAATCAACCCTTGGTACGCGAACGATATTCGCCAGTGCGGGTGTCGATTTCAATCTTGTCGCCGGTGGCGCAGAACAGCGGCACCGGAATTTCAAAGCCTGTGCTCAGCTTGGCCGGTTTCAGCACCTTGCCCGACGTGTCACCACGCACCGCGGGTTCGGTGTAGATGATTTCGCGCACGATGGTCTGCGGAATTTCCACCGAAATCGTACGGCCTTCATAGAGCGTGACTTCGCAGGGCATGCCGTCTTCGAGGTAGTTCAGCGCATCGCCCATGTTCTCCTTGTCCACCTCGAACTGGTTGAACTCGGCGTCCATGAACACGTAAGACGGTTCCGCAAAGTAGGAATAGGTCACGTCCTTGCGTTCGAGTTGCACCATGTCGAATTTTTCGTCGGCGCGATAGACGGTTTCCGTACCGCCAGTCGATAGCAGGTTCTTTAACTTCATTTTGACCACCGAGGCATTGCGACCCGATTTGCTGAAGTCAGCTTTCAGGACGACCATCGGGACATCACCGACCATGATCACGTTGCCTGCGCGGATTTCCTGTGCGATTTTCATACCCAAATACCCTTGATTAGCCGGAGTAAAAAAGGCGCTATTTTACCCTGTCGGCCACAAATTCGACCAATTGGGCAGCCATTTCAGCGGAACCCGTCAAATCCCGGGCCCAGCGGCCTGCATGCGGCCTGAGATCCCCCTCTACCGCCCGCAACCGGGGCCATGCCGCTGCCAGCCCTGCCGGATCACCGTTCCAGCACCGCCAGAACTCGCCCAGAGCAGCGGCCGCCGCTGGAGCCAGGCCTTTGTCATAACGGGTCAGGAAGGCCTGCAGCTTGCGCTGATGTGCACCGTCATCCTGGCGATAGGGTTGCCAGACCAGCGGCCGCGCCGCCCATTGCGCGCGCACGAAGGAATCCTCGCCGCGGACAAAATTGAGGTCGCAGGCCCATAACAATTCGTCATATCGCGCCTGTGGCAGAAACGGCAGGGCACGCAGTTCCAGCGCACCCCGTCGCCACGGCCCGCAGTCATCCGCTTCGGCAGCAAAAAATGACCGCACTGCCGGCAATAATGCAGCGCCGGGCAAAGCGACCACCACCGGCTTTGCATCCCCTGCCATTGCCGCCAACAATTCGGCAACAGGTGCATCGGCATACGCAAACAGCGATACCGTCAGCGCATTCTCGGCGACATCCGTAAAGCCCCCGTCTTTGAAACCCATCCCACGCCAGAACGCAATAGCATCAAAAGCCGCACGGCGCGACAGCAGATCGACCTCGCGCAACAAACCACCGGTGGCGGACGTAAATCCGGGAAAGAAAAAGTAGCGCGGCAATGGCAAGCGCGGGTGCGGCGAAGACAAACCGTGGTGTTCATCGACCCAGGATTCGGCGCTCAGGTATTCGAGCACGATCCACAGCGGCGGACGGGTGTTTGCTGCCATCGCAGCAACATAGGTATCGGGCAAACCGCAGCCAAAGGCTTCGATGACCACCGCGGCACCCTCGGGCAACGGCGTCGCATCCTGCCAGCGACAAACGGTGATGTCATCGAGTTGCTGCAGCGGAGCAGCCACATCCAGGGCAGGTTGCAGCGCGCGCAACGTAGCCAGATCATCGATCCACAGACGGACATGCAAGCCGTGCTCGCGGTGCAGTATCTGCGCTAGGCGCCAGCAGACGCCGGCGTCGCCGAAGTTATCGACGACCTTGCAGAAAATATCCCAGGTGGTCGGAATGGAATGCGCAGCGGCCATAAACGATGCGATTATGCGGTGACGTATCGCAACGATGTTGGATCAACAAATTGCAGACGAAAAAAAACCGGGCTTGCGCCCGGTTTTTCTGGAGCGTCCAGCTTAGGCAGCCTGGATGTTGCTCGCTTGTTGCTTGCCCTTGTTGCCGGCGGTGATGTCAAACGTCACCTTCTGGCCTTCTTTGAGGGTTTTGAAACCGT
>CAMCYP010000048.1 GCA_945885345.1 Bordetella parapertussis | reverse complement strand
CGACAGCAGGAATTCGGAACAGCGGCCGCCGCGGCCCTTGCCGCGCACGGTGACCGTACATTCTCCGCCAGAAATCAGTGCCACCGGCGCTGACCATGGCGCACCGTGCTGTGCGATTTCGCGCGCAAGCGCGCCGTAGACCTTGGCAACTTCACGCGCCTCCCCGGTCACTGAATCCCCGAGGATTGCCGGTGTGATGCCCTGGCCGCGAAAATAATCCGCTGCAGCCTGCAGCGATTGCTGTGCCGTGGCAATGACCCGGTTTTCCGTTTTCGCAAACACGCGGTCGCCGGGTTTCGGGGTTTCTGCGATTTCGCCGCGCGCGCCGCGCGCGAGGTGGGCGGCGATGGCGGGCGGCGCCTGCACGCCATGACGTTCAAGGATGTTGATCGCATCCTGGTAAGTGCTCGGGTCCGGCGCGCAGGGACCGGATGCGATGTGCGTCGGATCATCCCCCGTGACATCGGAAACCACCAGCGCCAGCACCGGCGCGCGTGAGGCCGCAGCGAGCCGCCCTCCCTGGATGACCGACAGGTGTTTGCGCACCGTGTTCATGGCCTGGATCGGCGCACCGGACATCAGCAATTGTTTTGTTAGCTGCTTCAGGTCGGCCATGCTGATGCCTTCGGCCGGCAGTGACAGCAGACTCGAGCCGCCGCCCGAAACCAGCACCAGCAGCAGATCCTGCGCCGTCAGCGTTTTGACCTTTTTCAGGATTTCCGCAGCGGCCTGTTCACCTGCGGCATCGGGCACCGGATGTCCGGCTTCGATCACGGTGATGCGATTGGTCAGTTGGCCGTGCTGGTAACGCGTGATGACCAGGCCGTCGAGGGGGGCCGTGGCGGGCCAGTGCTGTTCAACTGCCAATGCCATTGCGGCGGCGGCTTTGCCGGCGCCAACGACCAATGTGCGGCCTTTGGGCGGTGTCGGCAGATGAGCGGGAACGATACGCAGCGGATCGGCGGCGGCGAGTGCCGAGGTAAAACTTTCACCCAGCAATTCGCGTGCGCGTTCCGGTGTCATGGCAACACGGTTTTCAGGTGTTCGCCGGTATGGCTGGAGGCATGCGCTGCGATGGTTTCCGGTGGACCTTCGGCGAGGATGAGGCCGCCGCCGTCTCCGCCCTCGGGCCCGAGGTCGATGACCCAGTCCGCAGTTTTGATCACGTCGAGATTGTGCTCGATGACGACGATGGTGTTGCCGTGGTCGCGCAGCCGGTGCAGCACATGCAGCAGCAGGTCGATATCATGGAAATGCAGGCCGGTGGTCGGTTCGTCGAGGATATACAGCGTACGTCCGGTATCGCGTTTGGACAGTTCCAGCGCGAGTTTGACGCGTTGTGCCTCGCCGCCGGACAGCGTGGTCGCACTCTGGCCCAGCGTGATGTAACCGAGGCCGACGTCCATCATGGTCTGCAGCTTGCGCGCGATGGCCGGCACCGGACTGAAAAATTCAACCGCTTGTTCCACCGTCATCGCCAGCACTTCATTGACCGTGCGGCCCTTGTAACGGATGTCCAGGGTTTCGCGGTTGTAACGTTTGCCGTGGCAGGTGTCGCAGGGCACATAGATGTCAGGCAGGAAGTGCATTTCCACCTTCAGCACGCCGTCGCCCTGACAGGCTTCGCAGCGACCGCCTTTGACATTGAAGGAAAAACGCCCGGCACCGTAACCGCGTGCACGCGCTTCTGGCACTCCCGCGAACAGTTCGCGGATGGGCGTGAACAGCCCCGTGTAGGTCGCCGGATTGGAACGCGGTGTGCGACCGATGGGGCTTTGATCGACATTGACCACCTTGTCGAAAAATTCCATGCCTTCGATGCCGGTGCAGGGCGCCGGTTCGACATTACTGCCGTAGAGATCGCGCGCGGCCGACTGGTACAGCGTATCGTTGACCAGCGTCGATTTGCCGGAGCCGGAAACGCCGGTGACGCAGGTAAACAGGCCGACAGGAATGCCGACGGTAACGTCCTTCAGGTTGTTGCCGCTGGCGCCACTGATGACCAGCTGCCTTTTCGGATTGACCTTGTGGCGCAAGGCTGGTACATCAATGCGGCGGCGTCCCGACAGGTACTGGCCGGTCAGTGATTCGTTGTGCGCGACGATTTCGGCGGGAGTGCCCTGAGCGATGACATGGCCGCCGTGTTCGCCGGCACCCAGTCCCATGTCGATGACATGGTCGGCGCTCATGATGGCGTCCTGATCGTGTTCGACGACGATCACCGAATTGCCGATGTCACGCAGTCGCTTCAGCATGCCGAGCAGGCGGGTGTTGTCACGCTGATGCAGGCCGATCGAAGGTTCGTCGAGTACATACATCACGCCGGTCAGTCCGGAACCGATCTGACTGGCGAGGCGGATGCGCTGGGACTCGCCGCCGGAGAGTGTGTCCGCCGAACGGTCCAGTGACAGGTAATCGAGGCCGACATCGACCAGGAAGCGCAGGCGGTTGCGGATCTCGCCGGCAATTTTCTCGGCAATGGCCTGTTTTGCGCCGGTCAGTGCCAGATCTTCGAAAAAATGCATCGCGTTGCCGAGCTGCAGTGCGGAGAGGGCGTAGATCGGTTGGCCCGCGACCAGCACGTGCCGCGCTTCGGGCCGTAGCCGCGTGCCCGCGCAATCAGGGCAGGTCTGCGTGTTGAGGTATTTCGACAGTTCCTCTTTCACCACCGGTGAATCGGTTTCGCGATGACGGCGTTCGAGGTTGGGAATCACGCCTTCGAAGGCATGTTCCTTGACGTAGGACTTGCCGCGCTCGCCGGCATAGGTGAACTTGATCAGCGTCTTGCCGGAACCATGCAGCACCGCATCGCGCGCGTCTTCCGACAGTTCCCCAAACGGCGCCTCTACATCAAAACCATAGTGCTTGGCGAGGTCCTGCAGCATCTGGAAATAAAACTGGTTGCGGCGATCCCAGCCCTTGATGGCGCCGGAAGCCAGCGACATCTCGGGAAATGCAGCGATCCGCTTTGGATCGAAAAAGGTGATGGCACCCAGGCCGTCGCAGCGCGGACAGGCTCCCGCCGGATTGTTGAACGAAAACAGCCGCGGTTCGAGTTCGGGCGAGGCCTGGCCGCAGACCGGACAGGCGAGGCGCGCCGAAAATACCAGTTCCTGGCCGCTGTCCATGTCCGCTGCGATGGCGCGGCCGTTGCCGTGACGCAGCGCAGTTTCGAAGGATTCCGCCAGCCGCTGACGGATGTCGGCGCGCACCTTGATGCGATCCACCACCACATCGATGGTGTGCTTGGAATTTTTTTTCAGTGCCGGCAGCGCGTCGATGTCGTGGATCTTGCCATCGATGCGCGCGCGGACGAAACCCTGCGCACGCAGTTCATCGATCAGGCTGTTCTGCTCACCCTTGCGGTCGCTGACCACCGGAGCAAGGATCATCAGTTTCGTGTCTTCCGGCAGCTGCAGCACGTGGTCGACCATTTGCGCGACGGATTGCGCAGCGAGCAGCGTGCCGTGTTGCGGGCAGTGCGGTTCGCCGATCCGCGCGTAGAGCAGGCGCAGGTAATCGTGGATCTCGGTGACGGTGCCGACCGTCGAGCGCGGGTTGTGGCTGGAGGCCTTCTGTTCGATGGCGATGGCCGGCGACAGACCTTCGATCAGGTCGACGTCGGGTTTTTCCATCAATTGCAGGAACTGCCGCGCATAAGCCGACAGCGATTCGACATAACGCCGCTGGCCTTCGGCGTACAGCGTGTCGAAAGCCAGTGAAGATTTTCCGGAACCGGAGAGCCCGGTGATCACCACCAGACGGTTGCGCGGCAGGTCGAGGCTGATGTTTTTCAGGTTGTGCGTGCGTGCGCCGCGGACGCGGATCTGTCCGGAGCCTGCGGGAGGGGCGGGCGCATCGGAGGACGCATCTAAGGCTTGCGGCGCGGCTTTGGCAGCCGCAATGGCAACCGTTGTGGCAACAACAGGCATCGAGACCAGTTTTGGCGGCGAGGAGCGGACAGTCATGAAGAGCCTGGAGGGTACAAAAGTGAACCTGCTACTATACGCGCATACACTGTCCCTCCCAACTGTTGCGCCCAGGCTTTTGATTTCGCCGCCTTTTACCGCCGCGCTCCCATTTCATGTCGTCCAGTAACAAAATGACCCCGCTTGAGCTGCGGGCGAGCATCGGATTGTCCGGAATTTTCGGATTGCGCCTGCTCGGCATGTTCGTGATCCTGCCGGTATTCGCCATTTACGCCGAGCGCCTGCCCGGCGGCGGCGACCTGACGCTGGTCGGCATCGCCATCGGTGCCTACGGCCTGACCCAGGCCGTCCTGCAGATCCCCTTCGGCTGGTGGTCGGATCGCGTCGGACGCAAACCCGTGGTTTATATCGGGCTGGTGATTTTTGCCATCGGCAGTTTTGTCGCCGCGCTGGCGCCGAACATCTACATGGTCATCCTTGGCCGGGTTTTGCAGGGCGCGGGCGCAATCTCGGCGGCAGTGATGGCGATGGCAGCAGACATGACGCGGGAATCGCAGCGCGCCAAGGCGATGGCGATGATCGGCTCCACCATCGGTGCGTCGTTTGCGCTGTCACTGATTGCGAGCCCCTGGCTGGATCGTGTGATCGGCGTGCCGGGCATTTTCGCGCTGACCGGCGTGCTGGCGCTGGCAGGCATGATCGTCATGTGGCGTTTTATTCCGGATGCGCCGGAGGCGCTGCCGGCGCCGGGCCGCGGGTTGAAGGATTTCTGGAACGTATTGCTGGATCCGCAGCTGGCGCGGTTGAACTGGGGTATTTTTGCGCTGCACGCGGTGTTGATGGCGCTGTTCATCGTGGTGCCGTTCAGTCTGCGCGATGCCGGCCTTGCGGTGGGTGAACACTGGAAGGTTTATCTGCCGGTGATGCTGGGGTCATTCGTACTGATGCTGCCGCCGATCATGCAGGCCGGTAAACCGGAGTTGCTGCGGCGCTGGTTCATCATTGCGGTAGCGCTGCTGCTGGCAGGTCATCTCGCCTTGCCCTGGCTCAGCGCAAACCTGTGGTTGTTGTCCTTGTTTTTACTGATATTTTTTGTGCCGTTCAATGTGCTGGAAGCGATGTTGCCGACGCTGACCACGCGTCTGGCGCCGGCGCACGCCAAGGGCACAGCCATTGGTCTTTACAGCACCATCCAGTTTTTCGGCACCTTTCTTGGGGCTGCCGCAGGGGGAATTCTCTACAAGCACTGGGGCACTGCCGGTGTCGTTGTGCTTGATACTGTGCTGCTGGCGATCTGGCTTATACTCGCCTTCGGCATGCGTGTGCCGCCTATTGCGGCGCGTACGTAAACGCTTCGGCGACGGGCACGTTGATAGGCTTATTGAGAGTTGCATATGGCATGACAAAAACATGCTTCTGGCGAGGCTGTCATGTTTTTGTTAAAACTTGATAGTCCGGCGTTATCCAGCACTGAATATCAAAAGGAAAAACTGACATGGCATCAGTTAACAAGGTAATTCTGATCGGCAACCTCGGCAAAGATCCGGAAACCCGGTATCTGCCCAGCGGTGAAGCGGTGACCAACATCACGCTCGCGACCACCGAATCATGGAAAGACAAAAAAAGCGGCGACAAGCAGGAGCATACCGAGTGGCACCGGATTTCTTTTTTCGGGCGGCTGGCCGAAGTCGCCGGCGAGTACCTGAAAAAAGGTTCGCCGTGTTACGTCGAAGGCCGCATCCGTACCCGCAAATGGCAGGACAAGGAAGGGCAGGACCGTTATACGACCGAGGTCGTTGCTGACCGCATGCAGTTGCTTGGCGGGCGGGGTGGTGCCGGCGAAGGCGGCGGTGGCGGCGGCAGCATGCGCGAACCTGCCGCGGCTGCGGCGGGCGGTGGCGGCAAGGCCCCGGCCAAGAAAAGCGGCGGCAGCTTTGACGACATGGACGACGATATTCCGTTCTAGCCGGAACGGCTGCGCCGTGGCTCAGCCGCGCGCGTGCGCAACCAGGCAGGCCACCGCAGCCGATGCAATGCGGCTGTGCGCGGAGTCGGCGCGGCTGGTCAGGATGACGGGCACTTTTGCGCCCATCACTACCCCTGCGGCAATCGCGCCGCTGAGGTAGACCAGCGACTTGTAGAGAATATTTCCCGCTTCCAGTCCCGGCACGACCAGGATATCGGTCACGCCGCTGACCGGCGATTCGATGCCCTTGATGCGCGCCGCGGCTGCGGAAATTGCATTGTCGAAGGCCAGTGGGCCGTCAACAATACCGCCGGTAATGCCACCCGTCCGCACCATGTCGCGTAATGCTGCGGCATGCAGGCTTGAGGGAATCGCCGAATTGACCGTTTCCACTGCGGAGAGCACCGCAACGTGCGGCAATGCAATGCCCAGTGCATGCGCGACATGAATCGCATTCTGCGTGATGTGGCGTTTGGCTTCGAGGTCGGGTGCAATGTTTACCGCCGCATCGGTGATCAGCAGCAGGCGGTCATGTGCCGGCGCATCCATCACGAACACATGGCTGACCCTGCTGTCGGTGCGCAGTCCCGCATCACGCGCCACCACCACGCCCATCAATTCGTCGGTATGCAGGCTGCCCTTCATCAGCAGCGCCACCTCGCCATCGCGGGCCAGTGTTGCGGCATGGCGGGCGCTGGCTTCCGCTGTAGCCACGTCGTGTATCACGCAGCCGGCAATATCCAGTTGTTGCTCGTAGGCGATTTGTTCTATCCGTGCGCGTGGCCCGACCAGTATTGGCACGATCAGTCCGGCCAGGGCTGTTTCCAGGGCGCCGCACAGTGCCGGGCCGCTGCATGGATAGACAACTGCCGTAGGCGCCGGGCCGCGGGCGCGGGCGCGTTCAACCAGGTTGTGACTGCGTGGTGCCGAAGTTTTCATGGATGTTTCATGATGTGTTCACGCGCGGTTTTTAAGTGGGGCCGCCGGTCTGTTTCCGGTACGCGCGACACAAGCCGTTGATTATAGGAGAGAACCCCGCCCTCCGCGGGCGAGGCCGCTGTCCTGCGCTGTGGCGCGGATCGGATGCCCCGGGACGAGCCGTTACAGGGCCCCGAAAAGCGCCGGGCTATGCGTCCGGAAGTGACCGTAACCTTCTAAGGTATAATGCTTTTTTCGATTTTTTGGGGTGCGCCATGCCAATTTATGAGTACCGATGCGAGGCATGCGGTTTCCAGAAGGAATTCCTGCAACGCATCAGCGATGCGCCGCTGAAGGATTGTCCCGAGTGCGGCAAAGGTTCTTTGACCAAGATGGTGACGGCTGCCGGTTTTCAGTTGAAGGGCAGCGGCTGGTACGCGACGGATTTCAAGGACAAAGGCAACAAGCCGAAGGCGGATGCTGCCAAATCCGCGGATGCGCCGAAGAAAGACGAAGCAAAGTCCGAACCCAAGGCCGGGGTCAGTTCCGTCTGAGTGATTCATGCGGTCCGCCGAACGCGGCATCTGCGCGTTGCGGCGGGCCGAGTTGCGCTGACCGCCACCTTCCTGACGCGCGCAACCCAAGACGAAATCCATGTTCAAGAAAACCTCCATCAAGAGCTACATCATCGCCGGCCTGCTGATCTGGGTGCCGCTGATGATTACACTGTGGGTGCTGAGCCTGTTGGTGGGCACGATGGACCAGTCATTGCAGTTGCTGCCCAGCGCGTTTCTTACTGAAAACTGGCTGGGGGTGCATGTGCCGGGGCAGGGGGTGATCCTGACGGTGCTGATCGTGTTTTTTACCGGGGTGCTGGTTGCCAATATACTGGGCCAGCGACTGGTGCGGTTCTGGGAAGGTGTGCTGGCGCGCATTCCCATCGTCAACACCATTTATCACAGTGTCAAACAGGTCAGCGATACGCTGTTTTCCGGCACCGGCCACGCATTTCGCAAAGTGCTGCTGGTGCGTTATCCGCATTCGCAGGCCTGGTCGCTGGCGTTTCAGACCAATGTGCCGGTGGAAGTTGCAGCGCGTTTGCCGGAAGAACATGTCGCGGTATTCATTCCGACGACGCCGAGTCCGGTCAACGGGTTTTATTTTTATGTGCGTCGAGCAGATGTCATCGAAGTCGACATGTCGGTGGATGCCGCATTCAAATACATCGTGTCCATGGGTGTGGTAGCGCCGGCGAATGGCGGCAACCTCGTGTTGCCTGCGGCAGAAGCAAATAAACAAACAGCAAGCAAAATAATTAAATAATCATTTAAAATCAATTACTTATGAAAATGCGTAGCCATTATTGCGGGTTGGTAGACCGCAAACTCCTCGGCCAGACCGTGAGCCTCTGCGGCTGGGTGCATCGTCGCCGCGATCATGGCGGCGTGATTTTCATCGACCTGCGCGATCGCGAAGGCCTGGTGCAGATTGTCTGCGATCCCGATCGCGCGGAAACTTTTGCCACCGCCAACGGCCTGCGCAATGAATTCGTGGTGCGCGTTGAGGGCAAAGTACGCGAACGTCCGGCAGGCACCACCAATGCCAACCTGGTCAGCGGCGAAATTGAGGTGCTGGCGACCGCGCTGGAAATATTGAACGCGTCGCAAACGCCCCCGTTCATGATCGACGACGAGCAGTTGTCGGAGAACGTGCGCCTGCAGTACCGCTTCCTCGACCTGCGCCGGCCGCAGATGCAAAGCAACCTGCGGCTGCGCCACCGCGCCGCGCGCTCGGTGCGCAATTACCTAGACGACCACGGTTTCATCGACATCGAAACGCCGATGCTCTACAAGTCGACGCCGGAAGGCGCGCGTGAATTCCTGGTACCGGCGCGCATGCACGACGGCCAGTTTTACGCCTTGCCGCAGTCACCGCAGCTGTTCAAGCAATTGCTGATGGTGGCCGGTTACGACCGTTACTACCAGATCGTCAAATGTTTCCGTGACGAAGACCTGCGCGCCGACCGCCAGCCCGAATTCACCCAGATCGATATCGAAACCTCCTTCCTCGGCGAGCGTGAAATCCAGGACCTGATGGAAGGCCTGATCCGCGATCTGTTCAAGAACGTGCTCAATGTCGACCTCGGCGAGTTTCCGCGGCTGACCTACGCCGACGCGATGGCGCGTTACGGTTCGGACAAGCCCGATCTGCGCGTCAAACTTGAATTGACCGACCTGAGCGACCTGATGACGCAGGTCGATTTCAAGGTATTCAAGCAGGCGATTGCGCTGAAGGACGGCAAGGTCGTTGCGCTGCGCGTGCCCGGTGGTGCGGCGCTGACGCGCAAGGAAATCGACGACTACACCGCGTTCGTCGCTATTTACGGCGCCCGGGGGCTGGCCTACATCAAAGTCAACGATGTGACCCAGTTGAACGAGCAGGGCCTGCAGTCGCCGATCGTCAAATTCCTGCCGCAGCCGGTGCTGACTGAAATCCTCAAGCGCAGCAATGCTGCCAACGGCGACCTGATTTTCTTCGGCGCCGACCGCAAGAAGGTGGTGTACGACGCGCTGGGCGCGCTGCGGGTGAAGGTCGGCCACGAAAAAGGCCATGCCGAAGCCGGCTGGCGGCCGTGCTGGATCGTGGATTTCCCGGCCTTTGATTACGATGAGGAAGCGCAACGCTGGAACGCGGCGCATCACCCGTTTACTGCACCCAAGGACGAACATGTCGGCCTGCTGACCACCGATCCGGGCAAGGTGCTGGCCAAGGCCTACGACGTGGCGCTGAACGGCTGGGAAATCGGCGGCGGCTCGGTGCGTATCCATCGCGCCGAGGTGCAGTCGCAGGTGTTTGCGGCATTGGGCATTGCACCGGAGGACGCGCGCGCCAAGTTCGGTTTTCTGCTGGATGCGTTATCGTACGGCGCGCCTCCGCACGGCGGCATCGCCTTTGGCCTGGATCGCATCGTGACGCTGATGACCGGCGCTGAATCGATCCGCGAAGTGATCGCTTTCCCGAAAACGCAGCGCGGCCAGGATCTGATGGTCGAGGCGCCGAGCCCGGTCACCGAGAAGCAGTTGCGCGAGCTGCATATCCGCCTGCGCAACGTCACCGCGGGCGAATAAACGATCGCGGCCTGCAGGGACGCAAGGGATTCCGGATGCGTATGGCGTGGTGCAGGGTGCCGTTGCAGCAACTGCTGTGGCTCATCGTTGCCTTTGCGTTTTCCACGCTGGCTGTGGCGCGTGGCGATATCCCGTCGCAAACGCAGACCCGGGAAGTTCGTGTTCCAGAACTGCCGCAGGAAGCCCGTGAGATGCTGCAACTGATCCGTCGCGACGGACCTTACCCCAATGAGCGCGACGGCATTACCTTCGGTAATTACGAAAAACTGCTGCCCGCGGCGCAACGCGGGCATTACCGCGAGTACACAGTGATGACACCCGGTGTGCGCCATCGCGGCGCGCGGCGCATCATTGTCGGCTGCGAGCGGCAGCGCCCGGTGTCACCGTCCTCCGGTCTGCTGCGGCTCGCACACTGTCGTGATGGCGGAGAGTTTTATTACACCGCGGATCATTACCGCACATTCAGGCGCATCGTCGAATGAAGGCCACCGGATTTTCCGCGGCGCTTACTGTAAAAGCCAATGGCGTTTACCGCGCGCCGCTTGCCGTGGCCTTGCTGCAGGCTATCGTGCGGCGTGCGGGCCTGCGCTGGGTCGTGGTTGACTTGCGGCGGGCACGTGGCAAACACGCACTGCTCAGCGCCTGTGCCCGCGGCTTCCTGTTTCCCGCCAGCTTTGGCGGCAACTGGGATGCACTGGCCGACTGCCTGCAGGATCTGTCATGGCTCACGGAGCCGGGCACCGTGGCGCTGTTGCGCGGTGCTGCCGATTTTGCCGTGGCAGCACCCGACGAGCACGCGATGCTGCTCGAAATTCTCGCTGCCAGCGCGGAATACTGGCAGCCGCGCGGGCGCGTGTTCATCGTAGTCAGTGAAGGCGGGGCCGGGTTGCCGGCCCTGGTTGCCAAATAAGGCCGGGCGATGAATTACAAAATTCCGGTATCGGTGCTGGTGCTGGTGCACACCGCTGATCTGCAGGTGCTGTTGCTGGAACGCGCGGATCATCCGGGTTTCTGGCAATCCGTCACCGGCAGCCAGGACGCCGGCGAAACGCTGCGGCAGACCGCGCAGCGCGAGTTGGCCGAAGAAACCGGCATCGTCACCGATGCTGCGGCGCTGACCGACTGGCAGCGTGAGAACCGCTATGAAATCTATGCGCACTGGCGCAACCGTTATGCGCCGGGCGTTACCCACAATACGGAACATGTCTTCAGTCTGAAATTGCCGCGCGTACAGGACATCGTGCTCGCGCCGCGCGAACATCTGGACTACAAATGGTTGCCGTGGCGTGAAGCGGCCGACTGTGTATTTTCATGGAGCAATGCCGAAGCCATCCGCGAATTGCCGCAGCGCATGCGGCAGTGCACATAAACCCCACGATTTCACGGGAATCTCTGGGTGGTTTTTCTGTCAAAATCCTGTAATGTAGAAATCTACCCAAAAGCGTTTCCCCTAAATTGAAGCGCAAACCGGGACACAGGATAAGGATCAGACGATGGAAGTGAAAACGATAGCCTTTGAGGGTTTCAAACCGCTGGCCGATGACGCGTGCCAGGCACGCATCATTGCTGCACGGAAGAAGCTCGGTGATCGCGTCGTATTGCTTGGTCACCACTATCAGCGTGCGGACGTCTACAAACACGCCGACCTGACCGGTGATTCGCTGCAGCTGTCGAAGCTGGCAGCCGGCACTGACTCCGAATACATCGTGTTCTGCGGCGTGCATTTCATGGCCGAAGTCGCGGACATCCTGTCGCGCGCTTCGCAGAAGGTGATCCTGCCCGACCTCAACGCCGGTTGTTCGATGGCGGACATGGCGAGCCTGCCCAAGGTCGAGCGCGCCTGGCGCGAAATCGCGGAAGTGCTGGATCCCGACGAGCACGTTACGCCGATCACCTACATCAATTCCGCCGCCGACCTGAAAGCGTTCTGCGGCGAACACGGCGGTATCGTCTGCACATCCTCCAATGCGCGGCAGATTCTCGGCTGGGCGTTCAATCGTCGTGAGAAAGTGCTGTTTTTCCCCGACCAGCATCTCGGCCGCTGGACCGGTTACCTGATGGACATCCCGCTATCGGAAATGATGGTGTGGGATCCGGATGAACCGATGGGCGGCCTGACGCCGCAGCAGATCAAGATGGCAAAGGTGCTGTTGTGGAAGGGCCATTGCTCGGTGCACCAGATGTTCCAGGCCCAGCACATTCTGCGCTGGCGCCAGCAGCATCCTGGCGGCGCGGTGATCAGCCATCCCGAGTGCAACTTCGAAGTGTGCAAACTCTCCGATTACGTAGGCTCGACCGACTACATCATCAAGACCATTGCGGCGAGTCCGCCGGGGTCGCGCTGGCTGGTCGGTACCGAGTTGAACCTGGTCAACCGCATCGCCGAAGAATTCGGCCCGCAGGGAAAATCGGTGCAGTTCATGGCGCCGACGGTGTGCATGTGTTCGACCATGCAGCGCATTGATCCGCAGCACCTGGCCTGGGCTCTGGAAAACCTGGTGGACGGCAAGGTGGTGAACCAGATCAAGGTGCCGGCGTACGAGGCGGAACTGGCGCGTATCGCGCTGGACCGCATGCTTGCCATCTCCTGAAGTGGCAGTGGCCGGCGCGCCGCTGCAGCTGAGCGTCGCGACCTACAATATCCACAAGGGTTTTTCGGTCACGCCGCTGTTTGCGCGGCGACCGACGCTGTACGCGCTGCGCGAGCAATTGCGCCTGCTCAATACCGACCTGGTGTTCCTGCAGGAAGTCGTCGGCGAGCACACGGCGCATGCTGCGCGCCATCTTGACTGGCCGGTGCAGTCCCAGTACGAGTTTCTGGCCGACAGCCTGTGGCAGAGCCATGCCTACGGCAAAAATGCGGTTTACGACGCAGGTCATCATGGCAATGCGGTGCTGTCGCGTTACCCGATCATGCGCTGGGACAACGAAGACGTCTCGGCGCACCGATTCGAACGCCGTGGCCTCCTGCATTGCGAAATTGCGGTGCCCGGCTGGCCGCAAGCCCTGCATTGCGTATGCGTGCACCTGGCGCTGACTGCGCGCGGCCGCGGGCTGCAGCTGGAACGCCTGCGCCAGCGCATTGAGCGCCTGGTGCCGCCGGATGCGCCGCTGATTGTCGCCGGGGATTTCAACGACTGGTACTGGCGTCACCGGGCTACCCATCAATTGGCGCACCCGCTCAACATGCACGAAGTGTTTGAGCTGGCGGGCGGTGCACCCGCGCGCAGTTATCCGGCGTTGCTGCCGGTGCTGCGGCTGGACCGGATTTACGTGCGCGGCTTCACGGTGCGTGAAGTGCGTGTCCATCACGGCCGGCGCTGGGGCCGGATTTCCGACCATGCGCCGCTGACGGCGCAGCTCGAGCGCCTGCCCGGGTGATCAGCGGCTGTATGGCCGGCGGAAATTCCCGCGTCGGGTGAGATAATCAAGGCGCCGCTCGCCGTCGAGGCAACAGGCGTTTCCAACATTCAGATGACTGTCGCTGTTTTTCGAACCATGCTTTTGGTGGCGGCGGGAATACCATGTAACCAATTGTTTTTTATAAATAAAAATGAAAAATCCTGACCGCCGGATACGCCATGACTGCTGATCGCGCCGCCGTAACCGTTGCCGCACCAGTGCGTGGCCGCGACTGGCGCGTGGTGCCGATGCTGCTGCCGTACCTGTGGGAATACAAATGGCGCGTGGTGGTGGCGCTGCTGTTTCTGGTAGCAGCAAAATTCGCCAACGTCGGTGTGCCGCTGATCATGAAAAACATCGTCGACGGCCTTGATGCGAGACAGGCGGTGCTGGTACTGCCGCTGATGCTGCTGGTGGCCTACGGCGCGCTGCGCTTGTCCACGGTGCTGTTTGCCGAACTGCGCGATGTGGTGTTTGTGCCGGTGACGCAGCGCGCGACGCGGCGCATCGCGCTGGCGGTGTTCCGCCATCTGCATGCGCTGTCACTGCGCTTCCACCTCGATCGCCAGACGGGAGGGATGTCGAGGGATATTGAGCGTGGCACGCGCGGAATTTCCACGCTTTTGTCGTTCATGCTGTTTTCGATCATTCCGGTAGTGCTCGAATTCACGCTGGTCGCGGCGGTGCTGTTCGCCAAATTCGACTGGCGCTTCGTCGCGGTGACTTTCGCCGCAGTGGTGCTCTATATCGCCTTCACTATCGGTATCACCGAATGGCGCACCGCCATCCGCAAGCGCGCCAATGAACTCGACTCCAAGGCCAATACCCGCGCTGTCGACAGTCTGCTCAATTACGAAACCGTCAAGTATTTCAACAACGAGGATTACGAGGCGCGGCGTTACGACGACAGCCTGCAGCGCTATGAAGTGATGGCGGTGCGCAACGAAGCGTCACTGGGGCTGCTCAACGTCGGCCAGGCGGCGATCATTGCGGTGGCGGCGACGTTGCTGATGATCCTGTGCGCCCAGGGAGTGGTGGCGCGCGAGCTGTCGCTGGGCGACCTGGTGCTGGTCAACGGCCTGCTGATCCAGCTCTATATCCCGCTCAATTTCCTCGGCATGGCCTATCGCGAGATCAAGCAGGCGCTGATTGACATGGAACGCATGTTCAGCCTGCTCGAAGAGCATCGCGAAGTGGATGATGCACCGGATGCGCAGGACGTTCCGGAAGGGCCGGCGACCGTGTCATTCGATGCGGTTGATTTCGGTTACGACCCGCGTCGGCAGATCCTGCACGGCATGACCTTCACCATTCCGCAGGCGGCAAAAGTCGCGGTGGTGGGGGCGAGCGGTGCCGGTAAATCAACGCTGGCACGGCTGCTTTACCGTTTTTACGACGTCACCGGTGGCTCAATCCGCATCAGCGGCGTCGATATCCGGCAACTGCGCCAGACCAGCCTGCGTGGCGCGATTGCGATCGTGCCGCAGGACACGGTGCTGTTCAACGACACCATCTATTACAACATCCAGTACGGCCGGCCGGCGGCGACGCGCGACGAAGTAATCGCTGCAGCGAAGGCGGCACACATTCACGGCTTCATCGAAAGCCTGCCGGACGGGTACGAGGCAAAAGTCGGCGAACGCGGCCTGAAACTGTCAGGTGGTGAAAAACAGCGGGTGGCGATCGCGCGCGCGATCCTGAAAAACCCGCGCATCATGATTTTTGACGAAGCGACCTCGGCGCTCGACTCGCGTACCGAACAGGCGATCCAGAAGGAGCTGAACGCCATTGCACGCGGCCGCACCACGCTGGTCATTGCGCACCGCCTGTCGACGGTGATGGATGCCGATGAAATCCTGGTGCTGGACCAGGGACGAGTGCTTGAACGTGGTCGCCATGCCGTGTTGCTCGCCAGTGGCGGTGCCTACGCCCAGATGTGGGCGCTGCAGCAGCAGGAGGATGCGCAGCGCCGTGCAGAACGGGAAAGCGCCCTGGCTACTGCGGCGACGGAAACGTAACGGTCATGCGCGTGCCGTGGCCGCCGACACCTGACTGCACGGCCACCGTGGCCCGGTGGCCCTGGGCGATTTCGCGGACGATGGCGAGTCCCAGGCCACAACCCTCCGGCGCGCCGCCGGGCATGCGGTAAAAACGTTCAAATATTTTTTCCCGCTCGTCCAGCGGGATGCCGGGGCCGTCATCTTCTACTTCCAGCATGGCATGGCCATCCTGCAGCCGGACGCGCACGGTGACGCGCCCACCCGCGGGGGTGTACTGAAGGGCGTTGTCGATCAGGTTGTTGAGCATTTCGTGAAACAGGAATGGATCGGCGCTGATGGCGGCGGGCACGGATGCGTCGTCGAATCCCAGATCGATCTGACGGGTCAGCGCGCGTGGCACCCATTCCCGGGTGATATCGCGCGCCAGCGACATCAGCGCGACGGGCTGGCGCATCACGCTGCGGTGTGAGCCGGGTTCTGCTCGTGCCAGGGTTAGCAGCTGGCTGACCAGGCGTGCTGCGTGATCGGCGGCAGTGTGCAAGTGCTGCAGCGTGGCGGCGGCTTCACCACCGCGCACCTGGCGTGTGGCGAGTTCGGCCTGCATTTTCAGGGCGGCCACCGGCGTGCGCAACTGGTGCGCGGCATCGGCGATGAACCGCTGTTGTGCGGCGAGCGCGGCGCTCAGTCTTGACAGCAGGTCGTTCATTGCGCGGACCAGCGGTTGCACTTCGACGGGCACGCCGGCATCTTCGATCGGGCTGAGATCGATATGTGAACGGTTTTCGATTTCCCGGCGCATGGCGGTTAACGCGCGCAGACCGATGCCGACGCCGAACCATACGGCGAGCGAGGCGAGCACCACCAGGATCGCCTGTGGCAGCATCATGCGCAGCATGATCTGGCGGGCAAAATTGGCACGCAGCGTTGAGCGTTCCGCGACCTGGATCAGGATCGCACCTTTGCCCGAACCCGGCCGCACCGGCACGCGCAGCGCGACGGCGCGGATCGGTTCGTTGCGGAAGTGGGCTTCGTAATAGGTGACGCGGTCTTCATGTACCTCGGGTGGAGGTTCCGGAAGATCCGGGTCGCCGGTGATGTATTCGCCGTCGGGACCATTGGCACGATAATAAAAACGGCCCTGCTCACCCGAAATCAGCATTTCGATCACCGGTTGCGGCAGGTCGAGATAGAGCTGGTTGCCCGATTCGCGCACATTGCGCCCCAGATCCAGCGCGGTGTCGAGCAGTGCGCGGTCGTAATTGAGATTGACGAAACCTTTGGCAACATCGTGGTCGATCAGCGTGCTGATCATCCACAGCGCAATCAGCGGGCCGCTGATCCAGAGCAGCAACCGGCTGCGCAGGGTACGCGTGTCAGTGCTCATGCGCCGCTTTTTCCAGCAGGTAACCGAGCCCGCGGATGGTGCGCACATTGACGCCGGCCGGCTCGAGTTTTTTGCGCAACCGATGCATGTAAACCTCGATGGCATTGGCACCGACTTCCTCGCCCCAGCCGTAGAGCTGTTCGGCGAGCTGCTCCTTGCTTACTACGCGGCCTGCGCGCAGCATCAGCACTTCCAGCACGCCCAGTTCGCGGGCCGACAGATCCAGCGGTACCCCCTTGATCGTCGCGCGTCGCCCCGCGGTGTCCAGCGTCAGGTCGCCGTGAACCAGATCGGCGCCACCGCCGGACTGGCCACGGCGGATCAGTGCTCGCACCCGCGCTTCCAGTTCCGGCAGATCGTAGGGCTTGGTCAGGTAATCGTCGGCGCCAAGGTCGAGTCCCTTGACCCGATCCTCCAGGGCATCGCGCGCGGTGAGCATCAGCACCGGTGTCTTGGAGCCTTTGCGGCGCATCCGCCGCAGCACTTCATAACCGTCGAGCTTGGGCAGGCCGATGTCGAGGATCACGGCATCGTATTGCTGGGCGGCCAGCATGTGGTCAGCCTGTTCGCCGGTGGTGGCATGGTCCACGGCGTAATCAGCCCCTTTCAGCGCAATGATCAGTCCGTCAGCCAGTATCGGGTGGTCTTCAACGATCAGCAGGCGCATGTTGTGGTTACCCGGGTGGCAGGTGTGGAGGTCAATCGGGTAGTCATGATACTGGGCGGGCGTGTGCATTGCCGCAGAAGCTGACGGTTTGTAAGTTTGAGGTAAGCAAGGGTGGCTATCTTGAATGCATCGGAGCAGGGCTCATTTGTTGTGGCTGCTCCGGGTTACCGGCTTCCGGTAACCCCGGTTTTTCCTCCTCGGAGGCCCGGCTATTGCAGTGACCTGTGCTGAGCGGGTGGTCTGTAGGGCCTCTTTAAGCTCCGCCCGGACAATCTACACTGTCTTGCGCGGAGTTTTTTTTAATCCTGTTTTCTTCTGGTGGCCGGCTCCTGCCGGGCTGCGGATGCCGTGCACGGCAATCAAACATGTTGAAAAAAACGCGCTAAGGCTGTATTTTACAAGGGAATTTAAGAAATCACCCAGGGGGAAACCACCGATGCGTTGGCTGATCGTGATCCTGACCGCTGTTCTGGCGACGTCTGCTGCGCGTAGCGAACCGCAGGAACGGACTGCCCGCAAGGTCAAGTCCGCAGTCGCCAGCCACACCCGCATCCCCGCGCTCAAATCGTCCTCGGCGCTGGTGGTCGACCAGTCCGGGCGCGCGCTGTTTGCCAAAAACGTCGATCACGTCGTGCCGATCGCCTCCATCACCAAGTTGATGACGGCAATGGTGGTGATCGACGCCGGGCTGCCGCTGACCGAGCAGATTGTCATCAGCGAAGACGACAAGGATCTGATCAAGGGCACCCGTTCACGGCTGCGCATCGGCACTGTGCTGAGCCGCCGGGAACTGCTGCACCTGGCACTGATGGCGTCCGAGAACCGCGCGGCAGAAGCGTTGTCCCGGGTCTATCCCGGCGGCACCAAGGCGTTTGTTGCGGCGATGAACCAGAAAGCCGTGGAGCTCGGCATGTGGCGGACGCGGTTTGTTGACGGCACCGGCCTGTCCAGCGACAACGTATCCACCGCGCAGGATCTGTCCAAGATGGTCGCCGCGGCCTACCACTACCCGCTGATCCGGGAATTCACCACCGACACCGGCACCACCGTCCAGGTGGCCAACGGCCGCACCATGAATTACAACAATTCCAACCGTTTGGTGAAAAGCCACGAGTGGGAAATCGGGTTATCCAAGACCGGCTATATTTCCGAAGCCGGGCGCTGCCTGGTGATGCAGGCGAAAATCGCCGGCAAACCGGTGATCATCGTGTTGCTCGACTCCTGGGGCAAGTTGACCCGCATCGGCGATGCCAATCGTCTCAAGCGCTGGATGGAAACCCGCTTCGCGGCGAATACTTCGGGCTGAGTTCCGGGTGCCTGGCCCAGTGTCGCGTCATCCATGACGACGGCAGATCGCAAATGAAATCTGCAGCGCCGTTCCCGCCGTCGTCCCCTTTGTCCTCTGTATCCTTCATCGATCTGCAGCCTGCCGTCGGCCTTTTCCTCGACGATGTGCTGGCCGGCCTCGGCAGTTCGCCCAAGTCGCTGTCGCCCAAATATTTCTACGATGCCCGCGGCTGCGAACTGTTCGAGGCGATCTGCGAACTGCCCGAATATTATCCGACCCGTACCGAGCTGGCGCTGATGCGCGACCACGCCGCCGACATGGCTGCGCAGCTGGGTGAGGGCGGTCTGCTGATCGAGTTCGGCAGCGGCGCCAGCGTCAAGACGGAGGCGCTGCTGCGTACGCTGCTTCCCGCGGCCTATGTGCCCGTCGATATTGCCGCCGATGCGCTGCAGGCTTCGATGGCGCGCCTGGCGAAGGCTTTTCCGCAACTGCCGATCATCGCCGTTTGCGCCGATTACATGCAGCCGCTGCGCGTGCCGCAACTCGAACGCATCCGGGCGCCGCGCCGGGTGATTTATTTCCCCGGCTCGACCATCGGCAACCTGACGCCGGTGGAAGCCCAGGAGTTCCTCGGCCGCGCGCGTGAGCTGGCGGGCAAGGACGGCGCAATGCTGATCGGTGTCGACCTGAAAAAAGATGCCGGTGTGCTGCACGCCGCCTATAACGACGCGCAAGGTGTTACCGCCGAGTTCAACCTCAACCTGCTGCGGCGGATCAACCGCGAACTGGCCGCTGATTTTGACCTCGACCAGTTTCGCCATGTCGCGTTTTACAACGTCGCTGCCGGGCGCATTGAAATGCACCTGGAGAGCCTGCGCGAACAAACGGTGACGGTCAGCGGGCGCACGTTTGTGTTTGGTGCCGGAGAACGCATGCATACCGAAAACTCCTGCAAATATTCAATCGCAGAATTCCAGCGCCTGGCACAGGCCTCCGGTTTCCGGCCGGCGCAGGTCTGGGTTGATGCGGGACGGTTGTTTGCGGTGCATCTGTTGCACGCCTGAGAATTGAGCGGTAGTGCGGATCCGTAAGCGCGGCTCCACAATCCGGAAAAACAGGGTGTCAGCGGCCTGCACGTCGGGCGATCTGCCCGGTAAATTCCCGGAATTGCCCTCTACAGTATGGAATCATCACCGGCCGGATCAGGCTGCGCTGATAAAATTGCGGCACTGAATCCGCGCAACCGATGGCCATTTATCTCACACTGGTACTGATCGTCCTCAACCACATCGCGTTCGGCGGCAGCCGCGTGGCGGTGTCGCTGTTTGCGCTGGAATCCGGTGCGACGCAGATGCAAGTCGGCTTCCTGATGGCGCTCTACGCGCTGTGTCCCATGCTGTTTGCGATTGCCATCGGGCGGCTCGCTGACCGCGTCGGCCCCCGCCTGCCGATGCTGGCGGGCAGCATCGGACTCGGTGTCGCCCTGATGCTGGCGGCGATCTGGCCGTCGCTGACGACGCTATATATTGTGGCTTTCCTGATGGGCTCCTCTTTCCATTCCTTTTTTGTCACGGTCACCGGCATTGCCGGCGGCATTGGCGGCGTCGAGAACCGCTCGCGCAATTACGCGCTGGTCAGCCTGGGATTTTCCGGTGCGGGTTTCCTCGGTCCGCTGATCAGCGGTTTTGCCATCGACTATATCGGCCATGTCGAGGCCTTCATGATCCTCGCCGCATTCACAGTGATCCCCGTGCTGATGCTGTGGCTGCGCCCGGGTTTTCTGCCCGTCATCATCAAGCCGTCGGACGGTGCCGTGACCGGCGGGGTGATGGAGTTGTGGCGCAAGCCGCAGTTGCGCAACACCTTCATCGCCAGCGGGTTCATTTCCGCGGGCTGGGATTTGTTCAATTTTTATTTGCCGGTATACGGGCACGGTATCGGCCTGTCGGCATCCGCCATCGGCATCATCCTTGGCATTTTTGCGCTGGCGACGTTCGTGATCCGCGCCGCGCTGCCGTGGCTGCTCAGGCATTCCAGCGAAGCAAAAATCCTGGTCTATGCAATTTTTGTCGCCGCCGGTGCGTTCACCCTGTTCCCGTTTTTTGCCAACCCGTATGCGCTGAGTGCGGTCGCCTTCCTGCTGGGTCTCGGTGTGGGCTGCGGCCAGCCGATGTCGATGTCACTGATTTATTCGCTGGCGCCGGAGGGGCGTGCGTCGGAGGCCGCGGGCCTGCGTGTCACCGTCAACAATTTTACCCACCTGGTAATCCCGCTGCTGTTCGGCTCCATCGGCACCGCATTCGGTTATGCGCCGGTGTGGTACGCCAATTCCGTTCTGCTCAGCATCGGCGGCTGGCTGGTGCGCCGCGCAGCAAGTCCCCTTGGGGGGCGCCGCGCAGCAAGTCCCCTTGGGGGGCGCCGCGCAGCAAGTCCCCTTGGGGGGCGCCGCGGGCGAAAATAAAACGTTTAATGAATTGTCCGTCGCGCGGCAGCGCCGTCTAGCGAATGATGATCGTCAAACTGACATCGCCGCGCAGCAGGCTGATCGCATAGCCGCGTTCCGCTGCGCCCCCCGAGGGAGCTTGCTTCGCGGTGCGTAGCAGTTCCTGGAATTCGGCCAGCGTCTGCACGCGCCGGCGATTGACCGCGTAGATGATGTCGCCAGGGCGAAAGCCGGTCTTGAATGCGCGGCTGTCCGGTTCCACTGCGGCAACTACGAGACCGCCGCCGCGCAGTCGCTGCGCCAGCGGGCTGCCGCGTTCGATTTCGATCACCCGCAGACCGGGAAACTGCGCCACTGCCTGCGTTTCGCCGCTGTCGGAAGGCTGGGGTGCGGCGATGCGGGTGCGGATGCGCTGCGCGTCGCCCTCGCGGATGATGTTGAACTCGACTTCATCGCCGACTGGTGTCAGTCCGAGTCGCGCGCGCAGTTCGGCGGAACTGCGGATCGGCCGGCTGTTGAGCATGGTGACCACGTCGCCTTCACGCAGGCCGGCGCGTTCAGCCGGTGAACCGGCATGCACACTGCTGATGATCGCGCCGTCCAGTGACGGCAGGCGCAGCTTGCGCTGGGCATCTGCGGGTATGTCCGCCATTTCGATGCCGAGGCGACCGCGCCGCACTTCGCCATAACGCACGATCTGTTCCATGACCGCGCGTGCCATGGCCGAAGGCACGGCAAAGCCGATGCCGACGTTGCCGCCGGCAGGGCCGATGATTGCGGTATTGATGCCGACCAGTTCACCCCGCAGGTTGACCAGCGCACCGCCCGAGTTGCCGGGATTGATCGAGGCGTCGGTCTGGATGAAATCCTCGTAACCCTCGACCGACAGCCCGCTGCGGCCCAGTGCGCTGACGATACCCGAGGTCACGGTCTGGCCGATGCCGAAGGGGTTGCCGATGGCGAGCACGTAGTCGCCGACGCGCAACGCGTCGGAGTCGCCGATGCGCAGCGCCGCGAGGTCCGGTGCCTTGATCTGCAGTACGGCAATGTCAGTGCCGGGATCGGTGCCGACCAGTTTTGCCGGGAACTGGCGACGGTCCTTCAGCGTGACAGTGACCTGCTCGGCGTCCTTGATGACATGGTTGTTGGTCAGGATGAAGCCGCGCGCAGCATCGACGATGACGCCGGAACCGACGGCCTGCTCCTGGCGCTGTTGTTTGTCCGGCAGGTTGAAAAAACGGCGGAAAAACGGATCTCGGAATAAGGGATTGTCTTCTACCGGGGCGCGGCTGAGGACCGAGATATTGACCACCGCCGGTGTGACCTGGTTGACCAGTGGTGCCAGTGTCGGCAGACCGCGGGTGTTGGCGGGACTCTGCGCCGGCGCCGCCAGCGGCAGCAGGGCCCCCAGCAACAGCAGGAACGGTGCCCCCCAAGGGGACTTGCTTCGCGGCGCCCGGAACAGATTCTTGAAAAATCCGCGGATGGAAAGCGTGGCGACGGAAATAATCATGGGCATTCTTTCCAGATGGGCGCCATGCCGCCGCTTTTCAAGCGGCGGCATCTCTGCAGCGGGGCGTCAGGCGCCCCCGCACCTTACTTCAGGATCTTGAACAGATTGTTGAAACTGTCGGTCCACAGCCGCAGGCCGGGGATTTCGCCGATTTTTTTCACGGATTCCGTAATGCGCGGATTATCGAGCACCGCCTTGCTGCGCGATACCAGTACCCAGTCGGTATTGGCCAGGTCCGATCCGCTTTCGGGATCGTCGGCGACCAGCACCGTATGCAGGCCGTGTTCGTCGGCGATGCGTTTGACCACCGGTGCCAGGTGCAGGAAACGGTTGGTGACGTGGAAAGCGATCACGCCGTCCGCTTTGATGTTTTTCAGGTAGACGCCCACCGCCTGATAGGTCATCAGATGGGTGGGGATCGAATCGCTGGAAAAGGCGTCGATGGCCAGCACGTCGTAATTCTGCGCCGGTTCGGACTCGAGTGTCAGCCGCGCGTCGCCGAGCAGGGTTTCGATTTTTGCCGGGCTGGAA
This sequence comes from Bordetella parapertussis, assembly GCA_945885345.1. Classification (GTDB taxonomy): domain Bacteria; phylum Pseudomonadota; class Gammaproteobacteria; order Burkholderiales; family SG8-41. Next base: position 1,748 of record CAMCYP010000048.1, on the reverse strand, counting down.
CCGAGGAAGCTGAATTCGGTTTTGGCGAGTTCGATGACCTGCGGATTGATTTCATAAAAGCGGTAAACGTCGCCCTTGCGGCCATAGGCAGCGATGGTGCCGGCACCGAGCCCGACCACGCCGACGCGGATTTCCTTCGCGCCGTCACGCTTGATGTTGATGATGCGGCCGACGCCGGAGGTCGGGCCGTAATAGGTCGTCGGTTCCATGCGCCGTTCCGGTGCCAGGTACTGTTCGCCGTGCATGATCACGCCGTGCATCAGCCGGCGCGTGCCTTCAAGGCTGGTCTCGTCGCCGAAATCCTTGACCCGCAGCGTGCCGTAGAAATTGCGCGTCATCACCCGCGCGTCCCTGGACAGCATGTTGATGTAGGAATGTACGTGGTAAGCGGTGAAGCCGGCGGCGACCAGCGCCAGCAGCGGCACGATGACCAGGGCGCGGCGTGCCAGGTATGCAGCGATCAGCGCGGTGAAGAAAAGGCCGAGGCCGAATTCGTAATAGGTGTTGAACAGCTTGGGTGCAACGAAGCCCACCAGCAGGCCGCCGACCGCGCCGCCCAGCGAAATCATCAGGTAATAACCGGTGAGGTGGCGCGGCGCCGGTTTCAGCGCGGCAAGCTCACCATGGAAAAACATGCACATCACGAACAGTCCGGCGGCAAACAGCGGGATGGCCTGCTTGATGTCCATGACACCGCCGTTGGTGTGCAGTGCCCAGGACATTGCGCCGACGATCACCAGTAGCGGGCCGAAAAAAATCTGCCGCTGGTACCAGTTGCGCCCTTCGAAACACAGCACGAACGACAGCAGGTACAGTGTCAGCGGCAGTATCCACAGGAACGGCACCGAGGCGACGTCATGGGTGATGTGGTTGGTCACCGCAATCAGCATGAACGAACCGAGCGCCGCCAGCGTCATCCACAGCAGGTAGTCGATGATGCGCGGCGCCGGCCCCTCGGCGGCGGCAGGCATGCCGGCTTGATGCGTTGCGGTCTGGGCTGATGCGCGGAGGCTGAACAGCGCCGAGCCGGCGCAGAGCACGGCGAACAGTCCGTAACCGAAACTCCAACTGATCGACTGTTCGTGGGTGCTGATGTACGGCTCGACGACAAACGGATAGGCCACCAGCGCAATCAGCGATGCGCCGTTCGACAGCGCAAACAGGCGATAGACATTGCTCGCATTCGGGAAACTGCGCGCGAACCAGGCCTGCAGCAGCGGGCCAGTGGTTGACAACAGGAAGTAGGGCAGGCCGATGGTGGCGGCCAGCAAGCCGAGGATCAGCCAGGTCGGGTCTTCTTCACCGCCCGGTTTCCAGTTGCCGCCGGCGATGATCGGCAGCGATATCAGGCTGACGATGATCAAGGCCACATGCAGGATGACCTGGGGGCGCGGTTTGAGGAAGCGCACGGTCCAGTCGGCGTAGGCGTAACCGGCGAGCAGCACCAGCTGGAAAAACATCAGGCAGGTCGTCCATACCGCCGCGGAACCGCCAAACCACGGCAGGATCTGTTTCGCCATGATCGGTTGCACTAGGAACAGCAGGAATGCGCTCGTAAAAATAGTCAGCGCGTAAATGAGCATTTATGTAACCTATTGATTTTATTTAGTTATTTTTTTTGGGGTGTCACCGGACTGTGCCACGTTTAACGCAGCGGGTTGCAGTGTCGTGTACGGGCCGCGGCGATTGTAACCGCAGCCGGCTTGCCGCGGGCGGCGGCGGCAGTCGCGCGTCACACTTGCCTTGTG
>CAMCYP010000047.1 GCA_945885345.1 Bordetella parapertussis | reverse complement strand
GGCCGTTGCGGCTCAGCCAGACATCGCTGGTGTAGCTGCCGGCAACCTGGGTCAGTCTGGCGGATGCCCGGGCGTGCAGCCCGAGCTTGTTGATGATCTCAGCTTCCTGTTGCAGCATTGTGAATCGCGACAAAGATCGGGGGAACCCGCAGTACGCCTTCGCAGCCACCGCTGATGGCCTTGGTCATCATGATGGCCAGCGACTTGTCGCGATAGGTCAGGGCGCGGATCAGCATCGGCAGGTTGACGCCGGCGACCGCTTCCACCTTGCCCGGGATCACCAGTTTTGCCGCGATGTTGGACGGCGAACCGCCGTACATGTCGGTCAGTACCAGCACGCCGTCACCTTCATCCAGCTCTTTGACCATTTTGCGTGCCTGCGGCACCAGCAGTACCGGATCGTCCTGGGCGGTGACGCCCAACTGGCGCAGTCGTCCCGGTCGTTTGTTAAGCATGTGGCTGGCGCAGTGAATCAGGCTTTCGCCCAAAGTGCCGTGGCTGATAATCAGTATGCCGATCATGGCGTTATCGGGACCCTGTCACGAAAGCGCCATACTCTACGCGCCCTGTTCTTGCGCTGCAACATGGCGTGTTGCGCAAACGTCACCGCCCGGGATCAAATAAATTTTTCCAATTTATTCAATAACATAGCTGCAACGTTAAAGCCCGTCTGCTGGGTGATTTCCTGGAAACAGGTGGGGCTGGTGACGTTGACCTCGGTGAGGTGATCGCCAATGACATCTAGCCCGACCAGCAGCAATCCGGCGGCGGACAGCTGTGGCCCCAGGGTTTCGGCAATGACGCGGTCGCGTGCCGTCAGTTCGCGGGCGACCCCGGTGCCGCCGGCTGCGAGGTTGCCGCGGGTCTCGCCGGCTTTCGGGATGCGGGCCAGGCAATACGGCACCGGTTCGCCCCCGATCACCAGCACGCGCTTGTCGCCGGCACTGATTTCGGGAATGTAGCGCTGGGCCATGATCGTGCGGGCGCCGTCGCTGGTCAGCGTCTCGATAATGACGTTGAGGTTGGGGTCGTCGCACCGTACCCGGAACACCGAGGAGCCGCCCATGCCATCGAGCGGCTTGAGGATGATGTCCGTGTGTTCACGCAAAAAGCCGTGCAGCAGTTCCGTGCGCCGTGTGACCAGCGTCGGCGCGGTGAATTCGGCGAAGCGCGCGATGGCCATTTTTTCATTGTAATCGCGGATCGCCTGCGGGCGGTTGAATACGCGCGCGCCGCGACGTTCGGCTATTTCCAGCAGGTAGGTGCTGTAGACATACTCCATGTCGAACGGTGGATCCTTGCGCATCAGCACTGCGTCGAACTGTTCCAGCGGTGTCTCGGCCGGAGGATCCAAACGGTACCAGTCGGGCGTCTCACCGGTCAGGTGCAGGCGAGCGGCCTTGCCGGTGACGCTCTGCCTGTACCAGGCCAGGTCATCCTGCTGCATTGCGTACAGCGCATGGCCCTGTGCTGCGGCCTCGCGCATGATGGCGTAAGTGCTGTCCTTCTCCAGTTTGAACTCGTCGAGCGGGTCGACGATGAAGGCGAGTTTCATGTCGCCGCGCGCAACAGCGCCGGTTCCGTTGCGGGTTCGGTGCGCTCGATTTCGAGGGAGGCCGCGAGCAGCGCCAGCCGCGCAATGACGCCGTAGGAGTAGAAACGATTGGGCGGGCAGCCCGGGTCATTCGGATTCGGCGACGAGCAGGGCTCGGCGAAAGCCAGTGGCGCGAAATGCATCCCCGGCGCGTTGAGATTCTGGTCCTTGCCGCGTTCGGTGTGCACGCGGTAAAAGCCGCCGACAACAAAATGGTCGATCATGTAGACCACGGGTTCGGCCACGGCGTCCCCGACGGTTTCAAAGGAATAGACGCCTTCCTGCACGATTACGTCGTGCACTTCGAGGCCTTCCTTGACCACGGCCATCTTGTTGCGTTGTTTGCGGTTCAGTCCCTTGACCTCGGATGGATCCTTGACGGTCATGATGCCCATGCCGTAGGTGCCGGCGTCAGCCTTGACGATGACGAAAGGCTCTTCGGTGATGCCGTATTCCGCGTATTTTTTACGGATGTCACCGAGAATTTCCGAGACATAACCTTCCAGGCATTCTTCGCCCACCCGTTCGCGGAAATTGATCTTGCCGCATTTCTCGAAGTACGGATTGATCACCCAGGGATCAATGCCGATCAGTTTGGCAAAATCGCGGGTCACGTCGTCGTACGCGGCGAAGTGCGTCGATTTGCGGCGGGTGGCCCAGCCGGCATGCACCGGTGGCAGCACCGTTTGCTCAAGGCCCTGCAGGATCGTCGGCACGCCACCGGAAAGGTCGTTGTTGAGCAGTACCACGCAGGGATCGAAATCGCCGACCTGCAGGCGGTTGCCTACTCGCCGCAGTGGTTCCAGGCGCAAGGTTGTGCCGTTAGGCAGTTCAAGATCTGTGGCAGCGGTGATTTCCGGCAGCAGGCTGCCAACGCGTACTTCCACGCCGGCATGACGCAGTATCGTGGCGAGTTTTTCCACGTTCTGCAGGTAAAACTGGTTGCGGGTGTGGTTTTCCGGGACCAGCACAATGCCGCGGGCGTCCGGGCAGGCTTTTTCGATGGCCGACATCGCCGCCTGTACGCACAGCGTATGGAAATCCGGATTCAGGTTGTTGAAGCCCCCCGGAAACAGGTTGGTATCGACAGGGGCCAGCTTGAAGCCGGCGTTGCGCAGGTCAACCGACGCGTAGAACGGCGCGGCGTGTTCCTGCCACTGGCTGCGCAGCCAGTGCTCGATGCTGGAAGTCGACTTGAGAATATGGCTCTCGAGTTCCTGCAGAGGGCCGGTGAGTGCGGTAGTCAGGCGGGGAACGGTCATGGTTTCAGGATTGTAGCTGATCCGCGAGGTGGCCCCGCCGGATCTCCCGGGCCAAAAAAAAGCGGGCGCCGAAGCGCCCGCAAAACTCAGGGAGATTATCCGGGAGTGGAATTACATGTGGTAAGCCTTCTCGCCATGCTCGTTGATATCCAGGCCTTCGCGCTCGACCTCTTCGGTCACACGCAGCCCGATGATCATGTCGACAATCTTGTAGGCGATCAGGGCGACGATTCCGGACCAGAGAATGACGGTGCCTACGCCCCAGAGCTGGCTGATGACCTGGGTGGTCATGTCGAAGTCGCCCACTTTGTTGGCGACATAGTCATAGACACCCGTGCCGCCCAAGGCCGGCGAAACGAACACGCCGGTGAGGATCGAACCGAGGATGCCGCCGACCGCATGCACGCCGAACACGTCCAGTGCATCGTCTGCGCCCAACATGCGTTTCAGGCCGTTGACACCCCACAGGCAGACTACGCCGGCGAGCAGGCCGATGATGATGCCGCCCATCACGCCGACGAAACCGCAGGCCGGAGTGATTGCGACCAGACCGGCAACGGAACCCGAGGCCGCGCCGAGCATCGAGGGTTTGCCCTTCAGCATCCACTCGAAGATCATCCACGACATTGCAGCGGCCGCAGTTGCGAACAGCGTGTTCACCAGAGCCAGCGTGGCCAGGCCGGTTGCTTCCAGGTTGGAGCCGGCGTTGAAGCCGAACCAGCCCACCCACAGCAACGCGGCACCGATCATGGTGTAGGTCACATTGTGCGGCGACATGGCTTCCTTGCCGAAGCCCGTGCGTTTGCCAACCAGGTAAGCGCCCACCAGCCCGGCGATACCGGCGTTGATGTGCACCACCGTGCCGCCAGCGAAGTCCAGCGCACCCTTGGCCCACAGGAAGCCGGCGCCAGCCACGACTTTTTCAAGCGATGCGGCATCGGTGATCGCATCCGGACCGTCCCAGTACCAGACCATGTGCGCCATCGGCAGGTAGGAGAACGTGAACCAGAGCACGATAAACAGCAGCACCGCGGAGAACTTCATGCGCTCGGCGAACGCGCCGACGATCAGCGCCGGGGTGATGGCCGCGAACGTAGCCTGGAAAGCGATAAACGCGAATTCCGGTATGACGACCCCTTTGCTGAAGGTCGCGCCGACCGAATCCGGAGTAACGCCGGCCAGGAACAGTTTGCTGAAGCCGCCAAAGAAGGCACTGCCACCGGTGAACGCAACGCTGTAGCCGTAAATGGCCCACAGTACCACGCACATCGAGAACACGACGTAGACTTGCATCAGCACCGACAGCGCGTTTTTGGCGCGGACCATACCGGCGTAGAACAGTGCCAGCCCGGGAATGGTCATCAGGATCACCAGCACAGTGGCGACGATCATCCAGGCGGTGTCGCCCTTGTTGGGAACCGGTGCCGGAGCTGCTGCAACCGGAGCGGCGGCAGGGGCCGCAGCAGCGGGGGCGGCTGCGGGAGCGGCGGCAGGAGCCGCTGCCGGTGCCGTTGCTGCCGGCGCTTCAGCGGGTTTGTCCTGTGCAATTGCCGGAGCCCCTGCAAAGCTCAGGGCACCGAACAGTGCCAGAACTGCGAATAATTTTTTCATCTTGTTCTCCAATCAAAGGGCATCCGCGCCGGTTTCACCGGTGCGGATGCGGATCACCTGCTCGAGTTCGGAGACGAATATCTTGCCGTCGCCGATCTTGCCGGTGTTCGCGGATTTTTCGATGGCTTCGATCACCTGCTCGAGCAGATCGCTCTTGATCGCGGCCTCGACTTTGATCTTCGGCAGGAAGTCGACCACGTATTCTGCACCGCGGTAGAGTTCCGTATGCCCTTTTTGCCGCCCAAAGCCTTTGACTTCAGTCACGGTGATGCCGGTCACGCCGATGGCGGACAGGGCCTCCCGTACTTCGTCGAGCTTGAACGGCTTGATGATTGCCGTAACGAGTTTCATGTCATGTCCCCGGTTGGTGGGAGCCGGCGCTGAGTCCGGCCCCCGGTACAGTTGCAGTCAGGCCGATGCTTAGAAGGTTTTCGACACGAAAACGGTAAACGTGTCCTTGCCGATCATGCGGTTATCCGACCCGTTGGTGTAGAACGCCTTCTGTGCGGCGGTCATGTCGGTGCCGGTGAAGTAACCGCCAATCGTGAAATCCTTGGGCAGCGTATAGGTTGCACCGAGCTTCCAGTCCTTGTACGAAGCAATGGTGTCGTTTTCCACACCACCGTTGGAGCCGTCGAATTTCTGGACGCCATAGTGGGCAAGCAGGTTCAGCTTGTCGGTAACGGGGAAGTTGGCCGAGAGATCAAAGTAATACGTGCCATCGCTGTTGTCGACGCCAAAAGTCTTTTTGTTGACGCTGTGCGAATATTTGGCGCTCAGCCATTTCCAGGTCAGTGCACCGTAGATTTCCAGCGTGTCGGCCTTGCCCACACCGGCCGGGAAGGGAACCGCGACAGTGTTCGAAGTGCCGGGGTAGTAGTACTGCAGGATGCCGACGTCAAAACCGAGATCGCCGGTGATGGTGCCCTTGTAGCCACCGTAAAAATCCATTTCCAGGCTGCTGCTGGAATAACCAGTGGCAGCGGGTGAATCTGCCAGCCAGCTGATGTTCGACATCCAGGTGCCGGCATAAAAGCCGCTGGAGTGGCTGTAATCAAAGCCACCTTGCAGCGCCGGATCCTTGTTGGTTTGGGTCAGGCCACGGAAAATGTACTGGCTGTAAATGCCCATATTCCCGGTCAGCGTGTGCGGCGAATCGGCAGCGGTCGCAAACGCGGGTACGAAGGCGCTGGCAACGAGTCCGGCGATGATGGTCTTCTTAAACATGTTTTTCCCTTTCAGTGTGTTGGCACATGTGCAATAAAACTGCGAGGGACATTCAGCAGGTACCGTGCCAGAAATAAAATGCTTTAAAAACAAATAGTTATAAAACTTTTCGGTTTGTCATCCTACCGTCACCGCACCGATGCGGTGCGGGCCCGCGCACCGCCGCACCATATTGCGGCGCGACTGCCCCAGCGTGATGCGTACATCGTGGATTTCGGGTCGTGCAAGGCAATGCTTGTTAAACTGACGGAACGACGCCGATAGGGCGTAAATGAGGGCTGCATGAACCCGAAACTGCTCGACGAAATCAACGACAAAATGAAGGCCGTGCTGGCGCAGGGGCCGGCCGCCGATATCGAAAAAAACATGCGGGCGCTGCTCGCCGGCCTGCTCGGCCGGCTCGATCTGGTTACGCGCGAGGAATTTGATGTGCAGCGCGAAGTCCTGGTCCGGACACGGACAAAACTCGCCGAACTCGAACAAAAGGTGGCGGCGCTGGAAGCCGATACCGCCCGGAGGCCGGTTTCCCGCTGAATCGCAGATTCCTGATGGCGGGCTGGATTCCGGTCAGCCGTCGTACGGCTCCAACCGTTGTGTTGATTCCTGCCTTTAAAAAATCGGGCTGACCCAAATGTCTCTGGCCGTACTGTACAGCCGTGCCCTGTCGGGCATGGATGCCCCGCTGGTGACGGTGGAGGCGCATCTGGCCAACGGGCTGCCGAGCTTTACCATCGTTGGCTTGCCGGAGGCCGAGGTGAAAGAAGCCAAGGATCGTGTACGCGCGGCGCTGCAGAACGCGCAGTTCGATTTTCCGGCGCGGCGCATTACTGTCAATCTGGCGCCGGCCGACTTGCCCAAGGAATCAGGCCGCTTCGATCTGGCGATTGCGCTGGGCATACTCGCCGCCTCCGCACAAATACCGGATCGCGATCTCGGCAAATATGAATTTGCCGGCGAACTGGCGCTGACCGGTGAATTGCGTCCGGTGCGCGGCGCGCTGGCGATGGCACTGGCGGTGGCTCGTGACGGCCGGGCTTTTGTGCTGCCGGCAGCAAATGCTGCGGAAGCGGCGCTGGCGGAACAGGCAGTGATTCATGCCGCGGCGTCCTTGAATGAAGTCTGCGCGCATCTGGCCGGTCGGGCGGCACTGCCGCGCGCGACCCCCGCCGATTTTTCCGGTGAATACCCGCATCCCGATCTGCTCGATGTCAAAGGCCAAAGCCATGCCCGGCGTGCGCTGGAAATTGCCGCCGCCGGCAGCCACAGCCTGCTGATGGTCGGACCGCCGGGCACTGGCAAGACCATGCTGGCACAGCGCCTGCCCGGCATCCTGCCGCCGATGACCCAGCAGGAAGCCGTCGAGTCCGCGGCCATCCAGTCGGTGGGGAGCAATGGTTTTGATGTCGGCAACTGGAAAAGACGGCCCTATCGCGCGCCGCATCACACCGCGTCCGCAGTCGCGCTTGTGGGTGGCGGCGGCAATCCGCGGCCCGGTGAAATTTCGATGGCGATGCATGGCGTATTGTTTCTCGATGAATTACCCGAGTTCGAACGCCGCGTGCTTGAAGTGCTGCGTGAACCGCTGGAGTCCGGGCGCATCACCGTGTCGCGAGCTGCGCGGCAGGCGGATTTTCCCGCACAGTTCCAGCTGGTCGCGGCAATGAATCCCTGTCCCTGCGGTTTTCTCGGTCATTACAACGGGCGTTGCCGCTGCACGCCGGATCAAGTGGCACGCTACCGTTCACGCATCTCCGGCCCGCTGCTGGACCGCATCGACCTGCAAATCGAAGTGCCGGCGCTGGCGCAGGATGATTTGACGCGCAACGCCGGCGGCGAGTCTTCGGCGACGGTAAGCGCCCGTACTGCTGCGGCCCGCGAACGCGCACTGGCGCGACAGCAAAAACCCAATGCCAGGCTCGCGACACGGGAAATTGAACGCCATTGTGCGCCGGACGCACAGGGCGAGACCCTGCTCAAGCAGGCCATCGTACGCCTTGGCCTGTCGGCGCGCGCCTATCACCGCATCCTGAAAGTGGCGCGGACCATTGCCGACCTTGCCGGTGCGGATGCGGTCGCCGCTGCGCATATCGCCGAAGCCATCCAGTACCGCAGACTGGATCGGGTATGAACAGGGAATTACCGCGGAGCGCATTGCCGGTCGCCGTGCCGACGCTGGCACTCATCCTTGCCGCGCTGGCGATGATCGGCCCGTTCACCATCGATACCTACCTGCCGTCATTTCCGTTTGTCGGGGCCGACCTGCAGGCAACGCCTGCGCAGATGCAGCAGACACTGAGTCTGTACCTGTTCACGCTGGCGCTGATGACCCTGTTCCACGGCACCTTGTCCGATTCCTTCGGCCGCCGACCTGTGATCCTGGCGAGCCTCGCGCTGTATGTCGTGACAGCAGCGGGTTGTGCGCTGGCCTCCAGCCTGCCGCAACTGCTGTTCTGGCGTGCAGTGCAGGGCCTTGCGGCTGGCGCCGGCATCATCGTCGGGCGCGCGATCATTCGCGACAGCTTTTCCGGACACGAGGCGCAGCGCCTGATGTCGCTGGTGACAATGATTTTCGGCGTTGCGCCGGCGATTGCACCGGTGATCGGCGGTTGGCTGCAGGATCTGCTCGGCTGGCGCGCCATTTTCTGGTTCCTGGCGGCTTATGGGGTTGTGCTGTTTTTCGCCGCGTCGCGCCGCCTGCCGGAAACCCATCCGCCTGCGGCGCGGCAGGCGTTTGAAGTGCGTCCATTGCTGCGCAACTACCTGCGTCTGGGCAGCGATCCGAAACTGGTGTTGCTGTGCCTGGCCATCGCATTCAATTTTTCCGGATTTTTTCTCTACGTGGTGTCGGCGCCGGCGGTGATCTACGATCTGTTGCGCATGTCCGGGAAGGATTTTGCCTGGCTGTTCGTGCCCGGCATATCCGGCGTCATGTTCGGAGCGTTTCTGTCCGGCCGTTTGGCGGAACGCCTGTCATCGCGACGCACGGTGTTCACCGGTTATCTGATCATGACCTGTGCCGTGGTTTTCAATGTCGCGTACAACCTGTTTTTTCCGCCGGCGCTGCCGTGGACGGTATTGCCGGTGATGGTCTATACCATCGGCATGGCACTGGCCATGCCCAGCGTCACACTGATCGCACTCGACCTGTTTCCAAAATTGCGCGGCATGACGTCGTCTTTGCAGGGATTTGCGCACAGCCTGTTCTCAAGCCTGACTGCAGGACTGGTATCGCCGCTGTTGTCGCACAGCGCGCTGATGCTGGCGTGCGGCATGGGCGGCCTGGCGCTGCTTGGAGGAATGTCCTGGATACTCTACCTGCGGGTGGCTGGCAGTACCCGGTAGTGGTAGCCTTTGCCGCGGTGAAGCATGTTTGCGCACGAGGGAATTAGTAAAACGATCCGCCGGCCCGGGTGTCCGCGCGGAAGCGGAGGAGCATCATGACAAGAACAGGCCGGTTACCGGCCGTGCTGGCCCGCCACGCTGTCGACATACTCGGTGTGATCGGCTGCGTCATGCTGGTCATCATCGTTGCCGTCGCGGCGTGGCTGTCGTACCGGCAGCACAGCGAATCCGAACGGGCATTGCAGCTGCAGCACGCCAGTGACATGGCGCTGGTGCTGGAAGTGCACGCTCGCGATACCTTGAGCAGTGTGGATGACGCGGTGCGTCGCATCAAGCGTATTTACGAACGCGACGGCATGCGCACAGACTTGCGTGACGTGATGGCGGATTACCGCGACATCGCCGGTTACGTCGCGGTGGCGTCAGTGGCCGACGAGAGCGGTCGACTGGTCCTCAGCACGCTGCCGATCCCGCCCGGGGCCGCGATTGCCGACCTTGAACATTTTCGCGTTCATGTCGAGCGCGATACCGGGGAACCTTATATCAACAAGCCGGCGCTGGGCCGGGTGTCCGGCAAGTGGTCTTTTCACGTGACCCGTCGCATCAATCGCGCCGACGGATCATTCGCCGGTGTGGCGATCGTCGCGGTCGATTTTTCCTACTGGAGCCGCCTGCTGCAGGACGGCAGCATTGGCGACAGTGTGAGCATGGCCCTGGTTGGGCGTGACGGTGTCGCGCGTGCCGTGCGGGGGCGTCCCGGCATATCCGCAGATCTGATGAAAGCGGACTGGAATTTCCTGCTGCGCCGTATCGGTGCCGGAAACATGAGCGGTTTTGCCGACGGCAGCGGGAGTGTCGCGGGGGCCTGGGCCTATCGCGCTCTGAAAGGATATCCGCTGCTGGTCGCCGTCAGCCTGGATGAACGCGAATTACAGCAACGGCTGGGCGCGATCCGTTCTGGATATATCGGTGGTGTGCTGGTTGTTGCGGTATTTGCGCTGCTGTTGATCGTTGGCCTGCTGCTGGTGCTGGCACGACAGCGCGCGCATGCGGAGGAACGGATGCGCATGACCGGGGCCCTGCAGCAGAGCGAGGGCCGTTTCGGAGCGATGTTCGAGCATGCGGGCATCGGCATTTCCCTGCGTCCGGCACATGACCGGGCCTTGCCGTGGATTGCGGTGAACGACAGATTCTGCGTGATGACCGGTTACAGCCGCGATGAACTGCTGCGCCTCAGCACTGCGGATATCACGACGGCGGAAGGGCAGGACGAGGCCTTGCGTGACAATGGACGCTTGTTGCGCGGTGAAATAACCAGTTATGCGCGCGAGAAGCAGTTGCGCTGCAAGGACGGCCGCTTGCTGTGGGTGACGCTTTCCGTGGCGGTGCTGCCGGATGCTGACGGCAAGCCGTACCAGATCATGAGCACCTATCAGGACATTACTGCGCGCAAACAGGCCGAGGAGCGGATGCGGCAGAGCGAGCAGCGTTTCCGTGCCATGTTTGACCATGCGGGGGTAGGCATCACGTTGCGCCCCGCGCAGGACCGCAGCCTGCCATGGCTGGAGGTGAACGATAAATTCTGCGAGATGACGGGGTACAGCCGCGCGGAAGCGTTGCGCTTGGGTACTACGGATATCACGGCGCCGGAAAGAACCGCGGGGGCGTTGCACGACAAGGCGCGCCTGCTGTCGGGGGAAATCCGCAGTTATGTCACGGAAAAACGCATCCTGCGCAAGGACGGGACCTGGATGTGGGTTGCATTGTCCGTCGCCACGCTGCCCGATGCCGAGGGCCGGCCGCAGCTGATCATCGCGACGTACCAGGATGTCAATGCGCGCAGGCTGACCGAGGAGCGGCTGCGTGCCATCATCGCTGCCGAACCGGAATGCGTGGCGATCGTTGCGCCGGATGGCAGGTTGCTCGACATGAATCCGGCGGGACTGCGCATGCTGCAGGCGGAGAGCCTGGACGAGATGCGCCGCTGGCCTTTCCTGCGCCAGGTTGCTCCCGCTTACCGCCGCGCGTTTGTGCGTTTGCAACGGCGAATACTCGCCGGCGAATCCGGAGTGCTGGAGTTCGAGGCCATGGGCATTGCCGGCAAACGCTGCTGGCTGGAAATCCATGCAGCACCGCTCTACGATGCCTCGGGCACGATCACTGCGCTGCTGGGCATTTCCCGCGATGTCACCGAACGCCGCATGGCCCGCGAGGCGCTGGCGACCGAGCGCAACCTGCTGCGAACGGTAATCGACAACCTGCCGGACCGGATCAGGGTCAAGGACATGAACCTGCGTTACATCCTGGCCAACGAAGCCTGGCGCAAAGCGCGGGTAAAACAGGGCTACAACATTATCGGACTGACCAATTATGACCTGAAAAATTTTGAGAAAGCCGCTCTTTTCGACGAGGAGGATCGCGAAGTGATGGCCACCGGACAAAACAGCCAGCCGCGCGAGGTGATGGATGGTTCCCCGGAGGATGCACAATGGTTCGTCACCACAAAAATGCCCCTGCGCGATGCGGCGGGCCAGGTGGTCGGCGTGGTCGGCATCAGCCGTGATGTCACCGATTTCAAGCGCCGCTCTCTGGAGGTGGAAAAACTCAATGCCGTGCTGGAGGCGCGGGTGGCTGAACGCACCGCGCAACTGACCACTACCAACGAGGAACTGGAGGCGTTCGCTTCTTCGGTGTCACATGACCTGCGTGCACCGCTGCGCCACATCGACGGCCTGGCGGCGGCGCTGCTCGAAGATTATGCGGACAAACTGGATGTGCCCGGCCGGGATTATCTGGGCCGCATCCGCGCCGCTGCGGTACGCATGGCGAGTCTGATAGAAGACCTGCTGCGGCTGTCGCGGGTGACGCGCGCCGAATTAAAAGTTGCCGATACCGACCTCAGCGAAATCGCTCGCAGCATCGTCGATGATCTGCGCCGTGAACATCCGCAGCGCATCGTGAATGTCCGCATCACGCCGGGCCTGCGTGTGCAGGCCGATCCCGGAATGCTGCGTTCGGCGCTGGCCAACCTGATTCACAATGCGTGGAAATTCACCGGCAACAGGCCGTTGGCAACGATCGAATTCGGCGTGAGGACGCGCGACGGTATCAGAACCTATTTTGTCCGCGATGACGGCGCCGGGTTTGACATGGCCCAGGCCGGACGACTGTTTGACGCATTTCAGCGCCTGCATTCCGAGCAGGAATTTCCCGGCACCGGCATTGGCCTGGCGACGGTGCGCCGGGTGATGCGGCGTCACGGTGGTGACGCCTGGGCTGAATCCGTGGCCGGCAAGGGTGCGACATTTTTCTTCACGCTGGGAGTGCGCCCGGTGGCCCGCACTGTAGTGCTGCCGCGGCCGGCGTTGACGCTTGTTGCGCGGCAGGATGCGCCGGCATCTGTGGTTACCGCGCATCCGGTGATCCTGCTGGTCGATGATGACCCGGATGTGCTGACACTGACGTCGCGCGCGCTTACGCCCGACGGTTACCAGGTGCTGACGGCGGAACGTGGCGAGGCCGCGCTGGCGGTGCTGCGCACAAACAGGGTGAACGTCGTTGTATCCGATTTTTCAATGCCGGGCATGAACGGCGCACAGTTGCTGGCGCAGGTGGCGGTTTTATATCCGGCGACCCTGCGCATTATTGTCAGTGGTCAGGCGGTGAACGACGAAATGGCAGCAGGTCTGAGCAAAGGCGAGATCCACCATTATTTCGAGAAGCGGCAGCCTTACGAGGTGGTTCGTGACTGTATTCGTGACAGCTTGGCAGCCTCAACCCGAGATGTCATATAAGTATTTGTTTTTATTGTAATTTTTATGAATTTCGAGGTATCAGCATTGTTCCCAGGGCAGGCCGTCGTGGCGCCAGCCGGTTTTTTCGTTGCGGTGATGGTTGTCGTCGAGTTCGCCTTCGAAACCATGCAGCACGTTGTAGACCTGGGTGAAGCCGGCTTCCTCCAGCGCATGGCCGGCATCCATTGAACGGTTGCCGCTGCGGCAGATGACGACAATCGGCCGGTCAACGCTGGCAGCTTTTTTGACATGGGCAACGAACTGCGGATTGATTTCCCAGTTCGGGCCGTCATTCCACGGCACCAGGATCGCGCCCACCGGATGGCCGACGAACAGGTATTCCATTTCGCTGCGGCAATCGATGAACACCGAGTTCGGATTTTTTTTCAGAAACTCGAGTGCGGCTTTGGGTTCAAGATGTTTCATGATGGCGGTATCGTGGCAAGTGGTGAGTGCGCATTATAGGCGGTGATGGAGGGCCGGCCAAATGCACCGGGGACCATCCAAGCCCATGATAAAATTCATGGTTTTCCGGCTCGGCTAATGGTGGTCGATCAGGCCGGGCAGAGCCCCCCCGATTTTTGGCGCCCATGAAAAATTCCCGCATCCAGCAACTGCCCGCGCTGCTGTCGCAACGCATCCTGATTCTCGACGGCGCCATGGGCACCATGATCCAGAATTACAAGCTGGACGAAGCGGCGTATCGCGGCGAACGTTTCAAGGATTTCGCGCATGACGTGAAGGGCAACAACGACCTGCTGACGCTGACCCAGCCGCAGATCATCCGCGAGATTCACGAGCAGTATCTCGACGCGGGTGCCGACATCATCGAGACCAACACCTTCAACTCGACCGCGGTCGCCATGGCGGATTACCACATGGAAGATCTGGTCTACGAATTGAATTTTTCAGCGGCGCAACTTGCGCGCGCGGCGGCCGACGTGTTTGAAGCGAAGAATCCGGCGCGGCCGCGTTTTGTCGCCGGCACGCTGGGCCCGACCAACCGCACGGCGTCGATTTCACCGGACGTCAACGATCCGGGTTTTCGCAACATCAGCTTTGATCTGCTGGTTGAAACCTACACCGAAGCCATACGCGGGTTGATTGACGGCGGTGCCGACCTGCTGATGGTCGAAACCATTTTCGACACGCTGAACGCGAAGGCCGCGCTGTTCGCGATCGACCAGTATTTCGAAGTGAGTGGGGTGAAAGTCCCAATCATGATCTCCGGCACCATCACCGACGCCTCCGGCCGTACGCTGTCGGGGCAGACGCCGGAAGCGTTCTGGAATTCGGTACGTCACGCCAAACCGCTGACCATCGGCCTCAACTGCGCGCTGGGTGCGCAACTGATGCGGCCGTTCATCGAAGAGATTTCGCAGGTGGCCGACACCTGGGTCTGCGCCTATCCGAACGCGGGCCTGCCCAATCCGCTGGCGCCGACCGGTTACGATGAGCTGCCGGAAAACACCGCAGAGTACGTGCTCGATTTCGCCAAGAGTGGCTTCATCAACATCGCCGGCGGCTGCTGCGGCACCACGCCTGCGCATATTCGCGCCATCGCGGAAGCGGTGAAAAATGTGCCGCCGCGCAAAGTGCCGCAGATCGAACACAAGACCCGGCTGGCCGGGCTGGAGCCGCTGAACATCGGTGACGATTCGCTGTTCGTCAATGTCGGTGAACGCACCAACGTCACCGGCTCGCGCGCCTTCGCCAAGCTGATCCTCGCCGGCAACTATGCCGAAGCGGTGTCAGTGGCGCGGCAGCAGGTGGAAAGCGGCGCGCAGGTGATTGACGTCAACATGGACGAGGCGATGCTCGATTCGAAGGTGGCGATGACCACCTTCCTCAGTCTGATCGCTTCCGAACCCGATATTTCACGGGTGCCGGTGATGATCGATTCCTCGAAGTGGGAAGTCATCGAGGCCGGGCTGAAGTGCGTGCAGGGCAAAGCCATCGTCAATTCGATCAGCATGAAGGAGGGCGTTGAGCCCTTCAAACACCAGGCACGGCTGGCGCGGCGTTACGGCGCCGCGGTGGTGGTGATGGCCTTTGATGAAAAAGGCCAGGCCGACACCTACCAGCGCCGCATCGCCATCGCGAAACAGGCCTACGACATCCTGGTCGATGAAATCGGCTTCGCCGCCGAAGACATCATCATTGATCCGAACATATTCGCGATCGCTACCGGCATCGAGGAGCACAATCGCTACGCCATTGATTTTCTTGAGGCGACGCGCTGGATCCGCCAGAATCTGCGCTATGCGCGGGTCAGCGGCGGCCTGTCGAATGTATCGTTTTCCTTCCGCGGCAACGATCTGGTGCGCGAGGCGATCCATACCGCGTTCCTGTATCACGCCTTCCAGGCCGGGTTGACCATGGCTATCGTCAACGCCGGACAAATCGGCGTCTACGACGAAATCCCGAAGGAGTTGCTGGAGCACGTTGAGGACATCCTCTTCGATCGCCGGCCCGATGCCGCCGAGCGCATGGTGACCTACGCGGAGACGGTCAAAGGCAAGGGCCGTGTAGTGGTCGAGGATCTGGCCTGGCGCAATGCGCCGGTCGGTGAACGCCTGACGCATGCGCTGGTACGGGGTATCACCAACTGGATCGTTGAAGACACGGAAGAGATGCGCCTGCAGATCGAAAAAGACGGCGGGCGGCCGATCCAGGTCATCGAAGGGCCGCTGATGGACGGCATGAACGTGGTCGGTGACTTGTTTGGTGCCGGCAAGATGTTCCTGCCGCAGGTGGTCAAGTCGGCGCGCGTGATGAAGCAGGCGGTGGCGCACCTGGTGCCGTACATCGAAGCCGAGAAGGCGCGGCTGGGTGACATCCGCGCCAAGGGCAAGATCGTGCTTGCCACGGTGAAGGGCGATGTGCACGACATCGGAAAAAACATTGTCGCCGTGGTGCTCCAGTGCAACAACTACGAGGTGGTCAACCTTGGCGTGATGGTGCCGTGGACGCAGATCGCTGAAGTCGCGGCACGTGAAAAGGCCGACATCATCGGCCTGTCGGGCCTGATCACGCCGTCGCTGGAGGAAATGGCGCACAACGCGCGCGAAATGCAGCGCGCCGGCATGACCATTCCGCTGCTGATCGGCGGCGCCACCACATCGCGTGTGCATACCGCGGTCAAAATCGCGCCGCATTATCAGGGACCGGTGGTGTGGGTGCCGGATGCGTCGCGCAGTGTCAGCGTGTGTTCCAGCCTGCTGTCGGATGACCAGCGCCAGGGTTATCTCAACGACCTCGCGGCGGATTACCAGCGTGTGCGCGAACAGCATGCCGGCAAAAAAGGTCCCGAGCTGATTACGCTGGCGGCCGCGCGTGCCAATGCGCTGCAGACCGACTGGAAAAAATCGGTGCCGCACAAACCGGAAATGCTCGGCATCAAGGTGCTGAAGAACTACGACCTCGCGGAAATCGCGCAACACATCGACTGGGGTCCGTTTTTCCAGACCTGGGATCTCGCCGGATCGTACCCGGCCATCCTGCAGGATGCAGTGGTCGGCGAAGAAGCGCGCAAAGTGCTGGCCGACGGCCAGGCGATGCTGAAAAAAATCATCGAGGGCCGCTGGCTCACCGCCAATGGTGTGTTCGGTCTGTTCCCGGCTGCGCGCGTCAATCACGAAGACATTGCGATCTATGCCGATGAATCGCGCAAGACACCCCTGATGGTGTGGCACAACCTGCGCCAGCAGAATCAGAAACCGACCGGTCGCGCCAACCAGTGTCTGGCGGATTTTGTCGCGCCGACCGATGCGGGTGTGAATGATTACATCGGCGCATTTTCAGTAACTGCGGGCCTGGGTATCGAAAAACGCATCGCGTTGTTCGAGAAACAGCACGACGATTATTCGATTATTTTGCTGAAGGCACTGGCCGACCGGCTGGCGGAAGCCTTCGCCGAACTGCTGCATCTGCGTGTGCGCCGCGAGTTCTGGGGTTATGCCAGGGATGAGGCGTTGGACAACGCTGCACTGATTGCCGAGAAATACCGTGGCATTCGTCCGGCACCGGGTTATCCGGCCTGTCCGGATCACACTGAAAAAGGCGGGCTGTTCGAGTTGCTGCGTGCCGGGTCCATCGACATGCGGCTGACAGAATCGTATGCCATGCTGCCGGCATCCTCGGTCAGCGGTTTTTATCTGGCGCATCCCGAGGCGCAGTATTTCGCCGTCGGCAAGATCGACCGCGACCAGGTCGCCGATTACGCGCGGCGCAAGAACATGACGGTTGCCGACGCCGAATACTGGTTGGCGCCCGCCCTGGGTTACGACCCGGCTTGACGCAGTTTTCCATACGGTTTTCCACCTCGCCTGCCGAGCGCTATCTGGCGCTGGCCGACAGCGGCCGCAACGCCTGGTGGCGTTACGGCCTGGGCCTCGTCGTCATTGCCGCGAGCTGGATCATCGGCGGCGGCTATGCCTACGCCCTCGTGCTGCATCTGCCGCTGGGTGCCGTCACTGAATTTGTGGCCATCAATGCCAGCATCCTGGTGCTGCTGGCAGGCGTGCTTGTGGTGATGGCCGTGCTGCATGGCCGCTCCTGGCGCACATTGGTAACGCCTTATGCGCAGATCGACTGGCGACGCATCGTGCAGGGTGCCGCGGTGTGGGTCGTATTGTCGCTGGCCTGCGCGGTCATCGAACACCTGCTCTATCCCGGGCGTTACGCCTGGAGCCTCGATCTGCAGCGCTGGCTGCCGTTCGCGCTGGCGGCACTGCTGCTGACGCCGCTGCAGTGCGCAGCCGAGGAACTGGTGTTCCGCGGTTATGTGCTGCAGGGCCTGGGCCGGTGGTTGCACCATCCGCTGTCGCTGGCGCTTCTGAGCAGCGTGATTTTCACCGTGCCGCACCTCTACAACCCCGAGGTCGCGGCGTACGGACTGGAGATCATGGCTGCGAATTATTTCGTGATGGGCCTGTTCCTCGCCGGCGTGACTTTGCGCGACGGCCGACTCGAACTGGCCATCGGCGCACATGCTGGCAACAACCTGCTGCTGGCGCTGTTCATCCGTTACGATGATTCGGTGTTTGAAACGGAATCGGTGTTCACCGCCGGCGCACTGGAACCCGTGTATTCTCTGCTGACGCTGATTTTCAGCGCATTGTTGTTTTATTTCTGGTTCTTCCGTAAACGCTCCGCAGACATGAGCCATACCTTCACACCGGAACAGATCGCCGAATTTCATCGCGACGGCTACCAGATTGTGCGCGGGCTGGTGCCGGCGGAAGCCTGCGCACGGCTGCGCGCGATTGCCGAGCGCGATCTTGCCGCGGCGGTGCCGCCAGTCGAATACGAAGCTGACACGCAATATCCCGGTGCGCCGCAATCGCTGGAAGCCCCGGGCGGGCGCACGGTGCGGCGGCTGTTGCAGGCTTATGCCCGCGATGCAGGATTTCGTGAATGGGCCACTGCCGCGCCCATCGTGACGCGCCTGAAACAGTTGCTGGGGCCGCAGATTGCGCTGTCGCAGGCGCATCACAACTGCGTGATGACCAAGGATCCCGCCTACAGCAGCCTGACCAGCTGGCATCGTGACATCCGTTACTGGTCGTTTGAGCGCCCAGAACTGGTGTCGGTGTGGATGGCGCTGGGTGAGGAGCGCAGGGACAACGGTTGCCTGCTGTTGCTGCCCGGTTCGCAGGCCATGGATTTTGACGCGTCGCGTCTTGATGATGTGCAGTTCCTGCGTACGGATGTGGCAGAAAACGCGGCGCTGCTGGAGACGCAGGTCAGCGCAGAACTGAATCCCGGTGATGTGCTGTTTTTCCACTGCCGGCTGTTTCATGCCGCGGGCAGCAATCGCGCTGTACGGACCAAGTTCTCCGCGGTGTTCACCTACCGCGCGCAGGACAATCCGCCGTTACCCGGCTCGCGTTCCTCGGGTCTGCCCGACGTTGCGCTATAAGTAATTGGCTTAAGCGGTTTTAGTGGAGCTTTACACGCGGCTCGGTGCGTCGCGTGATCAGCCGTGCCAGCGTGTCGAAAAACACTTTCGCAGGACCGTGCAGCGCGTAGAGATGCATGCGGTACAGCGACACGTACATGAACCGCGCAAAAAGACCTTCGACGAACAGGCTGCCGCCGATCAAGGCACCCATCAGTGTGCCCACCGTCGAATAATTGCCCAAAGACACCAGTGAACCGAAATCGCGATAGACAAAAGGTTTTGCCGGTTTGCCGGCGAGGCGCCGTTTCAATGTCGAGGCCAATAACGAGGCCTGCTGATGCGCGGCCTGTGCACGCGGTGGCACGTTGTGGTTGTGGCCGGGCCAGGCACAGGCGGCGCAGTCGCCCAGTGCAAAAATATGTTCATCGCGCGTAGTCTGCAGCGCCGGGGTTACCACCAGCTGGTTCAGCTTGTTGGTTTCGAGACCGAGGCCATTGAGAAAATCCGGCGCCTTGATGCCTGCCGCCCATACCGTCAGTTCCGCGGGAATCTTGCGGCCATCGGCGATCAGCACGCCGTCGTTTTCGACTGCAGTAACGCGCGCGCCCGTCAGTACCTGCACCCGCAGTTTTTCCAGCAGTTCCAGCGTCGAATTCGACAGGCGCTCGGGCAGGGCGGGGAGTACCCGCGGACCGGCTTCGATCAGCGTGATGCGGATGTCGCGTTCGGCGTCGATGCGTTCCAGGCCGAAAGCGACCAGTTCGCGCGTGGTGTGATGCAGCTCGGCAGCGAGTTCGACGCCGGTGGCGCCAGCGCCGATGATCGCCACATGCAGTTGTTCGGGGCGCAGTGCTTCGTGCTGCGCATTGGCGCGAATGCAGGCGTTGATCAGCCGGTTGTGGAAACGTTCCGCCTGCGCCGGCATGTCGAGACTGATCGCATGTTCCTGCGCGCCCGGTGTGCCGAAATCATTGGTGCCGCTGCCGACGGCGATGACCAGCGTGTCGTAACGGATTTCGCGCTCACCGATCAGCAACCGGCCTTCCTCGTCATGGGTGGGCGCGACCCGCACCACGCGGCGCTCGCGATCCAGCCCGGCCATGCTGCCGAGGCGGAAACGGAAATGGTGCCAGCGCGCCTGCGCCAGGTAATCCAGCGTGTGCTGGTCGACGTCCATGCTGCCGGCAGCGACTTCATGCAGCAGCGGTTTCCACAGGTGGGTGCGCGAGCGGTCGATCAGCGTGACCTGCGCCTTGCCGCGGCGACCCAGCGTGTCGCCGAGCCGCGTTGCGAGTTCCAGGCCACCGGCGCCGCCGCCGACAATGACCATGCGATGCAATGGCGCCCCGGTTTCCATATCAGCTTCCGGCGGTGCCGGGAATGGATGCCAAAGTGCGCAGCGCTTCGGCGGTAGTGGCAACACGTTTATCCGTGACGCCGAGTGCAGCCGCCGTTGCCCGCAGTGTGTCTGCATGCGCGGCATCGGGCGCCACGACCAGGTCGGCAGCCTGCAACTGCTGCAGCCGCAGCAGACGCGCCGATGGCAGGTCCGGCGTCAGGTCTTCCGCTACAGCGACAAACCACTGATGGCTGATGGTGATCGCTTGCGCGAGGTGTTCCTGTTGCAGCGCATGCTCAAGAGGGGCCGGCTCTGCGGCCGCAGAGACCACGATGATCAATCGTTGCGGATGCGAGCGTCGCAGCAGTTGTACGATCCCTGTCTGCAGTGCAAGCTGGCCGGTGCAGCACATGCAGCCCATGATGCTGGCTACGCTGAGTTGCGCATTTGCCTGCAACGTTGTCAGATGGCTGTTGTCATTATCGAGGATGGCCCAGTGTTCGCTGTCCGGACGCGCAGCCAGCAACGCCCGTATGAACGTCTGTTTTGCAGCGCCGCCGGCGCCAGTGACCAGAATTGCGGGGGTTGCTTGCACAGGACAATTATAACGACAGGCGGCTTTTCCGCTACAATGCGCGCTGCAAAAAATATCAATATAAACATATGGTTATGACATGACATCACTGCCGCCCATCGTGACGACGATATTGCTGCTGACTGCTTCCAACGTGTTCATGACCTTCGCCTGGTACGGTCACCTCAAACACCTGAACACGGCGCCGTGGTGGATCGCTGCGCTGGTGGCCTGGGGCATCGCCCTGTTCGAGTACCTGCTGCAGGTGCCGGCGAACCGCATCGGTTATACCGAGCTGAATCTGGGGCAGCTGAAAATCCTGCAGGAAGTGATCACGCTGACGGTGTTCGTGCCGTTTGCAATTTTTTACATGGGCCAGGATCTCAAGATGAATTACCTCTACGCGGGCCTGTGCCTGCTCGGCGCGGTGTATTTCATTTTTAAAGCCTGAGAGCTGTGAAGGAGTGAAAGGGTGAAGGAGTGAAGGGGTAAAATCGCGGGGTTGTCCCGTTCACGTCTTCACCCTTTCACCCCTTCACCTTCCGTCATGCATATTCACATACTCGGCATCTGCGGCACCTTCATGGGCGGACTAGCCGTGCTCGCGCGCGCGGCCGGCCATAAGGTCACCGGCTGTGATGCCAATGTCTATCCGCCGATGAGCACGCAGCTCGAGACGCAGGACATCCGGCTGATCCACGGTTACGAAGCGGAGCAGATCGACCTCAATCCCGATGTGTTTGTCATCGGCAACGTCGTCACCCGCGGCAATCCGCTGATGGAGGCGATCCTCAACCGCGGCCTGCCTTATGTGTCGGGGCCGCAGTGGTTGCACGACCATGTGCTGCAGGGGCGCTGGGTGCTGGCCGTTGCCGGCACCCACGGCAAAACCACCACCAGTGCGATGCTGGCGTGGATACTTGAACACGCCGGACTCAACCCCGGATTCCTTATTGGCGGCGTGCCGCAGAATTTCGGTGTGTCGGCGCGATTGACGGAGACGCCGTTTTTCGTGATCGAAGCCGACGAATACGACACCGCATTTTTCGACAAGCGGTCAAAGTTCGTGCATTACGTGCCGCGTACCATGGTGCTGAACAACCTTGAATACGACCATGCCGACATTTTCCCCGACCTCGCGGCCATCGAAACCCAGTTCCATCACCTGGTGCGCACCATTCCCGGCAATGGCCTGATCGTCGCCCGCGGCAGTGATGCCGCGCTGGATCGCGTGCTGGCGCGCGGTGCGTGGACACCCGTCGAGCGTTTTGGCGGCGACGGTGCGTGGCAGGCCGGTGAGCCCGATGCCGACGGCACGTTTGAAGTCACCCACGAGACGGCCTCGCGCGGCCGCGTGATGTGGGATCTGCTCGGCGAACACAATCGTATGAATGCTCTGGCGGCGATCGCCGCGGCGCGCCATGCCGGTGTACCGGCGGCCGGCGCGGTCGATGCACTGGGCCAGTTCCAGAACGTCAAGCGGCGCATGGAAATCCGCGGCACGGTGCGCAATGTCACGGTGTATGACGACTTTGCCCATCACCCGACGGCGATTGCGACCACGCTGGCCGGACTGCGGCGCAAGGTGGGCAGCGCGCGCATCATTGCGGTGATCGAGCCGCGTTCAAACACCATGAAACTCGGTGTGATGAAACAGGCATTGTCCGGCAGTCTGGCTGATGCTGACCAGGTGTTCTGTTACAGCGGCGGGCTGGGCTGGGATGCCGCCGCCGCGCTGGCACCGCTGGGCAATAAAGCGGTTGTGCACGACGATCTTGAACGCATGGTCGCGGCGATTGCGGCGGCCGCGCGTGCCGGCGATCAGGTGCTGGTGATGAGCAACGGCGGTTTCGGCGGCATCCACGACAAACTGCTGCAGCGGCTGGCGGCTTGATGACAGTCTCATTGTGCTAACAATCCCTGACGATGCGCTGGGCGCATTCTGCCGGCATACGCATGTTGCAGTCGCTGGCTCCGGCAAGGGACCGCTCGCCGGACTGACTTTCGGCGTCAAGGATATTTACGATATCGCCGGCCATAAAACCGGCTTCGGCAGTCCCGACTGGCTGGCGACGCATGCGCCGGCGACTGACACCGCACCGGTCGTCGCGAGTCTGCTCGCTGCCGGCGCGAACATGCTCGGCAAAACACAAACCGATGAACTGACCTACAGCCTGAACGGCGAAAACGCGCATTACGGTACGCCGGTCAACGTCAATGCGCCGGGACGCATCCCCGGCGGTTCGTCCAGCGGTTCCGCAGCGGCAACGGCTGGCAAGCTGGTTGATTTTGCGCTGGGCAGCGATACCGGCGGTTCGGTGCGTGCGCCGGCGAGTTTCTGCGGCATTTACGGCATGCGGCCGACGCACGGTCGCATTTCACTGGCCGGCGCCTGCGCGCTGGCCAAAAGTTTTGATACCGCCGGCTGGTTTGCGCGCGACGCGGCATTGCTGGAGCGCGTCGGCCATGTGCTGCTTGGTGCCGATACGTCGCCGGCATCTGGCGAACTATTGCTGGCGCAGGATACGCTGGCGCTGCTGGATAGTGCGGCTGTCGCTGCATTGCAGCCGGCGCTGGCGCGCATCACGGCTGCACTGGTCGCGCCGCGACCGGTGACCGTCAGCGCGGAAGGTTTGCCGCAATGGTTCCAGGCCTTCCGTGTGTTGCAGGGCGCGGAGATCCATGCGCAACTCGGTGACTGGGTGGCACAGACCAGGCCGAAGCTCGGTCCGGGCGTGCGCGAACGCATGGCCTGGGTGGCGACAATCGGCGCAGCAGAGGTTGCGAGTGCACAGGCGGTGCGGGATGCCGCGCGGCGCAGCATGGATGCTTTGCTCGCCAACAATGCAGTGCTGGTGCTGCCTACGGTTTCCGACATCGCACCGCTGCTGAATACGCCTGCGGCTGAACTTGATGATTTTCGCGCGCGCGCCATGAGCCTGTTGTGTATCGCAGGCCTCGCCGGACTGCCACAGGTCAACCTGCCGCTGGCGACGCTGCAGGGTTGTCCGCTGGGCATATCGCTGGTTGCGGCGCGCGGCAACGATGCCTTGTTACTGGCGCTGGCAAAACGCATCGCTGGCTGACCTGGTGCTGATCTACGTTCACGGTTTCAACAGTTCGGCGCTGTCGTACAAGGCGGGGCTGTTGCGCGGGAAAATGGAGCGGCTGGGCTTGCCAGCACATTTTGCCTGTCCGGAACTGTCGCATCAGCCGGCACAGGCGATGGCGCAATTGCAGGCCTTGATTGCGCCACATGATGCACCCACCGTGACGCTGCTTGGTTCTTCGCTCGGCGGTTATTACGCCACACACCTGGTTGAAACTTCCGGTTGTCGCGCCGTACTGGTCAATCCGGCGGTGCGTCCCTACGAACTGCTGGCGCCTTATGTCGGGCCGCAGAAAAACCTCTACACCGGCGAGGAATACCAGTTCACCGCAGCACATGTTGCCGAATTGCGTGCACTCGAAGTCGATCACATCAGCCTGGAACGTTATCTGCTGATCACCGCGACCGGCGATGAAGTGCTGGATTATCGCGACGGGGTTGCGCGTTATGCCGGCTGCGAACAGATTGTCGTCAACGGCAGCGACCACGGCTTTCGCGATTTCGCCGATTATCTCGATACCGTGATCGCATTCTGGCAGCGCGGGCGCGTATAATCGCGCCTCATTCCTGCTCTGCGCGGCATGGCTGCGCAATCCCCGCACTTTTTCCCGTTTTCTCTTGTTATCTCTTTTCCGATGAACGTTTTTTACGAAGAAGACGGCGAGTTCAAGGTCGGCGCTGTGCTCGCCGACAACGACACATCGCTGCAGGTCGAAGCGCCGCACGGCAAACGTTCGAAGGTCAAGTCTTCCTCTGTGCTGCTGCGCTTCGAAACACCTGCGCATACTGCGTTCATGGCGCAAGCACAGACGCAGGCTGACGCCATCGACATCGACTTCCTGTGGCAATGCTGCAGTGCCGATGAATTTGCCTACGATATGCTGGCGCGCGAGTATTACGGTCATGCGCCGGGCGCCGTCGAATCCGCCGGTGTGCTGATGCGTTTGCATGGCGCACCGATGTATTTCTACAAAAAGGGCCGTGGTCGTTACAAGGCGGCGCCTGAAGAGTCACTGAAAGCTGCACTGGCCAGCGTCGAGCGCAAAAAACTGCAGGCGCAAGTGAGGGCCGGTTACATCGAAGCGTTGAGTGCCGGGCAATTGCCGGAAGCCTTTCGTACGCTGCTCAACGATTTGCTCTACAAGCCCGATAAAAACGGCATCGAGTGGAAGGCGCTGGAGGAAGCCAGTGCCGCGGCAAAAGTGACGCCGCTACGCCTGCTCGAACGTTGCGGCGCATTGACCGATACCCACGCCTATCACCTGAACCGTTTCCTGTTCGAGCATTTTCCGCGCGGCGCGGGATTCACGGAAGTGCCCGCAGTGGTGGTGCCCGTCGACCTGCCGCTGGCTGAAGTGCCGGCGTACAGCATCGACGATACGGCCACCACCGAAATCGATGATGCATATTCATTGCAGACGCTGCCCGGCGGCGCACGCCGTCTGGGAATCCATATTGCTGCGCCGGCACTGGGCATCACGCCGGATTCAG
>CAMCYP010000046.1 GCA_945885345.1 Bordetella parapertussis | reverse complement strand
CATCAAGGCTGCAGCGGATATGAATTTGCGCATGAATCGACAGTACAACTATTGAGAATTGCGTAAATCATGACAAAAACATGCCTCTGTCGGGGCTGCCATGTTTTTGTGAATACTCAATAA
The DNA here is from genome assembly GCA_945885345.1 of Bordetella parapertussis. Taxonomy (GTDB): domain Bacteria; phylum Pseudomonadota; class Gammaproteobacteria; order Burkholderiales; family SG8-41. Next base: position 25,885 of record CAMCYP010000046.1, on the reverse strand, counting down.
AAAAGGCAGGGCATCAGCCCTGCCTTTTTGAATCGAAAGACGATTACTTCTTTTCGTCTTTTTTCACTTCTTTTTTCATTTCTTTCTTGGCTTCAGCTTTCGGTGCGTCTTTCTTGGCTTCGGCTTTCGGTGCATCTTTCTTCATGCCTTCTTCGTGCTTGGCGGCAACTGCGCCAAAGCTGACAGCGGCGAAAGCGGCGGCGATAAGGGCGGCGATGATTTTGCTCATGAATTTCTCCAAATGGTTTAAGGGACTGCTGTGGCGTTTTTGTTGCCACTGCTTGCATCAACGCGCTGTCAGCATGCCGGTTGACACCCGGTTTGCCGACGTTGGCACGTGGGGCCGGAGTGTAAACGAAATCCGCAGGCTGCGCCGGGTAGCCACGCAGATGTCGTGCAGTGGCGACACCGCCGCTTTTTCCTCTGCTTTCCCGCTATTTCTTGGTATTCAGGCGTTTGATGCGATCCTGCTCTTCCGCCTTGATGCGGGCGAGCATCTTGGCATCAGGATCCTGCCATTTACCGCCGGCCGCACGCGCCATGTAAGCCACGGCACGCGAAAACTCCTCCTGTGACAGATTGGGGCTGCCGCCCCTGGCCGGCATGGCGCGCACACCAACCCAGGCATGCGCCGTCAGCACCGCCTGCCCTTCAGCGATCAGCGGCGCCCACATTTTTTTGTCGCCGAACTTGGGCGCATTCGCCACACCGGCCGCATGACAGGCGAAACACACTTCCTTGTAAACCTGCTCGCCCGATTTTAATGTTTGCGCAGCCGCCAAATTCGCCAACAAGAGGCCGCAACCCAGCATCACCAGTTTCGCACCGACCGCCAAAGACAAAACCCGCATGGTCCGACTCCTTGTTTTGTACAAGCTCATTTTGAGTGTTCAATATACGTCATTAATGCGTTGCCGATTTGACCTGAATCAATGCCTACTTCACGGGCGGCTTCGCCAGCCCCAGCTCCGTCAGAATGGCCTTGATGTCGTCGTATTCCCCGGCAATGTAACGTGTGGTATCGGCACTGTTGCGATAACTGTTCGACATCTGCGCCGCAGCCAGATCGTCATTCCATTCCCGGCTCTGGGTCAGCGTCTTGAAGGCATTATCCCAATACGCCACCTGCGCCGCGCTCAAACCCCTGGGTGCAATCAATACACGCCAGTTGTCCGCCGCCATCGGAAATCCGGCTTCCCGGGTCGTCGGCAGCTTGGCCAGCGCACCCGGCAGACGCTGTGGCGCGGCAATCGCCAGCGGCCGGATCGTGCCGGCGGCATACGGGGCGGCAATCGACGACGCCGAATTGACCCACACCGCAACATGGCCGCCCAGCGTCGCGGTCAGCGCTTCACCACCGCCGCTGTAGATCACCACCTTCAGTTTTTTCACATCGGCGCCTGCAGCCTTGGCCAGCAGGCCCGCCGCAATATGGTTGGCGCCGCCCGCGCTGCTCGAGGTGCCGATCGGCACAGACTCGGGGTTCTCGCGCAGCGCCCTGGCCAGATCCGCCAGCGTCTTGTAGGGCGAGTCCGCCTTCACCGCGAAACCGATGTATTCGCTGATCAGCAGCGAGATCGGGGTGAAATCGGTGTAGGTGAGATTGCTGCGACCGGTAATGTGGTTGGTCACCAGGTTGTATGAAGAAACCTGCAGGAAATGCGCGTCGCCCGCCTTCGGCACCAGGTAGGCCCAGCCTACCGCACCGCCGGCACCCGGTTTGTTGATCACCGTACTCGTGACCGGCAGCGCCTTCTGCTCCTGCCAGATTTTCTGGATCAGGCGCGCGGTGCGGTCGGTGCCGGTACCCGGACTCGACCCGACAATGATCTCGATGTTGTGTTCGGGCTTCCATGCCGTTTGCGCATGCGCCACATTGCCGGCAACGGCCAATGCAGCCATCGTCAGGACTACGATATTTTCAAACACCTTCATGGCACCCCTCCCTCATTTAACTTATTAATAACCATTTAGTAACCATTAAATCATTGAACCCTTTGCGCGGCCCGCAGCATCCGGCTGCCGCGTTCCGCGATCATCAGCGTCGGCGCATTGGTATTGCCCGACGTGATACTCGGCATCACCGATGCGTCAATCACCCGCAGGCCGCTGATGCCGCGCACCCGCAGCTGCGGGTCGACCACTGCAGTCGCGTCATTCGCGCGGCCCATTTTGCAGGTACCGACCGGATGGAAAATCGTGGTGCCGATCTGCCCGGCCGCCTGCACCAGATCCGCTTCGCTCTGATATTGCGGCCCTGGCATGAATTCCTCCGGAGCATGCGGCTTCAGCGCCGCGGATTCATTGACAATACGCCGCGTCAGGCGAATCGCATCCGCAGCAACCTTGCGGTCTTCCGCGGTGGACAGGTAATTCGGCGCAATCGCCGGATGTGCGCGCGGATCGCTGGAAGTGATATGTACCGAACCGCGCGAAGTCGGCCGGATGTTGCAGACACTGGCGGTGAACGCAGGGAATGGATGCGGCGGCTGACCAAAACGGTCCAGCGAAATCGGCTGTATGTGGTATTCGAGATTGGCCGTGGCCTGTCCGGGATCGGATCTGGCAAACGCACCCAGCTGTGACGGCGGCATGGTCAGCGGCCCGCTGCGTTTGAACGCGTATTCCAGTCCCATCTTTGCCTTGGCCCACCACGAATCAAGCAGCGTGTTCAGCGTCAATGCATTGCTCACGCGAAAGGCCAGCCGCAATTGCAGATGGTCCTGCAGGTTGTCACCCACCGGCAGTTCGTGCACCACTGCAATACCGTGCTGCTGCAACAGCGCGCCGGGGCCGATGCCCGACAATTGCAAAATCTGCGGACTGCCGATGGTGCCGGCGGACAAAATGGTTTCGCGCTTTGCCACGGCAAAACATTCCTCATTGCCCTGGAAAAACTCCACGCCAGTGACACGCCGCCCTTCCAGACGCAGCTTTTTGACCAGCGCACCGGTGACGACTTTCAGGTTCGGTCGTTGCAGCGCCGGTCGCAGGAAAGCACGGGCTGCGCTCCAGCGCACACCGTTTTTCTGCGTCACCTCAAACCGCGACACGCCAAAATTGTCACCGCGGTTGAAATCTTCCGTCGCCGGGATGCCGGATTCGATGGCCGCATTGCGGAAGGCATCGATGATGTCCCACTGCACGCGCGGCGTTTCGATGCGCAGCTCGCCGCCCGCACCGTGTTTTTCATCAGCGCCGCGCCAGTGGTCTTCGATGTCCATGAACGCGGGCAGTACCTGTTGCCATGACCAGCTGCTGTCGCCGGTCAGCTGCGCCCACTCGTCGTAATCCCGGGCCTGGCCGCGCAGATAGAGCATGGCGTTGATCGACGATGAACCGCCGAGCACACGGCCGCGCGGATAGTTGATGACGCGGCCGTTGAGTCCCGCTTCGGCTACGGTTTTGTAACACCAGTCCGTACGCGGATTGCCGATGCAGTAGAGATAACCGACGGGGATGTGGATCCAGTGCCAGTCGTCTTTGCCGCCCGCCTCCAGCAGCAGCACCGAGACATCCGGATCCGCAGACAGCCGGTTGGCCAGCAGGCAGCCGGCGCTGCCCGCACCGACGATCACGTAGTCCCAGCTACCCGCGGTGTTCATCATCGCGATTGTAATCGGGCCGGTGGCTCACTGCGGCCCGGGCTGGCTCCGGGGCTCCGGCGGCACCATCACCACCGACGCGGCATGTTCCGGACTCGCCGCGCGGAATTGTTCCAGCACGCGCCGCACGCAGTCCAGAAATGCCACGGCATTGGCGCCCAGCGGCTGCCGCGCCTGGTAAACATAACCAAACAGCAACCAGCGCTCCGGCTCCAGCGGGCGCATCACAATGCCGCGCAGGTCGATCGCCTGGGCGCAGATCCGGTCCAGCAGCGCCACCCCCGCACTGTCGCGCACCAGCTGACAGGCCATCAATGAAGAACGGGTTTCAACCGCGTACTGCGGACGTACTCCGCCGGAACCGAAAAAATCATCCACCTGCTGGCGCCAGCGCTGGCCCGGCCACAAACCCAGCAAGGGCTCGGCCGCCAGATCCTGCGCGGTCACCACGGGCTTGGCGGCCAGCCGGTGTTTTTCCGGCAGCATTGCCTCCACGCGCACCCTGAACAGGGGTGTGTTTTCGATCTCCACCAGCGGATGCGAGATCGGCAGCGAAATGATGCCAAGATCATAAAGCCGGGTGCCGACGCGGCCTTCGATGCCGAAGCGCGACTGCATGTCCACCGACACGCGGATGTCCGGATGCTCCCGCCGGAACAGTGCCAGAGCCGGAGATACCAGTCCCTGGCCGATGCGGGGCGCGGTCACCAGCCGCAGTTGCCCCGGGGAGCGTGAACGGATATCGGCAACGATGCGTGGAATCTCGTCAAACCCTGCGAGGATGTGCTCGGCTTCCTGATAAAAAACCTCCCCCTGCCGGGTCAGCGTGAGGCGGCGGCGCGCGCGGGTGAACAGCCGCAGCTTCGTTTCTGCCTCAAGGATGGAAATCAGGCGACTCGCGGCCGGCGCACTGAGACTCATTGTTTCGGCGGCCGCCGCCAGCGAGCCCGTGGTCACAACCAGCCGGAAAAGGCGCAAGGCCCGGATATTCAAATGACGACTCCCATGACAATCTAACCCACTGTGTATAAAGGATTATTCATCGACTATTGCAGAATGTCGAATTAATGGTCAAATAATTCTAATTTGCTGAACAAGTGCTTTGGTTAGACTGATTCTGCAAATGGCCACACAGCAATAACAAAACCGGCCTGCATTCCCATAGCCGAGGAGACCTCACAAATGACACGCACAGCCCGCAGTCAAGGATTCATCGCGATCGTATTGCTCGCCCTGGCCGGCACCGCCGCCGCCGCGGAATACCCGGATCGTCCGATCCGGCTCTTTGTCCCGTTCGCGGCCGGCAGCGCAACCGATACTTCAGCACGCATCTATGCCGCGCAACTCAGCGAACAGCTGGGCCAGCAGCTGGTGGCCGACAATCGCCCCGGCGCCGGCGGCGCGATCGGCATGCAGCTGATTGCCCAGTCCACCCCCGACGGTTACTCCATCGGTTACGCCGGCGCGGGCCCGCTCTCCATCAACCAGAGCGTCACGCCCAACCTGCCGTACAACGTGGCAAAAGATTTCGCACCGGTGTCGCAGGCGGTACAGGCGCCACTGATGATGGCCTCTTCGATGTCACTGCCGGCCAAAACCGTCAAGGAACTGGTTGCCCTCGCCCGGGCCAAGCCCGGCACATTGAGCAACGCATCCGCCGGCACCGGAACCATCGGCTACCTCGCGGGCGAATACTTCAAGATCATGACCAACACCCGCATCCTGCATGTGCCCTACAAAGGCGGCGGACAGGCCGCCATCGACGTCATCGCCGGCAATGTGCAGTTCATGTTCGACCCCATCAATGGCGTTTCCCCGCACATCAAATCCGGGAAACTGCGCGGCCTCGGCGTCACCGGTTCGAAACGGGTTGCCGCGTTCCCCGACATCCCCACCGTCGCGGAAGCCGGCGTGCCGGGTTATGAAGTCACGACCTGGGGCGGCATCATCGCACCGGCGGGTGTGCCGAAAAACATCATCGCCAGGCTCAATGCGGAGATGCAGAAAGCCGCGAAGTCGCGCATGGTGAATGAGCGCTACGCCGCGCTGGGTGCGGATCCGGTGGCAAGCACGCCCGAACAATTCGCCAAATTCATCCGCAGTGAAACCGTGAAATGGGCCGACGTGGTCAAACGTTCGCAGGCCCAGGTGAATTGACGGCCAGACAATCCGGCAATCCACACCGCCACAAGCCAGTCCTGATGGCATCCTCCGCCAGCCGGCCCACTGTGGCCGAGATCAAGGCGCTGTTCGCGCGCCGCAGCCTGTGGCAATCATGGCTGGACATCGAAGCCGCGCTGGCGGAAGTACAGGCGGAACTCGGCATCATTCCGCACGCCGCCGCGCTGGAAATCCGCCGCTGCGCCAACTTCGACCACATCGACGAAACCGCGCTCGCTGCCGACATGGCGCGTACCCGCGCGCCCATCCTCTCGCTGGCGCGCGCGCTGGGCGACGCCTGCGCGGGCGATGCCGGTGGCTACGTCCATTGGGGCGCCACCACGCAGAACGTGCTGCAGACCGGACGCACATTGCTGATGTGCCGCGCGCACGCGGCGTTCATGGTGCTGTTCGGCGACGTGTTGGACAAACTCGCCGCACTCGCCGACAGCAGCGCGGACATGCTCAGCGCCGGCCGTACCAACCACCGCCATGCGCTGCCGATCACCTTCGGCCTCAAGGTGGCGGCGTGGATTGAGGAACTGCTGCGCCACCGTGACCGTCTGGTCGGCGCCGAGCCGCGCGTATTCCTCTCGCTGTGGGGCGGTGCCATCGGCGCCATGCATGCTTTCGGCGAACACGGGCCCGAGATCAACCGCCGCCTGTCGCACAAACTCGGGCTGCATGCAATGACAGTGCCCACACGCGCCGGCACCGACCATGTCGCGGAATACGTGCTGTTGCTCGCGCTGTTCAGCGCGACCTGCTCGAAAATCGCCCGCGAATTTTATGCGCTGATGGCCGACGAGTTCGGTGAGGTCTACGAAAGTCTCGGTGACGAAGTGATCGGCTCCAGCACCATGCCGCACAAAGTCAATTCCAAGGTGGCCGTCCAGGTCATCGCACTTGCCGCGCGGCTGCGCAGCCAGGTGCCGCTGGCGCTGGAAGCGATGCAACCCACGCATGAAGGTGATGTCGCCAACAACCAGATGCTGTACGGGCTGATGGACACGATCTGTCCGATGGCCTACGAGTTGATCGCGGAAATGGACCAGCTGCTGGGCTGCATCCGCCTGGTACCGGAACGCATGCGCAGCAATCTCGAAATTTCCGCACAGTTCATCGCAGCCGAAAACGTGATGATGGTGCTCGCCCCCGCGCTCGGCCGCAGCCATGCGCATGACGTCCTGCACCATGCCGTGACTGAAGCATCGTCAACCGGTGCCGCTCTGGCGGACCTGCTGCTCCAGCACGACCAGGTGCGCAAGGCCATTGGCGAACCGGCCTTGCGATCCGCGCTCGATCCGGCCAACTACACCGGCCGCAGCGCAATCATGGCCAAAGAAATGGCCGCTGCCGCCCGTACCGCAGCAGGCGAATTGCGGCAGCGCTGACCCCCCGAACACGCCAGCCCGGCAATCACCCGAAAGAAAGGAGCGACACCATGCAGCACCGTGCAATCTCCGCCGCGAAGTCCCTGCTGTTTCTCGCTGCATTCCTGCTGGCCGCCGTTACCCAGGCCGCCACGCCGCAGATCAAGGCCCCGGCCCACACGCCCCAGCGCGTGCTGTTTGTCGGCAACAGCTATTTTTACTACAACGCGAGCCTGCACTTTCACGCGCGGCGCATCGCGCTGGCCGCCGATCCGGTGTGGGCCAAACCCTTCATCTACAAATCGGCGACCATAGCCGCGGCACCGCTCGCGCACCACAACATCGATTACCTGACCACGCCGGGAAACCTCGGCGTCAAGGATCCTTTCGACATGGTGATCCTGCAGGGCAACAGCACGGATGCGCTGAAGGAAAACAGCCGCGCGGCGTTCCGCGACAAAGTGATCGAGTTCAACCGGATCATCACCGGGCGCGGCGGCATGACTGCGCTCTACATGACCCAGGCCCACGTCAAGCCGAGCAAATGGGCAAGCCCGGAGATGATGCGCAAAACCGAAGACATGTACGTCGAAGTGGGCAACGAAACCGGTGCACTGGTGATTCCGGCCGGCCTCGCCTTCGAAGAGGCCTATCGCCAGCGCCCGGACATCAAGCTGCACCAGGATTACGACGGCAGCCATCCCACCATGCTCGGCACTTACCTCGCAGCCTGCACGGTCTACGCCACCCTCTACGGCAAATCCCCGGAAGGCAACACGTATGACTTCCATGGCATCGTCGGCAAGGAAGACGCCGCCTTCCTGCAGCGGGTCGCCAACGAGACGGTCAAAAAATTCTTCGGCCGCTGAACTGCACTGCTGCCATCGGAGGGGCGAGGCTGGGCAGCAACGAGAACCATTAAAGTATCAATAAAAACAATGAGTTATGACTTTACCAGCTTCTGCACGTTCCAGTTCAGCGAATCCGCGACATAGATATTGTCCTGCGCATCCAGCGTCAGGTAATGCGCTTCGCCATAACGGTTGGGCCCCTTGCCCTGGCCACCGGTCGCGGCGAGCAGATTCAGATCCATGTCGAGTTTCATGATGCGACCGGCATGGCCGTGCGCCATCATGATGTGCTTCTGGTCGCTCATCATGCACAGGCCGCAGGGCGTACCGGGATGTGATTTTTCGCGCAGGAATTTGCCTTCGGCATCGAAAACCTGCAGGCGCTGGTTGGAGCGGTCGGCGATATAGACCAGCCCTTTGTTGTCGGTGATCACCGCATGCGGCTGGTTGAACTGCCCCGGCTCCTTGCCCTCGCCGCCCCAGGTATTCAAAAAGTTGCCGTCCGCATCAAAACGCATCACCCGCGATTCACCCTTGCCGTGGCCCTGGGTGACATAGACATCACCTTTCAGGCCGAACGCGATGTCATTGGGTTCATTAAAACAGCGCAGATGCCCGGCCTGATGCCAGTCGGTGGCGCGCCCCTTCACGCCCAGCACCATCAGGATGCGGCCCTCGGCGGTCATCTTGACGACGATGTGCGCGACGGTGTCGGTGACCCAGATATTGCCCCGTGCATCGAGGCGCAGGCCGTGCGGATTGTCGAACACGCCGCGGCCCAGCGAACGCAGGTACATGCCCTGCGGGTTGAACTCCATCAGTGCATGTTCGCTGCGGGTGAATACGAGGATGTTGCCATTCGCGCGCACCGCAACCGCCGAGCACGGTCCGAAATTAACGCCCTCCGGCAACTGGAAAATGTCGGGGACGACGCGGTAATTCAGTTCGGGAACGTTCTGCTGGACAGCGATGGTGGCAGCCTGCGCCATGAGCCTCTCCTTGAAGGTGTGTGATGATGATCGCCGCTTTTGTGGCAGCCTAATTGTGACCGGGAGAATACAGCGGAATCCGGACAGGCGCATGCGCCGAAACGGCCGGACACACAGATCAACATGTGGGCGGCCCGAATCCGCGTTCAGCGCTACAATCCGACCAGCGATTTCATTTCACAAATTCATTCCATCCATCGAGGGAGCACAGCATGCGTACACCATCCTTGAACCAGTGCCTGGGCATCAGCCTTGCGGGCATCCTTGCGTTCGGCGTCACTGCAGCACCGGCCGCCGCGCAAACCATGAAACCCGGCCTGTGGGAAATCAACAACAAGATGGGCGGCAGCGGTGACTCGGGCGCAAAAATGGCCGCCGCGATGGAACAGATGCAAAAACAGATGGCGTCGATGTCGCCGGAACAGCGCAAGCAGATGGAAAAAATGATGGCGCAGCAAGGTGTCAACATGGCGCCCGGCGGCGCGGGCGGCGGCATGGCCGTCCGCGTCTGCATCACCAAGGAAATGGCCGCCCGCAACGAAACACCGGCGCAAACCCAGGGCGACTGCAAGCACGAACAGATGCAGAAAAGCGGCAACACCATGAAGTTCAAATTCACCTGCAGCAAACCGCCCTCCAGCGGCGAAGGTGAAGTCACCCAGAACAGCCCCGAGTCCTACACCATGAAAATGAAGGTCAACCGCGAAATGAAAGGCAAGCCGGAGCAGATGACCATGGAAGCCCAGGGCAAATGGGTCAGCAGCGATTGCGGCAGTGTCAAACCAATCACGCCGCGCAAATAAACCGGGCAACGGCCGTTAAAAGGATGCCGCCATGAGCTTCGGCCTGCCCGGATTCAGCGCGTAATCACCCGCATGGCAATCTCCGTCACCGGCGCAGCGGACGAACAGTCGCAGCAACTCCTTGCCGAACAAATCCGGCTGCTGTACCGGAACACGACCCTCGCCCAGATCGTCACCCTGCTCAACGGCGCACTGCTGGCAGCGATACAGAGCACCGCCCTCGGTTACCGCGCGGTCCTGCCCTGGTTCACCCTGCTCGCCATTGTCAGCTTCTCGCGTGTTGCCCTCGCCGCCGCCTACCATCGCGCGGCGCCGGACCGCAGGCAGAGCGCCATCTGGCGCAATCTTTACTGCGCAAGCGCGGCGCTTGGTGGAGCGGCCTGGGGTGCATCCGGCTTCATGCTGTTCACGCCGGACTCCTTCGTCCACCAGATTTTTCTCGCCTTCGTGCTGTCGGGCATGCTCGCCGGCGCCATCGGCATCATGGGATCGTGGTTTCCCGCCTTTGCATTGTTTTCGGTACTGATCGGCCTGCCGACCGCCATCCGTTTCGCGATGGTCGGTGAAAACATGCACATTGCGATGGCATGGCTGATTTTCCTGTTCATGGCCACCATGCTCGTGGTTGCGCACCGCGTGAACCGCGCGATCGTCGAATCCCTGCAGCTGCGTTTCGAAAACCGGAAACTCATCGACGAACTGGAGCAGCGCGTAACGGAACGCACGCGCGACCTGTCACGTGCCAACCAGGACCTCGAAACATTCGCCTACGCAGCCTCGCACGACCTGCAGGAACCGCTGCGCACCGTGGCCAATTTCGCCGAACTGCTGGACAGCCGCTACTCGGACCGGCTGGATGCCGACGGCAGGGAGTTCATCAACTACGTGGTGACAGGCGCCCATCACATGCGCAAGCTGGTCGATAACCTGTTGACCTATTCGCGCGTGGACGCCGACACACCACCCCCTGTCGATGTCGACTGCAACGCCCTCTTCGAGGAACTGCGAAAAGACCTGACGGCCGCAATCGCGGAAAGCAGTACGGCCATCGATTGCGAACCGCTGCACAAGGTCCGCGGCAACCCGGTACAGGTCAAACAGGTGCTCTCCAACCTGCTGACCAACGCCATCAAGTTCCGCCGGGAAGCACCGCCGCACATCCGCATCCGTTCGGCACGCGAGGGGGACATCTGTATAATTTCCGTCCAGGACAACGGCACTGGCATTCCGGCGAAATACCTGAAGCGCATTTTCAACATGTACGAACGCCTCCACAGTTCCGCGCGTTATCCGGGGACGGGCATGGGGCTCGCCCTGTGCAAGAAAATCATAGAGAGGCATCATGGAAGAATTTGGGTTGAATCCAGCGAAGGGACCGGCTCGACATTTCACTTCAGCCTCCCCGCTGCACGCGACTGACGACGAAGGCACACGTCACCGCCCCATCGAAATCCTGCTGGTGGAAGACAACCCCGCAGACGTGCGCATGATGCGGGAAGCCCTGTTCCTGGCTGAAATCCCCCACCACCTTGCGGTGGTCATGGATGGTGAAGAAGCGCTGCTCTACCTGAACCGCTTGTACCCGTACGCCGGCTCACCGCGTCCGGACGTCGTACTGCTGGACATCAAACTGCCGAAGATCAGCGGCCACGAGGTATTACATGGCATCCGCCAGAACCCGGAGCTGCGCACATTGCCGGTGATGATGCTGACCAGCTCTGCCGCCCCCCAGGACCGCAACACCAGCGAACGCCTGCAGGCCACCCATTACGCCACCAAACCCGTCGGCCTCCACATGCTCGCCGGCGAAATCAAGATCATCAACGCCCTGATCAAACGCAGCGGCGTCTGAACGACATCCGATCCGCATGCGGTTGGTGGTCATCCGAAGCGTTCAGCAAGCTGGTGGTGAGTAAGGCGAAGAGTAATGAACATTCGGCGCAATGCGCTGCGCTTATTGCGCCCTACGCTTGCTACCTTTTAGGAGAGTAGACACCATGATTAACTTACAGCTTGTTAATTGGTACGCACTATTGGGACTCAGCATAACTGTAGTTCTGGGCTTTGGCACAAAGTGCCTCGTCGAACGCGTCGCAAATTCCTTACCGCTTGAATCCCCAAATAGTGATCTTGAAATATACTGGGAAAAATTTCGAACCATGAAAGCGGCAGGGGGCATGATTGGCCATGTAGAGCGACCAATTTTGTTTGCGGCATTGTATATCCCTAGCGGATGGCCAATTCTTACGAGTTGGTTAGTCTTTAAGTTAGCCTACTATTGGCAAAGTGCAAACTTCGCATCATTCCCAGCTGACTTACCAGAAAAAGAACAGATGGGATGGCTAGTTTCTAAAAGGCAGCTTGGCACTCATCACGCTGCAACAGCTCTTGTTGGCACAGGAGCCAACATAATCTTGGCTCTCGTCGGCGTTGCGGTTGCAAAATGGATCCGTTTTCAATAACTCACCAAAAAAACTTAGGCGACATAATCCGCATAACAATCCTTGCCACCCTTACCCCCTTCTGAGCCGCCGAGTAGCGCAGCGCGTCCGGGGGTAGTCGGCGAGGACTGTGCGAGCGCGCAGGATGCTCCAGCAGCACAACACATTCCCGCCCAAACCAGAATCCAGAAATAGAGCACGTGCGCGAGTTCCGCAGCCGCCCGGTCGCGTGAGCAACGCAGGGAAGCCCGAAGGGCCGGTGAGGTAGGGTCCGCCTTCTTTTGGTTACTTTTCTTGGCGGAGCAAGAAAAGTGACTAGCCGCCGGGCTACCCCCGGCGAAGTTGAAGTTAATGAAACGTCACCTGGATTCCGGCTTCCGCCGGAATGACGGCCAATCCACCCCGCAGCCGCCTCCCCTATAATCACACCTCTATTTGCCAGTGATGGCTGCACGGCAGCCCGGAGTCCAAAATGCAAACCAAAATCCCCTGCGTAATCATGCGCGGCGGCACCTCCAGAGGCCCCTTCCTCCTCCTCGACGACCTGCCGACAGACGCAGCAACAAGAGACGAAGTCCTGCTGGCCATCATGGGCTCCCCCCACGAAATCCAGGTCGACGGCATCGGCGGCTCGCATTCCGTGACCAGCAAGGTCGCGATGATCAGTAAATCGAAGCGCCCCGATGCCGACGTCGATTATTTTTTCGCGCAGGTGCAGATCCACGAGAAATTCGTCGACACCAAACCCACCTGCGGCAACATGCTGGTCGCCGTCGGTCCCTTCGCCATCGACGCCGGACTGGTGGCGGCACAGGACGGCGAGACGCGGGTGCGCATCTACAGCGTCAACACTGGGGCGCTGGTCGAGGCCATCGTGCAGACTCCGGGTCGCGTGGTGCAGTACGAGGGCAACGCAGCGATCGATGGCGTGCCCGGCACCGCGGCGCCGGTGGGCATTAATTTCAGCGCAGCCATCGGCTCGGTCACCAAAAAACTGCTGCCCACCGGCAAGCCGCTGGATATCATCGACGGCGTCGAGGTCAGCTGCGTCGACATTGCGATGCCGATCGTGATGATGCGTGCCGCCGACATGGGAAAAACCGGTTATGAAACCGCGCTTGAGCTCGACAAGGACCGCGCGCTGATGGAACGCATGGAAGGCATCCGCCGCAAGGCCGGTGTGCTGATGGGCATGGGCGACGTGTCGAAAAACGTGGTGCCGAAAATTGCCCTGCTCGCCAAACCGCGCCAGGGCGGCACCATCAGCTCACGTTATTTTGTGCCCGAGACCTGCCACAAATCCCATCCAGTAACCGGCACGGTGTGCATCGCCTCCGCCTGCGCGATTCCCGGCACGCTGGCTGCGGAAATCGCGCCACTGAAGGCCGCGCCGCAGGGCATGGTGAGGATTGAACATCCCTCGGGAATGATCCTGATTGACCTCGATGCCGATTTCAGCAACGGCAAACAGGAGCTGCGCCGTGCCGCGCTGGTGCGCACTGCACGGCGGATTTTCGAAGGCCTGGTTAATGTGCCGGCGAAGGTGTGGTCGGGTAAACAGGCTGCGGCGAAGCGGGCGGCTTGAACATTACGACGACGCCCACTTCACCTCTCGTCACTCCGGCGGAAGCCGGAGTCCAGTGCTTTTCCCCGGTAATTCCTGGATTCCGGCTTTCGCCGGAATGACGAACTCTTTTAGTTTGATTTTCCGGTAATGACCACTCACCTCTCACCCTCAGTCGCCATCATCGGCGGCGGCTACGCCGGCATGGCTGCGGCGGTGGAACTGTCCTCACGCGACATTCCGGTCAGCGTATTTGAAGCTGCCCCGGTGCTCGGCGGCCGCGCGCGGCGCGTCACCATCAACGACACTGCGCTCGACAACGGCCTGCACATTCTCATCGGCGCTTATTCCGAAACGCTGCGCCTGATTGAACAGGTCGCACCGGGCCGCGATCATTTCCTGCGCAGCACACTGGATCTGCAGGTCCACAAACGTTTTCGTTTGCGTGCACCCAGGCTGCCGGCTCCGCTGCATGTGGCCTGGGCACTGCTGACTGCACAGGGACTGACGCTCGCTGATAAACGTGCAGCAGCGGATTTCATGCAGGCGATGAAAAAACGCAGTTATCGCCTCGAACGAGACTGCACTGTCGCAGCCCTGCTCGCAGAAAACTCGCAAACATCTGATTTAATTGACTATTTATGGGCGCCGCTGTGTATCGCGGCGCTGAATACACCGCTGCAACGCGCCTCGGCGCAGGTGTTCCTCAATGTGCTGCGCGACAGCCTGGGCGCCGGCCGCGCGGCGAGTGACCTGCTGCTGGCACGGATGGACCTCAGCGCGCTGTTTCCGAAACCCGCCGCAGATTATGTGCGGGCGCATGGCGGACAAATCGAAGCCGGCGCCGCCGTTGAACGTGTGACGCAGGACGGCGGCGGATTCAACCTGCAGGTACACAGCCAGACGCGGCACTTTGATCAGGTCATTTGCGCGGTCGCACCACACCGCGCCGCCGACCTGATCGCGGACATTCCAGCGCTTGCGACTGCAAGGCAACAAATCGCAGCACTGCAGTACGAGCCCATCCATTCCATCTGGCTGCAGTTCGACGGACGCGTGACACTGCCCTCACCCATGATCGGCATCAGTGACAGTCCGGCACAGTGGCTGTTCGACCGCGAGGCAATCTGCGGCCAGCGCGGACTGATCGGCGCGGTGATCAGCGCCTCGGAACAACATGTCGGTGAAGCGCAGGACGCGCTGGCACAATGCGCGGTCGCCGACATCGCCAAAAATTTCGGGCCGCTGCCGCCGCTCCAGTGGCATCGCGTGATCGCCGAAAAACGCGCGACCTTCAGTTGCACGCCGGACCTTGCCCGCCCTGCCGCCATCACTGCCTGTAAAAACTTTTTCCTCGCCGGTGATTACACCGCCGGTGACTATCCGGCGACGCTGGAAGCCGCGGTGCGCAGCGGCATGGCCTGCGCCGCAGCCATCAGCGCCTGACCGCAACGCGCACGGGCGCTATAATCCGTGACAAATCATGAACATGGAGTAATACAGTGTCAGAACGCGAAGCCATGGAATACGACGTCGTCATCGTCGGCGCAGGTCCCGCCGGTCTCGGCGCAGCGATCCGCCTGAAACAGCTGGCAGCAGAGAAAAACCGTGAAGTCAGCGTCTGTGTACTGGAAAAAGGTTCCGAGGTCGGCGCGCACATCCTCTCCGGCGCGGTAATGGATCCACGCGCGCTGAATGAACTGATTCCGGACTGGAAAGAAAAAGACGCGCCGCTGAATGCGCCCGTGACCGAAGACCGTTTCATGTTCCTCACCGCAACCGGTGCGCTGCAGGTGCCCAGCGCATTGTTGCCCGCCTGTTTCCAGAACCACGGCAATTACGTGGTCAGCCTCGCCAACGTCACGCGCTGGCTGGGTCAGCAGGCCGAAGGACTGGGCGTGGAAATATTCCCCGGCTTTGCCGCCGCCGAAGTGCTGTTCGATGACGTCGGTGCCGTCCGCGGCGTGGCTACCGGCGACATGGGCGTCGGCCGCGACGGCAATCCGACCGATGCCTTTCAGCGCGGCATGGAACTGCATGCCAAATACACCTTCTTTGCCGAAGGCTGCCGCGGCCATCTCGGCAAACAGCTGCAGACAACATTCAATTTGCGTGACGGGACCGACCCACAGGTCTACGGCATCGGCCTGAAAGAGCTGTGGGAAATCAAACCGGAAAAACACCAGCCCGGCCTGGTGATCCACACCGCCGGCTGGCCCCTGCAAAGCGACACCTATGGCGGCTCCTTCTGCTATCACCTTGAAGACAATCTGGTCGCCATCGGTTTTGTCGTCGGCTTGGGCTACACCAATCCGTACTTAAGCCCGTACGAGGAATTCCAGCGCTACAAGACCCACCCCGCAATCAGGACTTTCCTCGAAGGCGGCAAGCGCATCGCCTACGGCGCGCGGGCGATTTCCGCCGGCGGCCTGCAGTCACTGCCCAAGCTGGTGTTCCCCGGCGGCTGCCTGATCGGCGACGACGCCGGATTCCTCAATGCCTCGCGCATCAAGGGCAGCCATGCCGCGATCAAGTCCGGCATGCTGGCGGCAGAAGCGGCTTTTGATGCGCTGGCCGCGGAAACCCCGGTGGCGGAACTCGATGCCTATCCGGCAGCCTTCAAATCAAGCTGGCTGCACGAAGAACTGCACAAGGCACGCAACTTCAAGCCGTGGATGAGCAAGGGGCTCTACACCGGCACCTTGATGGTTGGCATCGACCAGGTGCTGTTCCGCGGCAAGGCGCCATGGACCCTGCACCACGACCATGCCGACCACGAAACACTGAAGCGCAAGAACGAATGCACGCCCATCGATTATCCGAAACCCGATGGCGTAATCACTTTTGACCGCATGTCCTCGGTATTCATCTCCAACACCAACCACAACGAAGATCAGCCGGTGCACCTGACGCTGAAAGATGCTACGGTGCCAGTCAATGTCAACCTCGAACTCTATGACGCGCCGGAACAGCGCTACTGCCCGGCGGGCGTCTACGAGATCGTTCGCGATGACAACGGCGCAAATCCGCGGCTGCAGATCAACGCGCAGAACTGTGTGCACTGCAAGACCTGCGACATCAAGGATCCAACACAGAACATCGTCTGGGTCACACCGGAGGGCGGTGGCGGGCCGAATTACCCGAACATGTAACGGCAGCACCGGTCAGCGCCAAAAATACGGCGCGCCACGGGGGAAATGAGACGACATGCGTTATCTCGAAATGCTGCAGACTTTCCTGCGTCGCCGCGCGGTCAAGACCGTGCTATCGCTGCTGTTGACGCTGGTGCTGGGCACACTACTGGTAGCGACCATCCAGTTCACGCTGTTCGACCTGCAGTGGCTGGCCTTCCTCGGTGGCATCCTGTTCGCGGCGGTGCTGGCAATGGCCAGCCAGGCCTCGAAAGCCGAATGGCTGATCGTGCGGCGTACCCGGCAGCTCGAGCGCATGCGCGAACAACTGTCCCAGGAAATTACCCGCAACCGCACAGCCGGTGAAAGCCAGCGCATGGCGGAAACCCGGCTGCGCCTGGTCACCGACACCCTGCCAATTCCCGTGTTTTATGTCGATCGCGACCTGCGCTGCCGTTACCACAACAGGCCGGCGCGCGAATTGAGCGGCAAGGCCGACGCCAAAATCGACGGGCAGTTGCTGCGCGACTTCATGCGCGCGACGCACCGCTTGATGCTGCCGCATTTTGACAAGACACTGGCCGGCGGGATCGTGGATTACGAAATCATCTGGCCTGGAAAAATCAGCGGTGCGGACCGCTACCGGGTTCGACATGTGCCCTACACACCGGAGGGTGAACAGCCGATCGGCTTCTACATCATGCTGGTACGCACCACCGCCGAACCCGCCGCCGCGCCACCGCCCGTTGCCGATGCGCCCCAGCCCCCGCCTGAAACCACTGGTGCTGGCGAACCCGGCACGCCCAATGAAGGCGGCGAAGCGCTGTATCTGAACTCGATTACCGACCAGCTGATGGGCTGGGACGATCCGCGCAGCAAACTGGTGCGTGCAATGGAGGAAAACCAGTTCCTGCTGTTTGCGCAGAAAATCCTTTCCCTCAAAAACGGCGCAACCGATCCCGCCTGTTACGAAATCCTGCTGCGGCTGCGCGAGGAAGAGGACAACCTGCTGCCGCCGGGCGGGTTCATTCCAATCGCCGAACAATACGGCATGATGGAAGAAATTGATCGCTGGGTGGTACGCAATCTGGTGACCTGGTGCATCGAAACGCAGAAAGCGCGCCCGGGTTGGCAAGTGCCGCTGTTCTGCGTCAACCTCTCGGAAACCACGCTGTGCAATCCCGAATTTGCCAAATTCGTGCGCCAGGAAGTGCGCCGCCCGGGCTTCCCCGCCCGCTCGCTGTGCTTTGAAATCGGCGAGACAGAAGCCATTAACAACCACGATGCCGTGAGGAATTTCATCGCTGCGCTGAAACCGGCGGGCTGCCGCTTCACCATCGACGCCTTCGGCAGCGTCAAGGTGTCGTTTACCCATCTCAGGGGGCTGGCGGTGGATTTCATCAAGATCGACGGCGTCATCATCCAGAACATGTTCAAAACGCCGGCCGACATGACAAAACTGAAAGCGATGATCACCGTGTGCCAGAAAATCGGCATGCAGACCATCGCTGAATTCGTCGAGAGCAAGGAAACCCTCGACAAACTGCGCGAACTCGAGATCGACTACGTGCAGGGTTTCGGCGTCGCCCGCCCAGGGCCGATCGCCGTCCAGGTTGACTGACGCAGCTCAGCCGCCGAGCAGGCCTTTTTTCAGGTCACTGTCGGCGGGTTTGTCTCCCAGCCAGATGCGCAGCAAGGCACGGCTGAAATCCTCGCCGGCAATCATCGCTTTGACATCACCATTGATGGTGATCCGGGCGCCTGCGCCCGGCAGGAAATCGATGACAATCACATCGCCGACCCTGGCAATTTTCACGGCGTCGAACACCGCGCGCAACTGCTTCACCCGCGCCTCAAGCTTCGGCAATTCGTCCGCGGCATTGTTGTTCTTCAGCCCGTCTTCCAGCGCATCCGCAAACTGATCCGCGGGCAGCTCGCGCAGCATGTATAACGCCATGCGTTTGGCGCCGGCATCGTTGATGACGGCACCGGCCGCACCGGTTTTTTTCTGCACATACAGCGCACCGACATAAACCCGGAACAGAAAGCGGGTGCGCAGGCCGGCACCGTTCAGCAGCAGTTCCGGGCCGCCTTCGCTGACACGCACACTGTCCGGCAGTTTGATGCCTTCGAACTCGGCAGCCTGTGCAGTCCATGGCAACAGCGCCAGAGATAATACAGTAAGTAATTGTTTTAATTGATATTTTTTCATAAGCCCTGCATACCCCCAGGTACCTGCCACGCTTAATGACTGTGCTGGTGATGCGTGTCGGGAAAGTGCGGATGTTTGTGGATCAGCGGCGGATGCGAGTGCAGGTGACGATGACTGGTGCCAGGCGCCACCGCTTCTGCATGTTCATGCTGGTGGTGTTCATCATGAACGTGTTCATGATCGTGCGTCATGCCCTCGTGAACATGTTCATGTTCATGGCGTTCGGTCAGATGCAGCCAGATGCCCAGCATCATCAGGCCACCGGCCATCAGCAGCGGCAGCGTCACCGGCTCGCCCATCAGCACCGCCAGCAAGGCACCAAAAAAAGGCGCGATCGAAAAATACGCGCCGGTGCGCGCAGTGCCGAGATGGCGCAAACCGACCACGAACAACACCAGGCTCACACCATAGGCGAACAAACCCAGCATCATCGCGCCGGCCAGATTCAGCGGCGCCGGCAACACGGCACCCAGTGTGAAAGCCAGCATCAGATTGACCATGCCGGACACCAGCCCTTTCACCGCGGCTATCCAGGTGGCATCAGACAGCGAAATCTTGCGAGTGAGATTGTTGTCGATACCCCAGGCGAAGCAGGCACCGAGCACCGCCAGCGTCGGCCACAGCCCCGCGAATTCCGCACTGCCCGGCCAGCTCAGCACCAGTGCACCGGCCACGATCGCCGCCATGCCGAGGACGATGCGCCGGTCACAGTTTTCCCTGAATACGATCCACGCCAGCATTGCCGTGAATACACCTTCGGCATTCAATAACAGCGATGCACCGGAGGCCGGCATGCCGGTGAGCCCGATCATCAGCAGTACCGGGGCGACGATACCGCCGGCGAGGATGGCACCGGAGAACCACGCGGCCTCGCGGCGGGAAATGCGCACGGCCGGCGCATGAATCAGACGGCGATACAAGGTCAGCCCCAGGCCGGAGCCCAGATAAAGCAAACCAGCAAGCAACCAGGGGCTGAGGGAATCCAGCAACAATTTTGCCAGCGGTGTACCCGCGCCGAACAGCAGAGCTGCACCGAGTGCCGCGGTGACGCCCGGTCGAAAGAAGCTTCCGCTCATGGCCGGGCCAGTGGCCGTTTAAAGGGCTTCAAACACGCCCGCAGCGCCCATGCCGGTGCCTATGCACATGGTGACCATGCCGTATTTCTTTTTCTGGCGACGTAAACCGTGCAGCAGCGTCGCGACGCGAATGGCACCGGTGGCGCCCAAAGGATGGCCCAGCGCTATCGCGCCGCCCAGCGGATTGACCTTGGTCATATCCAGTTTAAGTTCGCGGATCACCGCCAGCGCCTGCGCGGCAAAGGCTTCATTCAACTCAATCCAATCCAGCGCATCCTGCGTGAGGCCGGTCTGCTGCAGCACTTTCGGGATCGCCTTCACCGGGCCGATGCCCATCACATCCGGCGGCACACCCGCCACCGCATAACCAAGGAATCGGCCCAACGGCTGCAAGTTGTAACGCTTCAGCGCAGCCTCGCTCATCAGCACTACCGCACCAGCACCGTCGGACATCTGCGAGCTGTTGCCCGCGGTGACGCTGCCCCTGGCGGCAAAGGCCGGCTTCAGTTTGGCCAGGCCTTCCGGCGAAGTCTCGCGGCGCGGGCCTTCGTCATTCATCGCCTGCCGTGTTTTGACTTTGATTTCACGGGTACCGAGATCAGGCAAACGTTCGACGATGGTGTAGGGACTGGTTTCTGCCTTGAATTCGCCGCTATCGATGGCGCGCAATGCGCGGCGATGGCTTTCCGCGGCAAACAGATCCTGGTCTTCGCGGCTGACTTTCCAGCGTTCGGCGACGCGCTCGGCAGTGATGCCCATGCCGTAGGCAATTGAAAAATTTTCATCTTTCTCGAAAATCGCCGGACTGAAGGTCGGCTTGTTGCCGCCCATCGGCACCATGCTCATGCTTTCGGTGCCGGCAGCGATCATCACATCAGCCTCACCCAGGCGGATGCGCGCCGCGGCATCGGCCACGGCCTGCACACCGGAGGAACAGAAGCGGTTGATGGTCACGCCCGGCACGGTATCGGGGAATCCGGCCAGCAGCAGGCCGATGCGCGCGACGTTCATGCCCTGCTCGCCCTCGGGCATCGCACAACCGGTGATCACGTCACCGATTTCGTGCAGGTCAAGGCCGGGACATTGCGCCACTGCGCTTTTCAGCACATGGGCCAGCAGATCGTCGGGTCGCGTGTTTTTGTACATGCCGCGCGGCGCCTTGCCCACCGCGGAGCGGGTGGCAGCAACGATGTAGGCGTCTTGTACTTGCTTGGACATTTATGTGCCTCCTGAGAAGCGGTAATTGGTGACTGGTAATTGGAAAATACCGAAATACCCACCTGCCAGTCACCAATTACCAGTCACTAGTTCCTGAGTGGTTTACCGGTCTTGAGCATCTGTTCAATCCGCGCCTGCGTCTTCTCGGTGGCAATTAGCTCCATGAAATGCTGGCGCTCCAGATCGAGGAACCACTGCTCGTCGACCAGGCTGCCGCCCTCGATGTCACCGCCGCACATCACGGTCGCGACCTTGGTGCCGATCAGGTAATCGTGTTCCGAGATATGCCCGCCGGCGCGCATGTTTTCCATGAAGGCACGGATGGTCGAAATGCCGCTGCGGCCCAGCGCCGGGATTGCCCTGGCACGCAGCGGCGGCCGGTAACCGGCGGCCGCCATGGCACGGACTTCGGCCTTGGCGATTTCGAGTAATTCAAAACGGTTCATGATGATGCGGTCCGTCGCGCGCAGGTAGCCGATCTCGCGCGCATGTTCGGCGCTGCGCCCGACTTCGGCCATGGCCACGGCCTTGAAGTATTTTTGCAGGAACGGCGACATGTCACCGCCCCTGGCATCCGCCGCCGCACGCATCGCAAATTCCTTGCAGCCACCGCCTGCCGGCAACAGGCCGACGCCGACTTCGACCAGGCCGATATAACTTTCCAGTGTGGCCACTGCGCGGTCGCAGTGCATGACGAATTCGCAGCCGCCACCCAGTGCCAGGCCATCGACCGCAGCCACCGTCGGCACCATAGAATACTTCAGCATCTGCGTGGTGACCTGGAACTGCTCGACCAGGTGTTCGACCTCGGCGAGTTTGCCGGCCATCAACTGGTCGGCGACACCCATCTGCCGCGCTGCCTTCAGCGCCAGCGATTCGGCTTCACGTTTCATGCTCTTGAACAGCTTGCCCAGCGCAGACGGCGGCGCAGGTGGCGCCTTGCTGCCGCTGGTTTTTTTCAGGTTGGCGCCGACCGAAAACGGCGGTTCGGTCTGCCACACCACGAGACCGATATAGTGCTGCTCGGCTTCGGCGATGGCATGCTGCACGCCCTGCAGCACATCGTCACCGATGGCGTGCATACGGCTCTTGAAGCTGACGATGGCAATGTCATCACCGGTATGCCAGCAACGCACACCGTCGGTTTCGAAAATGGTGGTGCCGTATGTGCGCTCTTCGCCGAGCAGTTTGTCCGGGAAAGGCTGACGTTTGTAGACCGGCAGCGAGGAACGCGGCTGGTAGTTGCTGCTCTCCGCTGAATAGGAGCCGTCGGGTCGGTGCACACCCGTGCGCGCCGGATCCACAGCCCAGGCCGGCAGCGGTGTGCTGACCATGGCCTTGCCTGCAGCAATGTCCTCGGCAATCCAGCCCGCCACCTGTTTCCAGCCGGCGGATTGCCAGATCTCAAACGGCCCGCTGTCCCAGCCGAAACCCCAGCGGATTGCGAAGTCGAGGTCACGCGCATTGTGTGCAATCGACGCCAGGTGCAGCGCGCAGTAATGGAAGGAATCGCGGAAGATCGACCAGATGAACTGCGCCTGCGGATGACTGGAGGCATGCAGCTGCGCGAAGCGTTCGGCGGGATTTTTGTTTTTGAGGATTTCGACGATGGCTTCATCGGCCTTGCCGTCGGACACGCGGTAAGCACCGGTCTTCAGGTCGAGCACCTGGATGTCCTTGCCGATTTTCTGGTACACGCCCTTGCGCGTCTTCTGTCCGAGTGCGCCACTGTCGATGAGTTTCTGCATCCAGCCCGGAATGCCGTAATACTTGTGCCACGGATCTTCCGGCAGCGTGTCGCGCATGGTGTGCACGACATGGGCAAAAGTATCGAGGCCGACCACATCGGCGGTACGAAAGGTTGCGCTGCGCGGTCGACCGACCAGCGGGCCGGTCAGCGCGTCGACGGTATCAAAACCAATGCCGAGGCGTTCAGCGTGGTACAGCGTTGCCAGCATCGAAAACACGCCAACGCGGTTGGCGATGAAATTCGGCGTGTCCTTGGCGCGCACCACGCCCTTGCCCAGCGTGGTGACGAGGAAACGTTCGAGATCGTCGAGGATGCCGGGATCAGTGCCGGTGCAGGCAATCAGTTCGACCAGATGCATGTAACGCGGCGGGTTGAAAAAATGCACGCCGCAGAAACGGTGGCGCTGCTGCTCGGGAAAGGCACCCGCCAGCCTGTTGATCGACAGCCCCGAGGTATTGCTGGCGAAGATGGTATGTTCGCCGAGGTACGGCGCGACCTTGTGGTAGAGGTCTTCCTTCCAGTCCATGCGCTCCGAGATCGCCTCGATCACGATGTCGCAGTCGCGCAGCAGTTCAAGATGCTGGCCGTAGTTCGCGGGCTCGATCAGGTCGGCACGCTCCTTGATGGCGAGCGGGCTGGGTTCGAGTTTTTTCAGGTTGGCGACGGCCTTCAGCACGTTGCCGTTGGGATCTCCCTCCTTGGCGGCCAGTTCAAACAGGATGACCGGGACGTTGGCGTTGACGAGATGCGCGGCAATCTGGGCGCCCATGACACCGGCACCCAGCACGGCCACCTTGCGCACCATCAGGGGATGAACGGACATGGGACACTCCTGAAAGCAATGCGGAGATACAGCTGAAAGCGTGAATTGATTCTAGCACGCAGCCCGCGACGCCAAACCAATCCGCTGCCCCAAAAAAACGGGCGATCCGCAGATCGCCCGCTGTCGGTTAAGTCGCGGATCAGAAGTTGTACGACGCCTGCACGCTCAGGATGTGCACGTTCGGATCGCTGTAATTGCCGACCACGTTGCCCTGGAACGGCGCCGTGCCGATGCCCTTCCTTTGATCGATCGAAGCGTCCTTGACCATCAGGTAGGCATAGCCGAAATCCAGCGTCAGCTGTTTTGACGCCTGGTACTTGCCGCCGATGGCGAACCAGGTGCGATCATTGTCGGGCAGCGTCGCGAGTCGGTACTGATCGGTGACGGGGCTCTTGTCATAGGCTACGCCCAGCTTCAGCGTAAAGTCATTGCGCATCTTGTAATTGGCGCCGACGCCGATGCGGAAGGTATCGCGGAATTCGAAGGCAAAGGTATCGAGCAGGCGCCCCGACGGCCCGAGTGCCGATGCCGCCGTGGTCGTGATCGGCACCTGCTTGATGTTGCTCCAGCGGCTGAAGGTGACATCACCCAGCAATTCCCACTTCGGATCCAGCTGGTGCGAAATGCCCCAGGCCAGCGTGTCCGGCAGCTTGGCGGTAGTCCTGATCGGCGCAGCACCCACGCCGGTTACTGTCGCAGTACCGGTCAGCTCATGCTTGATCGCGGAGCGGTACGACAGGCCGATGCGCGTCGCCGGGGAGAGGTTGAACATCGCCCCCAGGTTGAAACCGAAACTGTCGTCTTCCAGCTTCAGGTTGCTCGCGGTTTCGACGCCGATAAACGAGGAACGGTCGATTTTCACCTCGGCGCGCTGAAAGCTGACGCCGGCGCCCAGCGACACCACGTCATTCAGCTTGTAAGCCACGCTGGGGTTGATGTCGATGGTCTTGATTTCCGCTTTTTGCGACTGGAAGCGGCCGAACCAGCCGCGATCGTATTCAGTCGACAGGCCGAAAGGCACGCTGACACCGACACCGACCCACCACTTCGGATCAATCTGCCAGGACAGATAGGCATTCGGCACCACATTCAAACCGCCGGCATCACCGCCGTTGCCGGCAGGCGACGGCAAGCCACCGGGCGCCGCCGAAGCGCCGGAATTACTGAATTCCGATGACGGCCGGATCAGGTTGATCGCGCCAGAAACCTGCCTGCCCGACAGCCGGGTCATGCCAGCCGGATTGAAAAAGATCGTACTCGCGTTTTCCGCCGCCGCCGCCTGCCCGGCATAGGCATTGCCGAGGCCGCTGGCGTTCTGCTCCATCAACTGGAAGCCAGAAGCTACAGCTTGCCCGGACATCGCAGCCAATGCCGCGGAAACAGATAAGCATATGATTTTATTTGAATATTTCATAACCCTCTCCTTGAGTGAGCAACCCGGTTCCTGGCATGGCTGTCGCGATGGTTCGCGATCTGCAAAACATGTTACCCGTCACTGCGCTGATTTCAATGGAAAATTCATGAGTCTCAGACGGTCTGTGGCGGAGAAACCACACGCGGTCGGCGGTTATTGTCCACTGCGACATAAGTCAGGATGGCTTCGGTCACTTTGACGCATTGCTCGCGCTCGGGACGGCGCTGCGCATACACCTGAACGTCAACCGTAATGGACGTGCGACCCACCTTGACGACTTCAGCGTAAAAACTGACCACGTCGCCAACAAACACCGGCTGGCGAAACACGAAAGAATTGACCGCCACCGTCGCCACCCGCCCCTGCGCCAGGCGCATTGCGGGAATGCTGCCGGCAAGGTCGACCTGCGCCATGATCCAGCCACCGAAAATATCACCTGTGTAATTGGCATCCGAAGGCATCGGTATTACCCGCA
>CAMCYP010000045.1 GCA_945885345.1 Bordetella parapertussis | reverse complement strand
CGGCGGGCTTTGTTTTTCGTCTACAATCAATCAATGAACCGCAACTACTGGTGGCATCGTCAACGCGCACGCTTTTTCCTGTTCATGAATCAGCGCATGCGCGCAATGGAAGCTCTCGAAACGGCACTGGCGACTGACGCATCCGATCCCACGGCAAAAAGTACCCTGGGCGTACTCTATGGCGAGGCCGGTAAATTTCGCCTGGCAGTCGGGCAGTTTCAGTCCGCCCTGCGCGATGAACCGGAGAATGCCGACACGCTATTCAATCTCGGGTTTGTCCAGCAAAAACTGGATGACCACCTCGAAGCGATCAAGGCTTTTGATGCGGCCGTAAAAATCAACCCCAATATCGACCGTGCGTGGTTCGGCCTCGGCATATCCCATGCCGCGCTGGGCCAGCGTGAACAGGCGATCAGCGATTTCGAACATGCCGCAAAACTGCAACCGATGAACCCCCACGCCCTGCTTGAGCTTGGCATGCAGCATTACGCGCTCGGCAATCGTGAAAAGGTTCTCGAAACCATCAATCGCCTGCGCGAGTTCGATCCGGAGGCAACACGGGAATTGATGCAAGCCACCCACACCACCCTCGACATGGGACCACGCTGATGTACGTCCTGGTCATCATCCTCAAGGCAGTCAACGAAGTGGCCCTGATTGCACTGATCAGCCAGGGCGCCCTGTACGTACTGGCCGGATCAAAACGCGAAAGCAATTTTGTTTATTTCATCCTGAAAACCATGACCATGCCGGCGATGAAATTTGCACGGTTGATCTCCCCACGCATCGTTCTGGATCAGCACATCTGCTGGGTCACCCTGTTCATCCTGCTGCTGGCTGAAATCCTGTTGATTGCCGCAAAGATTTCGCTCCATCTTCAAGCCGTCAGTGCCGGCTGATCATCCGTGTTTTTCGGTCTTCAGACACGCGGCGGCGGTTGCTTGTTTTGACCTGCTGGATTATCCTAGCGCCCCTTCCGGAGAGGTGGATGAGCGGTTTAAGTCGCACGCCTGGAAAGCGTGTTTACGGTGAAAACCGTAACGAGGGTTCGAATCCCTCCCTCTCCGCCAAACAAAAAGCAGCCATTCGGCTGCTTTTTTATTGATTAGCCGTCAAACGAATCACTGATCCTTGAATCGCGCCACCTTCTCCTTCCAGGTATCTGACAGCATGCATGCCAGCCAGGCTTCGTTCTCGGCCTGGACGCCGCCCGACAGCATGGTTTCCTGGGAAGCATTGAGCGCGACCTTGGCCTGCATCACGGCAATACGCGGATTTTTCGCGATGGATCGCGCCAATGCCATGGCAGCCGGCATCAGCTCTGCGCGGGACACCACCCGGGTCACGATACCCAGTCGTTCCGCTTCTGCCGCATCGATGTGTTTGCCGGTCAGGATCATCTCCTTGGCCTTCTGCAGGCCGATGGCGCGCGGCAAACGCTGCGTACCGCCGGCACCCGGCAGAAAACCCAGCGTCACTTCGGGCAGACCGAATTTGGCATTGTCCGAGGCAATGCGCAGATCGCACTGCAGCGCAACTTCCAGCCCGCCACCGAGACAATAGCCATTGATCGCAGCAATGGTGGGTTTCGCGATGCCGGCGATGACATTGACCCATTTCGAGCGGAAAAAACGCCGCTCGTTATACATTTCTTCCGTGGTTCTCTGTCCGCGTTCCTTCAGATCGGCACCCGCGCAAAACGCCTTGTCACCCGCACCGGTAAAGATGATGACGTTGACGTCCGGATCGGCATCCATGGCCCGGGCCAGCTCGATTATTTCTTCTCGCAGTTGGATATTCAGCGCGTTCATGACCTGCGGGCGGTTCAACGTGACCACAGCCACGCCTTCGCTGATGCTGACTGTTTTTACATCGCTGGTTTTTGCCGTCATTTCTGCTCCGGGATGCGCTTAGATGCGCGAAGACGAGCCGGCATTTTAATCGTTATCGGAACCAGTAAACCACTGGGGCCTGTTAACAGGCCCTAGACGCCACCGCCCGCCCGCGCAAATATTTCGCGCAACTGCTTCAAGTCGCTGGTATGCCCCAGTGCCGCCATCAGCAGGATGCGGGCCTTGATGCCGCTCAGATAACCCGACGATATCGCACCTTTGGCGATCAGGCTCTGGTAAGAACCCTTGTAACCTTTGCCCAGATGCGGCGCGCCGGAAGGCAGTCGCAATCCCGCCACCACCGGAATTCCCGCATCAATGGCCGCGCAAACCCCGTTGTAAAATGGCAGATTCACATTGCCGCCACCGGTGCCTTCGACGACCAGACCGTCGACCTTCTCGCGGATGCAGGCGCGGAACAGCAGATCGCTCGCCCCCTGTGCCATGCGGATGATGTGCACGTTTTCCCTGATATGGCTGACTTCGAGATGCACCCGGCGCTGCGGCATGGCAAAAAACGTCACGCCGCTTTTGCTTACACTGCCTACTGGACCACAGTCGCGCGCGCCAAAACAGGTCAGGATTTCCGGGTTGATCTTGGTCACGTCGCGGGCCGCATGGATCTCGCTGCCCAGGGCCACCAGCACGCCACGGCTACCGGCTTCCGGATGCGCCGCGATCATCGCCGCGCAGTACAGGTTGCGCGGGCCATCCGGATCCTTCTCGTCAGAGTTGCGCTGTGCGCCGGTAACTACGATGGGCTTGTCGCTGCCGACCGTCAGGTCCATCAGGTACGCGGTCTCCTCCAGCGTTGCCGTGCCATGTGTGACGACTACACCAGCCACCGTCTTGTCCTGCAGCACCTTGCGCAGGGTATCGCGCAGACCGAAAGCCGTAGCCGTGTCCATCAACGCACTGTTGATGTTTGAATGTTCGACCACGCGGATGTCGGCAATGTCCGCCAGTTCAGGCACGGCCTTCACCAGATCCTGTGCCGTTGCCGCAGACACATGACCGCCCAGGGTGGCGTCATACCTTGAAGCAATCGTGCCGCCCGTCCCCACTACGCAAATTACCGGTTTACCCATGCTTGACCCTAAACTCAATCTGCCTTGATGTTGGCTTCCTTGACTACTTTTGCCCAACGCTTGATGTCGCTGGCAACGTCACGCCGGAACTCCTCGCCGCTGCTGGCAAAAACGTCCAGCCCCATGGCTTCGAAGCGTCTCGTGGTTTCCGGCTCCTTGAGAATGCCGCGGATGGTCGTCGACAGTTTGGTGACGATCGGTTTCGGGGTGCCAGCCGTGGTCAGCATGCCCTGCCAGTCGAGCACATACAGGTCTCCGGCGCCGGCCTCTTTCATCGTCGGCACCTCGGGCAGCTGCTTGGCCCTGGCCTTCGCCGCCACGGCGAGCGGCCGCAGGCGGTTTGCTTTGATGTACGGCAATGCTGAGGTCAGCGACGCAAAACTCATGGTCACGTTGTTGGCGAGCAGGTCGGCAATGGCGGGCCCGCCTCCCTTGTAGGCGATGTGCGTCAGCTTGACGCCCGTTTGTTGTGCAAAGAATTCACCAGTGAGGTGCGGCGCGCCGCCGATGCCGGATGAGGCAAAGGTGAACTGGCCCGGTTTTGCCTTGGCCTGCTCGATCAGATCCTTTACCGAGGTCAGCGGCGATTTGACGTTGACGACCAGCACATTGCCGACCGCGCCATTCATGGTCAGGAATTCGAAATCCTTGAGCGGATCGAAGGGCATTTTCAGCAGGCTGGGGTTGACCGAAAAGCGCAGCGAGACGATGCCGATGGTATAGCCGTCAGGTTCGGATTTGGCCACCACGCCAGCGCCGATGACACCGCCCGCCCCGCCGCGGTTGTCGACGACGATCTGCTGTTTCCACAAGTCGTTCAGGCGCTGCGCGATGACCCGCGCGGCACCGTCGCTGCTGCCGCCCGGTGCTGCCGAGACCACCAGACGGATTGGCCGGTTGGGATAGTCGGCGGCATCGCCCTTGGCCACAGGCTGAGCCGATGCCCCGGCGCACAGTCCTGCCAAAAACACAGCGCTGAGGTATTTATGCGTAGTCATGATGTTCCAGTCTCCATGTAGTGTTCGGCCGGTCAGGCCGGCATGTGTATCTGCCTGGGAGATACAAAGCAATTTCCCTGCCATCAAAGACTAAAAGCGGACTGACAGCGCAGGCAAACTGCGCTCAGTCAAAATCTTCGCGAGGAAACACCGGCGGTACCGGCTCTACGCCATCCATTTCGGCCCCGAGCTCAGCCTCGATCTGTGCCATCGATTCCAGCAGCGCCGCGACACGCAGAGTCACGCTGTCGAGATCTTCCTCGGGTATATCCAGATTCACCGCTGCAGCAAGCACCAGGGTCTGATCACGGGTCAGTTTCATTTTTGGTCTCCTCAGGCGCCGGCTGGCGCCAGCTGGTCGAGTGCGGGATGGCGGTCATGCCAAGGCGTCGCCCGCTCAAAAGCATGCGCAACACGGAACACCATGTCTTCGGCAAACGGCTTGCCGGCGATCTGCAGGGAAAGCGGCAAACCCGCCCGGGAAAAGCCCATCGGCAGCGCAAGCGCCGGCACGTTGGCCATGCTGAATGGATAAGTACTGATGCGGCGCAGGATGACCTTGCGCTGCATGGCTTCGGCTGAATCGACGGTTTCCTTTGTCGCGTCGATGCGCCCCGGCGGATTGAGGTTGGTCGGGCACAGTAATACGTCCACGCCTGCCAGCACCTGCAGCACTTCGCGGCGCACCAGTGCACGTCCGCGCATCGCCCTGTGGTACACCGCCGCCGGTATCAGGCAGCCGGCAGCGAGCCGGGTTCGCGTGCCGACATCAAAATCATGCCAGCGGGTGCGCAGCCATTTTGTCAGCATCATCGCGGCGATATCGGAATCCGAAGTCAGCAACTGCAGCGGAACCGCATATTTCGCCAGCGGCAACGACACTTCCTTTACGGTCGCGCCCAACCCTTCCAGCACTTTGATGGACTCTTTCATGGCTGCTGCGACTTCCGGATGTACGCCCTCCGGCCACGCCATTTCCCTGACCACACCGAGCGTCAATCCTTTCAGACCCGGCGTCAGTGCCGCCACATAATCAGGAACGGGCCGCGTGCTGGATAAAGAATCCCGCGCATCATGTCCAGCGATGGCCTGCAAAAACAGCGCATTGTCTTCCACCGTCCGCGTTAGCGGCCCGATGGTATCGGCAGTCCAGCCGTACATCAGGCCGCCCCAGCGACTGACGCGACCGAATGTCGGACGCAAGCCGACAATACCGTTGGCGGCAGCCGGACTGCGCACCGAACCGCCGGTATCTTCGCCCAGCGATCCGGAAGTGAAACCACAAGCGGGAGCGATGCCCGACCCGCTCGAAGATCCGGCGGGGTTGTGATCCAGATGCCAGGGATTTCGTGGCTGGCCATAGGGGAAGTCGATGGTGCCGCCCTTGCCGAACTCGTGCAGGTTTTCCTTGCCGATCAGGATGGCGCCGGCAGCCCGCAATTTTTCGATGACCGCCGCATCATGGTCCGGCACATTGTCGGCAAGAATGCGCGAACCCAGAGTCGTCTTGATACCTTTGGTATTCAGCTGGTCTTTCACACCGAACGGCAGGCCGTGCAAGGGTCCGCGCCAGCGGCCGGCGGCAATCTCACGTTCGGCAGTACGCGCTTCGGCCATCGCAGATTCCGCGCAGACCGTGATGTAGGCGCACAGCACCGGATTCCAGCGTTCGATGCGCGCCAGACAGGCCTGCATCAGTTCTACCGGCGACAGTTTGCGGTCGCGGATCAGCCGTCCCTGTTCGGCAGCACTCAAATAAAGATAAGACGGATCAACAGAATTCGAATTCATTGCCTGTTTTTCATGTGATGGTGGTTGATCAGTAACGCAGTGTCTGCGATCAGGCACAACAGGGCAAACCCGGGCTACAGCATGTGGTCTTTTTAGCAATATGCGTACCAATCATCAACTTCTACCCGTAATCAGTCTGATACCAATCTTCCATTATCTGGAAAGCACGTCACTGATGCGCCCTGCCCGATGGCCGTGTCGGGCGTTTGACAGGGCCGTCACGGCTGACGATACTCGCAGCCTAATTCAGTCATGTTTCTGTCAGGGAGCACATATGAGCAACGACCTCAAGGCTTACAACATATTCGACCTGCGCGAGATCGCGCTGAAACGTGTGCCCAGGGGATTTTTCGAATTCGTCGACCGCGGCACCGAGGATGAAGTCGCGCTGCGCAACAACCGCGAAGTGTTCGACCGCATCCGCTTCCGCACCCGCACCTTCGTCGACGTCTCCAAGCGCAGCCAGGAGACCGAGATTTTCGGCACCAAGTACAAAATGCCGCTGGTGATCGCCCCCACCGGCGTCGCCGGCCTGCTGTGGCACGAGGGCGAGATCAAGCTCGCCAAGGCGGCGCGCGCCGCCGGCATCCCCTTCACACTGGCCACCGGATCAATCACTGCGATGGAGCGTGTCGCCGACGAAGCCGGCGGCGACCTGTGGTTCCAGCTCTACCTGTGGCCGGACCGCTCGATGTCGCATGAACTGGTCAACCGCGCCCGGGCCGCCGGCTACAAGACACTGGTGGTCACCGTCGACGGCGTGTCCTCCGGCAATCGCGAATACAACCTGCGCAATGGCTTCACGCTGCCGTTCAGCTTCAACGCGCGCAACATGTGGGACATGGCGACGCATCCGCGCTGGCTGTTCAGCGTGATGGGCCGTTACCTGCTCACCACCGGCATGCCGATGTATGCCAACTACCCGGCAGCCGCCATAGCAAAAATGACCAAAGGCCCGCCTGGACGCGCCAGCCTGCGCACCGATTCGATCAGCTGGGCCGATCTCGATGCGCTGCGCAAAATCTGGCCACACAAACTGATCGTCAAGGGCATCCTCGACCCGCAGGACGCGATCAGCGCGGTGGACCACGGCGCGGACGGCATCGGCGTCTCCAACCACGGCGGTCGCAACCTCGACGGCATCGTGTCACCGATCGAAGTATTGCCGGAAATCGTCGACGCGGTGGGCAAACGCGCAACCATCTTCATGGACAGCGGCATCCGCCGCGGCAGCGACGTGGTGAAAGCGCTGGCGCTGGGCGCCAACGCGGTGATGACCGGACGTTCGACGCTGTACGGTGTGGCTGCCGGCGGCGAAGCGGGCGCGGCGCGCGCGCTGGCGATCTACCGCGACGAAATCCACCGCAATATGGCGATTCTCGGCTGCAACACCATCTCCGACATCGGCCCGCAATGCCTGCTGTTCGCCGACAAACACGAACTGCGCGCGCCGAAAGAACGCCCGCAACTGCGCGTGGTGGCCGAAGCAAAAACGGCGGAGTCGTAAACAAGCGCCGCCAAGTCCTGCGGCAATCCACTAAAAGCCTGAAGATCCGTCTTCAGGCTTTTTCTCAGACTTTTTCTTTTTCCCCGCCCAGCGCCTTGACCAGATCGGCAAGCAACAGCGACAGCTCCCCGGTCATCAGCGCAAAGTCGATCTCGAACTGCTCGCCTTCGTCCTCGACTTCGGTATCCGATTCCCGCTTGAGGATATCGAGGAAAGTGATGCGTTTGACCTGCAACTGCTCTGTTAATACAAACGAAATCCGGTCATTCCAGGTCAGTCCCAGCCGCACCACCGTCTTGCCGGCAGCGATATGGTCGCGGATCTCCTTGCCATCCAGGTTGTGCCGCGAGTAACGCACGGTGGCCTTGCCGGCGTCCGCGGCACGCAGTTCAAGGTCCTGATCGATGGTGAATACGCCCGGCGCATCCCCCTTCACCAGCCACTCGGCCATTGCCGCCGCCGGCGAACGCTGCGTTTCCAGCCGCAAAGCATGCACATCATCGTCAGCCCGGCGCAAGGCCTCCATGAACTGCTCGGCCTTGGCATCCCCCGC
Organism: Bordetella parapertussis; assembly: GCA_945885345.1. Classification (GTDB taxonomy): domain Bacteria; phylum Pseudomonadota; class Gammaproteobacteria; order Burkholderiales; family SG8-41. The sequence goes on along the minus strand of CAMCYP010000045.1, from coordinate 18,980 downwards.
GGCGTCCACCGCCAACCAGTGATGCGCGGAGTCGATCCAGGCATGGGTCGTGCGCCGGCGCGACAGCGCGCGGGGCATCAATTCGTTCATCACCTGCATCTTGAGGTCGCGCATCTGCTTGCGGCCGACCGGTCGTCCCTGCTGGGCAGCGATGGCCACAGACCGGTCCTCGGCTTCCTGGCGGATGACCGATGCCGGCAGCAGTTTCTGCTCCATGGCCAGGGCCAGCAGCCACTGGCGCTGCTGCTGGTAGAGAAAGCGGCCATCGTCACGCGGACAGACCCAGCCAGAACTTTCCATCTGGAAACCACCGCAGGGCTGCAGCGGTTGTTGCGCGAGCTTTTGTTCCAGTTCGTCGGCATCGACGGACCATTCCGCGGGCAGGCGGTAGAGCACAAGATTCTTCAGCCACATGATGAAAACACCAAAGGAAAATACAGCACAGGAAAACCGCGAAGCGGCCGATTATACGGACGCCCCCGACAAGGCAACAGCTTGACAGCCGCGCAATTGCCAAGCCGATTGCGCTGCTTGAAAAGCAGCGCGGGCTGGTATCATCGCCGTTCGAAAACTCTGTAAATGGGCAATAGCCCATTTACAGCGAGTACCTCCCCTCCCCCTCGGGAAGAGGGAGAGGGGCCGGGGGTGAGGGAAACAAGCCGAAGCAAAATAACTCCTTCAATAAATTACTATTCCCATCATGACCAGCGTCAGCTACGAAAACGCCGCCACCGCCGCACTGTCGGCCTCGGCTCCCCGCATCCTGCAATCCATGCTCGCTCTCGACGACTTCGAAGCCGAGGCGCGGCGTCGCATTCCCCGCCCGATCTTCGGCTACATCAACGGCGGCGCCGAAACCAACGCCTCGTTGCGCGACAACCGCGCGGTGTGGGACGAGTTGCAGTTCGTGCCGAAGAGTCTGGTCGATACCAGCGCGCGTTCGCTGGCCACTACGCTGATGGGGAAAAATTACGATCTGCCCTTCGGCATCCCGCCCATGGGCGGCACCGCAATGACCTGCGCCGATGGCGATGTGGCACTGGCCCGCGCCGCGGCCCGCGCCAATATCCCGATGGTGGTCAGCGGCGCGGCGCTGACTTCGCTGGAGCGCGTCAAGCAGGAAGGCAAGACCGCCTGGTTCCAGGCTTACCTGCCGGGTGAGGACGATGTCATCAAACAACTCGTCGACCGCGTCGAACGCGCCGGCTATGACACGCTGGTGCTGACCGTCGATGTCTCCGTGCTCGCCAACCGCGAGAACAACGTGCGCACCGGCTTCAGCACCCCGCTGCGGCCATCGCTGCGGCTCGCCTGGGACATGGGCATCCGGCCACGCTGGGGACTGAGCATGCTGCGCCATACGCTGACCCACGGCATGCCGCATTTCGAGAACATGGGGCCGCGCGTGCCGATGATCTCCGCGCTCAACCGCCAGGCCGGACGCCGCGACCGCCTGTCCTGGCCGCATGTCGAACTGCTGCGCAAACTGTGGAAGGGCCGCTTCGTACTCAAAGGCATCCTCGATCCGCAGGACGCCGCGCGCGCGCGCGATGCCGGCGTCGACGGCGTCATGGTGTCCAACCATGGCGGTCGCCAGCTCGACGGCGCAGTGAGTCCGCTGCGCGTGCTGCCGGCGATCAAGGCCAATGCCGGCAACATGGCGGTGATGATGGACAGCGGCGTACGTCGCGGCACCGATGTATTAAAGGCGCTCGCGCTCGGCGCCGACTTCGTCTTCGTTGGCCGCCCCTTCCTTTATGCGATCGCAGTCGGTGGCGAACATGGCGCGCAACATGTCATCAACCTGCTGCGCAGCGAACTGATGACCGACATGGCACTGGTCGGCGTCAACTCACCGAAGGAAATGCGGCCGGAATTGCTGCTCGACCGTCGCGCCTGGGATTGGCGCAGCGCCGGTGTATTGAATAAATAATAAATAAAAACAAATGATTATAAACAACGCTCAGAGCTTAGCTTTTTAACTCCTTCTTCCCATCACTTGATGGGGACAAGGGAACACTTGAAGCGAAGCAGAAGGTTGGGATGAGGGGAAACAACGAGCGCTGGCGAAGCCCCTCACCCTAACCCTCTCCCCGTAAAAACGGGGAGAGGGAATGTAAATTAAACCGCCCCCGCAGTCCTCAGCGCAGCAATCTGCTTCGCGTCATAACCCAGTTCGCCGAGAATCAAATCCGTCTGCTGCCCCACCGCCGGCACCGGATCCATGCGCGCCTCAAAACCTTCGAAGGTCGCCGCCGGCAGCAATGCCGGTATCGGCCCCGCCGGTGTATCCACCTCACGCCAGCGCTTGCGTGCCTGCAACTGCGGATGATCCCAGACCTGGTCCGGCGTATTGAGTCGTGAATTGGCGATGTCGGCAACATCGAGCTTCACCACCACTTCCGCACTGGTCCACGGCGCGAAAGTGTTTTCAATCAGCGCCACCACCTCGGCCCGCGCCGCAGTGCGTTTGGTGTTGTTGTCGTAACGCGGATCTTTCGCCAGTTCCGGCCGGCCCAGCACCTTGTCGCAGAAGTTCGCCCACTCACGCTCATTCTGGATACCGAACAACACATCCCCATCTTTGGTTCTGAAACGCCCATAAGGCACGATGGTCGCGTGATCAGGGCCACTGCGCCGCGGCGCCTTGCCGGAGTAATGCGTGTAATACAGCGGATGCCCCATCCACTCCGCCATGGTCTCGAACATGGTGAGGTCGATGTGTGTGCCCTCGCCCGTGCGCTCGCGCGTGTAAAGCGCGGCGAGGATCGCGGCATAAGCATGCAGCCCGGTGCCAATGTCAGTGATCGAGATGCCAACCTTGGCCGGTGACTCTGGCGTACCAGTCAGCGACATGACCCCCGCCTCGCCCTGCACCAGCAGGTCATAGGCTTTTTTCTTCGAATACGGCCCGGTGGTGCCGTAACCGGACACGTCACAGACGATCAGTCGCGGATGCTGCGCGCGCAACTCGGCAGCGCCCAACCCCAGTCGCTGCGCCGCACCCGGCGCAAGGTTCTGAATGAACACGTCGGCGCCGGCAATCAATTTGGCGAGTATGTTCTTCGCCTCGGGATGCTTGACGTCCAGCGTCAGGCTTTCCTTGGAACGATTCAGCCAGACGAAGTAGGCCGACTGCCCTTTGACGGTCTGATCGTAGTCGCGCGCGAAGTCGCCGACTTTCGGCCGTTCGATTTTGATGACTCGCGCACCGAGATCGGCGAGTTGGCGGGAGCAGAACGGCGCGGCGACCGCCTGCTCCAGCGCAACAACCGCAATACCCGCCAGTGGCAGCGCAGCCATCAGAACGACCGCGGCATACCAAGAATATGCTCGCCGACGTAGGACAGGATCAGGTTGGTCGAGATCGGCGCCACCTGATACAGCCGGGTCTCGCGGAATTTGCGTTCAACGTCGTACTCCGCAGCGAAACCAAAACCGCCATGCGTCTGCAGGCAGGCATTCGCTGCCTCCCACGACGCATCGGCGGCCAGCAGCTTGGCCATATTGGCTTCGGCACCGCAGGGTTGTTTGGCATCAAACAAGGCTGCCGCCTTGTAGCGCATCAGGTTGGCGGCTTCGACGTTGACGTAACTGCGTGCGATCGGGAACTGCACCCCCTGGTTCATGCCGATCGGCCGGTCGAACACCACGCGGTCATTGGCGTATTTGCGCGCGCGATCGACAAACCAGTAGCCGTCACCAATACATTCAGCGGCGATCAGGATGCGTTCGGCGTTGAGGCCGTCGAGGATGTATTTGAAGCCCCGTCCCTCTTCACCGATCAGGTTCTCGACGGGAATTTCCAGATTGTCGAAAAACAGTTCATTGGTCTCGTGATTGACCATGTTGCGGATGGGCTTGACGGTCATGCCTTTTTTCAGCGCATCCCGCAGGTCGACGATGAAAATCGACATGCCTTCGGATTTCTTTTTGACCTCAGCCAGCGGTGTAGTGCGCGCGAGCAGGATCATCAGTTCCGAGTGCTGGATGCGCGAGATCCACACCTTCTGGCCGTTGACGACATAACGGTCGCCTTTTTTGACGGCGACGGTCTTGATTTTGGTGGTGTCGGTGCCGGCCGTGGGTTCGGTGACACCCATCGACTGCAGGCGCAGTTCACCGGTGGCGATTTTCGGCAGGTATTTTTGTTTCTGCGCATCAGAGCCGTGGCGGAGCACGGTACCCATGTTGTACATCTGGCCATGGCAGGCGCCGGAATTGCCGCCGCTGCGATTGATCTCTTCCATGATGATCGACGCTTCAGTCAGCGTCAGTCCGGAGCCGCCGTATTCCTCGGGAATCAGCGCCGACAACCAGCCTGCTTCGGTCAGCGCGGTGACGAAAGCTTCGGGGTAGCCGCGCGCCTCGTCGATCTGCTGCCAGTAGGCGCTGTCGAACTGGTTGCACACCGCGCGCACACCTTCGCGCAAATCGGCATGGCTGTTCTGGTCGGGCATGGACAACATGGGATTCACATGATGAAAAAATGAGGAAAAAAGATTATAAACGATCACCCCTGTGCTCCCCGCGCATTGGAGCGTCAGGGCAAAACGTCTACACTGACCGTTCCCGCAATAAGGAGCACGTGTGCAAACCGACCAGCAAACCCGGGCCACCGTGTGGCCGGACCAGATTTTTGATGTATTGAAAGAGGCCGGCGTGACGCAGGTAGCTTATGTACCGGATGCCGGCCACAGCAAACTGATCAGCCGCTGCCATGCCGAAAAATCCATGCACACGGTATCGCTGACCAGCGAGGAAGAAGGCGTGGCCATGCTTGCCGGCTCATGGATGGGTGGCGCCAAGGGTGTGCTGCTGATGCAGTCCAGCGGCGTCGGCAACTGCATCAACATGCTGTCGATGTTCCAGGAATGCCGGCTGCCGCTGTTGATGATCGTCACCATGCGCGGTGTCTGGGGCGAATTCAATCCCTGGCAGATGCCGATGGGTGGCAGCACCGCATCTGCGCTGACGGGCGCCGGTGTCATCGTGCATTCCGCTGAACGCGCCGAAGATGTCCGTGACACCGTCTACGCCTCTGCCCGCCTCGCCTTTCAAACTTACCGACCGGTTGCGGTGCTGATCCAGCAGCGGGTGATCGGCTTCAAGAACTGGAGCAAATAACATGGCCATCAAAAAAGTTTCCGGGCTTGATCGCCGCAAAGTCGTCGCTGCACTGCTCGCCGATCGCGGCGATGCACTGGTGGTCACCGGGCTTGGCTCGCCGACCTACGACACCTATGCCGCCGGCGATCACGATCTGAATTTTTATCTGTGGGGCGGCATGGGCGGCGCTGCAATGGTCGGTCTCGGCCTCGCGCGGGCGCAACCGAAACGCCGCGTACTGGTGATCACCGGTGACGGCGAAATGTTGATGGGGCTCGGATCATTGGCAACCATCGCCGTTGATGCACCGAAAAACCTCGCCATTGCCGTAATCGACAACGGCCACTATGGCGAGACCGGCATGCAGCGTGCGCACACCGGACGCGGCGTCGACATCACCGGCATGGCCAAGGCTGCCGGTTTCAAATCGGCAACGACCATACGCACGCAGGCCGCACTGAAGCTGTGGATCAAAAAATTCCATCACCAGTCCGGTCCGGTGTTCGGCGATATCAAGGTCACGGCCGTAGCGGCACCAATGGCACTGCCAGTGCGCGACGGCACGGCAATCAAGCATCGTTTTCGCACTGCGCTGTTGGGAGCTAAAGCTTTGGAATGACATGCTGGTGGCAGCCCCTCACCCCAACCCTCTCCGCGTAAAACTACGGGGAGAGGGAGTTTGGTTTTATCCCCTCTCCCCAAACGCTTTTGGGGAGAGGGTTAGGGTGAGGGGCAAATGAAAGCCCATTCCCAGCGCGGCAAAAGCAACGCCCGCGCGCTGAGAAAATCCGAAACCGATGCCGAGCGCAAAATTTGGCAATTACTGCGCAGTCGAAGTCTGAACGATGCAAAATTCCGTCGTCAGCACCCTGTTGGTCCATATGTCGTTGATTTTATTTGCATAAATGAAAAATTGATCATTGAACTCGACGGCAGTCAGCATCAGCAGAAACAAGCCTACGATGCAAAGCGGACCGCGTTTCTGGAACAAGCCGGTTATAGAGTGATGCGATTCTGGGATAACGATGTGCTGTTGCAGACGGAAAGCGTGATGCAGGCGATATATGACGCACTAGGCTCCCCTCACCCTGGCCCTCTCCCCACGATCGCGGAGAGAGGGGACTGAAATCATTTAAGAAAAATAGTCATGGATACAACATCAGAATCTCTGAAAAAATACCAAATGTTCATCGGCGGCGAATGGCTGGAAGCTGCCAGCGGAGAGCATTTCCCCAGTGATAACCCATACACCGGAAAACCCTGGGCACTGATTCCGCGCGGCAATGCTGCCGATGCAGCGCGCGCCGTTGAAGCCGCGTATCGCGCGTTTACATCAGGCGAATGGCCGAAGCTCAACGCGACCAAACGCGGTGCCCTGCTGCGCAAACTCGGTGACCTGATCACCGAGCATTCAAAGGCGCTCGCCGAAACCGAAGTCCGCGACAACGGCAAGCTCTATGCCGAGATGAGCGCGCAGACCGCGTACATGGCGCAGTGGTATTACTACTTCGGCGGCCTCGCCGACAAGATCGAAGGTGCGGTGATTCCGATCGACAAGCCGGACACCTTCAACTTCACGCGCCATGAGCCGCTGGGCGTGATCACGATGATCATTCCGTGGAATTCGCCGCTGCTATTGCTGGCGTGGAAACTGGCACCCGCCCTCGCCGCCGGCAACACCGTGGTCATCAAACCTTCGGAATACACCTCGGCCTCGGCGCTGGAGTTCATGAAGCTGATTGAGCAGGCCGGATTTCCGCCGGGCGTGGTCAATGTGGTCACCGGTTTCGGCGCCGAGGTCGGCACGCCCTTGGTCGAGCATCCCAAAGTCGCCAAGGTCGCCTTCACCGGTTCCGACGCCACCGGCCAGCGCATTTACGAAGCCGCGGCGAAGGGCATGAAACGCGTCAGCATGGAACTCGGCGGCAAATCGCCGAACATCGTGTTCGACGACGCACAGCTCGACAATGCAGTGAAAGGCGTGATCTCCGGCATCTTCGCCGCCACCGGACAAACCTGTATCGCCGGCTCGCGGCTGCTGGTGCAGCAGTCGATCCACGATCAGTTCGTCGACAAATTGCTGGCCCTGGCGAAAACCGCGAAGATGGGTAATCCGATGGACCTGGGCACCCAGGTCGGTCCGGTCACCAATCTGCCGCAGTTCGAAAAAATTCTCAGCTACATAGCCATCGCCAAAGGCGAAGGCGCCAAGCCGATGCTCGGCGGCGCGAAAGCCACGCGCCCCGAATGCGGCAGCGGCTGGTTTGTCGAGCCGACGATATTCACCGGCGTCAACAATTCGATGCGCATCGCGCAGGAGGAAGTATTCGGCCCGGTGCTGTCAGTGATTCCATTCAAGGATGAAGAGGAAGCCATCGCCATCGGCAACGATGTGGTATTCGGCTTAGCGGCCGGCGTGTGGACGCAGAACATGCGCCGCGCCTTCACCATGGCCGAGAAACTCCAGGCCGGTACGGTCTGGGTCAACACCTACCGCGCGGTGTCCTACCTGTCGCCCTTCGGCGGCTACAAGCGCTCCGGCATCGGCCGCGAAAGCGGCCAGGAAATGATTTACGAATACCTGCAGACCAAAAGCGTGTGGATCTCCACGGCGACCGAAGTGCCCAACCCCTTCGTGATGCGCTGAACTTTCCATCATGCGTACGCTGGTCAGGCTCCTGTTCGTCGCCGGCTTCGCGCTGCTGGCCGCCTCGCTGTGGCAGCGCTACCAGCTCCCGCAGCCCACCCTGCTGGTCGAAGGTCTGCAGCAGGAGCCGGAACAGGTTCAGGTGAGGGAGCAGCCACGGATCGTCGCGGTGAATGGCGTCAGCTACACCATCCAGCCGCTGTTCAGCTACGAACTGTATGGTCTCGTCGTCAGCCTTCACGACAGCGACAGCTGGTGGGATTACATCCATCGTGAATGGAATGACCATCTCAACGTGGTCGACCTGTGCGTGATCTGGGGTAAAAACGCGACCAGCGGTGCCTATCGCGACATCAAGTTTTCCAGCGGCCAGTTTGTCTGCAATCTGGAGGCGCCAACGCGGGAAGCCTTCGCAGCCTTCGACTGGACTGCCATTTCCAACAACCACCTGCTCACCAACGACCCTGCCATTGCAAAAAAACTGCGCTCGGTGCGCATCGGCGACCAGATCCGTTTCCGTGGCTACCTCGCCGAGTATTCGCACAACCACAATGGCCAGCCGTTTCGCCGCGGCACCAGCACGGTACGCAACGACATGGGTAACGGTGCCTGCGAGACGGTTTATGTCGAGGACGTCGAAATCATCCGGCGCGGCGGCGGGCCGTGGCGCACGCTGGTGACGGTGGCCTGGGTGCTGCTGGGCATCGCCAGTGTGCTCTGGTTCCGCATGCCGCTTTCGATGCGCGACTGAAGCCGGCACCATCAAGTAAAGAAAAGTTTGCCCTCCATGACCATGTGATTATCACATGGCAATATACCCAATCATTCTTATAAGACATGATTGTTTTTGCTAGGATTAAATTTCAAAAAACCAATAATACCCAGTCAAACCGGAGGACATCATGGTACGCAACAGATTTCTGCTTCTTGCGCTGGCTGTCGCCTGCGTGCCTTTCATGCAAGCCTGGGCCCAGTCATATCCGTCCAAATCAATCCGTTTCATTGTGCCGTTTGCGGCCGGCGGCACCAACGACATTGTTGCGCGAATTATCGGCGCCAAGCTGAGTGAGGCATGGAATCAACCGGTAGTCATCGACAACCGCGGGGGAGCCGGTGGAGTCATAGGCACTGAACTGGGTGCAAAAGCTGCACCGGACGGGTATACCCTGCTCATGGCAAACGTTAATCTTGCGACCAATCCGGCGCTGATCAATAAATTGCCTTACGACACGCTGAAAGATCTTAGTCCGGTATCGCTGCTCGCCACATCACCAACTGTCTTGGCCGTCACTCCAGCCTTCCCCGCAAAAACCGTGGGAGAACTGATTGCTTACGCCCGGAAAAACCCGGGAAAACTTAATTACTCGACATCGGGAGCTGGCACCACTACGCATATCGCGATGGAACTGTTGATCTCGATGACCAAAATCCAGATGACAGCCGTGCACTACAAAGGCGGAGGCCCTGCGATGATTGACCTTATCGCAGGGCGGGTTTCTCCCGGATTTACCACCATCCTGTCGGTTATTCCGCACCTGAAAGCCAATCGTTTGCGCGCCCTGGCTGTTTCGACGACGGAAAGATCTCCTGTCCTGCCCGAGGTGCCCACCGTTTCTGAAAGCGGCCTTCCGGGATACGAATTCACCGGCTGGTGGGGCATGGTCGTGCCGGCAAAAACACCCAAAAAAGTTGTCTCAAAGCTCAACGAAGAACTGAAAAAAATACTCGCCGATTCTTCCGTAAAAAACAATCTGATCCAGGAAGGGGCCACGCCCACATACACGACCCCGGAAAATTTTTCGGCTTACATCGCCTCTGAAATTTCAAAATGGACGGCGGTCATCAAACAAGCCGGGATTCAGGCCAATTAAAAAGCGCGGCATTCATGAAAATTTCCGACTTTTTGCTGCAAACCCTCGAAAAGAATGGAGTCACGCGTATTTTTGGCAATCCTGGAACTACGGAAATTCCGCTGGTACGGGCATGCGAGAATCGAAAAAAACTAAAATACATTGTGGCCCTTTCCGAAGTCGCTGCTGTTCCGATGGCAGACGGATACGCACGTGCCACGAGATCTCTCGGCGTAATCAACCTTCATGTCACCCCCGGACTGGGCAATGGCATGGGCAATCTTTATACCGCAGGTATTGCCGGAACACCGCTTCTGGTCCTGATCGGCGGACAAGACCGACGCTTCCTGCATACCATTCCGATTCTGTGGGGGCCTGTTGAGCGCATGGCAGGTGCTGTATGCAAGGCGGTTTTCACACTCAATACGAAATACGATTCCGCAGCAAACATCATGCGCGCCATGCGCGCTGCGCTGACTCCGCCTTATGCTCCGGTGGGACTTATTTGCCCGTCCGATCTGCTCGAGCAGGAAATCAATGCCACACCTGTCAGCGTCACGTCTCCAGCACTGTCTTCACTGTCCGAAAGCGACGCGGCACGATATGCCCGGTTTATTGCGAAAGCAAAAAATCCAGCTCTGATCGCGACCGAAAGTGTGCACTGGAGCAATGCAAGCGCATCACTGGAAGCTCTCGCTCTAAAAACCGGAACTCCAGTATACGCAGCCCCCTATACCGGCATTCTCCCGGTCTCGGCAAAGTCGCCCTGTTATGCCGGCTATCTGCCGCCAAGCTTCAAACAGATATCTGACCGCCTAGCCCGGCACGATGCCCTGTTTTTTCTTGGCGGGCGCGGTCTCCGCACCACGCTTTTCAGCGAAGTCGAATTACCCCAGAACAAGGCATGGCTCGGCGAAGACCCATCGGTTCAGTCTCCCGACCATGAGTTTGAACTGGCTCACCTCGCCGATATCCGCGGATCACTGAAAAAAATAGCACAATCCGCAAAACTTTCCAGTACGAGGCGGAGTATTCCAAAACGGGACGCTATCGCACTGCCGCCCAGCCCAAAGAAACATCTGCATCCCTCACGTGCAATCCACACACTGCTCAAACACTACAAGGATGCGATATTTGTGGACGAGTCCGGACTGTCAACGTCGGATGTGCGGCAATGGATGGGATCCAAAGCCGGCGAATACATCATCAACGGCAGCGGTGGAATCGGCTGGGGCCTCGCCGCATCGGTTGGCGCCGCCATCGGCAGGAGCGATCGCCAGGTGGTGGCCATAGTCGGGGATGGCTCCGCCCTGTACGCATCTGAGGCGCTGTGGACCGCAGAACACCATCGCGCAGGTTTGCTGCTGGTCGTTCTTGCAAATCGCCGTTATGCAACACTCAATGAGGGCGCGAGCAAGCTTGCGGACGGCCCTCTGAAAGCATTTACGATCGAGCCGCCGGTGATTGATTTTTCCGGACTCGCCACACTCTACGGATTCCGCTTTGAGTCGGCGGCGACAGAAAACGAACTTGAAAAATTTCTGAAAAAATCGCGTGGCAGGCCTGGCTCCAGCACTCTTCTGGAACTCAGGCTGCCCCCGGACATAAAACCGGTTACTGCGTCACGCCACTTTTAAGCCGGCTTGACGAATCCCGGCGGCAAAGTCTCTTCAAACGACGGCCGCGCGGCAACTCCGGCCAGCCATTTCGCCAGCTTAGGCGCACGGCTGCGCCAGTCGTGGGTATAACGGAAATCCGTGTACTGCATTGCCACGCCCATCACGATGTCGGCCAGACCGAAACGGTTGCCGAGCAGGAACTCGCTGTTTTCCTTCATCGTTTTTTCCGCGAGATCGATGGCACGGCCGATGCGCTGCTCTTCGCGCGCCATTTTTTCCGGCATCTGCTTCTCTTCCGGGCGGCGGGTTTCGAAGACGCGAGCAATACCGGCGTCGATGATGCCCTGCCCCAGCGCCTGCCACCACTGCGACTGCCAGTAACCGGCCGGGTCGCGCGGCGTGAAGGATTTGCCATCGGCATGGTCGAGGTAATGCACTACCAGCACGGATTCAAACATGTAGCTGTCGGTGCCGATTTCCAGCGCCGGCACCTTGGACAGTGGGTTCTTGATGATGATGGGGCTGTCCTCAACCCACGGATCTTCCACGATGAACTCGACCGGCATGTTCTTTTCGTGAATCAGCACGCGTGCCTTACGCACGTAGGGGGAAGTGGTCGAGCCATACAGCTTCATGGGCAAACTCCTGAGGATGGTGTTCCGGGAAAACGCTATTTTAACGGTTTCATTGCGGGCTCGTCATTCCACTGGGTGCATTGCGCGTTCCACCGCCTCCCGGCTCAACTGCGGCACCACCAGCTGAATCATGTCTGTAAGATAACGCCGCAGGTGAGTGCCGGGACGCAAACTGATCGCCATGATGCTGGCAGCAAACAGCCGCGTCACGTCCACAGCCTCTAGTCTTGTATCGGCGCGGCGATCAAGTGCAATAGTCGGCACCACGGCAATGCCCAGCCCTTCCGCAACATAGGCCTTGATCACGTCAGAATCGCTGGCACTGACCACGTGGCGAATGGACACACCGGCTTCGTTGAATGCCTGCGCAATGATCTGCCCCCCGCGGGTGCGCGGATGGTAGCTGACCACCGGATAACCCGAAAAATCGCGCAGCGTGATGCGCTTTTTCCGGCACAGCGGATGCCCCTTGGGCATGATCAAGCTGCGCTGAATGGTGCCTGCCTGAATCTGCACCAGCCCTGACTGCTGCCCCGTCAGTTCGGTACTGACGCCAATATCGGCGTCGCGGGATTCGACCAGTTTCTGGATGTCATCCGGCTCCGCCTGCAGCAGGTGCAGTTGCACGTCGGGATACCGTTTTGAAAAAGCCCGGACCGGCCCCGGCAGGGTATAACGAGCATGCAGGTGACTGGTCGCCAGCACCAGCCGCCCCGCCGCCTCGTTGCGCGTATCGGCGGCAATCAGCGCGATGTTCTCGGTTTCGTTGAGCAGACGCTCGGCCGCCACCAGAATCGAACGGCCGGCCTCGGTGATACCGAGTATGCGATTGGTGCGCCGCACCAGCAGATCCGTGCCCAGTTCCTGCTCCAGCAACTGGATTTGCCGACTCACCCCCGGCTGCGAGGTATGCAGTGCAATCGCAGCCGCAGAAATATTGAACGACTGACGCGAGATTTCGCGCAGGAAACGCAGTTGTTTGAGGGTCATGAAAAACCAGCCCTGTTAGCCATATCCAGCAGGCATTTTTAGTGGTTCGACAGCTGATTACAATACATTAATTATATGATGATATGCATATTAATTCTTTTATCGCATGACAAAGCCTTGTTAACATGGCGGCCATCAAACAACGACCGGGCGCAGTGTCTGGCCCAATGACCCCTCACCGGAGGCTCAAATGATTACCGTAACCCGCATCGGCAAACACATCGGCGCAGAAATCTCGGGCGTGGATCTGACCAAGCCCGTGTCTGACGAAACCTTCGAGCAGATTGCCAGGGCCTTTTTCGACAACGAGGTGGTTTTTTTCCGCAACCAGAAAATCACCCCGGCGCAGCAAGTCGAATTCACGCGGCGCTTCGGCATCCTCGAGCAGCATGTGCGCAAGGAAAGCCGCCTGCCGGGGCATCCGGAAATCCTCGTCGTCTCCAACTTGCTCGATGAACAGGGTAATGCCATCGGCGCGCAGGATGCCGGGCGCTTCTGGCACAGCGACCTGTCGTACAAAAAGGAACCGAGCCTGCTGTCGGCGCTGTATGCCGTCGAAGTCCCGGTCAAGGACGGCCAGGTGCTGGGTGACACCAATTTCACCAGCACCACCGCTGCTTACGATGCGCTGCCGGACGCCATGAAACAGCACCTGCAGGGCCTGAAAAACGTGCACAGCTACCGCTACTACCGCACGAAGAATGCGCAGGTGCAAAAGGAAGAAGCCGCCCGCGGCGGTCGTGTGGTACAGGAACACTTTCCCACCGAGGAACAGTTGAAAAGCGTGCCCGATGTCGAAGCCCCCATCGTGCGCACCCACCCCGTCACCAAACGCAAGGGCTTGTTCGTCAACGAAGCGCACACCTCATGCATCGTCGGATTGCCCGCGGCGGAAAGCGAAGCCCTGAAAAAGGAAATCTGCGAGCACACAATCCGTCCGGAATTCCAGTACCGCCACAGCTGGCAACCCCATGATCTGTTGCTGTGGGACAACTGCTCGGCACTGCACAAGGCCAACTTCGATTACGACCTGCCGCTGCGCCGTCTCATGTATCGGACTACCGTGCGGGGCAGCGTCGCGGTTTGATACACTTTCCATGAACAACCTGCAGCGACGGCGGCCTTGTGCCGCCGTCGTGTTTTCAGGACGCAAAAAAACAAACTGCTGACGAGTGATTGTCAGCCTGAGGAATTCACCCGCCATGAAAGAGATCCGCATCCTGTCCGCAACCGGCATCCTCGGTTCCGGCTTCCGCGAAGAAACCATGAAGCGGGCGATGACGCTGAAGCCCGATTTCATCGGCGCCGACTGCGGTTCCACCGACCCCGGCCCGCACCACCTCGGCTCCGGCGAACCGCAGTTTTCCGACGCCGCCTGCAAACGCGATCTGCGGCTGATGATCCTGGCGGCCCGCGCGGCACAAATCCCGGTGCTGGTCGGCTCGGCCATGACCGCCGGCACCGATGCCCAGGTTGAACGCCTGGCCGGCATTGCCCGTGAAATTGCGCGCGAAGAAAAACTCAACTTCAAAATGGCGACCATCCAGTCCGAGCAGGACAGGACTTACCTGAAAAAGCGCCTCAAGGAAGGCCGCATCAAGCCACTGGCCAATGCGCCGGTGTTCGACGAATCAGTCATCGACCGCAGCTCGCACATCGTCGGCATGTGCGGCGCCGAGCCTTATATCGAAGCGCTGCAGAATGGCGCCGATGTGGTGATCGCCGGTCGCTCCAGCGACACCTCGATTTTTGCTGCGATGCCGGTGATGAAAGGTTTTAACCCGGCCACGGTCTGGCATATGGCCAAGATCATGGAATGCGGCGCTGCCAGCGTGGTGTTGCGCAAATACCCGGACTGCAATTTCGCTATTGTCACCGACGACCATTTCATCATCGAGCCGCCGAATCCGGAGTACCGCTGTGATCCGGCCAGCGTCGCCTCGCACAACCTGTATGAAAACTCCACACCGTACGAACTGGTCGAACCCTCCGGCATCCTGAATACCGTCAATGCCCGTTACGAAGCCGTCTCCGACCGCGCCGTCAAAGTCTCCGGCAGCACGTTCAAACATGCGGCGCGTTACACGATCAAGCTGGAGGGAGCTGAACTCGCCGGCTACCAGAGCATCGTGCTCGGCTCGGTGCGCGACCCGATCATCCTGCGCCAGTTCGACCGCTGGCTCGAAGACCTCATCAAGGCAGCGCGCGACCGCATCCGCGCCGTGATGGGTGACAGCATCGACAGCCGCTACCGTCTCGACGTGCGCCAGTTCGGCCGCAACGCCGCGATGGGTGTGCTGGAGCCGGACATGTCGATCGGCCATGAAGTCGGCCTGCTGTTCCAGATTACCGCCCCCGACCAGAAGCTGGCTAATGCGCTGGCAAAATCATTGAGTCACATCGCCGTGCACTACCCGGTGCCGGAATGGACAGGGCTGATCACCTCGGTCGCCTTCCCCTACTCGCCCGCCGAAATCGACAAGGGCGCCAGCTACCGCTTCAACATGAACCACGTGGTCGAGCCGGACAGTCCGCTGGAAATGTTCCGCATTGGTTACGAGAAGGTATAAATCATGGCCAAACTCTGGCAGGTCACTAAACTGATCCGCAGCAAAAACTCCGGCCCATTCGAGCTGACCTTTGACGTCATATTCAAGGATCGCGCGACCTACGAAAAAGTGCGTGATGCCAAACTGATCAATGCCGGGTGGTTCGGCAAAACCTACCGCCTGAAACCCGAAGTTGTCGCCATCATCAACTACGACGCCGCGAACGCCATCAAGATCACTATCCCGCGCCCGGTGATTTCCGGCGATGTTGATGACGGCGATGTGTTCGGCGGCCAGCAATACGGGCCGCTGGTCGACCTGGAAGTCCCTGCCTGACATGGATGCCCGGGCTGGCGGACTGATCACGGTCCGCCTCGACGTCGCCACCGCGCACGCCGAGGAATTCAACGACTGGTATGCCCTAGAGCATGTGCCGCAGCTGACGGCGATGCCGGGCTTTGTCCGAACCCGCCGTTATTTCTGCGAAAAATCCGATATCCGTTACATCGCCTGGTATGAAACCGGGGACGAAACCGTCGAGGCGGCAGAGGATTTCCAGCACATCGTCGCCAATCCAACACCGTGGTCGCTGCGCATGCGCAAGCTCTACGGCAACAAACGCGAACGCATGAATTTCAAGCTGATGTGCGAAGTCGGCAATATCCCCGCTCCCGATGCGCCGTGGATGTACATCGTGCACACCGACATCCCCGAGCATATCGTCGATGAATACAACGAATGGTATGACCAGGAACACCTGCCGCGCTGCGCCGGCATTCCCGGCGTGTTCCGGGCGCGGCGTTACATGTCGACGGGCATACTCGGTGGCACCAGCGACGGCCCCAGATATCTGACCGCATACGAACTCGCCGGGCCAGACGTCTGGGAAAGCCCGGCGGCGCAACTGGCGCGCAAGACGCCGTGGACCGAAAAAATGCGCTCCCTGTTCAGCAACACGCGGCGCGCACTCTACAAACTCGTGGCACCCACAGTCAGCCACGAGCAGGCGCGAAAACAACAGCGGGTATCCGTCATATGAGCGGCGGAACGGCCTGCCGCCGCACAACATCGGAAATAGCCTAAATCACCTTCTCTGCCTTCAAGACGGCCAGTTCTTCCTGCGAAATTCCAAGCCACTCGCCATAAACCTCGTCATTGTTTTCGCCCAGTTCCGCACTCGGCTTTAGTTCAGTGAGGCCCTGTTTTTCAAAGCGCAGCGGGCTGCGCGCAGCCGCTATCCGGCCATATTTGGGGTGCTCCATCCACTCCAGCATTCCCCGTTCATGCAGGTGCCGATCATTGGTAACTTCCGCCAGATCACGCACGGGCGCACAGGGAATGTGATGCGGTGAAAGAATGGCAAACAGCTCATCGCGCTTGTACCGCGACGCGTATTCGCCAACAATCCGGTCGACCTCTTCACTGAGTGTGGCGCGTTTCTTGGCCGTATCGAATCTCGGATCCGACGCCAGATCCTCCCTGCCCATCACCTTCGCCAGGGAGATCCAGTGTTTGTTATTGGTACAAAGGATGGCAATGTATCCGTCCTTCACCTGATAAACACTGTACGGTGCCGACGCCCTTCCGCTATGCGTGTTCCCCGTTCTCTGCTCGAAATTGACCGCTCCGCCATAATTTCCGGAGGCGAAGTACAGGCCGAGACTTGATGCGAGGGAAAAATAGATTGCATCCAGCATTGCCACTTCAACCTTCTGACCATGCCCGGTTTTTTCCCGTTCATACAGGGCAGTCACGACCGCCCCGTAGAGATGGACACCACAGGAAAAGTCGCACAGTGCCGGGCCAATTTTTGTCGGCGGCCCGTCCGGGAACCCCGTAACGCTCATCGCTCCCGACATGGCCTGAATCGAAATATCCATGGCCGGGTATTCCCGATAAGGCCCGGTGCTGCCATATCCGGAGCCTGAGGCCAGGATCAGCCTGGGATTGACCTCACGCAGGACTTCATAACCGATACCCAGCTTGTCCAGCTTTCCGGGCAGGAAATTCTCGAGCAATACATCCGCACGACGCGCCATATCCAGCAGAATTTCACGTCCTCGCTTGGTCTTGAGATTGAGCGTGACTGCCTGCTTGTTTGAATTCAGCATCGCAAAAGGCAGCGCCGCCCCCCCGATGAGGGTCCGCTGACGCATTGATTCGCCTTCAAGCGGCTCGATTTTTATGATGCGGGCCCCAGCCATCCCCATCAGAAATGTCGCATAAGGTCCGTTATAGATCTGCCCCAAATCAAGAACCGTAATACCCTGCAGAGGGTTGCGCTGATTCGTCGCTACAGATCTCTCTTCATTTTTTGCTTTAGGTTTCACCCACTCCTCCGGTCAAGCTAGCGCTTCTTGCGCGCCAGAAATGCAGCCATGAGTTTTGATGGCTCATCTGTACGACGGGCCTCCACACACATCTCGATGCCCCGCCGAATGCTGTCGGTCAATGACATGCGCTCCCAATCCCGCAATAACGACTTCTGCAATCGCACTGCCCGCGCACCGCTGATCAATATTGACTGAACCCACTTGTCCACCGCAGCGTCCAGTTCAGCAGCGGGGACGAGTTTTTGCACAAATCCAAACTGATACATGTCTTTGGCATCGAATATATCGCCCGTCAGAACCAGTTCAGCCGCACGCCCCCAGCCCACTAACGACGGCAGGAGTGCCGCCTCCATGCCGGAAGGCAGGCCAACGCGCACCTCAGGCATGCCGAATTTCGCATGATCCGCGGAAGCCCGCATGTCACAGGACGCGGCAAGCTCCATACCGGCACCAAAACAATACCCATTCACACGCGCAATAACGGGGACGGGGCAGCGGCGTATCGAGTCACAGGCGTAATGGGTCAGCGTGTGCTCCTCCTCAGCCTCCTCGACGCTCAAATCCTTCATTTCCGCCAGGTCAGCCCCGGCGATAAAAGACTTGTCACCCGCTCCGGTCAGCACGACAGCGCGCAGCTTTTCGTCCTGGGACAAGCGGGAGAACGCATCGGCGATGGCGCGTTTCCCCGCCATACCCAGCGCGTTGCGTTTGGCAGGGTTGTTGATCGTTACATGGGCCACATGCCCCGCATCTCCGCGCTGATCAATGCGGACCAGAACAAGATCGCTATTTTCTGCAGCCGTTTTCATCAACTCTTTCCGATTTCATTAATAATACGGGAACAATAACAAAAAACCCCTCAATGCGATGACTGAGGGGGTCTGGTGAAAATGCAGAAACAGCGGTAATGAGATTGCAGACCGGCGATACCGGCCGCGGCTCAGTCAGGCAACTTCAGCCCGGGGTCATCGGCAGGCGCTTGACCACTTTCACGCGCTGCACGGTATCCCCTGCCAGATGCGTCCACACCATCGCGTCGCGCACCAGCTTGTCAACGCGGGCGTGCATCATGCAGCCCTCGGGGCCGTGGATTTCCATGTTGGCCTTGGTCACGCGCTGCACCACTTCCTGCGAGTAATTCATCACCAGCACGTTATTGCCGAAATCCGGCAGCTTGCGGTCGCGTTCCCAGGCGGTGCGCAGCACGAATGCGCGCAGCGCTTCGGTCAGCATGTACATCTCGTTCAG
>CAMCYP010000044.1 GCA_945885345.1 Bordetella parapertussis | reverse complement strand
GTGCAGGATGCCAATCTGCTGACCATACAGGTCACCTATTGCACGCGGCTGGTGGTGCCGATCATCAATCGGGTGATCTATTCGCTGTATTTCGGTTTTGTCGGAGAAGATGTACTGGCTGCCAAGTATTATTCCGAAGCCGATGTGCCGACCAACCTTGCCGGCAAGCGCTGCGCTGACATCAACGACCAGGTGCAAAGCCTGGTGAATCTGGTGAACAGCTACATTCCTTCGGGCCTCGGCATTTCCCTGCCCAGCATGCCGGCCATACCGACCACGATACCCGGGATCGACTGGAACATCGGCGGCTATCGCATCCCGATCACGGCGAAGGCCACGGTGCGCATGCAAAGCCCGATGACCCAGTCGCCGTAACCGTCCCCGCATGAAACGGCCCATCCCGCTGGCGCGGGTGTTGTTTGTGCTGGTGATCGCGTCATGTGCCGCACCGGCGTACGCACTCAACTTCAATGACGGCAACTGGCATGTCACGGTGGACACCGAAATCAAGGGCATGAAAGTCCGCCCGCCGCCGCCGTATTACTACACCCGCTGTTTCACCAAGGACAGTTTCCAGCCGCAACTGGCGCCGCCGGGAGCGCCCTGCCGCGCCATCAATACCCAGACCAAAAACGACGTCATGACCTGGACGCTGAGTTGCACCAACAGCGTAGCGCAAATGCAGGGCAGCGGTCGCATGGTATTCAGTGGCGACCAGGTACGCGGCGTGGTGATGACGCTTTCCCAGTATCCGGAAGAAATGCAGGTGATCCAGAAAATCACCGCGAAACGGGTCGGAGCCTGTGACAGGCCGGAATCACCACCGCTCGAAGAAAAGACCCCACTGCGTCCGCCGATGCGCGACTACCAGCCCTGAGCGGGCGGGTGTCGCACGGCGTTACGGCGCGACGGGGCGATTGTCCTGCAACAGGTTGACCCCTTCACCCTGGACGGAGATCAACCGGTTGCTGCCGACGAGGCGGATACGTTGCGCATCGCGTTCGTCTTCAAAGAAACGCTCGCGTTCCTCGTCTTTTTTCGCGGTTGCGCTGCCGGCTGCGCCGCTGCTGCTTTCACCGGCGTCGGCTGACGCTTTACCGCCGGCCGCGCCGCCGCGGAAGCGGGAATTAACGTCAGGGGCATCAACGTCAGTGCCATCAACAGCGGTGCCGCTGCGCGCCACATTGTCCGTTGAGCGGGTGTTGGCTGCCGGATCGCGGCTTTGCGCTTCGCCGGCGTTGGTCACGGTGTTTCCGCCCGAGGCGCCACCCCTGAAGCCGCCATCCACGCCGGTGCCGCTGCGCGCGAGCCTGTCGCCATCATTCGTCGTGCCGTCCGGATTGCGGCTGTCGGCGCGGCCGGCTTCCACATTGGTGTTATCTCCCGCCAGCCCGGTACCACTGCCGGCAATGGTGTTGTCACCGGCACCTGCGCCCGCAGCATTGCCGGCGCCGGTGCCATCGGCAAACAGGTTGCCGCTGCCGCCGCTACCCGATGTACCGCCGCCGGATCCGCCTGCAGCGCCGCTCGCGCCATCGCCCGAACCGCTACCGGCCAGCACACCACCCTGACCGCCGGCCAGACCGTTATCAGAACCGGCGACACCGCTACCGCTGCCACCGGCGCCACTTCCGCTGCCGGCACCTCCGCCAAATCCGCCATCGGACAAACCGCTGCCGCTGCCGGCGAGGTTGCCGCCGGTGCCGCCGGCGGAACCATCGCCGCCACTGCCGGAACCGGTGCCACCGGCCAGGCCTGTGCCGCCACTGGCACTGCCCGAGCCATCGGCGAGACCGCCGCCGCCCGTGGCGCCGCCGGCAAGATTGTCGCCACCGACGCCGCTACCACCTGCGCCGCTGCTGCCGCTGCCTGCGAGATTGCCGCCGCTGCCGCCGACGGAACCATCACCACCACTGCCGGACCCGGCGCCACCGGCCAGACCGGTGCCACCGCTCGCGCTGCCCGAACCATCGGCCAGACTGCCGCCACCCGTGGCACCGCCACCGGCAAGGCCGTCGCCCGTGACGCCCGTGCCATCGGCGCCGCCGCTGCCGGTGCCATCAACACCACCCGCACCGGCGAAGCCGCCGTCGCCGCCTGTGCCACCACTGCCTGTGCCGCTGCCGGCAAGGTCGCCACCGGATGCGCCACCGCTCAGGGAACCGTCGCCGCTGCCTGAACCCGCGAGATCGCTGCCGCCGGTACCGCCGCTGCCAGAACCATCGGCAAGTCCGCTGCCACCGGTCGCGCCGCCATCACCACCGAGACCGCTGCCGGAGCCGCCGGCCAGGCCATCACCGCCGGTGCCTGAAGAGGAATCACCCGCCAGCCCGCCACCGCCTGAGCCACCGCCAAACAGACCGGAGCCGTCACCACCACCGGTTGTACCGTCGCCGCCGGTGCCGGAAGTACCGTCACCCGAGCCTCCGCCGGCCAGGCCGGTATCTGTTCCGGTACCGGTCGTGCCATCACCGCCGGTGCCATCAGCGAGCGTACCGCCGCCGGTGGGCAGACCGTCACTGGTGGTGCCGGTCGTGCCGTCACCCGGATCACCGGCCAGAGTGCCGCCCGTACCACCTCCGCCCACTGGCAGACCATCGCTGTCGGGGGTCAGCGTGCCATCGCCTGGTCCGGTGGTGCCGTCGCCGGGACCGGTGCCGGTACTGATCGTGCCGTCACCAGGGCCCGTGGTGCCATCGCCGGCGAGTATGCCGCCGCCGTCTTCGGTCTGAGTCGTGTCGGTGGATGTCGTCGTGGTGATCGTGCCGTCGGCGGGACCAGACAGCGTACCGCCGCCATCGGCGACCACGCCACCGCCGGTACCGCTGCTGGGATCACCGCCGGTGCCGCCGCCAACCGTGGTGGTGTCCGCCGGCGTCGTTGAACCGCCGCCGCCGGTGCCGCCGGTGCCTGCGGCTGTAGTCGTGGTGGTCGAACCCGGGCCGCCGAGGTCGGTGCCGCCGGAACTGGTGCCACCGCCACCGCCACCACCGCCTCCACCACCGCCGCCGCCACCACCACCGCCGCCGCCAGGATCGGTAGAGCCGCCGCTGACGGTGATGGCGCCTTGTCCGGCGCTGCCGCCGGGGCAGGGTGCCGGGCACGCGCCGTTGATGGTGACGCCGGGCGAGGGCTGGAAATTGCCGGCTTCGATCAGCTGTACCTTGTCGGAGGTCAGCTTGCCGATGCCGTCAGTCACCGCCGGACCGGGGTATCCGATGCTTCCAAAGCTGATCGCCGGTTCGGGGTGGTAGACATTACCGTCGCTGGCGAAAAAGTTTTTAACGACGCTGCCGTTCTGGCCGGTTTCAAATACCAGGTGCATATTGCCCAGCGTGAAAGGTCCGTCACCGCCGACCGTGATATTCCCCTTGTGGTTGGGGCCACCGATGATCAGCTTGGCGTCGGGGTTGAACTGCTGCAGAAAGCCGAGCAGGGGTGCTGTGGTGTAGACCACGCCGGGCAAGGACGGATCGGCATTGTTGCGTACAAAAATTTCCGTGGTGTCGGTATACGGCCGCAGCGTGATTTCCGCATACGCCGGCGTGCTGATGGTGCCGGGGAACACCACGAAGTTATCCGATGCCAGCTCGATCCTGATCGGGTTGGATTCAGAGAACGAAGTGTTGTAGGCATCCAGCGTGGCGATCTGCAGCGTGCCTGCGGTTTTCAGTGAAAGGTTGCCGATCGGCAGGTCGGGGTTGACCGGATCTTTGCTGCGGTCGATGAAACCCAGCGCGGTGATCAGCGTCGCGTTCGACAGGTTGTCGATGGTGGTGTTGAGACCGCCGAGCACATTCAGGTTGCCGTTGCCGAGAATGCCGGCCGGCGGCTGGATCCGGGTTTTGACATTAAACGTGCCCTGGCTCTTGGGCGCCACCAGGTTGACGTTCTGCGCCTCGATCACGCCGGCGCCGGAAACCGTGCCATTGCTGCCGGTGGTGATGCCGATGCCGCCGTTGGAGGTGGTGACGATGTCGGCATTGATGGCGATATTTTCGCGGACGCTGTTGATCGAAATGCCGTCCTGGGCGCGGAGGGTGCTATTGGTGTTGCGGGACTCAAGCTTCGCGCCCACAGTGATGTTGCGGCCGTTGACCGAAATGCCGCCGATCACCGAGTCGGCGAGGGTATTGACGGCGACATCCGAGGTGGAATTCACGGTGACCGTGGCGCCGATGTTGACGTTGCCGGTCGAGGTCAGTTCGTTGCCGTCGCTGTCCTGGGTTTTTGCATCGAGGCTGATCAGCGGCCGGGTCTGGCCGGTGACCGTCAGCGCGCCCACGACGTTGACGCCGTTGCCGGCATCGCCCTGGCCGAAGACGTCGATCACCGCGCGGCCGTTATTGGAGGTGGCGTTGATGTTGCCCACCGTGCTGGTGCAGATGTCGAAAGCCGCGCAATTGAAGACCAGGGCGTCGCGCGTACCCGAAGTGATGACCACCTCGGCGCTGTGCGGCGCGGCGCCGGCAGCCGTGGCCGGACCGTTGTCGGTAGCGAAGAGTCCGGCGCCAAAATTCATGGTGACCGGCCCGTTGGTGCTGATCAGGTTGATGCCGGCATTGACGCTGCTGCTGGCGCCGCCGCCGGTGGCGCTGATCGGGCTGCTGATGTTCACGCCGTTGCTGCCGTTCAGCGTCACGTTGGCCGCGGCGACATTGCCGGTGCTGGTCGCAGTGATGGTTTTTGCGCTGGGCACGGTGATAACGCCACCGGAGGTAATGTTTACCGTTGCGGCGCCGTTATTGGCGACATTGATCGATTGCGCGATGGTGACGCCGTCGGCCTCCTTGAGGCTGAACAGGGCGTCGTTGACGTTGATGGTGGCCGTGCCCAGCGTGTTGATGTTGTTGTTTGCGGTGCCGAGGTTGACCGAGTTCGGGCTGCTGATGCCCAGTGTATTGGCGGTGATGGTGCCTGCAGCCGTCTGCGAAATGCCGCCGCTGGGCACGCTGAGGCTGACGTTGCCGCTGCCGGCGTTGATCGGCGCGGTCAGTGCCAGTGCGCCGTTGGTGGTGACGTTGACGTTCTGGTTGTTGCTGAAAATGCCGTTGGCGGTGCCCGAGTAGTATTGGGTCGGAGTCAGTGCCGCGACGTTGAGCGCGCCGGTCGTGTTCAGGTTGACCTGCGCACTGGCGGTATTCAGGAAGAAATTGAAGAAATTGCTGCTGGCGCCAAAGTTCTGGACGTTGTTGGTGCCGGCGGTGAAATTGAAGACCGAATCACCGTTGTAGCTGAAAAAGATCAGATTGTTTGCGGTGATCGTGTTTCCCGCAGCCTGAGTAACGTCGGCGCCATTGGTGGTGTAGATCACCACGGTGTTGGCACTTAAATTATCGGCGGGAATGTTGGTAAGCGTGGTATCGGCCCCGTAACCCCGCCATATTTCGCCGGCGAGATTGGCGGTGTTCACCGTCGCATTGACGATTACGCCGGAGGCCGTCGGGATGCTGCCCGTGGTGCTGAAGTTGACGAGATCACCGGTGATGTTTGCGTTGAGAGCGATGTTGCCACCGGTTGCAGTCAGCCCGATATCGCCACCCGTCGTTGTGGCACCTGAACTCGGGGTTGTTCGCGTGTCGACAACGCTGTTAACGGTCAGAGTGCCGCTTTCCGCAATGATGGTGGCGTTGCCGCCGCGGGTGGTGAGACCGGAGGCGCCGCCGTTGCTGCTTATCGTGACCGCGTTGATGTCGCGGTAGGCGACGTTCATCAGGCCCGTGGTGGTGCTGTCGACCGCGGCGCCGGCAGCAAACGTATTCACATCGTTATTGACGCTGGGAGGAGCCCCAAGACCGGGGTCGCTGTCCAGCGTAAATGTGCCGGAGCCGAGCAGGGCGAGACTGCTGGCAGTGATAGACCCACTGGTCTGGTTTACGCCGCCGCCGTTGGCGGTGAGGATTACACCCCCGCCAGCGCTAACGCTGCCGGTGCCCGGAGTGCTGCGGGTATCGATGTTCTGCAGCAGGCCGATGTTGTTCGCACCACTCGTCGTGCCGCCGCTGGTCAGAATCACGCTGCTGCCACGACTCTGGATGCCCGACAGGCCAGCGACCGAGGTTACAGTTAGCGCATCGCCGTCCGCATAGGACACTACGCCGTTGACGTCCGCTGCGATGCTGGAAATGCTGCCGCCCAACGCATACGTGCCGAAAGTGGCTGTGTTGTTGTCGCGGATGGCCAGCGAGTCGGCGATGACCGCGCCGCCGCCGCTGATGCCCGAGGCGGTCAGGTCTATGACAGCGCCGTTGGCCGTGATGTTATTGCCCAGAGACAGGGATAGGTTGCCACCGGAGGTCAGCGTGACATTGTTGCCGTTGGTGTTGATGCCACTGGTAGCCCCAACGGTGCCTACAGTCAGTGCACCTGAATTGCCGTATTCAAGCGCTCCGATGATGTCGGCTGCGATCGTGGCGACATTGTTATTGATGGTGATGGGCGCGGTCGGTGGCGGTGGAAGAAATGGAAACTCAAAATTGCCAGCGCCTACGCCATTGCGCCGGTTCAGCAATAGATTGCCGATACTGCCGCCGCCGCTGTTGGCGTTGGCTACAAATTTGCCACCCGTCTGAGTCACCGTACTGCTGGAACTCAGTGTCAGCGTGCCGCTGCTGCCCGGGTTGATGTCTTGTGTCAGTGACATCGCACCGCCGGAGGATAGTGTGACGTTGCTGGTGGTGAGGTGCGTATTGATCGGGCCGGTGGTGCCCAGCGTGCCGGTGGTGTCTATGTTGATGCTGCCGACGTTGTCGTTGGTGTTGATGCCAATACCGCTGATGGTCAGGTTGCCGGTGTTGGCGAAAACGACATTTCCGCCACCGGACTCGAGGGCGGCAAAGTTGCTGACGGCATTGTTGGCAATGCGGTTCAGCGTGGCGCCGCCCTTGGACTGTGTGATCAGCGGTCCGGCGATGATGCCGCCGCTGGTGCCTTGGGTGATGACGCCACTAGTAGCGGTAGTCGGATCGTTACCGTCGGCGACCAAGGTGACGGCGGACGCACCCGCGTTGAGCACGTTGTTGATATTGATGCTGCTGTTGACGTTATGTAGTTCAATGCCACCCGTGATACTTCCCGGGTCAACGGTTTCGCCGGAGACGTTGATAGCGCCGGTATGAGCATTG
Source organism: Bordetella parapertussis (assembly GCA_945885345.1). Taxonomy (GTDB): domain Bacteria; phylum Pseudomonadota; class Gammaproteobacteria; order Burkholderiales; family SG8-41. Next base: position 20,428 of record CAMCYP010000044.1, on the reverse strand, counting down.
TCGCCGATGACCAGTACCCCGTTCGCGCTCACGATCCGATCGAGCGCGGCATCGGTGAGATCGAGTCCGCCGGTGGCTGTGCCGAGATTGATGGTGCGCCCGAGATCGGATGAGGTCAGCGTTACCGTGCCGCCGCCAGCGGAGATGGTCTGGCCTGCCACGATATTGAGTTTGTCGGCGATCAATGTTACGGCGGAACCCCCGGTGGTGATGCCGTTAGTACCGCCAACGGTGTTGACGGTCAGCGTGGTGGTGGGCGACACGTTGCGGAAAGTTACCGAGCCGTTGGTATTGGCGGCGAGATTGGTAACGTCGTTGTTCTGGTTCAGGTTGAAATTGTTGGTATTGAGTGCGTTGCCCAGCAGGCGCACGCCGCCGGTGCCCGATGTCGTGATTGCTGAACCGGGACCCTGTGTCGCGCCGTTCTGCGTGACGTCCAGCGTCAGCACGCCGGTGCCGACGCCGATGTCCCGATTGATGGTGATCGCGTCGCCGGTGGTGAGCGTGGCGTTGGTGCTGGCGGTGGTGATGCCGCTGACGGTGACCCCGGCGACCAGATCGCCGACGCCATCCGCGCCGACCCGGCCCACGGTCAGTGCATTGCTGTCGGTGTATTGCAGCGTGCCCGCGCCTGTCAGGTTGGCGGCAAAGGTGGTGACCGCATTTCCGGCAATATTCAGGTTGACGGTGCCACTGGATTCAACGGCCAGATTGGTTACCGTCAGCGGCTGCGTCTGGCTGATGCCGCCGCTGCCGGCGCGCAGGATCAGCGAACTCCAGGTGGTGCCGGTGATGGCTGCGCCGCCGCCGATGGCCAGATTGCCGGTGCTGCCGCCCGCAGCAGTACCGATACGCAGCGCGCTAGTGGTGATCTGGTTGAGTTCGGCTTGTGTCAGGCCGAAATCGGTAGTCGCGCCGGCATCGACGATATTGACGTTAGTGTTGAGATTGGGCTGCAGGGTGACCACCCCGATGCCGCCGCCGACCCCGCTGGCGACAATCGGCTGGTTGACGACCAGATCACCGGCGGTGAGGGTTACATCGCTGTTGGTGATGACCGAAGGCGATGCAGTAATGCCGGATACCGCGTCCACCGTGCCGATGGTCAGTGCATTGCCGCCGTTGTTGAATGCGAAATCGGAGATGCCGCCGGCGCCGGCTGCGGTATCGCTTTTTGTGGCGGCAATTGTGCCGACATTGTTGTTGCTGCTGTCGAGCGCCACGGCATCGTCGGTGCTGCCCGAAGCGGCGCGCACCAGCAGATCGGTAGCGGTAATGCCGCCGGTGGTCTGGGTGATCGCGTCGGCGGCGTTCAGCACCACCTTGTTTGCCGTGACGTTGGCCGCGAGATTGACGTTGGCAATGGAAGCGAGACTTTCCGCGGTCTTGAATGTAACCGTGCCGCTGCCGGTGCCACCCGTGGTGACGGCAGCATTGGCATCCAGCGTGCCGTCCACCTGCAGCGTGATGTTGCCGCCGTTGGTGGTGACGCCCGTGCGGCCCGTGGTGAACAGGCCGTTGGCGCTGACGGTGCCGGTAGCGAGGTTGTTTTCCGTGGTGCCGGTGGCGTCGGAATAACCGAAGCTGTTGCCGGCGCCGCTGATGTTGGCGGCCAGCGTGTTGACGTTGTTGGTCGCGGTGAGCGGTGGAGGATTGATGGTGAAGCTGGCAGAGCCCACCGAGTCCACGCCCAGTTGGTCGGCGGTGATGATGCCGGCGGTCTGCGTGATGCCGCCGCTGCCGGCCACAAGGCGCATGCTGCCGCCAGTGACCACGCCAGTCGCACCGCTGACCGCCGTGCTGGCGTTGATATTCGCGCCGAGGCTGATGCTGCCTGCAGTGCCGGAGCGCATGGTGACATTTCCGCCATTGCTAGTGATAGCGGCGCTCGTGGTGATACCGCCTGCCGCTGTCGTGATGCCGGAATCAAGCACCACGCCGAGGGCGCCAGTTGTGGAGCTGATGGTCTGATTGACGGCAATGTTGTTGGCGGCATTCAGAGTCAGTGTTGCATTTCCCCCCGCAGTTTTGCTGACAGCGCTGCTGACGGTGATATTGCCGGCCTGTGTGCCGGTTCCGCCTGTGGTGATCGTGACGTCGGTGCCGCCGTTCAGTGTGGTGTTGATTGTGGCTGCATCGACCGTGGAATCATCTGCTGTCGGTGTGAAAATATCGGGATTTCCGCCCCCGAACGCGCCGCCTGCAGTTGCGGCGACGATGTTTACGTTGCGCGGATCAAGCAGCCAAATGCCTGCTGCGCCGTTGCTCGCACTGGCATCGACGCTGGCGCCATCAACTTGCAGGATGTTTTTGCCGGACGTTTCAACGAAGCCGCCGTTGCCGCCCAGTGCACCGCCGCGCGCAGAAATCGTGCCGTAGTAACGCGTGACGTCATCGGCCCAGACAATGACCTTGCCGCCGTCGCCGCTTTGCGTGGCGTCGGCCTTGATCGATGTATCTGCGCCGACGTAACTGCGCTGCGCGTTTTGAATCGCTGAATTTTTACCCTGGTAATCGCCGCCGACCAGCACGGTGCCGCCGCCGGTGGTGCCGGATACGTCGATGGCTGCGTTGTCGGTCAGGCCGGCGTACTGGCCGAGGATCTGCACCGTGCCGCCCTTGCCGGCGCTGCCGGTGGCATCGACCGTGCCGGTGACCAGTGTGGTGCCGGTGGATTGAACGGTTACATTGCCGCCGCGTACGCCGCTGACATTGAGGCTGCCACTCGAGCTGACATCGCCGCCGTCACCGACCAGATAAATGGCGCCGTCTTTGCTGACAGTGCCGCTGGCACGGATCACGCCGCTGTTGTTGACGACAGAGCCGGCGAGGTCACGCGCCACGGCAGCGGTCATCACCACGCGGCCGCCTTCGGCATTGAGTGCGCCGCTGTTGGCGACACCGGCCAGTGCGGCCACGGTTTTTTCATTGACGGCGAGATTGATCAGGCTGTCGCCCTGCAGGTCGAGCGTGACCTTGGCGCCTGCAGCGAGCGCGACCGTGCCCATGCGCGCTTCGACGATGCCGCGGTTGGCGGCGTAATCGCCGGCCAGTACCACGTAACCGCCCTCGCGGGCGCGGATCAGGCCTTCGTTGATGACCGATGCGGTGGCGGGCGAGTTCGGGTCGCGGCTGAATACATAGCGCCCGGCGAGGAAATCGTCATTGCGGATGTTGAGTGTCGATGCCAGCAATCCACCCACATCGAGGCTGGCGGACGGGCTGAAATAAATGCCGTTCGGGTTGACCAGGAACACCTGGCCGTTGGCGGACAGGCTGCCGAAGATCGATGAAGGATCGTTGCCGACCACGCGGTTGAGCACCACCGAGCTGGCGCCGGGCTGCACGAACTGCACGCTGTTGCCCTGGCCGATCGAAAATCCCTGCCAGTTGATGATCGCCTTGTTGCTGCCCTGGGTGATGACCTGTTGCGTGGCGCTGGTGTTCTGGATACTGGCGCTGCCGCTGACGACGCTGCCGCCGCTGGGGAGCTGCTGGGCGAGGGCCATCGGGCCGGAACACAACAGGGTGCAGAAACCGATGGCGGCGAGGGCAGCGGGCAGTGCGGCCGGTCGCAATGCTGGCGATGGAAGGTGACGCAAAAGCGGGCGTGATTTTCGCGCTGTGGTCACGAATTCTTCCGGTTCAGTTCCGATCCCAGTGTATGGCGCCGAGTATAGCAGGGCAGGTACACTGGACGTTTAGCAAAAAACACAATAAAAACAAATACTTATATACGAATTCACTCAGAAGCTGGCGCTCAGCGTAAACCACGCGCGGCCGCGCTTGCCGTCGACGGCAACGCGGTCGCTGATCGGGTGGGCGTATTCGAAGCTGGCACGCAGGTTTTTATGCGGGAAAACACCGACGCCGACACCGGCGCTGCGGATGCTGTCAGAACGGGTGAAGCCCTTGGCCTTGACCGAAGCCTCGTCATAAAACGTGCTGAACATGCCCGCGGTATTGCCGAGCACGAACTGACGGCGCAATTCAATGGTGGCCAGCCAGCCGTCGTCGCCGCGCAGCGTGGACTGGCGATAGCCGCGCACGCTGCCGGGGCCGCCGATGGAGAATTTTTCGGTATCGGCCAAAGTGCTGCTGGAAATTACCCAATGGGTGCGCAGGTAAAAATCCCAGTTCTTCGATGCGGCGCGCAGGTGGTTGATGTCGAAATCAAACTTGGCGGCCTGCGCATCCTGGCGCGTGCCGTAGGGATTTTTCTTGCCGTTGCTGGAAAACGCCAGCGAGACATTGGTGACCGCCGAGTCTTCATGCACCCAGTTCACCAGCGCGGTGAGGTTCAGCAGGTCGATGCGGGTGTCCGAGGTCTGGATGCCCAGCGTGCGTTGCGAGGCTTCGGTGCGGCGCACACCGGTGCCGAAAATGATGTTGCGCGCGCGGCTGCGCAGGTACGGCCAGGTCAGCAGAAACTCCGTGTTGCTGACTTCGCCGGAAATGCCGAGTGCGGCAAACGGGCCGGCAATGTCGTAATTCACGCGCGAATAAGTGGCGCCGAGACGCATGCCGTTGCTGGAGACCGGCAGGCTGTAGCCGATGCGGCCGAAGGACAGCAGGTCGTGCTCGGTCTTGATGGCGCGGATGTTGATCTGGTCGCCGATCCCCAGCGGGTTGTTGAAATCTAGGCCGGCATCGACGCGCAGCTGGCCGGTTTCCTTGATGCCCTGATTGTCGAAGGTGATGGCGCCGGCGAAGGAGGTTTCCTCGGCGCGGATCACCATGTCGGTGGTGCCGTATTCGGCGCCGGGTGCCAGCGTGGCGCGTGCCGAGAGTCCCGGCAGGTCGTTCATCAGCAGCAGGCTGCGTTCGAGGCGGTCGAGCGTGATGATTTCGTTCTGCGACAGATCGCTGATGCGCGAAGCGATCAGTTTTTCGGAGTAGCGGTTGTTGCCGACGATGCTGGTGCTGGAGATGCGGCCTTCGATGACTTCGATGCGGACGATGCCGTCCGCGACTTTTTGCGCGGGAATGATGGCGCGTGCGATCGGGTAACCGGTTTCGCGGTAGAGGCGGGTGACACCGTCGGCGGCGCGGTTCAGGTCATACAGATTGAGCTCGAGGTCGATGAAACGCTCGGTCAGCTGTTTCAGCTGCTGCTGTGTGTAGACGGTGTTGCCGACAAACTGGAAGGCGTTGACGGTGAAACGCGGGGCCGACGGATCGTGCACGGCGTTGGGACGGGAGGCCGGGAAAATCACTTCGGCCGGTGATTGCGGCAGCACCGGTTTGACGCCGGGGAGGGTGTCGAGCACCGCGCCCGGAGTGACGGACTGGCTCCACGCCGGCGATGCAGCACAGCACAGCGCGAGCAGCGGCGCTGCGCGCAACACGCGGAACAGGCGGGCTAATGCGTGTTGCGGCGACAACTGGGTTTCCGTTTTCTTCGTTGACCTGCGGTATCGGCTGCGCTGGGGTCAGCGAACGATCATGATTTTTCGGAGAGCTTCGGTTTCCATGCGCGCACGGCGCTTTGTGCCTCTTCGCGCTGTTCGGGAGTCAGCCTGCGGTCCGCGGCATCGCGGTTGCTGGCGGCGTCGGGATTGCCGCGCGCAGCCGCGAGGCTGAACCAGACATAGGCCTGCGTCATGTTTGCCGGCACACCGCGGCCGCTGCCGTAGAGCACGCCGAGATTGTTCTGTGCCTGGGCATGTCCCTGGTCGGCGGCACTGCGATACCAGTTGAGTGCGACCGCCATGTCGGCCGGCACACCCAGCCCCTTTTCGTAGAGCACGCCGAGGTTGTTCTGCGCCTGCGGCTGGCCGCGCTCGGCGGCGCGGCGGTACCACTGCGCCGCTTCAACGTAATTCTGCGGTACACCGTAGCCGCGCTCGTAGAGCACGCCGATGTTGTTCATCGCGTTGGTGCTGTTCTGCGCGGCGGCGCGGCGGTACCACTGCATGGCCTGCTTGTAATCCTGCGGCACGCCGCGGCCGCCAAAGTAGAGCACGCCGAGATTGTTCTGGGCGTTGGGATTGCCGCGTTGCGCGGCGCGCGCATACCAGCTGGCGGCTTCCTTGGCGTCGGGTTTGACGCCCAATCCTTTTTCATACATGACGCCGACGTTGTTCTGCGCCTGGGCATGGCCCTGGTCGGCGGCACGGCGGTACCAGTTGACGGATTCGACGAAATTGCGTTCGACGCCCTGGCCCTTTTCGAGGAGCACGCCCATGTTGTTCTGGGCATCGGCATTGCCTTTGGCGGCCAGCGGCTGCCACTCCTTGTAGGCGGTGGCGTAATCGCCCTTGCGGTACGCGGCGAGTCCCTGTGCCAGGTCAGCCTGCGCGGGCAGGCAAAAAGACAGGAGCACCCCCCCCGTCAGCAACGCAGCGGCTATTCTTTTCATGCCGTTCCCCTGTGTGAATGTCGCTGATTTTAGCCCATACCGGCGCCCAGTTGAGTAAAACGACCGGGGAATTCCGCAGGTAGAATTGCGGGCCGCAAAGCGGCAGTTTTTCATTATTAAGGCCGCGGGTTGTATGTTAGGGTTGTATCCATCCCACGCATGCCTTTCGCATCACCACAGCTTGCGGCATGAAGTTGCCGCGGGCTCAAGGCGTGGCTAAAGCAAGGAACGGGCATGAACGAAGAATTCAGGGAAAAATTTCCGTTATGGGCGACCGCCCTCGGACCGGAGAATGTTGCCAGCCTGCTGGCGGCTACATCGAAGCTGGATCTGCCGGCGAACCGGGTGATCATCCGCGACCGCATGCCGGTCGATTCGCTGTACCTGATCCTCGACGGCGAGGTGTCGATCACGGTCGAGGAAAACGGCAAGTCGATCAAGCTCGGCGTGATCGGGCCGGGCCAGGTGCTGGGCGAGGTGTCGGTGCTGAGCGGCGAGCAGCAGGCCAGCTCGACGGTGACATCGCTGACGCCGGTGAAAATGCTGCGTCTGCGCCATCAGGCCTTCGAGGACCTGATTGCCGAAAACTATGCGATTGCCAGCGTGCTGCTGCAGCATTTCGTCAATATGCTGGCCGACCGCGTGCGCGCTTCGATGCGCTCATTTTCCGATCTGAAGGAAGGTAAGGCGCCGCCGCCGGAATTTGATCCCGCCGAAACGTTGCCACCCAGCGGGAAGAACTGGATCAAATCGTTTTTTGGCCGCGTACCTGGAACCTGATCATGGACATCAAACAATTTTTGCGAACACTGCCCGCGTTTGAAAATTTCAAAGTGGCGGACATGGATGCGCTTGCCGAGAAAATGATGGTTTCCAGCCATCCGGCGGGGCATGTTTTTATTACCCAGGGTGAGCAGGGCGAGGCGCTTTATCTGCTGGTGGAAGGAACGATCCAGAGCGTTCATGCTGATGAGGCCACCGGCACGCTGGAGGAGGCCCGGGATCTGCACGCTGGCGAGATGTTCGGCCTGCTGTCACTGGTCGAAAACATGCCCGCCGGCTGGGGGGCGGTGGCAAAAGAAGCGGTCACCGTGGCTGAATTGTCGTGGCCGGATTTCCGGGATTTGTTCCGGACGGCGCCGCCGATTGCGCACCATCTGCAGTACATGGTTGCTGTGCAATTGGCCCGCGATCTGCAGTCGCGCAACAAGCAATTGCGCGAACTGATGAAACGGTCGCCTGTCAGCACTCCGGTCTGATTCATCGTCCTGATGCCCCGCCCCGGGGCGTTCTGCGACAGCCGTATAATTACGCACGCCGTTCCGCTTTCGCGCCATGCTTCCGGTGCCGCGGGTCGGATCAACTCTGTTGTGATCGTTTGGAGGATAGAACGGAAATGCAATTTGACAAGGAACTGGATGCGCGCGGCCTGAACTGCCCGCTGCCGATACTGCGCACCAAAAAAGCACTGACTGACATGACCACCGGCCAGGTGCTGAAAATCATGGCCACCGATGCGGGCTCGGTGAAGGATTTCCAGGCGTTCGCGCGACAGACGGGCAATGACCTGCTGTCCTCCGAGGCTGTGGAAAAAGAATTTATTTTTTTCATGAAAAAGAAATAAGCCGTGGCGCGCCGCACTGGCAGCGGGTTTCGCACGGGTCGCCGGACCTGGTTGCGCGGCGCGACGGCGGCGGCCATTGCCACCGGCCTGTTGCAGTTACGCGCCGCACTGGCCGCCGGCACCTTGCCGCCGGGTGTGGCGCAGATCAAGGGCGATGTGCGCATCAACGGCAAACCGGCGGAACGCGGACAGCGGGTTGCGCAGGGTGATGTGATCGTCACCGGCAGGAACGGCGAACTGGTGTTTGTTGCCGAGCGCGATGCCTTCCTGGTGCGTGCTGACAGCCGCATCGAATTCGGTTCGGCGGCGGCGCGCGGCGCGGTTACCGTGCTGCGCGTTCTGACCGGTGCGATATTGTCGGTATTCGAATCCGGCGCGCGCCGGGAAATCCGTACCACGACTGCCACCATCGGCATCCGCGGTACCGGCATTTACGTGGAAACTTCAGCGCAGCGCACCTATGCCTGCACCTGCTATGGTGAAGCGGTGCTGACGCCCGTCGATGATCCGGCGGCAGCGGAAACCGTGCGCACCAAGCGCCACGACCAGCCGCGTTACATCTACGGCAAGGGCATGCCGCAGATGATGGAGGCGGCGCCGGTGGTCAATCACACCGATGCCGAACTGCAGATGCTCGAGTCCCTGGTCGGCCGGAAAGTGCCTTTCGAGCCCGGCACTTACTAGTCGCGTCAGGCACGGTCCGGCGGAGGGAAGATCACGGCGATCACGCGCCGCAGCCCGCGCCACAATTTCGGCAGCAGCCAGATTGCGATCAGCACGAACAGCGCCAGCATCCCGAGAAACAGCAGCGGATGCAGCAGTGCCATCCATAGCGCGCCCAGCGACACCACGTCTTCGGTGAACGATGCGGCCCAGTTGCTGAACGGTTCGGGTGAGGTATTGATCAGTGCGCGGCTGCCGGCCTTGGTGAAGTGCGCACCGGCGGCCACCGTGCCGCCGAGCAGTCCCGCGGCCAGCGCCAGTCCCGGATCCCCGCCCGCGACGGCAGCTGCCGCAAGCAGCGCACCACCGGGAATGCGGATGAAAGTGTGAACGGCATCCCACAAGGTATCGACCCCGGGAATTTTGTCGGCAAAAAATTCCGTGACAAACAGCAGGCCTGAAATGCCGAGTACCCACGGATGCGCCAGCATGTCGAGTGAACCCGGCAGCAGATAAATGCCGGTGCGATGCAGCAGCCCGAGAAAAAACAGCACGGCATAAAAACGCAGACCGCTGGTCCAGCCGAGTCCGGTAATCAACGCCAGCGTCATCGTATCCATGAGTTAAGTATTTGTTTTTATTGAATTATTTTAAGTCGCTGATAAATCGGCCGGAGGTGCGCGCGCAATGCCGGCATGCGCCGCCACAGCAGCAGCGCGGCGATGGTGCAGAGGCCGCCACCGATGGCCAGAGTCGCCGGTGCGCCGATGTGCGTGGCGAGTGCGCCGCCGGCGAGGCTGCCCAGCGGATACATGCCGAGGAAGGCCATCGAAAAAATGCTCATGATGCGTCCCCGCATGCGGTCTTCGACGATGGTCTGGATCATGGTGCTGACCGACATGCCGTTGACGACAATGCCGAATCCGGTGACCGCCAGCGCGGCGAGCGACAGCGGCAGCCACGGTGACAAGGCGAACACCAGCACGCCCAGTCCCGCCGCCAGCGAAGCCACCGTGATCCAGCGCGTCAATCCGCGCACGTCGCGGCGCGAGGCCAGCGCGAGCATGCCGACCACGCCGCCACAGCCCGCAGCGCCGATCAGGAAGCCGAGCATGTCGGCGCCGCCGCCATACACTTCTGCAGCGAAAATCGGCATCAGCGTCTGGTACGGCGTGACCATGAAACTGATGGTTGCCACCATCGGCAGCAGCCAGCGTACCGGCAGCATGTTCCAGGCGTAACGCGCGCCCTCGGTGAGCTGCTGCCAGGGTGAGGCCGTGATGTTCTTGCGCTGGTAGGGTGCGAGGGTCATCGCCAGCACCATGGCGACGATGACGACCTTGCTCAGGGTGTTGATCACGAAGCAGAATGCCTCCGTGGATACTGTCAGCAGCAGGCCGGCCACGGTGGGGCCGATCATGCGGCCGGCGTTCTGCATCAGCGCATTCATCGCGATCGCACTCGGCAGGTCTTCCTTCGCCGTCACCATTTCGGTGGTAAAGGTGAGGCGTATCGGCGTGTCGATGGCGTTGACGATACCGAGGAACAGGGCCATGACGATGATGTGCCAGACGGCGATCAGGCCGGTGTAGGCCAGTATCGCCAGCAGCAGCGGCGGTACCGCAGACAGGATCTGTGTGAGGAGCAACAGTTTGTAGCGGTCGAAGCGGTCGGCCCACAGTCCGCCGAAGGGGGCGAAGATGAGGATGGCGATCTGTCCGGCAAAACCGGTGACGCCGAGCAGCCACGCTGATCCGGTCAGCCGGTAGACCAGCCAGGCCATGGCAATCTGCTGGATCCAGTTGCCGATGATCGACAGCGACTGGCCGACAAAAAACAAGCGGTAATTGCGGTAACCCAGCGCACGCAGCGAGTGGCGGAAGTCCATGGTGCAGCAGTGTGTTGCTGACGCGCGCTCAGCCGCCGAGTTTGGCGAGCTGGGCGCGCATCTGCTCAAGCGTGGCCGAGAATCGGGCGAGGCGTTCTTTTTCCTGGGCGACCACCAGTGGCGGCGCCTTGGCGACAAAACTTTCGTTGGCGAGTTTGGCCCGGGCCTTGGTGGTTTCGCTGTCCAGCCTGGCGATTTCCTTGGCCAGGCGTTCGCGTTCGGCGGCGACGTTGATTTCCACTTTCAGCATCAGCTTGAAGTCGCCGACGATGGACACCGGTGCGTCATCCTCCGGGAGAGTGTTGACTACCTGTACTTCTGAAAGACGGGCCAGGTACATCAGATAGGGCGTGATGGCGCGCAACTCTGCAGCGTCACCCTGGGCCAGCAAAGGCAGTTTCAGCCCCGGTGCCACGTTCATTTCGCCGCGCAGCGTGCGGCAGGTCGACACCAGTTGTTTCAGCAGAACGATGTGCTGTTCCGCCGCTTCATCGATCTTCGCGGTTTCGGGCTGCGGGTATTTCTGCAGCATGATGCTGGCGCCGCTTTTTCCGGCGAGGGGTGCGACTTTCTGCCACAGCTCTTCGGTGATGAACGGAATCACCGGGTGCGCCAGGCGCAGGATGGTTTCGAGTACGCGCACCAGCGTGCGGCGGGTACCGCGGTTTTGCGCGTCACTGCCGCCGGCCAACTGCACCTTGGCGAGTTCGAGATACCAGTCGCAGTATTCGTCCCACACCAGTTCGTAGATCGTGCGCGCCAGATTGTCGAAACGGTATTCGCGGTAGGCCTGTTGTGCTTCGGCTTCGGCACGCTGCAGGCGGCTGATCAGCCAGCGGTCCGCCGTCGACAGTTCCACCGGCGCGTCGGCATCGAGCCCGGTGTCCTTGCCTTCGCAGTTCATCATCACGAAGCGTGTGGCGTTCCACAGCTTGTTGCAGAAATTGCGGTAACCCTCGCAGCGTTTCTGGTCGAACTTGATGTCGCGACCGAGACTGGCCAGGCTGGCGAAGGTGAAACGCAGCGCGTCTGTGCCGTAGGCGGGGATGCCGTCGGGGAATTCAGCGCGGGTGCGTTTGGCGATGCTCTCCGCCTGTTTCGGATTCATCAGGCCGGCCGTGCGTTTTGCGACCAGAGCGTCGATGCCGATGCCGTCGATCAGGTCCAGCGGGTCCAGCGTGTTGCCCTTGGACTTGGACATTTTCTGGCCTTCGGCGTCGCGCACCAGGCCGTGCACATAGACGTGATGAAACGGCACTTTCCCGGTCATGTACTTGGTGATCATCACCATGCGCGCGACCCAGAAGAAAATGATGTCGAAGCCGGTGACCAGCACCGAAGACGGCAGGTAGAGGTCGAGCGCAGGATTGGATTTTGCCGGCCATTCCGGAGTCCAGTCGAGCGTGGAGAAACACCACAGCTGCGACGAGAACCAGGTGTCGAGCACGTCGGGATCCTGTTTGAGCGGCTTGCCGCCCGACTGGCGCAGTGCTTCGGCTTCGTCGTGCGCGACGTAGAGGTTGCCGGCGTCGTCGTGCCAGGCCGGCACGCGATGGCCCCACCACAGCTGGCGCGAGATGCACCAGTCCTGGATGTTGTTGAGCCAGTGGTTGTAGGTGTTGATCCACTGCTCGGGGAACAGCTTCACTTCGCCGCTGGCCACCGCGTCGAGGCCGAGCTTGGCCAGCGGTTCCATTTTGACGAACCACTGGCTGGTGAGCATCGGCTCAATGACCACGCCGGTTCGGTCGCCGCGTGGTACCACCATACGATGCGGCTTTTCGGATTCGAGCAGGCCCTGCGCCTTGAGGTCGGCGATGATGGCCTCGCGCGCAACGTAGCGGTCGAGGCCGCGGTACTTCTCCGGCGCGCTGTCGTTGATCGCCGCGTCGAGCGTGAAAATGTTCAGTTGCGGCAGATTGTGGCGCAGGCCGACCTGGTAGTCGTTGAAGTCGTGCGCCGGCGTGATTTTCACGCAACCGGTGCCGAAGGCCTTGTCGACGTATTCGTCGGCGATGACCGGAATGGTGCGTCCGGTCAGCGGCAGCATCACCTGGCGACCGACCAGCGCGCGGTAACGTTCATCTTCCGGATGCACTGCGACGGCGGCATCACCGAGCAGGGTTTCCGGCCGCGTGGTGGCGACGGTGAGATGGCCGCTGCCGTCAGCCAGCGGATAACGGATCTGCCACAGCTTGCCGTCTTCCTCCTCCGACTGCACTTCAAGGTCGGAAATCACCGTGTGCAGCACCGGATCCCAGTTCGACAGGCGCACACCGCGGTAGATCAGGCCGTCCTGATAGAGTTTGACGAAGGTGTGGGTGACGAGTTTGGCCAGTGGCTCGTCCATGGTGAAGCGTTCGCGTTCCCAGTCGCAGGAGGCACCGAGGCGGCGCATCTGCCGCGTGATCGTCGATCCGGACTGTTCCTTCCACTCCCAGACTTTTTTGATGAATTCGTCGCGACCGAGTGCGTTGCGCGACTGACCCTGTTGCTCCAGTTGGCGCGTGACCACCATTTCGGTGGCGATGCCGGCATGGTCGGTGCCGGGTTGCCACAAGGTGTTGTCGCCGCTCATGCGGTGATAACGCGTGAGCCCATCCATGATGGTCTGATTGAAGGCGTGGCCCATGTGCAGCACGCCAGTTACATTCGGCGGCGGCAGTTGTATGCAGTAGGCCTTGCTGTTGGCCTGGTCGAGACCGGCCTTGAAGTAACCGCTTTTTTCCCACAGCGGGTACCAGTGCGACTCGATCGTCGCCGGTTCAAAACTTTTCGGGAGTTCCATGTGTGGTGTTGCCAGAGGTGACACTGCTGAAGCGTCCGCGATTATACCGGAGGAGGATTGTGGTCCTTCTGCTGTGGGCGCCTGCAGTTGTTTGAGCTGTGTCTGCAGGGTTTCCGCAACTGATGCCCGCACCATTTCGGCGATGCTGGTTTTCAGTTCACCGGTGACCCGCGACAATGCCTGTTCCAGCGCGGCACCGATTTCCGGCAGATAACGTTCTTCCACGACCTTGGCAATCTGGTCATTCAGGCCGCGTTTGACCCGGAGGTGGACTGCGTGTTCGATGTTCTGTGCCTGTACCCGGGAGATTACAGGCGAGTTTGCGGGCCCGTCGGATGAGCGTGGCGGTTCCGGCGGAGGCTCCGCGCGGGGCAGCACTTCGCCTTCGATGACAATGTCGGTCAGGGTCGGGATGTCCGCGCCGGGACCGGCTGCGGCAGATGCAGCCGGGCGATGCCGCTTCAGCAGGGCATCGGCCCGTTGCAGGATGTCGTCGGCGCTGTCGTCTGGGGGAGGGGTATCGGCCATGAGTGCGCTGATGGTAACGGACGGGCGGTGTTGCACTCAACCCGCGCCGGGGCCCCCGTTAGTTAAGTGGCTGCGCCCGACAAATCGTGGGTGCGGATGGCATAGCCTCGGTCGCGGTAGAACTTGTAGCGTTCGCGGGCTTGTGCGCGATCGGCATCATCGCTGCTGACGATTTCCGCCAGGCGCTGGTAGCGGCTGAAAAAAGCCGGCCATTCGGTGTGCAGGTTGATCAGCATTTCATCGTGCAGGTGCGTCTCGCCGCTGGTGTCGATCAGTACCGGCGTGACCGCGGCCAGTTTGTCATCCGGCGTGCAGTGCGGCAGGAAGCCTGTGGCCGGTACGGTCCACAACAGCCGATTCAGGCGTGTTGCAGTGTCATGGTCCGGGCAGTACAGGGTGACGCGCAGCCCGTGGCTGCGCGCCTTGGCGGCGAGCCGGCACGCGGTGTGCAGCCGGTCGCCGGCCTGGGTATAAAAATCGATCTGGGTCATCGACTGCGTCAGCGTTTATCCGCCCGGTTGATCAGGAACTGTGTCAGCAGCGGCACCGGGCGGCCGGTGGAGCCTTTTTCGCGGCCGGATTTCCATGCAGTGCCGGCGACATCGAGATGCGCCCAGTGATATTTTTTGGTGAAGCGCGAGAGGAAACACGCCGCGGTCACTGCGCCGGCAGGGCGGCCGCCGATGTTGGCGAAATCGGCGAAGTTGCTGTGCAGCTGTTCCTGGTACTCATCGTGCAGCGGCAGGTGCCAGGCGCCGTCACCGGCGATTTCACCCGCGGCCAGCACTTCGCGCGCCAGCGGGTCATTGTTGGCGAAGAGGCCGCTCACCACGTGGCCGAGCGCGATGACGCAGGCGCCGGTGAGCGTGGCGATGTCGATGACCGCGGCGGGCTGGTAGCGCTCGGCGTAGGTCAGTGCATCGCACAGGATCAGGCGGCCTTCGGCGTCGGTGTTGAGGATTTCCACGGTCTGGCCCGACATGCTGGTGACGATGTCTCCGGGTTTGGTGGCGCGCCCGCCGGGCATGTTTTCAGTGGCGGGGATGATGCCGACCATGTTCACTGCCAGTTTCATTTCGGCAATGGCCTTGATGGTACCCAGCACGCTGCCGGCACCGCTCATGTCGAATTTCATTTCGTCCATTTCCGGCGCAGGCTTGATCGAAATGCCGCCGGTGTCGAAAGTGACCCCTTTGCCGACCAGCACCACCGGTTTCTGGCTTTTCGGTCCGCCGTTGTATTCGAGCACAATCAGTTTCGGCGGTTCGCTGCTGCCGGCAGCCACTGACAGCAGCGTGTTCATGCCGAGTTTTTTCATGTCGGCGCGCTCGAGCACCTGGATTTTCAGGCGGTAGTGCTTGGCGAGTTTGCGCGCTTCGTCAGCCAGATAGCCTGGCGTGCAGACGTTACCCGGCAGATTGCCGAGGTCGCGGGCGAGGTTCACGCCATGGGCGAGGGCGAGTCCGCGCGCAAGGCCGCGTGCGGCACGTTTGACGTCGCCCTGGGTTTTAACCGAGAGCGCGGCCTTGTTCAATGCCGATGCTGCTTTTTCCGGCTTGCTTTTCATCTGCTCGAAACGGTAAATCGCGGTGCGTGCGGCGCAGGCGGCCTGCATCACCTTCCACTCGATGTCGCGGCGGCCGACAGCAAGCTCGGCAAGATGCAGTTCGACATCAGCCGTGCCGGTGTTGGCGAGGGCATTGATGGCTGCAGTGACGCAGCGGCGGAATTGTTTTTCGCCGAATTCGGCTTTCGGGCCCAAGCCTACCAGCAGCACGCGCGCGCTGGCGATCCCGGGTGCATCGTGCAGCAGCAGCGTGGTGCCGATGCGGCCTTCCATGTCGCCGCGTTGCAGTACGCGCTTCAGGTAACCTTTGGTGCTGCGGTCGAGTGCAGCAGCGGCTTCGCTCAGTGTTCTGCCGGCATGGATGCCGACCACGGTGCAGCCGCTGGCGTTGCGGCCCGGAACGAGGGGTTTTATGCTAAATTCCACGCGTCAACTCCTATGCGTATTACGAGCTTGTCAAGAACATGTCTGGCGGTCCGTGTCGCGCAACAAAACGGTGTGCGGAGCGGCCGTCGTGACCATCGCTGATGGATGGCATCTGCGGCGAAAACGGCATGTCCGGCAACCACATGTGCAGGATTTGCAGCAAATGCATGCCGTTCAACAACCAACCGTGCAGCACCACACCAGCATCCAACATCGCTCATTGATTATCTGCGCGTTCTTTTCAAAAAGCAAAACGCCGGCATGATTTTCCGGTCTTCATTGCTGCGTGAGCTGGCGACCTCGGCGGTTGCGATATTCCTGGTTCTGCTCGGCATCTCGATTACCACCCAGCTGGTGCGTCTGCTCGGCCAGGCAGCCAGCGGACTGATCACGTCCACGGGCGTCGTCGCCCTGCTCGGTTTCACGTTGGTCGGCTATCTGCCGATCCTGCTGTCGGTGACGCTGTTCATCGCAGTGCTGATGACGCTGACCCGCAGCTACCGCGATTCGGAAATGGTGGTCTGGTTTTCCTGCGGTCTGGGCCTGACCCGCTGGATCCGGCCGGTGCTGACGTTTTCGCTGCCGCTGGTGCTGATGATCGCGCTGCTGTCGCTGCTGCTGTCGCCGTGGGCTGTGCAGAAGGCCGAGGATTTCCGCCAGCAGATGGACAGCCGCGACGAAGTGGCGCAGGTGACGCCGGGTGTGTTTCACGAGTCGCGGCGCGCCGATCGCGTGTATCTCGTTGAGGAGGTGGCTGGCAAGTCCAATCTGGTGGCCAATGTATTTGTCAGTTCGACCCAGAACGGGAAGCTGGGCGTGATGGTTGCGCAAAGCGGTTTCCAGGAAACCGCGCTCAACGGCGACCGTTTCCTGGTGTTGCTCAATGGCCGCCGCTACGAGGGCGAGCCGGGCTCCCCTGAGTACAAGATTTTCGAGTTCGGGCGTTACGCGATGCGCATCGAGACGGTGGAATCCGCAGAACGTGCGCCCACCACCAAGACCATGTCGACCCTGGAACTGATGCGCGATCCCCAGCCGCGCAATCTCGGCGAACTGTCCTGGCGCGTGGGGCTGCCGGCGAGCGCGCTGATCCTGTGTCTGCTCGCCATCCCGCTGTCATTCGTGAATCCCCGTGCGGGACGTTCGATGAACATCGTGCTGGCGATTCTGGTGTACATGGTCTACAGCAACCTGCTGTCGATCATGCAGGCGTCGATCGCGCAGTCCCGGGTTGATCTCTTTGCCGGCATGTGGGGTGTGCATGTCGCCATGGTGTTGCTGCTGCTGGGCATGTTTTATCAGCGGCTCTCGGTATTTTCAGTGTGGCGGTTGCTGCGATGAAGACGCTGCGCAGCTATGTGGCACGGGAAATCGCGATGGCGACCTTGCTGGTATTTGTCGCCCTGCTGCTGCTGTTCGCGTTTTTTGATCTGGTTGAGCAGATGAAGGATCTGGGGCGCGGCGGTTACCAGTTGCACCACATCCTGCTGCATGTGCTGTTGTCTGCGCCCAACCATGTTTACGAGCTGTTTCCGATTGCCGCGTTGATAGGCACGCTGTTTGCCCTGGCGCAGTTTGTGGCGAGCTCCGAATATACGGTGATGCGCGCCTCCGGAGTATCGCTGGTGCGCATGGTGGGGGCTCTCGCAAGCGTGGGTATGGCGTTCGGCGTTTTGACTTTTGTTGTCGGTGAGTTCGTTGCGCCGCCTGCGGAGCAGTACGCGCAGCGGCTGCGCTCGCAGGCGATTTCCGGCATCGTGGCGCAGGAGTTTCGTTCCGGCTTGTGGATCAAGGACGGCACCGCTTTCGTGAATGTGCTTGAAGTCACGCCGACAGGCGGGCTCAAGGGTGTGCGCATTTACGATTTTGACGCCGGCTACCGCCTGCGCACCCTCCGCTTTGCGGCAGGCGCGGAGTATGAAGGGGACAACCGCTGGCAACTGAAGGATGTTGCGCAAACGACTTTTGAGGGTTTGAAGACACGGGTAAGCAACTACGAGCGCATGAATTGGCAGTCGGTGCTGGAGCCGGCGTTGCTCACGGTTCTGTTGGTGAAGCCCGATCAAATGTCTGCGTGGAGTCTGTATTCCTATTCACAGCATCTGAAGGAAAACCGGCAGAAAGCGCTGCGCTATGAAATTGCCCTTTGGATCAAGCTGCTCTATCCGGTGGCGGTGCTGGTGATGATGGTGCTGGCGCTGCCCTTCGCCTATTTTCAGAATCGTCAGGGTGGTGTCGGTGCGAAACTGTTTGCCGGCATCATGCTGGGATTGGCGTTCCATTTTCTCAATCGCCTGTTCGGCCACCTCGGACTGCTCTACGACTGGGCGCCGTTTGCCAGCGCTGTGGTGCCGACCCTGCTGTTTCTGGGCATTGCGCTGGGCATGATGTGGCGTCAGGAGCGGCGCTGAGGATGTGCCTTATCCGGTGACGACCAGCCGGGTTCCCGCCAGCCGGTCGTGCAGAAACTGCCGGTCGCGGTCGATGAAGGCCCAGATGACCGATATGCCCAGCAACAGGTAACCGGCAGTCGCGAGTGTGGCGCGCAGCAACGCCCGCGGCACGGCGACGCGCATGCCGTCAACGGTTTCAAGGCGCATGCGCCAGGTTTTCATCGGCAGTGTCTGACCGCTGTGATGCCATTGCCACGCAAAATAAGCGGCACTTGCCGCGATGCCGATCATTTGCGTGAGCGGTCGCGCGTAAGCGGGATTGGTGAGTTGTGCCAGTGCTGCGGCTGTGCCGCCAGCGAGCAGCGCTACGGCGATCAGCAGCAGAATTTCGTAGATGAGGCTGAGCAGGCGTCTGCCGATGCCCGGGGTTTTGCTGCGCGCCGTCACTGCTGTTGGGTTGCAGGCGCCGGAACGGAGCCGGGGCCAGGTGTGATCAGGTCGCCGACCGGCGGATCAAACTGGGTTTCGGGCTGGGCCAGTGAATTCTTGTAGTCCCGGTATTGTTTGGACATAATCTGGCGCTGTTCCGGGGTGAGTTTTTTCAGTTCCCTGTAACGATTCCGCGCAGTCTGGCGCTGCGCAGGTGTCAGCGCAGCCCAGTCCTTCATCCGTTTTTGCAGCCGCTGTTGAGCAGCGGGCTTCATTTTTGGATAACGGTCTGCGATGGCCACCCATTTTTTGCGCTGCACGGAATCCATTTCGATCCATTCCGCGGCAAGAGGGGCGAGCACCTGCTGCTGGGCAGGCTTGAGTTCAGACCACGCCGGCCGTATGGGTTTAGTGCTTTGTTTGGAAGGCTGTGCGGCGACGGCGGAAAGCGCAAGGCATAGCCAGATGATCAGCGCGATTGCCGTTTTAGCCATGAATCGAAGCCCTTGTCGAGGTAGGCATCGATCGGCAGGTCGTCGGTCAGCAACCGTACGTCAAGATCGGCCAATTCATTGCTTTGCCCGTTGCCGGAATGCCAGTAAACAATGCTGATCAGGCCCAAGACCAGCAGGGCGATGGGCAGCGCGTAGCGCAGGCCTGTGGTCGGACGTTCGCCGTCCCCCGAAGACCATGATCCCGCCCATGCGAGTTTCCAGCCCGGTGCTGCGCGAAAGCCGGCAAGTGCCTGCGCGCGCGCCGCGGCCAGTTGTGACACGGTATCGCCGCCCATTTCGCGGGTGCTGCGGTCGAGCGCGCGGGCGATTTTTTTCGCGGTCTCGTGTTCATGGGCATTCATAGCTCAATTCCCTGTTTTTTGAGCAAAATTGCCAAAGCATGTGTTGCCCGGGAGCAATGCGTTTTTACGCTGCCCTCCGAGCATCCCATGGCTTTAGCGGCTTCGGCGACATCCAGTTCCTCCCAGTAACGCAACATGAACGCCTGACGTTGACGCAGCGGCAGGGTTGCTACGGCTTTTTCAATAAAATCAAGAACTTGCTTTTGTTCCAACTGCTCCGCAGGGCGGTTGGCAACTTTCGAGGTATTGTCGACCTCCAATGTTTCCAGTGGATCATAATCTTCCTCGGTGTCGCTGCCAAACAGGGTGCCGAGCGGGGTCAGCCAGGCTGAGCGCACTTTCTGGCGGCGGAAGAAGTCGCGGATGGCGTTCTGCAGGATGCGCTGGAATAGCATCGGGTACTCGGTGACCGGGCGGTCCGAGTATTTCTCCGAGAGTTTGAGCATGGCGTCCTGCACGATATCCAGCGCGAGATGATCATCACGCACAGAAAATACCGCTTGTTTGAACGCTCTGCGCTCGACCCCGGCCAGGAAATCCGCGAGTTCCTTGTATGTGGCCAGCTGGTTGCCTTTTTTTATAGAGCGGTGCCGATTGCGGCACGGCGGGGCCCGGAAGTCCCTGAATCCGCGGCATCTTAGCAAAACTCAGGGTTCAGGCAATAATTGTTTAACGTGCGCTGCAAACGCTTGTATCCTGCTGTTTACAGGGATATTTTGCTTGACCCGCGAGGCTCTGAGCGGTAATGTTTCGGGGTTCCTCCTCGCCTAATAACCCGCGTTGAGCGTTCCAACGTGAGCGGGTCCAAAATCATGCAATTGTCGGGTGCAGAGATCGTTGTGCGCTGCCTGCAGGAAGAAGGCATAGACCATATCTTCGGATATCCGGGCGGCGCAGTGTTGTTC
>CAMCYP010000043.1 GCA_945885345.1 Bordetella parapertussis | reverse complement strand
GTGGCTGAATCCCGCCTTGCTTGCCTGTTCCAGGCCGTGCAGTACCGCGGCGCCCTTGCCCTGATTGCGCGGCAAAACGATGACGCGCAGGCCGGTATCCCGGGTTGCGATGGCCAGCAGGCCTTCGGCCGTGCCATCGGTGCTGCCGTCGACGACTACCCAGACGGGATTCCAGTACTGGCGTGCCGCCCGCACGGTTTCATAGACTTTGGGGCCGGGGTTATAGCTGGGGATCAGAACGAGATGGGTAGGCGAGGGGGGCATCATGACGGTGAATGCGAGGCGGATCGCGATCGGGGGTCAGTTTGTGTGAGCAGGGAATTCGCCGGGTAAAACGCAGAATTTTTTATCAGTTCATGTGCAAAGTAGTATTCCAGTTCCACCATGAAGCGCCGGGTATGCTGCGGCGGATCAAAGCGTTTTCCCAAGCGTACCCGATAATGAATCGGCATGGGTGGTTTGCGGAACAGCGACCAGCCTTTGCTCAGATACTGCGAATCGGTTTCTATCAGCACGGTCTGCACGGGCACTTGTGCACGCAGGCCGATCAGGCTGATGCTGCCCTTGAATGGGTTGACCGGGTCTGTTGTGGTGCGGGTACCCTCGGGGAACAGCAGGAGATGGCTGCCGCAATCAAAATCCCGGCTGGCCAGTCGTATCATGTTTCGAACTGGTTCATTGCGGATGTAGCGTGCGAGCCGGGCGCCCGCACCGAGAAAAACATTATCCATCAGCTCGGTTTTCAGTATGCAGGAGACATTGGGCAGGCGCGAAATGACCATCACTGCATCCAGCAGGCAGGGATGATTGGGGGCGATGATGAGAGGGGGGTGATCGCGCAGGGCATCAAGTGCCTTCAGATCAAAGCTGAAGCGCCGCGACATGCTGAGTGCGGCAAGGTAAAACCGGAATGCCACCATGATGGTGTGGCGCCCCAATGTCCGTCCCTGTGCTTCGGGTAGCAACAGGCGCATGGTGATCGCAAACGGCGTCCATGCGAGGCACAAAGCGCCGAGCAAAGCCACGCCGAGATAAATCACCAGAAAGTCATAGGCATTGAGCAGCACACGCGATACGGCGCGCATGTTCAGTTCCGCAGGTCTGACGTGACGGCCAGCGGCAGCGCAGCGGTGGCTTCAATCTCCAGCAGCAGGTCGCTGCGGCACACATCAGCCTGCAGATAAACCGCTCTGGGTGGAGTCCCGCCCACGCAGCGGGTCAGCTCGGCGCGAATCCGTGCCAGATCGGCGGGGTGGCGTACATAGACCTTGTAATGCAGGCCGGCCGGATCGAATCCGGATCGGCTGGAGAGTCGGTTAGCCTCGGCCAGCACCGCTTTGATATTGGTCATGGTTTCGCGGGTCTGTGCCACGACATCGGCGGGGTGCAGGGTTACATGGCCGACAACACTGGCGGTGCCGGATATGAATAAAACCTCCTCCTCCCCGATGCGGGCCAGGCAGGCGCGCGAAAACGTCGGGCTGCGCGGGCCGTATTGCTGCGGATATTCATAGGCGCTGGTCTGACGCGGGTTCTCGATGCTCAGCGGTGCAACGCGCCCGGCGAGGAAAGCAATGGTCAACGGCCCATGAGCCGAGCCGAGCGCGCATGCTGCTGGAACATTGCCTGCGACATCGCGACCATGGGCCAGGAAGGCGTCTTGCCGCCCCGTGTTGAACTGGCGGTAACGCTCCATGCCGAAGCTGTGGGCATTGATGTCGGCGATGTAATTCCAGAAGCGGAAGGGATGCGGAAAACGCAGGTCATCGAGCAGCGAAAATATGCTGCGGTAGGCTGACTCGGTGGCTTGATGCAAC
Source organism: Bordetella parapertussis (assembly GCA_945885345.1). Classification (GTDB taxonomy): domain Bacteria; phylum Pseudomonadota; class Gammaproteobacteria; order Burkholderiales; family SG8-41. The sequence goes on along the minus strand of CAMCYP010000043.1, from coordinate 26,485 downwards.
GGTGTTTTGCCGGACGCCGCTTCAAATGCGGCTTCAGGCAATGCAATCAATCCGAACAAGACCTCGTTGTCGTGGCTGTATTGGAGCTCGCCGCGTCGCCCCTGTGTCAGTGGTCCGCTGCCCTGCCAGACTTCGCAGATCGCATCGGAGGCATCCAGCCTCTGCATGGCTACACGCATGCAGGGAATTTCAAGATCGGCCGGGGTCCGCCTGTCGTCTGTGTCAGCAGAAAAGCAAAAGGCACCGAGTGTGCTGTTTTTCCAGTGTTTCGGTTTATTCAGGAGCGCCGTAACGGACAAGTTCGGGCCGCGCAGGGAATGTGCTGTCGGACGCATCAGTGTGCCGTCGTGCCGGGTTCATCGACCAGCCGGATGTTGTTTCTGCGCATCCGCCATGCCTTCAATGTACGGTTGAAATTGGAAATGGACGCCAGGTAATAAAAACCTTTGAATATCAGCAGGGGCCCCCCAATCCTGGTTTTTCCGAACAGGTCCCCGGCCAGCACTGACAGCAAGGCCTCTTTGACGCGGAAAAAATTTCTCGGTTCCATGAACATGTTGCGCATTGTCGGGTTGGTCACCCTGTAAATGAACCAGGAAAAAACTTTTGGACCAATGTGCATCGCCTGATCGAATTTCTTCAGTGCAGCGGTCGCCTGTTGCGGGTGGCGCAGGCAGGCGTCCACGGCGTCTGCCCCGGCAAAGGCACTTTGCATGGCGAGCATCACACCGGAAGAAAAGACGGGGTCTATGAAAGTATAGGCATCTCCCAGCAGCAGGTAATTGTTGCCGTGGGTGCGGTCGCAGACATACGAATAATTGCCGGTGGCTTCAACCGGCGAAGTCAGCGTGGCGTGTTGCAGGCGTGCGTGCAAGGGCGCACACAATGCGATGGTTTCCTGGAAAAACTGCTCAAGCGACTTTGTTTTTCGCGTTTTCAGGTAATACGGCCAGACCACTGTGCCGACACTGGTCGCGCCATCAGCCAGGGGGATAAACCAGAACCAGCCATGTTCGAACCAGTACAGCGTGATGTTGCCTTCGGTCCTCCCCTGATTGCGTGCGGCCCCGGTAAAGTGGGCGTAGATGGCGGCACTGTTGTGCCTGGTGTTGCGCTGTTTGGCTTTGAAGCGATTGCCGAGAAAGGTATCGCGGCCCGAGGCATCGATCACAAAGCGTGTCCGCACGGTTTCGATGCCGCCATCATCGTGGCGGGCCTGCACCAGCGCGCCCTCATTGCCGGGCAGGAAGCTGACATCCTGAACCTGGCAGCCTTCCACCACGCGGGCGTTTTTACTGCTGGCATTGCGGATCAGGATTTCGTCAAATTCGGACCGGCGTACCTGGTAGGCCATGGGCATGGATTTGTCCATGGCGTCGGCAAACTCGAACGACTGTTTGTGGTCGTGCCAGGGCGATACAAACTCGGCCCCCCATTTTTCCATGCCGACGGCCCTGACGGCGTCAGCAACGCCCAGCTTTTCCAGAAGCGGCAGATTGGCGGGCAACAGCGATTCACCGATGTGAAAGCGCGGGTGATGGGCTTTTTCCAGCAAGGTGACGCGGTAGCCGCGTTCAGCCAGCAAAGCCGCGGCGGTAGAGCCTGCGGGTCCGCCGCCGATCACCAGCACGTCGCAATCAGAAGAGTGGGTGACGGGCGATTCGGGTAATGAATTCATGGCGTGATTATCCTGCCAAATGGCAGTCGGTATCGCCCGGATCAGATTTCGACATCGCAAAACATACCAGACCAGCCGGCCTTCTTATGTGCGTTACCGCACATGGGAGGCCCGAAAAATTTTTCCGAAATCGGGGAAAATGCCGCCTTATGCGACCGACCGCATTACAATCCTGCTGTTTGAATCACCATTGACCGGAACTGCGGTGTATCGCGGTATATGCAAATCCGGAAACCTTGGCCCCCATTATGAATAAAGCAGACTTTACGCGCCATGCAAAATATCCAGAAGCCCGCCGCCTCCAGTAACGCCGAGTTGCAGCGTGAAGTGGCCGCATTGATGATCGAGTGCCTGAACCTTGAGGTTGCGGTTGATCAAATCGACCCGGATGCGCCTTTGTATGGCGAGGGCCTCGGGCTTGATTCGATCGACGTGCTGGAAGTCGCCCTGGTGGTCTCCAAGCGTTATGGCATGCAATTGCGTGCCGACAGTGCAGAGAACCAGCACACCTTCAGTTCCCTGCGCAGTCTCTCCGATCATATCGCGGCACAAAGAACCCGCTGATGCTGCGTCGCATCGCGCGCTGGCTGGGAATCGCCGTGCTGGTGATCGGTTATCCGTTGTTGGCGCATTACACCAATGAGTCCGCGCATCGGGGCAATCTGGGCGCGCTGGTTGCCATTGCTCCCTTGGTATTCACCGCGCTGGTATTGGCCTGGCGTTCAACCCGGCGTCTGCTGATGCTGGGTGCGGTTCTGCTGCTTTGTGTTGCGCTATGGGTCGGATGGCCGGCCCTTGAGCATCACTTTGGCGTGGTTTACTGGCTGCAGAATGCGGGCGTGCTGCTCGTGCTTTGCATTATTTTTGGCCGTACCCTGGCGGCCGGGCAAAAGCCGCTCTGTACCCGCTTCGCAGAGGCCGTGCATGCACCCTTGTCGCCCCGGCATGAAATTTACGCGCGCCAGGTTACGCTCGCATGGACCCTGTTTTTTGCCGCGATGGTGTCGATTTCAACGGCACTGTTTTTTCTGGCGCCGCTGGCGATCTGGTCGGTGTTTGCCAATTTCATGACGCTGCCGCTGGTCGCCGTGATGTTCATCGTCGAATACCGGGTACGCATCCGGGTGCTGCCCGATATGCGGCATACGCACATCCTGGATGCGGTGCGGGCATTCCGGAATACCCCTGTGAGTCCGCGCTAGTCATTGCGGCCTTGTCCATGTCTTTCCTGCCCCTGGTATCGCATGTTTCTCCGGACAGCATCGTTGCCTGGCGTGCCGATGGCCCAGTCACGCTGCGCCGGTTTTTGGCCGACGCCCGCCGGCTGGCGGGCCTGTTTCCGGCCGGGGATCATCTGCTCAATCTGTGCGGGGACCGTTACCGCTTCAGCGTGGGGCTGGCGGCTGCCATCCTGACCGGCAAAGTCAGTCTGTTGCCGTCCACCCATACGCCGGGGGTGGTGCGCCAGATCAGGGATTTTGCTCCGGATGTATTTTGTCTGACCGACAGCGATGCCTTCACAGGGGACTTGCCGCGTTTGCGTTATCCGGTCATGGACACTGCAGGCGGGACCGAGACATTCGAGATTCCGCAAATTGATGTCAGGCAACGTGTCGCGGTGGTATTTACTTCCGGATCAACCGGGACACCGCTGCCGCACGACAAAACCTGGGGAGGACTGGTCGGCAGCGTGCAGGCTGAGGCATTGTCTCTGGGGTTGTTGCGCAATGCCCCCTGTGCCATTGTCGGCACGGTGCCGCCACAGCATATGTACGGATTCGAATCCACGGTGCTGATGTGCTGGAGCAACGGCAACGCGCTTTGCCATGCGCGGCCGTTTTACCCGGCGGATATTTGCCAGGCATTGGCGGCTGTTCCCGCGCCACGGGTGCTGGTGTCTTCGCCCGCACATTTGCGCGCCTTGCTGGATGCGGGGCTCGATTTGCCGGAGCTCTCATTGGTGGTGTCGGCCACCGCGCCTCTGTCTGAGCGCCTCGCGCAGAACGTCGAAGCGTTGTGCAGTGCTCCGCTGATGGAAATTTACGGCAGCACCGAAACCGGCCTGATTGCGACCCGTCGTCCCACGCAGGCTGCGGAATGGCAACTGCTGCCCGGTATAAAACTGACTGCAAGGGATGACCGCGTGTACGCCAGTGGTGGCCATGTCGAGGCATTGACTGCCCTCAGCGATGTGATTGAACCCGTTGCCGACGGTAAATTTTTGTTGTGTGGACGAATTGCCGATCTGGTCAATATTGCCGGCAAACGGCATTCCCTGGCCAGCCTTAACCATCTGCTCAATACCATTCCCGGCGTGGTGGATGGTGCGTTTTACATGCCGGACGATGCCGGCCATGATCACATTGCACGGCTCGCCGCGTGTGTGGTGGCCCCCGGACTTGATGCGCCGCATCTGCTGAAAGCCTTACGCGAGCATATCGACCCGGTTTTTCTGCCGCGACCGCTGCTGTTTGTCGATGCACTGCCGCGCAACGGCACCGGCAAGCTGCCGCGCGCAGCACTGCAGGCGCTGGTGCAGGCGCACAGCGCACGGAAATCCGGATGAATGACGTTACGCAATGGATTGTTCCGGCGGACCATCCAGCCTTTGCCGGACATTTTCCCGGTCAGCCCATACTCCCCGGCGTGGTGCTGCTGGACATGGCCATGCATGCCATCGCCGTTTCTGCGGGCATCGCACTCGATGCCTGCGAGATCAGTGCGGTCAAGTTTCTGAGCACGGTCCATCCCGGCGACAGGCTGGAGATCCGGCACAACCACGTTGCCGGCGGCGCCATCCGTTTCGACATCGTGGCGGACATGCGCAAAATCGCCAACGGCAGTATCGCGCTGCTCCCGGCATGATGACCGGCCCGGAAGCAGGGCGGGAAGCCGACTGGGCGCATACTCCGGAGCGCAGCAACATGTTCCTGCTGCGCGTCATGGTGTGGATTTCATTGCGCCTGGGACGCCGTGCGGGCCGTGCCGTGCTGCATTTGATCGCCGCTTATTTTCTGCTGTTTGCTCCAGCCAGCCGCCGTGCTTCGGGAAGTTACCTGCAGCGGGTATTGGGCCGTACCCCCGGCTGGCGCGACCGGTACCGGCATTTTTTCACTTTTGCCGCCACCATCCATGACCGTATCTATCTGGTCAACCGTCGTTTCGACCTTTTTGATTTCGAAGTGCATGGCGAGAAAGCGTTGCGCCAGCTGCTTGCCGGCGGCAATGGCCTGTTCCTGATGGGCGCGCACCTGGGCAGTTTTGAAGTGATCCGTGCGATCGGCTGGAAGTACGCGGATCTTCGTGTCGCCATGGTCATGCACCAGGGTAATGCGCAGAAAATCATCGCCACACTGGCGGCCATCAATCCTGCAGCGACACAGGACATCATCGGCATGGGGCATGTTGATTCCATGCTCGAGGTGCGGGAGCGTCTGGATGAAGGCGGTGTTGTCGGCATGCTGGCCGATCGCACGCCGGGAGGAGAGGCCCTGCATCCCGTGCGGATTCTGGGTGACGATACGAATTTGCCCGTCGGACCCTTTCGCATGGCTGCATTGCTGCAGCGTCCGGTGGTGTTCATGACCGGGCTCTACCTGGGCGGCAACCGTTATTCCGTTCATTTCGATGCATTGGCGGATTTTTCCGACGTTGCACGCGATCAACGGGATGCCGCGGTGGAGGCGGCTGTCATCCGTTATGCCGCACTGCTCGATCAATACTGCCGCAAGGCGCCCTACAATTGGTTCAATTTTTTTGATTTTTGGCAGCCTGCAACCGTAGGGGAAAAACCTGCACCATGATGCCGCGGTCTTCTCATGCCGTTTTTTTCCGGCACGCCATGCGCAGTGCAGCTGCGCTGGCGTTGCTGCTGGTTACCGCCTTCACGCATGCGGCCGGGCTTGATATTGACCAACTGATGCAGGGACTGGCGCAGGTCCGTAACGGACAGGCCAGTTTTGTCGAGAAAAAATATATCGCCATGCTCGACAAGCCGGTGGAATCCTCCGGGGAGTTGTTCTACAGCGCGCCCGACCGTCTGGAAAAGCGCACGCTGAAGCCCAAGCCGGAATCGATGATCCTTGAGGGCGACACACTGGTCATTGAACGCGGCCGCCAGAAGCATTCCCTGCAATTGCAGGATTACCCTGAACTGGCCGCCGTCATTGACAGCATCCGCGGCATACTGGCGGGAGACCGCAAGGCACTGGAGCGCAGCTACCGGCTCAGCCTGGAAGGTAGTGTTGAACGCTGGACCCTGCAACTGCTGCCGATCGACGAGAAAATGCAGATGGTCATCAGGCGCATCAGCATTGCCGGGGCCCACAATGCCGTGAGCAGCATTGAGATCAGCCGGACTGACGGTGACAGGTCGCTGATGCTCATTGAAAAGCTGGCTGCCCGGTGATGCAGGCGGCAGCCCGTTCAGCGATATTTTTGTGGCTGGCGTTTGTCATCATCTGTGGCATCGTCATCAGCCGCAGCCAGTTCACCACCGATTTGTCGGCTTTTTTTCCGCGCAGTCCGACGCCCGCGCAGCAATTGCTGCTGGACCAGATCCGCGACGGCCTGACTTCCCGCCTGATTCTGGTCGGCATCGAAGGCGCCGATGCACCCGTGCGCGCCACGCTGTCAAAACAAATGGCGCTGCGTCTGCGCGCCGATGCTGCGTTCGTCAGCATCAACAACGGTGAGCCCGTCAACACCGCGCGCGATCAGGCTTTCCTGTTCGATCATCGCTATCTGCTGAGTCCTGCGGTGACCCCGGAGCGCTTCAGCGTGGATGGCCTGCATGCAGCCCTTGCAGACAGCATCGACCTCTTGTCATCCTCGGCCGGGCTGCTGGTCAAATCGCTGCTGCCGCGCGACCCGACCGGCGAAATGGTGCAATTGCTCGGGCAGTTCAACAGCGGATCCCGGCCGCGGATGATTGACGGCGCATGGGCATCGCGTGATGGTGCACGGGCATTGATGGTGGTGCAAACCCGGGCCAGCGGAGCCGATATTGATGCGCAGCAATACGCCATGGCCGCAATCCAAAAGGCGTTTGATGCCGCGTCCGGCGCCACGTCATCTGCAAAGCTGGTGATGACCGGTCCCGGTGTATTTTCGGTCACTTCCCGCGACACCATCAAAAGCCAGGTCAGCCGTCTGTCCACCCTCAGTTTCCTGCTCATTGCGGCATTGCTGTTGCTGGTGTACCGGTCATTCGCTGCACTGGCATTGGGCTTTTTGCCGGTGATCACCGGTGTGCTGGCGGGGATTGCTGCAGTCAGCCTGGGTTTTGGCACGGTACATGGCATCACATTGGGATTTGGCACCGCATTGATTGGTGAGGCGGTGGATTATTCCATTTATCTGTTTGTGCAATCCGGACGCGGCAGTGCTGAGCGGCAGAGTTGGGTCAAACAATTCTGGCCGACGATCCGTCTTGGAGTGCTGACATCGTTATGCGGATTTGCCGCGTTGCTGCTGTCGGGATTTCCGGGACTCGCACAACTCGGGCTGTATTCGATTGCCGGCCTGGCGGCTGCGGCCATGGTGACGCGTTTTGTTCTGCCGCATCTGCTGCCGGCGAATTTTCGTATTCATGATGTGTCGGCATTGGGCTCGGTGCTGTCCCGTCTGTTGCGGCACGCGGCTTTATTGCGCCGGCCGGCTGCAGTCTTGTTGTTGCTGGCCTGTGCCGTGCTGTTTGTTCACCGCGACAGTTTGTGGAATGACAGGATTTCGTCCTTGAGTCCGGTATCCCGCGCCGAAGTGGAACTGGATGCAAAGCTGCGTGCCGACGCCGGGGCGCCGGATGTGCGTTATCTGGTGGTGGTGTCCGGCGCCAGCCAGGAAGCCGCACTGCAGTCTGCCGAGCGGGTTTCCGCCCTGTTGCAGACACAAGTCGACCAGGGTGCGCTGGCCGGTTTTGAAAGCCCCAGTCGTTATTTGCCCAGCGTGGCGACGCAGCGTGACCGTCATGCCAGTCTGCCGCCTCCCGATGCGCTGGAGACAAGGCTGGCGCAGGCTGTGCAGGGCTTGCCGGTGCGCGCTCAGCTGTTTGCGCCTTTTCTTGCCGATGTTGCTGCTGCCAGAGGCCAGCCTTTGTTACAGGCGGCTGATCTTGAGAAAACCTCCATGGGGATGGCTGTGGCCGCATTGCTTGTTCAGCGCAACGGTCACTGGAGTGCTTTGTTGCCGCTGACTGCGCCCAAGGATGCCGTGATCGATGCGGACCGGATTCAATCTGCATTGGCTGCGGCGGGTTTGACCGATGTTCTGTTCGTGGATCTGAAGGCCGAGTCTGATCGTTTGTATTCAGGCTATCTGCACGAGGCCATCGGGTTGTCGCTGGGTGGCGTGATCGCCCTCATCGCATTATTGCTGCTGGTTTTTCGTTCCTTCATGCGCACGGCAAGAATCATTGCACCGCTGCTGGCTGCAATCATTACCGTGACTGCGGGTTTGGCTGTATTCGGCCAGCAATTGATTATTCTGCATCTGGTGGGTTTGCTGCTGGTGGCGGCAGTAGGCTCGAATTACGCACTGTTTTTCGATCGAACTGATTCCGTTTTGCCGGAAAGAGGCGGGGCTGGCACCGAGCCAATGACCGCGGATATTTCGCCGCGCACACTGGCTTCGATGCTGTTTGCCAACCTGACGACTGTTGCTGGGTTTGGGCTGCTGGCGTTTTCCAGTGTGCCGATCCTGCAGGCCATGGGCGTGACCGTGGCGCCGGGGGTAATTCTTGCGCTGGTTTATTCGGCCATTTTTGCCAGGCAATCCGATGCCTATTGAGTATCCTCAAAAACATGACAGCCTCGTCAGAGGCATGTTTTTGTGATGATTTACGCAACTCTCAATACTGCAGACTGGCGTCCCGCGTTTTTGATCCGTCTGTCGATTGCGCTGCATCTTGCTGCCTTGATGCTGGTGCTGGTCGAGCCTGGGCAGTGGCGCTGGGCGCTGGGCGGCGTCATCGCCAATCAGCTCGTGCTGACGCTGGCCGGCTTGTGGCCGCGCAGTAACTGGCTGGGATCCAACTGGACACGGTTGCCTGCGGCTGCCGCCGCCAGAAATGAAGTTGCCATGACCATCGACGATGGCCCCGACCCGGTGGTGACGCCACAGGTGCTGGATATCCTTGAGCGTTACGCGGCCCACGCCACATTTTTCTGCATTGGGGACAAGGTGGCGCGCTACCCGGATTTGTGCCGCGATATCGTGCGTCGCGGCCATGCCGTGGAAAACCACAGTCAGCGTCATCGCCACAGCTTTGCATTCCTGGGGTACCACGGTTTCATGCGTGAATTGCAGGCAGGGCAGGAGACGCTGACCGCGATAACTGGCCAGCGCCCGGTGTTTTTCCGCGCACCCGCCGGCCTGCGCAATCCTTTACTGGATCCGGTACTGCATCGTCTCGGGTTGCAGCTTGCCAGCTGGTCGGTGCGCGGTTTTGATACCCGTATCGGCGATGCTGAGCGTATCAAAGGAAAACTGCTGGGCGGTTTGCGGGCGGGCGCCATTTTGTTGTTGCACGACGGGAGCGCCGCGCGTACGTCCGCGGGCATCCCTGTTATTCTGGAAGTGCTGCCTGCCGTTCTGGCTGCGGCTGCGGCGGCGAAACTGAATTTTGTCACCCTGCGTCAGGCAAGCGGTGATTGCAAATCGCGGGAGGCAACATGAGATCAGAGGTGCTGCTGTATGTGGACGAGGCGCTGGGCAGTTACGGCTTTCCCGACGGCCATCCCTGGGGGCCGGACCGCCAGAATGCATTCTGGGCGGAAGCGAACAAACAGAAGCTCGATAAATCCGCCGTCGTCTGCGGATCGCGCGCGGCGAGCGCAGCGGAGATTGAGCGTTTTCATGGCGAAGACCATGTGCTGCGCGTGCAGCAGTTGTCGGATCGCGGTTACGGTTCCATCGATGCCGGTGACACGCCGGCGTTCCCCGGCGTTTATGAAGCCTCGGCCCATGTTGTCGGAGCCGCTCTCGATGGCCTGCAGCGCATCATGGCGGGTGACGCGCTGCGCACCTTCCAGCCCATCGGTGGCCTGCATCATGCGGCGCGCGATCATGCCGCCGGTTTTTGCGTGTTCAACGACTGCGGCGTGATCATCGATACCTTGCGCGCGCAATACGGCATCCAGCGCGTGGGCTATGTCGATATCGACGTGCACCACGGCGACGGACTGTATTACCCGTACGAGTCGGATCCTGATCTGATTTATGCCGACATCCACGAAGACGGGCGTTTTCTGTATCCGGGCACCGGTGCCGACAGTGAGCGCGGCAAAGGCGCGGGCACGGGATTGAAGCTCAACATTCCCATGCAGCCGGGTTCCACGGATGCGCAATTCATGGCGGCCTGGGAGCGTGTCGAAGCCCATCTGCGCCAGCACAAACCCGAATTCCTCATTTTCCAGGCGGGTGCCGACAGCATCGCCGGCGATCCGCTGGCGCATCTTCAATACACCCCGAAAGCTCATGCGCATGCGGCGCAACGCTTATGTGTGCTGGCGAATGAACTGTGCGGTGGCCGCATCATGGGTTTTGGTGGCGGCGGTTACAACCGCAACAACCTCGCGCTGGGCTGGTGCGGCGTGTTGAACGCATTCATTCGCGGCTCTGAATAAGCGGGAAATAAAAACGTGGCCAATATGAAACTCAGTGTTCTCGACCAGTCGCCGATCATCAGCGGGTACACGCCGCAGCAGGCGATACAGCAGACCCTGCGGCTGGCGCAGGAGGCGGAAGCGATGGGCTATCACCGCTACTGGTGCGCCGAACATCATTCGATCATGGCGCTGGCCGATCCCTGTCCGGAAATCCTGGTGACGCGGCTGGCGGCTGCAACCACGACCATCCGCGTCGGCACCGGCGGCGTGCTGCTGCCTTATTACAGTCCGTTGAAAGTGGCCGAACAATTTCGCATGCTTGAAGCCCTGTTTCCGGGCCGCATCGACCTCGGCATTGGCCGCGCGCCCGGCGGCGACCAGGCCACGGCGACAGCGATGGGGCAGGGTCGTTATCCCTCAGCAGATGATTTTCCGGAACAGGTGCAGTATCTGGCGGCATATCTCGACGATGATTTGCCGGAGAACCACCCGTTTGCACAGGTCAAGGCGCAACCCGCGGGTGCGACCAGTCCGCAGATCTGGCTGTTGGGTTCATCGGATTACAGCGGCGCGCTGGCAGCGCAGCTCGGCCTGCGCTTTGCCTTTGCGCATTTCATCAGCGCGCGCGGCGGCGACATGGTGATGCGGGATTACAAAAAACGTTATCAGCCTTCGCCACGTGAACCGCAGCCGCAGGCGCTGGTATGCGTATTCGTGATTTGCGCCGACACGCAGGCGCAGGCGGAGCGGCTGGCGCAATGCGTGGATCTGCGCCGGCTGAACATGGATTACGGTGTCAATGCGCCGGTGCCGACGCTGGAAGAAGCCGAGTCTTATCCCTACACCGACGCCGACCGCCAGCGCATCACGCAGCATCACCGGCGGCGCGTGGTGCTCGGTACGCCGGATGTCGTCAAACAGCGACTGCTGGAAATCCAGGCGGAGTTTGATGCCGACGAACTGATGGTGATCACCATTACCGGCGATTACGATTCGCGGCTACGCTCGTATGAGTTGCTGGCTGGTGCCTTTAAGCTCTGTCATCCGTAATTCACCGGGGGACGTTAATACGGGTGTCGACGCCCTGAACCCCCGTTATGGTGGCGATTATTATAACCTGTTGTTTTTATTTAATAAATTGAGGAGAATCAAATGAAACAACTGATCGCCGCGATGATTTGCGCGCTGTTTGCACTGACCTCTGCCCACGCCCAGGACAAAGCGGAAGCTAAAAAAGTCGCACCGGCCGCCGCGAAAAAGGCTGCGCCTGCCGTCGAAAAAGCTAAAAAAGAACCCAGTGAAGCGCAGAAAAAACAGCAGGAGCGCATGAAGGATTGCAACGCCAAGGCTGAAGGCAAGGCCGGCGATGATCGCAAGAAATACATGAGCTCGTGCCTGAAAGGTCAAAGCGCCGCTGCAGGCAGCGACAAGAAAACCGCGCAGCAGGAAAAAATGAAGTCGTGCAACAAGGAAGCCGGCGACAAGAAAATGAAGGGCGACGAGCGCAAGAAATTCATGAGCTCGTGCCTGAAAGGCTGAGTTGAACTGAATTCAGGCGTAGAGATCGTCGCATTGCGGCGGTTGCCGCAGGTCAAAAGGACATACCGGAAACGGTATGTCCTTTTTCTTTTGCATTTTTTGGCGGTATCGCGGCGCGCTGTCGTAGTTGCAGGATGTGAAATATCGGCATACCTGTACCGCAGTGCAGCATAACGGAGCATCCGGCACCAAAATAAAGCGAGCTGATTGGCGACCGCACCGATAGATGGCGTACGAGTGTGGATTTATCCCATGTTTGACGGTTCCTAGCCCCTGCGCGCACATGGCACGGGGGTTGCTCATGTAAATCGGCGTAAACCCTGATGTACACGGGATTGTGAGCAGAGCTGGAGGATTGCACGATGACATGGGCACACATGATTGATGAGTTGGCCGCCGGCCAGCCCCTGACGGAGAGCGAGGCGGAGACCTTGTTTGCGGCGGTGTTTGACCGCGGCGTTCCTGATCTGGAACTGGGCGGCTTGCTGGCGCTGCTCGAGCAGCGCCAGATGTCGCAGCAGGAACTGGTCGGCGTGCTGGCCGCATTGTCGACGCGGGTGTTCCAGATGGCGGCGCCGGATACGCAATGGCGCGCGGTGCTGATGCCGAGCTACGGTGCGTTGCGTGAGCAGCCGAACCTGCTGCCCTTGCTGGCCATCAGCCTGCAGCGCCTGGGCATCCCTGTGCTGGTGCACGGCATGTTGAGCGGTGAACAGGGGGTGGCCTCGGCCTATATTTTCCGTGAAATGGGCGTCATGCCCTGCGCCAGCCTCGCGCAGGCACAACAGGAACTGCAGTCCGGACACCTCGCCTTTGTGCCGACGGGGGCGCTGGCACCTGCACTCGCCGACCTGCTGGCACTGCGCGTGCGCCTGGGCGGCGGTGCACTGGCGCGCGTGCTGGCGCGGCTCGCCGACCCTTTCGGCGGCAATGCATTGCAGCTGATTCCGGCGGAACATGGGCACGAACGCGGGATGCTGCAATCCCTGCTCTGCGATGTCGAGAAACATGTACTGCTGTTCGAAACCCGCGATGGTGATCCGGTGGTCGACGCGCAATGCCGGCCGGGCATTGAGCTGGTGCGGGACGGCGTGGTGCGTTTGTTGTTTGATGCCGAAGTCACGCCGCGCTGTGCGCATCCGCTGCCGGCGGCGCATGACCTGAAGGGTACTGCGCACTGGATCAACGGTGTGCTCGAAGGCCGCATTCCGATGCCGGTGCCGATAGCCAACCAGTTCGCCTGCTGTCTCTACGGCACGGGTTATGCGCAGGATCTGAATCAGGCCAAGGCGATCGCCGCAGTCGAAACCGGCAGTCTCGCCGCCGCCTGACGTTGTTGTCATATTGCGGCCGCCATCGCGCGGTCGTGCGGATTGCGCACCGGCCTGGTATTTCCCCGTTTTTTTGCGCGCTTTCTCCCTGTCTGCATCGTGGCCTTTGGCGGCGGCTCGCCCGGGACGCTGTGCTAGACTGCCCGCTGCTTGAGCGTTTGGTCCGTTCGATAAAACAATTCAGAACGAAAGGAGTTCACGCATGGGAGCCATATTCCAGTCTCTGGGCCGCACCATCCTTGCCGGGTTTGTCATTCTTGTAGTGATCATCATCGCCACTGGTGGCGAGGCTGCGCGCGCCGGCGATCAGATCTGGTGGGCGTTCGTGATGCGCTGGCTGCACGTGATGTCGGGCGTGATGTGGATCGGTCTGCTGTGGTATTTCAATTTTGTGCAGATCCCATCGATGCCGAAAATCCCTGATGAGCAGAAGCCGGCCATCGGCAAGGTGATCGCGCCGACCGCGCTGTTCTGGTTCCGCTGGGCCGCACTGGCGACTCTGATCACTGGCCTGGCCGTCTCTGGCAAGTATCTGGGTTCTGCCCTGATGCTGTCTCAGGGCTATGTCACGATCGGGATTGGCATGTGGCTGGCCATTATTATGGCGTTCAATGTGTGGTTCATCATCTGGCCGAATCAGAAGAAGGCTCTGGGCATTGTGCAAGTCGATGCCGATGCCAAAGCCAAAGCCGCACGTTTGGCGATGCTCATCTCTCGCCTCAACACCATGCTGTCGATTCCCATGCTTTTCTGCATGGTTGGGCAAAAATACAATATCTTGTAATACGTAAAACGTCCCAGGCTAAACGCCCGGCATTGCCGGGCGTTTTTCTTTTGTTCAGCGGTTTTGTTCGGGGCGGGTTGGCCTGAGAGACGTCGTCCCGTATCATTAACGTTTTTCCGCCACAAGCAAAGGAAAGCACATGCAACACGAACTGCCGAAACTCCCGTACGCAATGGACGCGCTGGCACCGCACATCTCGAAAGAGACTTTTGAATTCCATTACGGCAAGCACCATCAGGCCTATGTCACCAACCTCAACGGTCTGATCAAGGGCACCGAGTTCGAGAACGCATCCCTCGAAGACATCATCAAAAAATCCTCCGGCGGCGTGTTCAACAACGCGGCCCAAGTCTGGAACCACACCTTTTTCTGGCACAGCATGAAGCCGGCCGGTGGCGGCAAACCTGCGGGCGCGCTGGCCGCAGCCATCGATAAAAAATGGGGCAGCTTTGACGCCTTCAAGGAAGCGTTCAGCAAAAGCGCGGTGGGCAATTTCGGCTCCGGCTGGACCTGGCTGGTGAAAAAGGCCGACGGCAGCGTGGATCTCGTCAACACGTCCAATGCCGCCACGGTGCTTACCACAGCCGACAAGGCCTTGCTGACCATCGACGTCTGGGAGCATGCCTATTACATCGATTACCGCAATGCGCGGCCGAAGTTCGTCGAGACTTTCCTCAACAGCCTCGCCAACTGGGATTTCGCGGCGAAAAACTTCGCTTAAGCCCGAATCGGCCAAAACAAAAAAGCCCGGCATGTCCGGGCTTTTTGTTTTGGCGACCGGCGTTCAGCGCGGCGGCGGCGCTTTTTCGAGTCCTTCGATTTTCATACCCGGTTTGATGCCGCGCTTGCGGAACCAGCCGAGGTTCATTTCCAGGGCATAACGTGCCGGGCCTGCGGCGTTGTGTGCGTCACGGGTTTGCGGCTGCATGTCCTCGATGTTGATAATGGCGCCGGCTTCGTTGATGAAAGCCACCGACAGCGGAACGTAGGTGTTCATCATCCACATGCCGTGGTAAGCGACATTCGGGAACACGAACAGCATGCCGCGATTCTCCGGCAGCATGCGCCGGTGCATCAGGCCCTGCATGCGATCGGCTTCATTGCTGGCAACTTCAGCGGTCAGTACGTGTTTATGGATGGTCAGTTCCATCTGCGGCATCGCGGTCTGCGCGATGGCCTGCGTAAAACACAATACGAAGATCAACGGCAGCAGGCGTTTCATGCGGGGGTTCCGGGGATGGCGCCGGCCAGCCAGCCGGCAATGGCATCGCGCAGGCCGGGCACGTCACCGATGGCCGGCAGCAATTCGATGGTCAGCGCCGGTTGCTGCTTGCCGATTTCGGCAAGCAGTACCGGCACATCTTTTTTCAGGTGACCACCCTGTGCCATGAACAGCGGCGCGATGTGGATGGTGGTGTGGCCGGCGGCGGCCAGTTCGGTGATGGCGTCGGCCAGCGAGGGCGGTTGCAGTTCGAGGAAGGCGAGTTTGACCGCGAGATCCTTGCGGTTTTCGGCGACGCGGGTGGCAATGGCGCGGAAGGGTTCAGCCCATTCCGGATCGCGTGCGCCGTGCGCGAACAGCACCAGGCCTGCGGTCTGTACCATGTCAGCCCTTGCCTGTGCTGCCGAAACCGCCGGCGCCGCGGTCGGAGGCTGTGAAATCATCAACGATGTTGAAAGCGACTTGCACGACGGGTACGACCACCAGTTGCGCCAGGCGTTCCAGCGGATTGATGGTGAACGCGGTATTGCCACGGTTCCAGGTCGAGACGAACAGCTGCCCCTGGTAATCCGAATCGATCAGGCCGACCAGGTTGCCGAGCACAATGCCGTGTTTGTGGCCGAGGCCGGAGCGCGGCAGGATGATCGCGGCGAGGCCGGGGTCGGCGATATGGATGGCCAGGCCGGCAGGAATCAGCGTGGTCTGGCCCGGCTGCAGCGTCAGCGGCGCATCGAGGCAGGCGCGCAGGTCAAGGCCGGCGGATCCGGGGGTGGCGTACTGCGGCAACTGCCCGCGCAATCGCGCGTCGAGGATTTTGACGTCTATGGATTTCATGGTGGCGGTGAACGGGAGACCCGTCACAGTGTTACCTGGATTGACGGGATTTGGCGCTGCACAGTGCAGTAATGTGTTCAATGATCTGCCGTGCGACTACGGTTTTCGGTGCGCGGGACAAACGATGGGTGCCGGCATCGTCGAGCAGGGACACTTCGTTATCGTCGGCGCCGATCGCGGTCTGCGCGAGGTTGGCGATCATCAGCTTCACTTTTTTGCGACGGCGTTTTTCGTCAGCATAGGTGTCGAGGTTGCGGCTTTCTGCGGCGAAGCCGACACAGAACGGCGGCTTGGGTCGTGACGCAACCCAGGCGAGGATATCGGGGTTGGGCACGAAGTCCAGCGTCAGCCCTTTGTCACCGGACTTTTTGATTTTGTGTTTGCGCGGTGCGCTGACGCGGTAATCGGCGACGGCGGCGACGCCGATGAAAATGTCAGCCCTCGCCGCGTGTTTTTTCACCGCCTCAAACATTTCCGCAGCGGTCTGCACACGTTCCATGCTGGCGCCGACCGGGGCTGCAAGACTGACCGGACCCGACACCAGTGTGACCTCGGCGCCGGCGGCAATCGCTGCACGCGCCAGTGCGTAACCCATTTTTCCCGAGCTGCGGTTGGTGATGCCGCGTACCGCATCGATCGGTTCAAAGGTCGGGCCCGCGGTCATCAGCACGCGTTTGCCGGACAGTGTTTTCGGTTCAAGGAATCCGCTGATGGCTTCGGCGAGTTCATCGGCTTCAAGCATGCGGCCCATGCCGGTTTCGCCGCAGGCCTGGTCGCCGCTGTCCGGGCCGAGCACGATGACGCCGTCGCGTTTCAGCTGTGCGACATTGCGCTTCGTTGCCGGGTGTTCCCACATCTGGCGATTCATCGCGGGTGCTACGATCAGCGGACAGTCGCGGGCGAGGCACAGCGTCGACAGCAGATCATCAGCGAGGCCCAGCGCGGCCTTGGCAAGGAAATCCGCTGTGGCCGGCGCGACCACGATGGCCTGCTTGTCGCGCGACAGTTCGATATGGGGCATGCCGTTGGCGATGCGTCCGTCCCACATGTCGGTGTAGACCGGATGGCCGGACAGCGCCTGCAGCGTTGCCGGCGTGATGAAACCGCAGGCGGCTTTGGTCATCACCACATGCACTTCGATGCCGTGGTCGCCCAGCCGGCGCACGAGTTCGGCTGCCTTGTACGCGGCGACACCGCCGGTCAGGCCGAGCAGGACCTTTTTACGTTCACTTTTACTTTGCATATCAGGCACCTAGCGCAGGGGATGGCAAGTGTAACTGCAAATTCAGGGACGGGTAAACCAAGGGCCCGCCGGCGCGTTCTTTACTTACCCACCAGGAGCTACCCGACATGGCAATTACCGACTGGCCGCTGGATGACCGCCCCCGCGAAAAGCTGCTGGCCAAGGGGCCGCAGAGCCTGTCGGATGCCGAACTGGTGGCAATTTTCCTGCGCACCGGCGTAAAGGGTAAAAGCGCGGTGGAACTGGCACGTGACCAATTAACCCGTTTCGGCTCGCTGTCGGCGCTGGCCGGGGCCGCCAACGAATCCTTTTGCGCCGAGCCGGGCCTGGGTCCGGCCAAATACGCGCAGTTGCAGGCGGCGCTGGAGATCGCACGGCGTACACTGCGCGAAAAACTCGACGCCGGTGCCGCGTTGTCAGCCCCCGGAGCGGTACGCGACTACCTGCGGTTGATGTTGCATGGCCGGCCGCATGAAGTGTTTGTCGTGGTGTTCCTTGACGCCCAGCATCGCGTGACGGCCTGTGAAGAACTGTTTCGCGGCACGCTGACGCAGACCAGCGTGTATCCGCGTGAAGTGGTCAAACGCGCACTGCATTTCAACGCTGCTGCAGTGATATTTGCGCATAACCACCCCTCTGGCGTCGCGGAACCCAGCCGCGCCGATGAGGCGCTGACGGTGGCGCTGAAGCAGGCGCTGGCCATGGTGGATGTGCGCGTACTCGATCATTTTGTGGTCGCGGGCGACGGGGCGTTGTCGTTTGCCGAGCGCGGCTTGATATAAGTAATTGTTTTTATTGAATTAACTGTTTTTAGAGCCCTTGTTCCTGGTTGCCGGTATAGGTTGAGGCGGGGTGGGGTTCCAGTGTATGATCCGGCCTTTTCTGAATTTGCGGAGCACTGCCATGTCTCGGGTCTGCGACGTCACCGGCAAAAAGCCGATGGTCGGAAACAATGTTTCCCATGCCAACAACAAAACGAAACGGCGTTTCCTGCCCAACCTGCACAAGCGCCGGTTCTGGGTGGAAAGCGAAAACCGCTGGGTCAGCCTGCGCGTATCGAGCGCCGGTCTGCGCACCATCGACAGCAAGGGTATCGATGTCGTGCTCGCCGATCTGCGCGAGCAGGGCATGAACATCTAAGCATCAAGTACAGGACAAATAATCATGCGTGAGAAAATCAAACTCGAATCCACCGCCGGCACCGGCCATTTCTATACGACCACCAAGAACAAGCGCACGATGACCGAGAAAATGGAGATCAAGAAATTCGATCCCGTCGCGCGCAAGCACGTAGCCTATAAAGAAGCCAAGATCAAATAAACCGCGCAAGCGGACAACAAAAAACCCGCTGAAAGCGGGTTTTTTGTTGTCTGCAAAACGTCCAATCAAGAAAAGCGGCCACGCGCAGTAAACAGGCCTGCAAGGAAGCCAAGATCAAATAAGCTGCGAAAGTGGCAATAAAAAAACCCGCCATTGGCGGGTTTTTTTATGGCTGCTGTTTAATTAATTAAGCGTAGCTGCGCAGTCGCCGCGAGAACTGTTTGAGGGGGTCGATACCGCTGTTCTCGGCGCGGTGGCACCAGTCTTCAAGCTGTTTCACCAGTTGTTCCTTGGATGCCGTGGAGCGCTGCCACAGCTGCGCCAGGTCATCGCGCATGGTGTAAACGGTGGCAAGTACTTTACTTTGCTTGATGGTCGCTTCGCGTTGCTCCAGCTCGGCGGCAGGCAACGCGGTCTTGTCGATGTGCAGCCAGCGTTTCAGCTTGCCGGTATCGACGCCGGCGGCCTTGCCTTTGATCGATTGCAGCTCCTGGGCGCAGGTGGTGCGCAACGAAGCGGCGTATTTCGATACCACTTCATAACGATGGGTGACCACTGCCTGCAGTGTGGCGAGGTCGCAGTTGGTCTTGGAACTGTCGATGACCAGCTTCGGAGCGACTTTCTTGACGCGGGCCAGTCCGAAGGTTTCGAGGATACGGATATACAGCCAGCCGATGTCGAACTCGTACCAGCGGTTCGACAGTTTTGCCGAGGTCGCATAGGCATGATGGTTGTTGTGCAGTTCTTCACCGCCGACCAGAATACCCCAGGGCATGATGTTCCTGCTGGCATCCTCGGGCTGGAAGTTGCGGTAACCCCAGTAATGACCGATGCCGTTGATGACGCCGGCAGCCAGGAATGGAATCCACAGCATCTGCACCGCAAAGATGGTGATGCCGATCGGCCCGAGCAGGATCACGTTGGTGATCAGCAAGATGGCGATGCCGTAACGGTCGTGGTTGTAGATATTGCGCTCCAGCCAGTCATCGGGCGTGCCGTAGCCATAACGTTCAAGCGTGTCCTTGTTGCGGCCTTCCTGGCGGTAGAGTTCGGCGCCTTGCAGCAGCACCTTGCGAATGCCGAATATCTGCGGGCTGTGCGGATCGTCCACGGTTTCACACTTGGCGTGGTGTTTGCGGTGGATCGCTGTCCAGTGCTTGGTCAGCATGCCGGTGGTCAGCCACAGCCAGAAGCGGAAAAAATGCGACACGATCGGATGCAGGTCAAGGGCACGGTGTGCCGAATGCCGGTGCAGGTAAATGGTGACCGCAGCAATGGTGATGTGGGTGGCGACCAGCGTGTAAACCACGTAGCCCCACCAAGGCAAATCCAGAATCCCTGTATACATTCTTCAAGTCTCGCTTTTATAGGTACAACAACTATATCGGGGGGAGTGTACTGAAGAACAATAGTCTGGGATACCCTGTGGCCGGAAATATGCCGGGAACCAACAAGGTTTTTACAGTAAGCAATTGTTTTTATTCAAAAATTACTGTTTTCCCGGCATTGTTTTTATTTCGCCGATGACCCGCACTTCGCGTTGGGGAAAGGGGATTTCGATGCTGTGCTCGCGGAAAGCGCGCCAGATTTCTGCATATAGGTCCGAACGCAAGCCGGCAAGCCCCTGATCAGGATCATTGACCCACACGCCCAGTTCAAGGTTGATGCCGCTGTCGGCAAAAGCCGTGATCAGCACGCCCGGTTCCGGAACCTTCAGCACCCGCGGGTGTTTTGTTGCGACATCGGCCATGATTTTCCGTGCTGCGTCGAGATCGGTTGCATAGGCGACCTGGACCGGCAGGGCGACGCGGATGTTGCGGTCGCTGAACGAATGGTTGACCACCGTGGACGTAATGATCGTTTCGTTGGGGATCAGTGCTTCCAGACCACCCAGACCGCGCACTACAACATACCGCGCCGTCATTTGGGTCAGCGTGCCGCTGTGTTCGCCGATGGTGACCACGTCACCGAGGCTGACCGAGCGATCCATCAGGATGATGAAGCCGCTGATGTAGTTGGCAGCGATTTTCTGCAGGCCAAAACCGATGCCGACACCAAGCATGCCGCCGAATACCGAGAGCACGGTGAGGTCGACACCCACTGCCGGCAGTGCGATCAGAAAGGCCGCCAGCAGCAGCAGCACCTGTGCCAGCTTGGAGAGCATCACGCGCAGGTTGGCCTGCAGGCTGGTGGCAGCCATCAGGCGGGTTTCGGCGAGGCGTCCCAGCCACAGCGCGATCAGCAGCGTGGCGATGATCGAAAGCGTGCCCTGCAGCACCAGCAGCAGGGAGAATTTCTGTTTGCCAACACTGAAGTCGATGTCCAGCAGTGCATCGCGGACGAATGGCCACAGGCCCGTCAGGTAAGTGGCGACGCCGATCCAGGCCAGCCAGCTGATCCAGCGCTCCGATGCGCGCAGCCACGGGCTGGGGGCAAAGGTGTGGCGCATCACGTAGATGGAGATGCGGATCACCGCCATCGCCAGCAGCAGTGCCGCGGCGACATTGAGCAGGTGGGTGCTTTGCCAGTAACGCAGGACGGACTTGCTGATCAGCACCAGCACCAGCGTCGACAGCGGGAACAGCAGCCGCTGCATGCCGCCGATGCTGAGCGCCTGCGTGGCGTCGGTTGCCACGTGACCGAACACCCGCCGGTTATAGCGGCGTGACAACAGCCAGCCGATGGCGACGCAGACCACAAGTACACCCACCTGCCAGAGGATTTTTACGGTCTGCAGGTCTTCCCAGAGATCGAGCAGGATGCCGTGGAATTCAGCGGATGAGGACATGAATGAGCCGGTGAGTAGCGTAAACGCAGGGAAATTCTAGCATCGCGTGTGGTTCGTCAAACTCAGCCTGCAGTGCGTTCCAGGGCTGCGGCGAAAAAACCGTCAGTGTTGTGGATGTGGGTCCACAACTGGAGCTGTTCTCCGCAGTCGAGGTCGATGTCCTGGCGGCGCAGCAGTTCACCGCAATCAAGTGCCTTGAATTCGGGGTGTGCATCGAGGAAGGCACGGATGATGTCCTGGTTTTCTGCCGCGAGCAGGCTGCAGGTCGCGTAGACCAGGCGTCCGCCGGGTTTGACCAGGCGCGCTGCCGAGTTGAGGATCGCGGTTTGTTTGACGACCAGTTCATCGACGGATTGCGGCGACTGGCGGTATTTCAGGTCAGGATTGCGGCGCAGTGTGCCGAGCCCGCTGCACGGTGCATCGACCAGCACGCGGTCGATTTTGCCGGCCAGACGTTTTACCTTGGTGTCGTTTTCGTGTGCGATCACCAGCGGGTGCAGGTTGGACAGGCCCGAGCGTTTCAGCCGCGGCTTCAGGTTGTCGAGCCGTTTCTGCGAAACGTCGAAGGCATAGAGCCGGCCCTGCGAATGCATCATCGCGCCCAGCATCAGCGTCTTGCCACCGGCGCCGGCACAGAAATCGACGACGAGGTCGCTGCGCCGCGGTGCCAGCAGGTAGCCCAGCACCTGGCTGCCCTCGTCCTGCACCTCGATGGCGCCGCTGGTGAACAGCGGATTGCGGTTGATCGACGGTTTGCCCTTGACGCGGATGCCGATCGGCGAAAAGGGCATGGCCACCGCTTCGATGCCGCCGGCATTGAGCCCTGCAAGCACCGCATCGCGGTTGCTGCGAATGGTATTGACCCGCAAATCCAGCGGTGCCGGATCCTGCAGCGCCCGGCCGAGTTTGCGGATGAAATCGTCATCGTGCTGCAGCAGCAGGCGTTCGACGATCCATTGCGGCAGGTCGGCTTCGACGCTGAGCGGCAGGGCGGACGACTGTGCGCGCGTGGCGTTGAGCCACTGGATTTCGTCAGCCTTGCACAAGGGGGTCAGTTCGCGGCTGCTGAAACCGGCGATGCGCGCCAGCCACAGCAGCACCAGCTGCCGCGGCGTGGCCTGCGGCGCGACATGGTCGAACAGTTCCTTCCGCCGCAACACACCGAACACGGCCTCGGCGACGAAGGCACGGTCCTGCTGGCCGAGTGTATGGCGTTCGCGGAAATAACGGCCCAGCACGGCATCGGCCGGATAGGTGAAGGTCAGCACGCGCGACAGGGCATGCGCGGCGTCGGCGAGGCGCAGATCGTTGGGTACGCGTGCAGCTGATTCGGGGATGGCGGTTTTGATTGCAGTCTTCATTGCTCGCTGACTTGAATGGCGTTGACCAGCTGTTCGCCTGACAGCTCGCCGTCGCGGTTATAGAAACGGATGCGGATCGGCAGGTTGCGGTATTCCGTTGCCAGCCAAACGGCCAGGCTTTCACGGCCGCTTTCACGGGTCTGTATCACCGGCACTGCGCGCAGGCGCCCCAGCGGCGTGTCGATGGTTTCTTCAGGCAGCACGTCAAAGCTGGTCGTTTCGAGCTGCCGGCCGCGGGTGAACGGCATGCTGATGCGCCCGGGTGCCGGTGGCAGCAGTGCCAGTTGATACATGAAGCTGATAATGTCCTGGCTGCCGGCGGGTAATGCCACCGTGTCCTGCTGCGGCATGCGGCCCAAATGCACCTGGCCTTCTTTCCAGTTGAACACTGCCAGCGATTCCTCGCTGCGGCTGCCGCGTTTGACGCTGGCGACAAATCGTTCCGGTCGCAATCCTCGGTCGGATACGGTGCCCTTGCTCAGATAGTAATAGCGGGTCGGCCGGAACAGTTCGATCAGTCCGGTACTCTCCGACTGGCTGCCCAGCGTGTACTGCGCACCTTCAAATTCCCAGGTCTGCACCGTGCGGCCGACTGGAGTCTGGTCGGGACCCATGGTCAACAGATAAGTGATGCGGCCCTTGCGCGGAAAACTCGGCAGTGGCGGCGTTTCCGGGGCCTGGAACACGGTGGGTGCTGCGCTGGCGACGACTACAGGTTCCGGCGCGGGTTCTGCCGCTTCTGCCACCGGCGCTGACTCCGGCACTGCAGGCATCACGACTTCAGGCTGCACTGTCGTGCGCGGCACGGCAGCGATGCGCGGCTGCTGTGGTTTGCGTTGCGGCGTGGCAGCACGTGGTGCAGGCGCCGGTGTCAGCGGCTCCAGTCGCACGTTCAGCGGCGGCAGTTCAGGTGCCGGATCCGGCATTGTCAGCCAGGAACCGCTGAGCAATGCGGCGTGTGCTGCCACGGACAATGCCGCGGCAGCAAGCAAACGCATCGCAGGGCCGCGCTTCACCGGATTTCCAGGCGGGAGATGACCTGCTCGTAACGCTTGCCGTCGTCTTCAACGATGCGCATCTTGACCGGCATCAGTCGATGTTCGCGCGCCAGCCAGATTTCGGTCGCGGTTTCGCTGGCGCTGTGTTGTTTGACCAGATGAATCACCGCCATGCGGCCCAAGGGCGTATCGATCGCGGTGTCGGGACCGATGGCGTAGCGGTACTGGTCGAGCTTGCGGCCGTTGGTCATCGCGAATTCCAGGCCCTTGAGTTTTGCCGGATCCAGAAACAGGAACTGGTACATCACCGAAAGCCGGTCCTGCGCACCGGAGGGCAGTATTGCAGTTTCAGTGCGGCCGTCGTGCGATATCGTCAGCGTGCCCGCGGGCCAGTCGAACTCCGCGTGCACGCGCCGCGCATCACCGGTGCCGCGTGTGCCGTCAAAGAGTTTCGGGCGCAGGCCGTCGCTGCCGACCTCGCCGTTGCTGGTGACGCGTCCCGGGCGACGCTGCACCAGCGCGAATACGCCGATGGCCTTTGTTTCACTGACGGCCTGATAGCTGCCGTTGCTGATCTCGAACGTTTCCTGCATGACCGCGATCGGCGCGCCGTTCATCGACAGGTCGTACTGTGCCTGCACTGCCTGCGGCGGCGTGGCCGCGGCCACAGCCGGCAGTGCGGTGCTGAGCAGCAGGGTGATGAATGTCTTAAGCATCGATCGCAGGGGAGAGCAGTGCAGCTGCGGCGGAGTCTGCGCCGATGATGCTGACTTTCCCGTCTGTAGCCAGTTTGACGCGGTCTTCGCACAGCCAGCGCACGGCCTGCGGATAAATGCGGTGTTCTTCCGTGAGCACCCGTTTCGCCAGCGTGTCTTCATCGTCGCCGGGCAACACCGCCACCGCGGCCTGGATGATGATCGGGCCGTGGTCAAGTTGCGGCGTGACGAAATGCACCGTGCAGCCGTGCACGCGCACGCCCGCGGCCAGCGCCTGGCGGTGGGTGTGCAGGCCGGGAAACGCCGGCAGCAGTGAAGGATGGATGTTGATCATGCGGCCGTAATAACGGTGGACGAAATCTTCGGTCAGCACGCGCATGAAGCCGGCCAGCACCACGAGATCAGGCCTGGCGGCGTCGATGGCCTGCGCCAGTGCGGCATCGAAATCGGCGCGTTGCGCGTAATCACGATGGTTGACCACGGCCGTGGCCACGCCGTGGCGCTGCGCGGTATCCAGCCCCTTGGCCGCCGGATCATTGCTGATGACCACGCAGATCTGCGCCGGCAGCCCTGCGGCCAGCAGGGCTTCCATGTTGCTGCCGCGCCCGGAAATCAGTATCGCGATGCGTTTCAGGGCCAGTCCTTTTTTGTGTGCTGTTTCTGTGTTCTAAATGACGACGGTTTGCGCTTCGCTGCCGCGGCGCCGGCGTATGCTGCCGATGCGCCAGACCCGTTCACCAGCGCGTTTGAGCAGTGCCTGCGCACGGACGGCGTCTTTCTCTGCCACCACCACCACCATGCCGATGCCGCAGTTGAACACGCGGTGCATTTCGTCATCGGCAACATTGCCCTGCTGCTGCAGCCAGCGGAACAGCGGCGGCAGCGGCCAGGCATCACGGCTGATTTCGGCGGTCAGCCTGCTGCCGAGCACGCGCGGCACATTGTCCAGCAGTCCGCCGCCGGTGATGTGTGCCAATCCTTTGACCGGTAATTGTTTCATCAGTTTCAGCAGCGGTTTCACATAAATCCGTGTCGGCGCCAGGATCAGGTCTTTTAACGCACGACCGCCGATTTTTGCCGACAATTTGATGCCGCGCTGCGCGATGATTTTGCGGATCAGCGAATAACCGTTGGAATGCGCGCCGTTGCTGGCGAGGCCGAGGATCACGTCGCCGGGACGGATGCTGCGGCCGTTGATGATGCGTTTTTTCTCCACTACGCCGACGGCAAAGCCGGCGAGGTCGTATTCGCCCGCCGGATACATGCCGGGCATTTCCGCGGTTTCACCGCCGATCAGCGCGCAGCCGGCCATCTCGCAGCCGGCGGCGATGCCCTTGACCACGTCGGCGGCGGAATCAACGTCGAGTTTGCCGCAGGCGTAATAGTCGAGGAAAAACAGCGGTTCGGCACCCAGCGTCAGGATGTCATTGACGCTCATCGCGACGAGGTCGATGCCGATGGTGTCGTGGCGCCGCCATTCGAAGGCCAGCTTGAGCTTGGTGCCGACGCCGTCGGTGCCTGAGACCAGTACCGGTTCGCGATAACCGCGCGGCATGGCGAACAATGCGCCGAAGCCGCCGATACCGGCCATCACGCCCGGACGCAGGGTACGTTTTGCGTGCGGCTTGATGCGGTCGACGAGGGCGTCGCCGGCATCGATGTCGACACCGGCATCGCGGTAAGTCAGCGCCTTGCGTGTTGGGGTTTTGCGTTTCAAGAGGGTCCTCGCGGTGAACGGGAAGCTGGGTCTGGGGAAGTGGGACGGGGAAAGTGGGACGGAATAAGTGGAACGTGATGAGGGGGCAGTGTTTTCAGGGGCCGGCAATCGGTGCCCTGCTAAAATGTGCGCTCGGCAATGCATCCTATGGATGCGTCCAACCAACGTGTCTAATTGATGCAGATTTTATCTTAAATGCATACTCAGGGCCGCAAACCGCAGCACTTCCGGCAATGGCCGGCGCCCGTGTTCGCGGCAGCGTTACACGTCATGGACCGGAGATGAAGCAGCTCGCGCTGGAACTGGCAGCACCGCCGATGCCGACGTTGGACAATTTTGTTGTCGGTG
>CAMCYP010000042.1 GCA_945885345.1 Bordetella parapertussis | reverse complement strand
TGCCCGGCGCGGCCGGGCACTTCGGCGCTGAAGTGATTGCAGATGCCTTCACCGAGCCCCATGCGCGATGCACTGCGCAGGGCGCAGGCAAGGTCGATGCGTGCCTGCTGCTCGGGAGACGGGGTCTTCATCACGGCTTAATCAACGCTGATGTTGGCGGCCCTGGCAATCTTGGTCCACTTGGCGATTTCGCCCTTCAGGTAAGCTGAAAATTCCTCGGGCGTATTGGCCGATACCAGTGCGCCGCGCTTGATCATCTGTTCGCGCATTGCCGGTGTCTTCAGTTCCGTGACGAGGATGGTGTTGAGCCGGCGGATGATCTCCGGCGGCGTGCCTGCGGGGGCTCCCACGCCCTGCCATGAACCGCCATCGAAGCCCTTGACGCCGCCTTCTTCCACGGTCTGCAGGTCGGGCATCGGCGGGAAGCGGTCCTTCGACGAGACTGCGATTGCGCGTAACCGGCCGCTGCCGACATGCGGCATGACACCAATGGCGGTGTTGAAGGCGAGTTGCACCTGGCCGGAGATCTGGTCAATGACGGCCTGGGCCTGGCCCTTGTACGGCACATGCACCATCTTCGCGCCAGTATAAAACTTGAACATTTCCATCAGCATGTGCGGGCTGCTGCCATTACCGGTGGAGGCGTAAGTCAGCGCGTTGGGCTTGGCCTTCGCGATCGCCAGCAGTTCCTTCACATTTTTTGCCGGCAGTGCCGGGTGCACGGTGAGCAGGCTGGGCAGGTTGGCCATCAGCGTCACCGTCGCCAGATCCTTCACGGGGTCGTAGGTCATTTTTTTGTAGATTGCCGGCGACACGCCCTGCGCCGCGGTGATCATGCAGATGGTGTAGCCGTCGGCGGGCGCCTTCGCGCACAGATCGGCGCCGATGTTGCCGCCGGCGCCGCCGCGGTTGTCAGCGATGAACTGCTGGCCGGTGGCCTTGGACAGGATGTCGGCCGCGATGCGGCCCATGATGTCGGTCGGACCGCCCGGCGGGAACGGGATGATGAAGCGCACGGCCTTGGTCGGATATTGCTGTGCAGCGACTGCGAACGGGCACAGCGCAATCAGCAGTGCGGCTACAGTGTGCAGCGGATGCTTGCTCATGATGTCCTCCTCCGGACTGTTTATTGGTGGTACGGCAATTATTGGTGGTACGGTAATTATTATGCCGCAGGCCCGGCAGCAGTGGTCGGCGTTTTCAGCAGCTTGGCCATGGCTTCCAGCACTGTGGCTTCACCGGGATCAATGCGCCACTGTTGCGCCAGTTGCCACAGCACCCGGGCATCGCCCAGCGCGCGATGACGGGCATCGCATTCGATGTCGTGGCGGCCGATCAGCGTGTCGAGGTTGTGCCGGTTGTGTTGCGGAAACAGCTTGCGTGACAGCCTGACGGTGCACAGCACCGGTGCGGAGAAATCCTGGTCGATGCGCTTGAATTCCTGTTCGAGGAAACCGTAATCAAAACGCGCGTTGTGTGCGATCAGCATGCGGCCGGCGATGGCGTCTTGCAGTTCATCCGCGATGTCTTCGAAATACGGTGCTGTGGCCACCATCGCATCGTTGATGCCGGTCAGCGACTGGATCAGCGGCGGGATAGGGATGCCGGGATTGACCAGCGTTGACCATTCGCGGACGAAATAGCCGTCGTCCACTTCGATCAGGCCGACTTCGGTGATGCGATCCTGACCAGCACTGGCACCCGTGGTTTCGAGGTCGAGGAAAACGACTTTACGGTTGTACATCTGGTGACTAAGTGACTAAGTGACGAGGTGATTAGGTGATTGGCGTTGACGCGTTACCTAATCACCTAATTACTTAATCACGCTTTAGAGGACTGATAGCCCATGGCGCGCGAGATGCGTTCCGCGGCTTGGTGCACCGCTTCCGCCCAGGTCTTGCGGAAACGTTCGGTCGGTGCCGAGACCGAGAGGCCGGCGACGATCTGGCCTTCGTCGTTGTGGATGCCGGCGCCGACGCAGCACACGCCGCGCTCGGCTTCTTCGTTGTCGTAGGCATATTGCCGCCGGCGGATTTCTTCAAGCTCGGCCGAGAGCTTTTTGGCATCGGTCAGCGTGTTGTCGGTGAAACGAGGCAGGCCGCTGCGCACGACGTATTCAGCCACACGCTGCGGCGTATCGGCAGCGAGGAAAATCTTGCCCACTGCGGTGATGTGCAGCGGCGCGTGGGCGCCGATGATCTGCACCACGCGCATCATGGTGTTGCCTTCGGAGGTGCGTTCGATATAGACCACTTCATCATCGCGGCGCACCGACAGGTTCACGGTTTCGCCCAGCGCTTGATGCAGTTCATGCATGTGCGGCAGTGCTTCCTGGCGCACGCTGATCCGCGATTTCACCAGACTGCCGAGTTCGACCAGGCGGATGCCCAGCCGGTACATGCCGGGCTCGATGCGATCTACCAGCCGGTTGTCGACCATCACGCCGAGAATGCGGTGCGCGGTGGAAGGATGCAGCTTGGTCGCCGTCGCCAGTTGCTTCAGTGTGGCCGGCACCGTGTGCTGCGACAGGATGTCGAGCAAATGCATCATGCGCTCGATGACCTGGATGGACGGCTTGGCGGTTTTTGCGGCCACGGGGATTTTGTGCGGGCGGTGGGTTGGTGGGGTGGGGGTAAAAGACGGGTCAACGGGATTTTACATTATGAAATAAGGCTGGCAAGCCTGCCGGGCAGCGCTGATTTCGCTAAACTCGCTGTTCCCATGATTAAAACTTCCCTGCCGCCACCGCCTGTCGCTCCAGCCCCGAATTACATGACACCGGAGGGCTATGCCCGGTTAAAGCGCGAACTGCTGCACCTGCTCGACGTGGAGCGCCCGGAACTGGTGAAAGTGGTGTCGTGGGCGGCGTCGAACGGCGACCGTTCCGAAAACGGCGATTATCTGTACGGCAAAAAACGCCTGCGCGAAATCGACCGCCGCATCCATTACCTGAACAAACGGCTGGATAAACCGGAAGTGGTGGATCCGGCGACGCGCGGTGAGACCGACCAGATCTTTTTCGGCGCCACCGTCGATTACATCGACGGCAGCGGTGAGGAACATACGGTGACCATCGTCGGCGTCGACGAGGTCGATACCGCACGTGGACATGTCAGCTGGATTTCGCCGATCGCCAGGGCACTGCTGAAACGCCGCACGGGTGACAGCTTCAAGCTGGTGACGCCGGGTGGCGTCGAGGAAATCGAAATCACCGACGTGCGTTATATAGGCATGTCAAAATCAGATAGCGGCACAGCAACACCGGATAAAGTATGACTGCTTCCCTGTTTGCCGCGTCCGTCGCGGCGTGGCGTGCCACTAACAGCATTCCGCATCCGATCACGCCGCCGCTGGACGCGGTGGTGAAGCTTTCCATCCGCGCGGTGGATGGCGCGCGCACCGCAGACACGCTGGGCGCCGAGCGCGAGGGCACCGGCATCGTCATCGATGACAACGGTCTGATCCTCACCATCGGTTATCTGGTGCTGGAGGCCGCCTCGGTGCTGGTGATGACCAGCGACAATCGGATTTATCCGGCGAGCGTGGTCGGCTTTGACCATGCCACCGGTTTCGGTTTGTTGCGCGCGTCACCGCCGCCGCCCTGTGCACCGGTGGAACTCGGCGACTCCAGCAATCTCGGCGAATTGCAAAGTCTCGTCGTCGCCGGCCATGCCGACGCCGGGGGCGTGACCGGTGCGGCGCTGGTGTCGCGGCGCCGCTTCATCGGCTGGTGGGAATACATGATCGATGATGCTTTGTTTACCGCGCCACCGCGTTATGAACACAGCGGCGCCGCGCTGTTCGACGGCCGCGGCCGGTTGGTCGGCATCGCCTCGTTATGGGTCAGCGATGCGATCGACGGAGGCGTTGCGTTTCCCGGCAACATGTTCGTGCCGATCAACCTGCTGAAAGATGTGCTCGATGACCTGGTGCGCGAGGGGCGGCGTAGTGGCACGCCGCGACCCTGGCTGGGTTTGAATTCGGAGCAGGTTGACGGCCATCTGGTAGTCACACGCGTGTTGCCCGATTCGCCGGCCGAACAGTCCGGCCTGAAACGCGGCGACATCATCCTCGGTATCGGCGGCGATTCCATCGGCAGTCAAAGCGAGTTCTACGAAAGCCTGTGGTCCAGTGGCGGTGCCGGCCGCGACATCACGCTGCACATCGTCCGCGACAAGGTGGTCAAGCACCTGATCGTGCAGACCAGCGACCGGCTGTCCTACCTGCGGCCGTGGCGCATGGTGTAATCAGGATCCCGGTATCGAGCAGGACAAGGGCGTGTTCAAGTAAACCGAAGCGGAAAAGAAAAAAGCGTGCTCGTTTTTTCATCAGAGGGGAGATTCAAGATGCAAATTTTGCAGACAATGGATGGTGTGCGGGCGCGTGTTGCCCTGTGTTGCGGCCTTGTGCTGGCGGGCTGTGCGATATCCGCGCAGGCGGCGCAGTGGCAACCGACACGGCCGGTGGCTTTCATCGTCGGATCGGCACCCAGCGGCAGCCTCGACCTGACGGCGCGCGTACTGCAGCGGGTGTGGGATGACAGAAGCGTGGTCAAGGTTCCGGTCATTGTGGTCAACAAGCCGGGTGCCGGTAACGGTATCGCGTGGAGTTATCTCAACGATCGCGGCGCCGACGGCCACGCCATCGCCATCGGCACCACCAACCTCGTGTCCAATCCGGTGATGGGCGCGCACAGCATCGGCCATCGCGACGTGACGCCGCTGGCCTTGCTGTTCGATGACTATTTCATTCTGCTGGTGCGCGCCGACTCGCCGATCAAGACCATGGCGGATGTGCGGCAGCGACTGCTTAAGGATCCCGCGGCGCTGGCCATCGGTTTTGGTCCCGGACTTGGCGCCGGTTCGCACACCGCCGCTGCGGTGGCCATGAAAGCGCTGGGTGCCGATGTCGCCAAGGGACGCTGGGTGCCGTATCGCTCGGCGGGCGAGGCGATCACCGCAATGCTCGGTGGCGAAATCGACATTGTCAGCGGCACCGCGGTCAATGCACCGCCGTTCATTGCCGCCGGCCGCATCCGCGGCATCGGCATTATCGCGCCGCAGCGCCTGTGGGGATCGCTGGCCAATGTGCCGACGATCAAGGAACAGGGCATCAACGCCGAATTCACCAACTGGCGCGGTGTACTGGGACCGAAGGGCATGCGCCCGGAGCACATCGCATACTGGGAAAAAGCCTTGCAGGTCGCCACTACGTCCGATCAATGGCAGAAGGATCTGGAACGCAATTTCTGGAAATCGAATTTCATGACCGGCGCCAAACTGAACAAATTCCTCGACCAGGAAGCCGAGACCTTCCGCGGCATCTGGGCTGCCATTGGCACCAAACCATGAACGCACAGGCGAAGAAGCGCCCGAACATCCTGCTGATCACCTCCGACCAGCAGCGCGCCGATTGCAACGGTTTCGAGAATCGGGATATCCGTACGCCGCACATTGACGCACTGGCCCGCGCCGGCACGCGTTTCGCAGCGAACATCACACCCAACCTGGTGTGTCAGCCCTCGCGCGCGTCGATCCTCACCGGCATGCTGCCGCTGACCCACGGCGTGTGGGACAACGGCGTCGACCTGAAACCGGAAGTCGGCGGCAAGGGTTTTGCCGGAACACTCGCCCGCGCCGGTTACCAGACCGCGTTCATCGGCAAGGCGCATTTTTCGACCAAGTCGACCTTTGCCGCAACCGGTACCCCGGAGTGCAACAAGAGTCAGGCGCAATACGGCGCAGACTGGCGCGGCCCGTACATGGGTTTCCAGCATGTCGAGCTGTGCGGGCTTGGCCATATGCACCGCACGCGGCCGGTGGAGCGGCCGCCGGTCGGCCATTACGAACGCTGGTTCCTTGAGCGCGGCGAGAACGAAGAAGCGGTGAAGCTGTGGGCGCAGGATGCGCGGCCCGGCACGGGTGCTGCGCAGACCTGGGCCTCGGCGCTGCCGGTGGCCTGGCACAACAGCAGCTGGATCGGTGATCGCACCATCGACTGGCTCAGCAAACGCGGGGCGGATGCAGCGCCGTTCTGTGCCTGGGTATCGTTCCCGGATCCGCATCATCCCTTTGATTGCCCGGAACCGTGGAGCCTGATGTATGACCCGAAAAGCGTCACCTTGCCCAAACACCGCGTCCGCGATCTCGAACGGCGGCCGTGGTGGCACAAGGCTTCGCTGGAGAACACGCCGCAGCTGAAGGATCCGGAGATGCTCAAGTTCCGTGCGCAAGGGTCGCGCGTGCCGGACCAGACGGATGCACAGCTCGCGGAAATGACGGCGAACTATTACGGCATGATTTCGCTGGTCGACCACAACGTCGGTCGCATCATGGGCGCACTGCAGGATGCCGGCATCGCCGAGGACACGCTGGTGATCTACACCACGGATCACGGCGACATGCTCGGCAACCACGGCCTGTACCTGAAAGGCCCGACGCCCTACGAAGACCTGATGCGGGTCACGCTGGTGGCGCGCGGTCCCGGCGTTGCGCGCGGGCAGGTGATCAGCGAGCCGGTTTCCACGCTCGATCTGGCGGCGACGTTTTACGACGCGGCCGGCGTCACCAGGCCCACCGGCATCCAGAGTCGCAGTCTCGCGCCGCTGCTCGCCGGCAAAGCCGAAACCCGCGATGCCGCTTACAGCGAATGGCATGTACATCCTTCGCGCTGCGGCTTGTGGCTCAAGCTGCGCACGGTACGTACCAAGCAATACAAATGCACCTTCGAACTCGAATCCGGTGCAGGCGAGCTGTATGACCTGCGCAACGATCCGGGCGAGATGCAGAACCTGTTCGACGATCCCGGCTACGCCCATGTGCGCAAGGACATGGAGGCGCTGATGCGTGCGCGGCCGGGCGTGATCAGCGACCCGTTGGCGGAACCGATCGGCATGGCCTGAGATTTTTCCGCGATAATGCGGGCTGCCTAACCGGGGGAGGTTGATGATGCGGGTCGGACTGTTTGTGACATGCCTCGTTGACCTCATGCGCCCGCGCATCGGCTTCGCGGCATTGCAATTGCTTGAGGCCGCCGGTTGCGAAGTCATCGTGCCGGTAACCCAGACCTGTTGCGGCCAGCCCGGTTACAACTCCGGCGACCGCGCCTCAGCGGTCGCGCTGGCGCGCAAGGCCGTGCAGGAATTCGCTGATTGCGAATATGTGGTGGTGCCTTCCGGTTCCTGCGCCGGCATGATGCGCACGCACTATCCTGATTTGCTGAACGATGTGCCGGAAGCGGAGCGCGCTGCGCTACGAACGCTGGCGCAGCGTACTTATGAACTCACCGATTTTCTGGTGAATATCATGCGTTACAAACGACCGTCTAAATCATCAATAAAATCAATAACTTACCATGATTCCTGCTCTGGGCTGCGCGAACTCGGCATCAAACAGCAACCGCGTGCGTTGCTGGCGCAGGTCGAGGGCGTGGAACTGCGCGAGATGAATGAATGCGAACAGTGCTGCGGATTCGGCGGCACCTTCGCGATCAAGTTCGGCGACATCTCTGCGCATATCGCCGAACGCAAATGCGAGAACATCATTGCCAGCGGTGCCGATGCCGTGGTACTGGGTGACCTGGGCTGCATGCTCAATATCGAAGGACGGCTGCGCCGGCGCGGTGATGCGACGACGCAGGTGCTGCATGTGGCGGAGGTGCTGGCGGAAAAGACGGGGAGCAAGTGATTGATGCAGGGTGGGCATGCCGCCCACCCTGCGTTTGCTGCAATCGGTGATGGGAAGTGTGTTTCGGCTCCGGCATCAGCAAGCGTTCGAACTCATTCTTCATGACCACGTAGCACTCGCAGGCCTGTTTTTCCAAGGCTCCGCGATCAAGAACGGTGATTTTGCCGCGGCAATATTCAATCAACCCCGTCTGTTGCAGGCGTGTGGCTGCTGCGGTCACGCTCTCGCGGCGCACGCCGAGATTGTTGGCGATCAATTCCTGCGTCATGATCAACTGGTTTGTGGGCAGTCGATCCAGGCTCTGCAGCAGCCATCGGCAAACCTGTGCCAGCAGCGAGTGATGGCGGTTACATACGGCGGTCTGCGCCATCTGCGTGATCAGCGACTGCGTGTAAAGCAAGGCCAACTGCTGCAGTCTGCTACCTTGCCTGAGTTCCTCTTTCAGTGCCGATGATTCCAGCCGGTATGCGTATCCGGCACTTTGCACCACGGCCCGGCACGGCGCGGTTTCTCCGCCCATGAACAGTGCAACGCCGAGCAGGCCCTCGTTACCGACAACCGCGAATACGGTCGACGCCCCGTCTTCCATGACGAAGTGTTTGGAAATGATGCCGGTCGTGGGGAAATATACGTGCCCCCTTTTTGCGCCTGCTTCGTAAATGATTTTGCCCTGGGGCAGGGGTACAAGCTCAAGATCCGGCAACAGCCGCTCATAGACTGCAGTATCCAGTGCAGCAAGCAGATGGTTTTGCCTGGGACTTTGATTTCCGGGGGCGAGAATGGCAGTCATGTTTACTCTCCGTATGTAGAACACGAAATAAAACCCCGGCGCTGATTTATTTACGCGCAGACTTTTTATGCTTATGGTCTTTTGCGATGATTCTTCTGTGATTGGTCTTTTATGGGAGGCATAAGTTCCATTTATTAATTTGTCATATTTCACAGTGCTGAATTGCATAAATTACAATTTTTATAACACTGTTTTTCCTGAGTTAATTGTTTTGCACGATAATCAAGCGGCAATTTTAAAGCGTGTTTGATGCGCAGCAATAGGCGGATGTTGCGCTGTATGGACTGTGATCAAAGCGCAATGCTTGTACTTATTACACATGCCGGACGCCCGGAACCGCTATTGAATAATGGCGGGCAGTTCCAAGGCTTCGAGTGCGCGGGAGTACGAAGGCGCAAGCGTTGGATTTAAGGGAAGCGCTGCAGGGTAAATGAAGCTTGTATCCCGCAAGCAGCGCGGGCTTAAAGAAATCTCCTGGGGGAAGGGTGCCTCCTTCCGCTTGGATTGCGGGGATCGCGTCCCCGTTACTTT
Organism: Bordetella parapertussis; assembly: GCA_945885345.1. Classification (GTDB taxonomy): domain Bacteria; phylum Pseudomonadota; class Gammaproteobacteria; order Burkholderiales; family SG8-41. The sequence goes on along the minus strand of CAMCYP010000042.1, from coordinate 19,379 downwards.
TGTTGCGCGCCTTGGTGGCTACTTCGCTTTTGGCATCCAGCGATAGGCCTTGGCGCAGGCGCCGCCCATCAGCATTGCACGCTCGCTGTCACTGATCCTGTCTGTTAATCGGAACGGTTCGATCGCTTGTTCGTAATTGACGACGGCAAAGGCCCGTGTCCAGTCTGTCCCCCACAGGCAGCGCTCGAATCCCCAGGCATCGAACACACGCGCCAGCGGATCCCAGATGTCGGGGAAGGGATAGGGCTTCTGCGACAGCGTGCAGGCGCCACTGACCTTGATCACCAGGTTCGGGCGCTTCGCCAGTTCCAGCACCTTGGGCAGATCAGCCCAGGGTTGTGCCACCAGAGCGGACGGATCATGGGGTTGCATGATGCCCAGATGGTCGATGATGAATCGCGTCTCGGGGTGGCGGTCGATCAGTGTTGTGCCGGCGTCGAGGTTGCCCCAGCACAGGATGTTCACCGGGAAATCATGGCGCACGGCAGCGCGCAGGATGCGGTCCAGCTTCGGGTCATCGGGGTCGCGTCCGCCGTCTTTTTTCAGGATCACGCGGATGCCCACCGTACCCGGTGTTTTTTTCCAGTCGGCGATGACGTCTTCGACATCGGGGCGATCAGGATCCACCGGTTTGACGATGCCGAAGCGTCCGGGGTGTGCCTTCTGCACTTCCACCGCATAACTCGCGTCGTAGCCGTACATCGAAAACGAGGAAATGAAAATCGCGCCGTCGATGCCCAGCTTGTCAAAGGCCGCGACCATCTCGTCGCCGGTGGCGCTGGCGGGCCAGTTCGGTTTGGTCAGCCAGGGTCGTTTCGGGGTGTTGGCTTCGTAGGCGTGGACTTGTGAATCGATGATCATCTTGTGGAACCTCGGTGATTGTGGGTGCGTCGCTATTTTATGAAACTCTGCCCCGGTGTGGGAAACGTAAGATACGGATGTCGCGTGTGGCAAATGTTCTGACGGGAAAACATCCCGTTAGCTGGAACTATCCAAAGCGTAGGGCGCAATAACCAACGGGCATTGCGCCGCATGAGTTTTCATCCGGTGCAATGCGCTGCGCTTATTGCACCCTACGCTTGCTGTTGTAGCTCCGGTGATTTTGGGGCGCGAGGCGGTATTGTATGAAACTCTGCTCTGGTACGGTTGGCAGAAGGGCGATTGGCTGATTCCCTGACGTAGCCGGTAAGGAGCGCAGCGGATTACAGGTGATTAATCCCGTATTTCATTGCGTTTCATAAGGGCTACGCTTGCTCATCGCGACAGGAGCTCGCGCGTGGCTGCATTAATTTCGTCCCATGGAACGACATCGTCCGGACAGGCGTCATCGTCGATGATGCGCCGATCCAGTTCGGCGCGTTGCTCGGAGGACAGGGGGAAAGTCTTGGGATCAGCGCAGATCGTCGCCCAGATTTCCTCGACCAGCGCGATGCGGTCGTCTATATCGAGCTTGTCGATACCGAGAGTTTTTGCGGAAATGCTCATTAGGGCCTCCGAAGATCGAAAGCAATTTAGCATGGTTCGCAGACCTGATGTGGCGGCTGCGGGCTGATGAGATTTGCGCCCCTAGCAATCTCTCTTAGGGCGCCGGAATTGCCACTAAAAAAGTGGCGCCAAGGTCCAAGAATCACCGGTTGATAGCTTGGAATCGTTGAGAATCAGAGTATTGCGTTTGTCCGACCCTTGAAGGATATGAAAATCAAATGATAAGCTCGTCTCGCATCATTATTTGATCCAGCGGTTATATCCATAGGTTGCAGCCCCTACAAACAACGGAGGAACAAACATAATAAAAAGCATTTGAAAACTTTCGTCATCATCTATGCGGGAGCCGTATGGCTCAGAGCCAATAACAAATAACAAGATGGCGGTTGACCAAGTTATAGACCCGAAAATCCACATACGAAATAACTTACTCCTTGCGCTCCACCAACTTGGCGCCTTATCCAAAATTACCCCATCTTTAGAGGGACTCGCCAATTCCTTTACGGTTAGCGCTTTGCGAAGAATCCAGTAAGAAGCTAGGGCCACCAGAATAAGCGCGCCGTGAGACTTACTTTGACTTCCAAGTGCAGTGAACAGCACGATATTAATAAACCATAAGAAAATACAGACTCCAATTGCTGGCCCTTTATTCATTGGTCCTTTGAGCAATAGAAATCGGACAAAAAGTGGAGGCGCCAGACCAATGCACCACGTAACTAAGAGGCTAAGGATTAAATCGGTCGCAGTTATTTCGTACATCCTTCCTCCTCGAGCCGGGCTCGAACTGAACAATGGATTTGGTGCGTGATCGCCGCTGGAATCGGACGCTTGCCGGCAAGTGCATCCTTGATCCACGCCGCCGTCACCGCAGCATCCCGCCCATCCGGCAATTCCGGATTTTCCTCAGCAGCAGCCCGCCACACTTCCGCAGTTTTCCCATCCAGCCATTCAATCACCGGCTCCCGCCGCGGGTGTGCGACTGCTTCACCTTCAGCCCCACGCAGGAGCAAGGCATGGCTGGCGTATTGGGTAAAAAACGCCCGCATCCGATCCAGATATTCCGGATGCGTGACGCTGACCAAGCGCACGGCCTGGGTGGTAAAGGGCTGCAGCATTTTGACCAACGTATGACCGGAACTGCGCAGGCCGATGTCGCGGCGCAGTTTCAGCACGCGGGCCAGTGGTGGTGCCAGCGTGTCGATGCTGATGACGGCCAGTTTGCGGGAGGCGAGTTGTTCTTCGGCTTCGGTGATGGAGTGTGCAGGCTCGATACCCATCGCCTTGAATACTTCTATCGTGGTGACGCGGCCCGGATCATCGGGCACGCCGTGCACCAGCACCGGAATCCCTTCGCGGGCGACCAGTGAAGCGAGCAGCGGCGTCAGATTGGGCAGTTGCCGTGCGCCGTTGTAGCTGGGGATGACCAGCGGCACGGTGTCGGTGGGGGCTTTGAGGTGCGGATAGGAGGCTTCGCAGGCGTCGAGGAATCCGGCGAGTTCTTCCAGCGACTCGCCCTTGATGCGCAGGGCGATCAGGATCGCGCCGAGTTGCAGCGGCGGTATGTCGTCGTTGAGGATGGCGGTGAAGAGGGCTTTGGCGTCTTCACGCGACAGGTCACGGGCGGCGTTTTTGCCGCGGCCGATTTCCTTGATGTAGCCGGTGAGTTGTTTGTGGTCCATGCGCCAATAATGGCATGGGTTTAGGAGATTGGGCATGCATTACCTCAGCGAAGCCCCTCACCCTAACCCTCTCCCCGCAGGCGGGGAGAGGAGATTTTATAAACCCAGGTCCGAGAGTCCCGGGTGATCGTCCGGCCGCCGCCCCTGTGGCCAGAGGTATTTGCGGTCCGCGGCCTTGATCTGCAGGTCGTTGATGCTGGCGTAGCGCCGGTGCATCAGGCCGTTGGGCGCGAATTCCCAGTTCTCGTTGCCATAAGAGCGATACCACTGGCCGGAGTCATCGTGCCATTCATAGGCGAAACGCACGGCGATGCGGTTTTCGGTGAAGGCCCATAGTTCCTTGATCAGGCGGTATTCGAGTTCCCTCGCCCATTTGCGGGTCAGGAATTCCACCACGGCGGCGCGGCCGACCGGAAATTCGGCGCGGTTGCGCCAGATGGTGTCCGGCGTATAGGCCAGCGATACTGCCACCGGGTCGCGCGAGTTCCAGCCGTCTTCGGCCTTGCGGACTTTCTGCATCGCCGTTTCACGGGTGAACGGCGGAAAGGGCGGGCGGCTTTCGGGGGCGTTCATCAGGCTTCGACCTGCACCATGCCGTTTTCGACGCGTGCCGGGAACACGGCGACTTTCACCGCCACGTCTTCGATGCAGACCCCGGTGGCAAGGCTGAAGTGCTGCTTGTAGACGGGCGAGGCCACCACCAGTTCGCCCTTGATGTCGCCGACGATGCCGCGCGACAGTACGTTGGCCTTAGAGAAAGGATCGTGGTTGGACAGTGCGTAAATGCGGTCGTCATCGCTGCGGAACACCGCTACCTGTTGTCCGTCGATCAGTGCGCAGACGCCGGAGTTGGGCGTGATGTCGTCCAGGGCGCAGACCGCAGTCCAGTTTTTCAGGCTCATGTCGATGTTAGGTCGCGCGGTCATACAGCCGCCGCCTCTTCCACTTCTTTTTCATCGAGGTGCGCCGGCCGGATCTGCCCGCGTTCGGCGACAAACACCACGTTGCGGTCGGGCTGGTCGCTGTTGACGAAATGGCTGAAGCGTTTCAGCGATTCGGGATCGTTGATGGCTTTTTTCCATTCGCACTCGTAGGTGTCGACGAGTTTCTGCATGTCGGCTTCGAGTTCGGCGGCTATGCCCAGCGAGTCTTCGCAGACCACCTGTTTCACGTAGTCGACTCCCCCTTCGAGGTTATCGAGCCAGGTCGAGGTGCGCTGCAGGCGGTCTCCCGTGCGGATATAGAACATCAGGAAGCGGTCGATGTATTTCACCAGCGTGGCGTCATCGATGCCGGTGGCGAGCAGGTCGGCGTGGCGTGGCTTGATGCCGCCGTTGCCGCAGATGTAGAGGTTCCAGCCTTTTTCGGTGGCGATGATGCCGACGTCCTTGCCTTGCGCTTCTGCACACTCCCGGGTGCAGCCCGATACGCCCATTTTCAGTTTGTGCGGCGAGCGCAGGCCGCGGTAGCGGTTCTCGAGCTTGATGGCCATGCCCACCGAATCCTGCACACCGTAACGGCACCAGGTGCTGCCGACGCAGGATTTCACGGTGCGTAGTGCCTTGCCGTAGGCGTGGCCGGATTCGAAGCCGGCATCGACCAGCTCGCGCCAGATCAGCGGCAGTTGCTCGACCCGCGCGCCGAAGAGGTCGATGCGCTGGCCGCCGGTGATCTTGGTATAGAGCTGGTATTTTTTGGCCACTGCGCCGAGCACGATCAGTTTTTCCGGCGTGATTTCGCCGCCGGGCACGCGCGGCACGATGGAGTAAGTGCCGTCCTTTTGCAGGTTGGCGAGGAAGCGGTCGTTGGTGTCCTGCAGGGGGGCGTGTTTGGGTTTGAGGACGTATTCGTTCCAGCATGAGGCGAGGATCGAGGCGATGGCCGGCTTGCAGATGTCGCAGCCGCGGCCTTGGCCGTGTTTTGCGATCAGCTCGTCGAAGGTTTTGATGCCGTCGATGCGCGTCAGGTGGAACAGTTCCTGGCGGGTATGGGCGAAGTGTTCACACAAATGGTTTTTAACCTCAATGCCCTGCTTGCGCAGCTCAGCGTCGAGGATCTGTTTGACCATCGGCGCGCAGCCGCCGCAGGTGCTGCCGGCCTTGGTCGTGGTCTTCAGTGCGCCGACGGTGGTGCAGCCTGCGGCCACTGCATCGCAGAGGCCGGCCTTGCTGACGTTGTTGCAGGAGCAGATCAATGCGCTGGCCGGTAGCATGTCCATGCCCAGCCCCTTGGCGCCGCCCTCACGCGCCGGCAGGATCAGGTCTTCGGGATGTTCGGGCAGCGGAATCGCGTTCAGCATCATCTGCAGCAGGCCGTTGTACTCGCTGGCGTCGCCGACAAGGATTGCACCCAGCAACTGCCTGCCGTCAGCCGAGACTGTCAGTTTTTTGTAGATGCCCTGAATGGGATCGGTATACAGATAGTTAAGCGCGCCGGGCGTTTTGTCGAGCGCGTCGCCGAGCGAAGCGACATCGATGCCCATGAGTTTGAGCTTGGTGCTCATGTCGGCACCCGCGAAGCGGGGGCCTTCTTCACCTGCGACATGGCGCGCAGCGACTTCGGCCATCTGGTAGCCGGGGGCCACCAATCCGAAAATGCGACCGTTCCACAGCGCGCATTCGCCGACGGCATAAATATCCGGGTCGGAGCTGCGGCAGTACTCGTCGATGGCGATGCCGCCGCGTTCACCGACAGCAATTTTGGCTGCACGTGCCAGTGCGTCGTGGGGGCGGATGCCGGCCGAATACACGATGATGTCGGTTTCCAGTGCGGAGCCGTCGGCAAACACCATGCGGTGGGCATGTCCTTCGCCGTTGACGATCTCCTTGGTGCTTTTCGCGGTGTGCACGGTCACGCCCATCGCTTCAATTTTTCGTTGCAGCAGCCGGCCTGCGGCTTCGTCGAGCTGCACCGCCATCAGCCGCGGCGCGAATTCGACGACGTGGGTTTCGAGCCCGAGATCCTTCAAAGCCTTGGCGGCTTCGAGGCCGAGCAGCCCGCCGCCGACGACAGTGCCGATGCGTGCTTTTTTCGCAGCGGCACGGATCACTTCCAGATCTTCAATCGAGCGGTAGACATAACAGCCGCGCCGGTTGTGCCCGGGAATCGGCGGCACAAAGGGATAGGAGCCGGTGGCGAGCACCAGCTTGTCGTAAGGCACTTCGCGATAGCGGGCGGAGCGCACCGTTTTTTTCTCACGGTCGATCGCAATCACCGGGTCGTTCAGCCGCAGTGTGATGGCCTTTTCTTCAAAGAAACGCTCCGGCACCACGCTCAAATCCAGCGCCGACTTGCCGGCGAAAAAGCTGGTCAGTTGCACGCGGTCGTAGGCGGCGCGCGGTTCCTCGCAGAACACCGTGACGTCGATGGCGTCACTGGCCATGCGGCTGGTCAGCTGCTCCAGAAAGCGCTGACCGACCATGCCGTTGCCGATGACGATGATTTTTTGTGTTTTCATGGGTGAACTCAGGCAGCTTGTTGCCGGGATGAAATTGCGGTGACATGGGCCAGCCTTACGACGTCGCCGATGACCAGCATGCCCGGACTGCCGAGGCCGGCATCCGCAATGCTCCGCGGCAAAGCGGCGAGCGTGGACACGACCGTGGCCTGGGTTTCGAGGGTGCCGTTCTGGATCGCGCAGGCCGGCAGGTCTGCCGGATAACCCGCGGCCAGCATGCCTTGGACGATGGTGGCGACGCGCCGCATGCCCATGTAGATCACGAGTGTGGTGCCGCCGGCGCGCAGCGCGGCCCAGTCAGGTTCTGCGCCGTCGCGGGCATGCCCGGTGATGAAGGTGACGCCATGCGCCAGTTCACGATGCGTGACGGGAATGCCGATCGCTGCCGGTACGGCGATGCCGGCGGTAATGCCGTTGACGACTTCGAAGGGGATCTGCGCCTGGGCCAGCGCTTCAGCTTCTTCGCCGCCGCGACCGAAGACAAAGGGATCGCCGCCTTTAAGGCGAACGACGTTCGCGCCGCGGCGCGCCAGCCGAATCATCAGTTTTTCGATAAAGGCCTGCGAAGTCGAGCGGCAGCCACCGCGTTTGCCGACCTCGACGATGCGCGCAGCAGGTCGCGCATGGACCAGCACGCGTTTGTCCACCAGGTCATCGACCAGCACGACATCGGCGCTGGCCATTACGCGCACGGCTTTCAGCGTCAGCAGCTCGGGGTCACCGGGGCCGGCGCCGACCAGCCAGACTTTTCCGGGAAGATGTGTCTTGTTCATGGTCATGATGTCCCCGGTCAGGCGGCGCTGACTGCAGCCGCAGCGAGTTTGCGCAATTCGGGAAGGCAGGAGCCGCATTGCGTGCCACATAACAATTGCTGCTGCGCCGAGCCGAGCCGGGCCGTGGCATCCCCGGCGGCACCCTGCAGTGCATTGATGATGGCGGTTTCGCCGACGCCGTGGCAGCTGCAGATGATGCGGCCGCGCGATGCTGCGCCGGCCGGCGCAGTGGCGGTAGGGGCCAGCAGCAGCGAGCCGAGCGCGGCAGCGGGCAGGCCCTGCGCATGGAATTCGCGCAGCCAGGATTCGCTGCTGCCGTCGCCGGACAGGCAGACTGCAACCACGCGTCCACCATCGACGCGGACGCGGCGCGCATTGCCGCGGCTTGGATCGGCATAACGCAGCACGTCCGCACCGTCGAGTTCGAACAGGGCATGGATGGCATCGAGGACATCGGCAGCGGGCGCGGCGCTGGCTCCAGCGCGCAGCAGCACACCGCCGGCATCCGACATCAGCGCGCAGGATGCGAATTCGAATTCCGGCAGCCAGGCCTGCACCCGCGCCAGTTGCGCCAGTGCATCGCCGTCGCGCGGCGTGCCGAAGGCGATCAGCCGCCAAGGCAGCAAAGCCTTGCTGACCTTGATCGCGCAATGCTTCAGTTCAGGCTGGAACGATTTCGGATCGATCACCGGCAGTGTCAGTGCATTGATGCCGGCGCCGGACAGGTAGCGACTGCCCCAGTGCATGGGCAGGAAGGCCTGGCCGGGCGCGATGCCGGGGTCGGCGGTGGCCATGACATTCAATGTGCCGCGCCGCGATTCGAGGCGCACGATGTCGCCGGCGACCAATCCGCGCCGCGCGAGGTCTGCCGGATTCAGCGTGACCGCCGGTTCCGGTGCGTGACCCCACAGCCGCGCGACGCGGCCACTGCGGGTCATGCCATGCCACTGGTCGCGCAGGCGGCCGGTGTTGAGCCGGAACGGGAAGCGCGCATCGGTCATTTCGGCGACGGGGCTGTACGGCACGGCGGCGAAACTGGCGCGCCCGCCGGTGATCGGAAACACACCGTTTTCATACAGGCGTTGCTTGCCCTGACGCGCACCCAGGGCGTAAGGCCATTGCTGCGGCCCCTTGGCGTCCAGCGTGGCGTAACCGAGGCCGGTGATGTCGGTGTTGCGACCGCGGGTCATCTCGCGGTATTCGTTGAAAATCTGCCGCGGGTTGTCGAAGGCGAAGCGTGCCGAGGCGCGGCCGTAGAGCTTGCGTTCGAGCAGCATTGCGAAATCGCAGACGATGCGCCAGTCGGGGCGCGCTTCGCCGGGCGCGGCTACCGCGGCGCGCACGCGCGAAATACGCCGTTCGGAATTGGTTACCGTGCCTTCCTTTTCGCCCCAGCCCGCGGCCGGCAGCAGCACATCGGCGTATGGCGCGGTTTCGGTGTCGGCATAGGTTTCCTGCAGCACCACCAGTTCGGCATTTATCAGCGCATCGCGCACGGCATTCTGTCCGGGGAGCGATTGCGCCGGGTTGGTACAGGCAATCCACACCGCCTTGATCTCGCCGCGACGGATGGCTTCAAACATTTCAACCGCAGTTTTGCCGGGATGCGACGGAATCGCCGGCACGTCCCACAGCTTTGCGACTTCGGCGCGATCAGCGGCATCATTGATGTTACGGTGGCCGATCAGCAGATTGGCCATGGTGCCGGTTTCGCGGCCGCCCATCGCATTGGGCTGGCCGGTCAGCGAAAACGGTCCCGCGCCGGGGCGGCCGATGTGGCCGGTGGCGAGGTGCAGGTTGATCAGCGCGGTATTCTTGTCGGCGCCGGAAGAGGACTGGTTGAGTCCCATGCAGTACAGCGACAGTGCAGCGCGGGCAGTGCCGAACCAGCGCGCGGCGGTCAGCAGTTCGTCAGTGGTGATGCCGCAGATCTCGGCGACGAAGTCCGGGGAATATTCGCGCACCAGGGTTTTCAGCGCGTCATAACCCTGGGTATGGGCTTCGATGTATGCGGTATTGGTCAGGTTTTCCCACAGCAGCGCATTGAGCATGCCGTGGAACAGCACGACATCGGTCCCGGGCAGGATCGCGAGGTGCAGGTCGGCGATTTCTGCGGTTGCGGTGCGGCGCGGATCGATGACGATGATTTTGAGATCCGGATTTTTGGCTTTTGCATCCTCGATGCGGCGGAACAGCACCGGATGCGCCCATGCCGTGTTCGAGCCGGCGATCACGATGCAGTCGGCGTGATCGATGTCCTCGTAACAGGTCGGCGGTGCGTCGGCGCCCAGCGTCGCCTTGTAACCGGCGACGGCAGAAGACATGCACAGCCGCGAGTTGGAGTCGACGTTATTGGTGCCGACCAGCGCACGGGCCAGTTTGTTGAAGGTGTAATAGTCTTCGGTCAGCAGCTGGCCCGAGATGTAGAAGGCCACAGAATCCGGGCCGTGTTTTTTGATGGTCTCGGCAAACTGCTCGGCGACATGGTCCAGCGCCGCATCCCAGGACACGCGGGCACGCGGTGCGTTGCGATCGAGGCGCAGCTCGGGAAACAGCGCACGGCCGTGGCCACCGACGGTTTCGTGCAGGGTCTGACCCTTGCCGCACAGCCGGCCGAAGTTGGCGGGATGTTTCGGATCGCCGCGCACGCCGGTAATGCGGCCGTCGCGGCGGTCTATGATGACCCCACAACCAACACCACAGTAGCAGCAGGTGGAATGAACTTCAGACATGGTGGGGCAGCACCCGGCCCGTCAATGGACTATAGCCAGTTCCGCGGTACCGTTGCCCGGCCTGGATTCGCCGAACATCAGCTGGTCGCGGATGTCACTGACCTTGCGGCCCTCACACAGCAGCCTGAAGTAATACGCGCCGTCGGCGGTGTCGCCGTAGAGCACGCTGCCGATCAGTTTGTCATTTTTGATCACCAGCTTTTTGTAAATGCCGCGGAGCGGATCCGAGAGTGTGATGTCTTCGCTGCCGTCGCTGCCCTGAAAATCGCCGGCACTGAACAGTTCGATGCCGGTGACTTTGAGTTTGGTTGAGATCATCGAGCCGGTGTAACGGCCGATGCCGTGCCCGGCGAGGTGGTTGGCGCAGACTGTTGCCATGTCGAACAGCGGAGCGACCAGGCCGTAGGCGATGCCGCGGTGATTGGCACATTCGCCGACGGCGTAGATTCTTGGATCATAAGTTTGCATCGTGTCGCTGACGACGATGCCACGGTTGCAGTAGAGGCCGGCTTGTTCCGCGATTGCGATGTTGGGGCGGATGCCGATGGCGACCACCACCAGTTCAGCGGAGACGGTGCTGCCGTCCCTGAAACGGACTGCGGCGACACGACCGGATTCCCCTGCGACCAGTTCCGCGGTCTGGGTGGCAAGGCGGAACTGGAGGCCTTTTTTCTCCAGCGAAGTCTGCAATAGTCCGGAAGCAGTGCGGTCAAGCTGGCGTTCCATCAGCCATTCGGCGAGATGCACCACGGTGACGTCCATGCCGCGCAGCTTCAGGCCGTTGGCGGCTTCGAGGCCGAGCAGGCCGCCGCCGATGACCACCGCTTTTTTGTACTGTGCGGTGGCGGCAATCATGCCTTCGGTGTCGGCGATGTCGCGATAGGTCAGCACGCCCGGCAGTGTCATGCCGGGGATGGGCAGCAGGATGGGGTTCGATCCGGTCGCCAGCAGCAGGCGGTCGTATTCAGCATTGGTACCGTCTTCGGCATGAACGATGCGTTTGATGCGATCAATCGCAGTGATTTTTTTGCCGAGGTGCAGTCTGATGTTGCGTTGCGCGTACCAGTCGAGATCGTTGAGCATGATCTCGTTCAGCGTCTGTTCGCCGGCGAGTACGGGCGAGAGCAGGATGCGGTTGTAATTCGGATGCGGCTCGGCGCCGAACACGGTGATGTCGTAGAGATCCGGTGCCAGTTTCAGCAACTCCTCCAGGGCGCGCATGCCGGCCATGCCGTTGCCGACGCAGACCAATCGTAATTTGTTGTTTTTATTCATTATTTTTAAAATCAGCTAGCCCGCATCACGCTGCTTTCAACTGCTTTTGATAGAGGAATTCGAGCACCGCCTTGCGCGCGGCCAGGTATTGCGGATTGCCGGCCATGGCCAGGCGTTCGCGCGGGCGCGGCAGATCGACGGTGAGAATTTCGCCGATGGTTGCAGCCGGACCGTTGGTCATCATCACTACGCGGTCGGCCAGAAGCACGGCCTCGTCGACATCGTGCGTGACCATCACCACGGTACTGCCGGTATCCGCGACGATGCGCATCAACTCGTCCTGCAGCCGCGCACGGGTCAGTGCATCCAGCGCGCCGAAGGGTTCGTCCATCAGCAGGACCTTGGGTTCCATCGCCAGTGCGCGCGCGATGCCGATGCGCTGTTTCATGCCGCCGGAAAGTTCGTCGGGGCGTTTGGTCATCGCGTGATCCATCTGCACCAGCTTCAGGTTGTGCATGATCCAGTCGCGCATTTCGCCTTTGCTGCGCCTGCCCTGGGAGGTGCGCTTGACAGCAAGCTCGATGTTTTCGTAGGCGGTCAGCCACGGCAGCAGGGAGTGGTTCTGGAACACGACGGCGCGATCGGGGCCGGGGTGATTGACCTCGCGGCCCTCGAGCAGTACGCCACCCGAGGTGCAGCGGTACAGCCCGGCGATGATGTTCAGCAGCGTGGATTTGCCGCAGCCGGAATGACCGATCAGGCAGACGAATTCACCTTTTTCCACAACGAGGTCGATATCCGAGAGCGCCAGAAAGGTTTGGCCCCTGGTCTTGAATTCCATCGATACCCGGCTCATTTCGAGAAATGATTGACTCATGGTCTGCGCTCTTTTCCTGGTCGATTTTCGTAAGGGAAGCGGAGTTGGATGTGGCATGTTCATCAGTTGACACTGGAGCCCCTGGCCACCCAGCGCCCGACCCAGGACACCAGCCGGTCAAGGATGAAGCCGACGATGCCGACGTAGATCAGTGCCAGCACGATGTCGCTGATACGTGATGAGTTCCACGCATCCCAGATGAAGAAGCCGATGCCGACGCCGCCGATCAGCATTTCTGCTGCGACGATGGCCAGCCAGGACAGGCCGACACCGATGCGCAGCCCGGAGAAAATGTAGGGCGCCGCGGCGGGCATCATGATTTTCCAGAAATATTCGATCCCGTTCAGTTGCAGGACCCGCGCCACGTTACGGTAGTCGTTGGGGATGTTGCGAATGCCGATCGAGGTATTGATGATGATCGGCCACACCGAGGTGATGAAAATCACGAAAATCGCCGACGGATGTCCGTCGCGGAAGCCCGCCAGCGCAATTGGCAGCCAGGCCAGCGGCGGGACGGTGCGCAGGACCTGGAAAATCGGATCCAGGCCGCGCATCGCCCACGCGAACTGGCCCACCAGCACGCCGAACGAGATGCCCACCACCACTGCGATCGAATAACCGTAGAGCACCCGTTTCAGGCTGGCGAGGAGTTGCCAGGCCATGCCGACGTCGTTGCCGCCGTTGTTGAAAAACGGGTCGGTGATCAGCGTGGCAGTATCACTGATCACCTTGCTTGGCGGCGGCAGAGTCGCTCCCGGCTGACTGCAGACCAGTTGCCAGATGCCCAGCAGCAGTGCCACGGTAATCAGTGGTGGCAGCAGTTTTGCGCTGTAATCCTTGAGGATTTCCACCGCACGGGACGGGACTTTGACCGTCGGCGCCGGGGCAGCCGCCGCAGTCGGAACTGCGGCAGGCGTACTGTTGGCGGCGACGGCGGTGATCCCGAAATCCTTGGCAGTTTCGGCCTTGCGGGACGGCGGCTCAGCGGCAGAGCCGGACACGGCAGCTGCTAGCGGTACTGAGGCGGGAGTATTCATGGCGGGTTCCTGTTTGGCATTCAATCGGTCGTGGCGTGATCAGCCTTTCAGCGCCTTGATCGGCTGGCTGTTCAGGTAGGCCATCGGATTTTTCGGATCAAAGACCTTGCCGTCGAAAAACTTCTCGATGCCGCGCGAGGTCGAGGCCGGGATTTGCGCCGCCGGCACGCCGAGTTCTTTGGCCGCCTGGCGCCACAGATCCTCGCGATTGACCTTTTTGACCAGTGCATTCATGTCGGTTTTCTGCGGCAGGTAACCCCAGCGGATGTTTTCGGTGAGGAACCACAGGTCATGGCTCTGGTACGGATAGGAGGCGAAATCGTTCCAGTAACGCATCTTCTGCGGGCTGTTTTTGACCACGCGGCCGGTGCCGTAGTCGAAATCGCCGCGCACGCGGTCGGCAATGTCCGCGACCGGTGCGTTGATCCACTTGCGCTGCGAGCAGATTTCCGCGACCTCGAGGGCGTTTTTCGGATCGTCGCAGAACATCTGCGCTTCCATGACGGCCTTGATCAGAGCGATGGTCGAGTTCGGATTCTTGTCGACATAGGCCGAACGCATGGCGAAGGCCTTCTCCGGATGGTTGTGCCAGAGTTCGCCGGTGGTGATCGCGGTGTAGCCGATCTTCTGGTTGATCAGCTGGTGGTTCCAGGGTTCGCAGACGCAGAAGGTGTCCATGGTGCCGACCTTCATGTTGGCGACCATCTGTGGTGGCGGGACGACGATGGTGTTGATGTCCTTGTTGGGGTCGATGCCGCCGGCGGCCAGCCAGTAACGCATCCACATGTCGTGGGTGCCGCCGGGGAAAGTCATTGCGGCATTGATGGGTTTGCCGCTGGCCTTTTTGGCCATCAAGGCGGTTTTGAACGCTTTGGTGTCTACGCCTACTTTCAGGCTGGCAAACTCGTTCGAGACCGAGATGCACTGGCCGGCGAGGTTCAGTCGCGCCAGGATGTACATGGGTGTCGGCACATTGTTGGCGGTCATCGCACCCGTGCTGATCAGGTACGGCATCGGGGTCAGGATATGCGCGCCGTCAATGCCGTTTTTTTCCGAACCCAGCACGATGTTGTCGCGGGTGGCACCCCAGGAAGCCTGCTTCAGGACTTCGACGTTGGTCATGCCGTGTTTCTTGAAAAAGCCTTTTTCATCGGCGACGAACAGCGGGGCGGCGTCGGTCAGTGCGATGAAGCCGAGCTTCGCCGAAGTGGTTTCAAGTTTCGCCTGGGCTCGGGCCATGGTTGCAAAACCGCCGGGAATGAGACTGGCGGCGGCGATGCCGGCAGCGCTTTTGATCATTGAGCGTCGTGAGGAATTGGTGGGGCCGAATTTGCTGTCCATGTAGTCATCCCTTGTGGTTTAACAATTCATAAAAAGTTGTCATGTCATTCCGACGTTCCGGCCCTGTTCGTGCCCATAAAAAAAGGGTGTTGAGGCCGCGCAGGAAATGGCGCATGCCCAACACCCTTGTTATGAAACCGACCGCCGTTGGCCAGCTTGCGTTTTATGTCATTGCAATCGGCGTGCCATCCTGTGAAATGACCAGAGAATTATCATAAGTTATTGTTTTATATAAATATATTAATTACGGACTGCGAGCCCCAAGATTATGTGAAGTGCGCTATTGCAGTGCATCAATCGGGGTTGACGCACCATTGACGCACAACAATCAGGGAAGCCGGGCGTGAAGTCAGCCCAGCAGCTTGGCGAAAGTGATGACCTGCTCGGAGACCGATCCGATGGTGGCGTTGCGATCCATTGCCAGTTTGCGCAGCAGTCGGTAGGCCTCGTCTTCGGGAATCTTCTTTTCCTGCATCAGGATGCCCTTGGCGCGGTCGACCAGTTTTCGTTCAGAGAGTTTGTTGCGGGTCTGCGCCAGTTCAACCTGTACCGACTGGAAGGCCTCGAAGCGGGCGACTGCTGTTTCAATGATGGGTTCGATGCGTTCTGCCGCCAGGCCATCCACGATGTAAGCGGTGACCCCCGCGCGCACCGCCTCGCGGATGGATTCGCGCTTGGCGTCCTGGGTGAACATCACGATCGGGCGGGGGCAGCTTTCGGTGATCAGGCACAGGTGCTCCAGCGTGTCGCGGCTGGGCGAATCGGTATCGATGATGATGGCATCCGGTGAGAGGTTGCGGACGGCCTCGTACAGCTTTCCGGCATTGTCGATCTCGGCGACGATTTCGTGGCCCAGCCGCTCCAGGGTCATGCGCAGGAACAGGGAGCGTTCCGGGTCGTCGTCGTAGAGCATGATTTTCATGCCCGTATTCTCGCAAAATGCGTACCAGAAAGGGGGGGCAACGCCGCTATATACTATTAGGATGCAAATTACCTCCATGCACTTCAAGGCGCGTGCCGGGGCCAAGCTGGCCGATGTCCGGTTGCAAGGTGCATTGAGGAAGTTGCAGGGAAATTTTGTCAAAGGCCGTGCCGACCGGGTGGCCGAACTGGACAATTTCCAGGACATCCGCGACGCGGCGGCTGCCATTCGCGATCGGGCACTGGCGAACCTGGATGTCTGGCTGGACACCTTCGAGCAGAACGCGAAGGCGCGCGGCACGGTGGTGCACTGGGCGGAAACCCACGAGGACGTCAACCGTATCGTCAAGGAAATCGCCGCGCAGCACGGTGTGCGCAAAGTCATCAAGTCGAAATCGATGGTGACCGAAGAATGCGGACTGAACGATGCGCTCGAATCGGCCGGCCTCGAGGTGGTCGAGACCGATCTTGGTGAATACATACTGCAGCTCGCAAAGGAGCCGCCGTCGCACATCGTCGCGCCGGTGGTGCACAAGACCCGCGACGAGGTGTCGGACCTGTTTGCCGAAAAACACCAGGCGCCGCGGCTGACCGACATCCCGGCGTTGTGCCGCGAGGCGCGCGAAAAACTGCGGCCGCATTTCCTCTCGGCGGACATGGGCGTGTCCGGTGCCAATTTCATCATCGCTGAAACCGGTTCGACGCTGATTGTCACCAACGAGGGCAATGGCCGCATGGTGACGACCTTGCCCAAGGTGCATGTGGCGATCACCGGCATCGAAAAAGTGGTGCCGACGCTGGAGGATGTGACCACGCTGCTGCGCCTGCTGCCGCGCCACGGGACCGGGCAGAGCATCACCAATTACATTTCAGTGACCACCGGTCCGCGCCGCGCCGGCGACCTCGATGGACCGGAACATTTTCATGTGATCCTCGTCGATGCTGGCCGCAGTAAACTGATCGGCAGCGACCTGCAGGAGATGCTGCGCTGTATCCGCTGCGGTGCATGCATGAACCATTGTCCGGTGTACCAGAGCGTCGGTGGTCATGCCTATGGCTGGGTTTATCCGGGGCCGATGGGCGCGATCCTGACCCCGACCTACATCGGCCTGGAGAACGCCCGCGACCTGCCTAATGCATCGACCTTGTGCGGCCAGTGCAGCGTTGCCTGTCCGGTAAAAATTCCGCTGCCCGACCTGCTGCGCAAGCTGCGCGAGCGCCAGTTCGAACAGGGCCTGAAACCGTGGCATGAAGTCGCAGCACTTCGCTTGTGGGGCTGGCTGGCGCAGCAGCCGTCGCTGTATGGCGTGATGACCCGACTCAAGGTGCGCGCGCTGAAAGCGATGGCGAACCGGGAGGGTATGATCCGCAGCCTGCCCTTCGGCGGCGGCTGGACCGACCGGCGCGATTTCCCGGCGCCGCAGGGGCGGACGTTCCGGGAATTGTACAAGGCAAAGTCAAAGGCTTGAGCCACAGAGGACACAGAGAGCACAGAGGAATTCAAAACAAGAGGTTGTTCAGGGTTTTCTCTGTGAACTCTGTGCCCTCTGTGGCTAAAAGATTTTAGGGTTTTGGAGAAAGCATGAACAAACCAGCAGACATGAATACCTTGGCCACCGTGTCCTTGTGGATCGATGGCAAGGTGCAGCCCGCCACTTCGACCCGCAGCGCGGGCGTGACCAATCCGGCGACCGGTCAGGTTATTCGCCAGGTACCGCTGGCCAATGCGCAGGACATCGATGTCGCGGTGGCTTCGGCGCAGCGCGCATTCCCGGCCTGGCGTGATACACCGCCGCTGCGCCGCGCGCGCATCCTGATGAAGTTCCGCGAGCTGCTGGTCGCGCACCACGAAGAACTGGCGCGGCTGGTCAGCGAGGAACACGGCAAGACGCTGCCTGACGCGATGGGTTCCGTGCAGCGCGGCATCGAGGTGGTCGAATTCGCAATGGGCATCCCGCACTTGCTGAAGGGCGAGATGAGCGAAGATGTCGGCACCGGTGTTGATACCCACTCGCTGCGCCAGCCTCTGGGGGTATGCACGGGCATCACGCCCTTCAATTTTCCGGTGATGGTGCCGCTGTGGATGTTCCCGGTGGCGATCGCCTGCGGTAATACTTTTGTGCTGAAGCCTTCGGAGAAAGTGCCGTCGGCGTCGATGCGCATGGCCGAATTGTTTACCGAAGCCGGACTGCCCGACGGCGTGCTCAATGTCGTGCACGGCGACAAGGAGGCGGTGGATGCCTTGCTGCATCACCCGCTGGTGAAGGCGGTATCGTTCGTCGGTTCGACGCCGATTGCGAAATATATTTACGAAACCTGCGCCAGGGAAGGAAAACGGGTGCAGGCGCTGGGCGGGGCGAAAAATCATGCGGTGGTACTGGCCGATGCCGACCTCGATTTTGCTGCGGACGGACTGATCGGTGCGGCCTATGGTTCGGCGGGCGAGCGTTGCATGGCGATCTCCGCAGTGGTGGCGGTCGAGGAAATCGCCGATCAACTGGTCGCAAAATTGAAAGCGGCCGCGGGCAAGCTCAAGATCAGCGCGGGTCAGCAGAAAGACGCCGACATGGGGCCGGTGATCAGCCGGGTGCATCGCGACAGGATTTCGAGCTATGTCGATCAGGGCGTGGTGGCCGGCGCGAAGCTGGTGCTCGATGGCCGCGGCGTGAAGGTCGCGGGCCATGAAGAAGGATTTTTCATCGGTGCTTCGCTATTTGATCATGTCAAACCCGACATGAGCATCTACCGGGACGAGATTTTCGGCCCGGTGCTGGTAGTGCTGCGCGTGAAGTCGCTGGATGAGGCGATTGCATTGATCAATGCCAATCCCTACGCCAATGGCACGGCGGTGTTCACCCGCTCCGGCGGTGCTGCGCGGCGCTTCGAACGCGAGATCGAAGTCGGCATGGTTGGCGTCAATGTGCCGATTCCGGTGCCGATTGCCTATTACTCCTTCGGCGGCTGGCGCAATTCGCTGTTCGGCGACCAGCATGTGCATGGCCCCGAAGGCGTGCGCTTCTATACCCGCGGCAAGGTGGTCACCACGCGCTGGCCGGATGACAAGACCCTCTCCGGCGGTTTCAACATGCCGACGCTGGGGTGACTGAGGATGGAGGATTGGGGAATGAGGAATATGAGGAGTGAGGAATGAGGATTGAGGATTGAGGACACATTGGTGAAGCATGACGAACTGGCCATCCTCACGGCTCTCCCCCAATCCTCCATCCCAAATCCTCAATCCTGAAAAAAATGTCTGCGCGCGCCAATATCCTCGCTCGTATCCGCACTGCTCAGGGCAGGGCGGTTACGGTGCATGCCGACGAACGGGACGCGGTAGCGCAATACATCGCCGCACATCCGCAGGGACCGCGGCCGCAGGTTGATGCCGATGTCGAAGCGCGCTTTCGCGATCGTGCGCTGAACCTGGCGACAACCATCGATGAAGTCAAAGCGGTTACGGACATTCCCGCGGCCGTGGCGCGTTACCTGCGGGATTTGAATCTGGCGCCGGCGGCGGTGTGCTGGCCGGAGTTTGCTGCGCTGGATTGGTCAGCGCAAGGACTGACAGTCGAAGCGCGTGCCGCGCGTGGTGATGATCTGATCGGCATCACCGGTGTTTTTTGCGCGATCGCGGAAACCGGAACGCTGATGATGTGTTCCGGGCCTGATACACCGCCAGCAGCCAGCCTGTTGCCGGAAACCCATATTGCAGCGGTGCCACGCAGTCGTATCGTCACCGGCATGGAAGACGCCTGGGCCTTGCTGCGCCGCGAGCGGGGCGCTTTGCCGCGTGCCGTCAATTTTATTTCCGGGCCTTCGCGCACTGCGGATATTGAACAAACCGTCACGCTGGGTGCGCACG
>CAMCYP010000041.1 GCA_945885345.1 Bordetella parapertussis | reverse complement strand
TTTTCGGGAACACACCGGATGTTATTTTTCAGCCGGCGCAGTTTCGGCTGCAGCTTCCGCCGCGACTTCAGCAACGGCAACCGTATTGCCCGTCAGCTTTTCCTTGATACGCGCCGCCTTGCCTGACAGGCCGCGCAGATAGTACAGCTTGGCGCGGCCGACATCGCCGCGACGTTTGACTTCGATGCTGGCAATCGCCGGCGAATAGGTCTGGAACGTCCGCTCGACACCCTCACCGGACGACACCTTGCGCACGATGAACGCGGAATTGATGCCGCGGTTGCGCTTGGCGATGACCACGCCTTCATAGGCCTGCACGCGCTTGCGCTCGCCCTCGACGACGTTGACGCTGACGATGACCGTGTCACCGGCAACGAACTCGGGCACTTTGCGGCCCAGCCGGTTGATTTCTTCCTGCTCCAGCTGCTGAATGACGTTCATGTTCATGCTCCCTCAAAACTTGATGCGTCCGCCATTATGGCGTCCACTGTTAATCCTCACTGACGTCCGTTTTACTAACGTGCGCCGTACTGCCCTGCTGCTCGCTGCGATATTCATCGAGCAACATCCGTTCTTCTTTCGTCAGCGTCCGCCGTTCCAGCAACTCCGGCCGCCGCTGCCAGGTCCGTCCCAGCGACTGCTTCAGCCGCCAGCGCGTGATCGCCGCATGATTCCCGGACATCAGCACCGCCGGCACCGCCACACCCGCATAATTTTCCGGGCGCGTGTAGTGCGGGCAATCGAGCAGGCCGTCGACAAACGACTCCTGCACCGCTGACTCGGCATCACCGAGTGCTCCCGGCAACTGCCGCACCACGCTGTCCATCAACACCATTGCGGCCAGTTCACCGCCGCTCAATACATAGTCGCCGATCGAAATTTCCTCGACAACCTGCCGCTCAATCAACCGTTCATCGACACCTTCGTAACGCCCCGCCAGCAGCACCAGTCCCGGCTCCCGCGCCAGTTCCACCACCCTGGCGTGATCCAGCAACCGGCCCTGCGGCGTCAGGTGCACCACCCGCGGCCGTTCCACGCTGGCGCTTTGCTGGCGCTGGCAGGCCGCCTGCAGCGCCTTGCCCAGCGGTTCTGCCATCATCACCATCCCCGGGCCGCCGCCATAAGGGCGGTCATCCACGGTGCGGTGTACGTTGGCTGCAAAATCCCGCGGATTCCACGCCACAAACTGGTACAAGCCGCGTTCCCTGGCGCGCCCGGTGACACCGAGTTCGGTCACCGCATCAAACATCGCCGGAAACAGCGTAACCACATCAAACTGCAACATCAGTAGCCCGCATCCCAGTCCACGATGATCGTGCCGCCGGCAATATCCACCTGCCGGATCACCGGTGCGATGAAGGGCAGCAAACGCTCACGCTGATTTGCCCCCTCATTTGCCACCTGATCCTCCACCACCAGCACATCATTCGCTCCGGTTTCAAAGACGCGGGCCACATTCCCCAGCGTCACACCGGCTGCGTTAACCACTTTCAGGCCGACCAGGTCGGCCCAGTAAAATTCATCCGCCGCGGGTTTTGGAAAATCATCGCGCGATACTGCGATCCGCATGCCCTGCAGTGCTGCAGCCTGCTCCCGGTCGGCAACGCCTTCCAGTTTTGCAATAACCGTGGCGCCATGCACTTTAGCCACTTCCACCGATCGCAACTGCCAATCGTTTTCCCGTCCCACCTGCCACTGCGGATAGTCAAGCAGACCCCGCTGTTGCTGTGTGAAGGGCTGAATCTTGATCCAGCCTTGGATGCCGTAAGGCGCAATGATGCGCCCCATGGTCACCAACCGCTCAGTCACCAGCCGCTCAGGCGGCTTTTTGTTCACCAGCCTGCTTGACGAGCCGGGTTACGGTGTCCGACAGTAACGCACCCTTGCCCTTCCAGAAATCGAGGCGCTCGCGATTGATGCGCAGGCGTTCACGTCCTTCCGGAGCCTTGGGGTCGTAGAAGCCCAGACGCTCGATAAAGCGCCCGTCGCGCGGAAACCGCGAGTCGGCAACAACGAAATTGAAGAACGGACGCTTTTTGGCGCCGCCACGAGCTAAACGAATGACTACCATGAGTATTCCCAGCGACCGAAGAAGTCGAAAGGGCCGGATTTTACGCTACTTTTTGCGCCAGACGCAACCCAAGTCACCGGTGACCGACCGTTGCCCTGATTCAGGGTCCGCATTTGCCAAATTACACTAACCTATTGTTTTTGAAAGATATTTCATGAATTCTGCAGAAAAAGATCCTGTCAGCACCCTCCGTTCCGCCCTGCATACCCGCTTTGGCGCCGATTTTACTGTCGCGCCGGGTCAGCAAGGGGCGGCGGAACTGGCACATATCGCCA
This sequence comes from Bordetella parapertussis, assembly GCA_945885345.1. Lineage (GTDB taxonomy): Bacteria > Pseudomonadota > Gammaproteobacteria > Burkholderiales > SG8-41. Next base: position 26,283 of record CAMCYP010000041.1, on the reverse strand, counting down.
GCCACCGCTCGATCCGCCGCTACCGCCCGGACCCGGTGGCGCCGGCGCTGCTGCGCCTGCTCTTCGCCTGCGCGTTGTCGGCGCCGACCAAAAGCGATCTGCAGCAGGCCGACATCATCCACATCACGGATGCCGGCAAACGCCAGCGCATCGTCGCCGCGATCCCGGACATGGCGTGGATCCTTGATGCGCCGGTGTTCCTGGTGTTCTGCGGCAACAACCGCCGCATCCGCCACATCGGCAACTGGCGCGGCAAACCGTTTGCCAATGAACACCTTGATCACTTCATGAATGCCGCGGTCGATGCCGGCATCGTGATGATGAATTTCATCCGTGCCGCGGAAGCCGCGGGCCTCGGTACCTGCCCGATCAGCGCCATCCGCAACGCCATCGACGCCACCAGTCACGAGCTGGAGTTGCCGGAAGGGGTGTTTCCGATCGCAGGACTCTGCGTGGGTTATCCGGCGACGCCCGGCCACATCAGCCCGCGATTGTCGCCAGAGGTCACCGTGCACACCAATTGTTATGACGAAAGCGCGCTGCGCGTACAGGTGGATGCCTACGATCAGCGCCGGCATGCCAACCACCCTTACGGCAAACAGCGCCGCACCAAATCATTCGGTACTGCTGAGTTTTATGGCTGGTCGGAAGACAAGGCGCGGCAGTATGCCGAACCGGAACGCGCGGATTTCGGTGCCTACATCCGGCGCCAGGGATTCAGCCTGAAATAACCGGAAACGAAAAAGAAACCGAAAAACGGGGCGCGGGCGTGTTCAGCGCATGCCCGGAAACATGCCCTTCATATTGCGCATCATTTTCGCCATGCCGCCCTTTGCGACCATTTTCATCATTTTCTGGGTCTGCTCGAACTGGGCGAGCAGGCGGTTGACTTCCTGCACGCTGACACCGGCGCCGGTGGCGATGCGGCGTTTGCGCGAAGCCTTGAGCAGCTCGGGTTTGGCACGTTCCTGCGGTGTCATCGAATTGATGATGCCTTCCAGCCGCCGGATCGCCTTGTCTTCCATCTGTGGCGCGGCCTGGGCGGCCTGCGCCAGTTGCGCGGGCAATTTGTCCATCAACGCACTCATGCCGCCCATCTTGCGCATCTGCGCCACCTGCTGCTTGAAATCCTCGAGATCAAAACCTTTACCGGTCTTGACCTTGCGCGCGAGTTTTTCCGCTTCATCCAGATTGACCGATTTCTGCACATCCTCGATCAGCGACAGCACGTCGCCCATGCCGAGAATGCGCGAGGCCATGCGGTCGGGATGGAAAGCTTCGAGTCCGGTCAGCTTCTCGCCGGTACCGGCGAACTTGATCGGCTTGCCGGTAACATGGCGCACGGACAATGCAGCACCACCGCGCGCGTCGCCGTCGAGCTTGGTCAGGATCACGCCCGTCAGCGGCAAGGCCTCGCCGAACGCCTTGGCGACGTTGACTGCGTCCTGACCCTGCATCGCGTCGACGACGAACAGCGTTTCGACCGGACTCAGCGCGGCATGCAGTTCGCGGATCTCCTGCATCATCGCCGCGTCGATCGCGAGGCGGCCGGCAGTATCGACGATCAGCACATCGTGATAATGCGTACGCGCGTATTCCAGCGCACGCTTGGCGATGTCCACCGGCTTTTCATCAGCCCCGGCCGGATAAAAATCCGCCTCGACCTGTCCCGCCAGCACCTTGAGCTGCTCGATGGCCGCCGGACGGTAAACGTCACAACTCACCAGCAGCACTTTTTTGCGCTGCTCAGTGCGCAGCCAGCGCGCAAGTTTGCCGGCGGTGGTGGTTTTACCGGCGCCCTGCAGACCGGCCATCAGGATCACCGCTGGCGGTTGCGCGGCCAGATTGAGCGATTCGCTGTGTTCGCCCATCAGCGCCACCAGTTCGCGATGCACGACCCCGACCAGCGCCTGGCCCGGGGTCAGGCTGCCGACGACCTCCTCGCCCACCGCTTTTGCGCGGATGCTGTCGATGAATACCTTGACCACCGGCAATGCCACATCGGCTTCGAGCAGTGCCATGCGCACTTCGCGCAAGGCATCCTGGATGTTGCTTTCAGTGAGGCGCGCTTCGCCGCGCAGCGTCTTGACGACGCGCGACAGCCGTCCGGTGAGGTTGTCAAACATGGAATGTGGTGATGGGTGCGTTCGGGTAAACTTGAAAGACTATGCAGGGCATTTTACCGTATCTGATCAGCGCGCTTCTGTATGTGGCGATGACGGTCTACTTCTGGCGATTGCACTGGTCTGTCCCTGCCGTCGCGCCGGGCCACCCGTTGCACTCCGGCGCCATGGAACGCGCGGGCGTGCTGGTCGCGCTCAGCGTACACGCCGCCGTACTGTTCGGCACCATGCTTGCAGGCAACGCCCTGCGCATCGGAGTCGGCGATGCCATCTCCGCAATCCTCTGGCTGACCGTACTGATTTACTGGTTGGGCGGCCTGTTCTACCGCCTTGAAGGCCTGCAGGCGCTGATCATGCCGGTGGCGGCCGTAGCGGCGTTCCTGCCGGCGCTGTTTCCCGCGGCGCGACCGCTGCCGAATACCGAATTGCTGGCGTTTAAATTGCACGTGCTGATTTCGATGCTCGCCTACAGCCTGTTCACCATCGCTTCACTGCATGTGCTGCTGATGGCCATGCTTGAGCGCAGGCTGCACCGGGGAGCGCTGCCTGCCGGCCTGCAGAAACTGCCACCACTGCTGACCATGGAAACCCTGCTGTTCCGGATCATCTGGGCAGGCTTCATCATGCTGTCGCTGACGCTGGCCAGCGGCGTGGTGTTCTCGGAAGAACTGTTTGGCAAAGCGGCGCGACTCAACCACAAGACCATTTTCGGCATCGTGTCGTGGATCGTGTTCGGCGCACTGCTGTTCGGCCGGCATTTCCACGGCTGGCGCGGACGCGTCGCCGTGCGCTGGACACTCACCGGCTTCCTGATGCTGGTACTGGCTTATCTGGGCAGCAAATTCGTCGTCGAAGTGCTGCTCGGCCGGGGCTGACCGGTTCGTTGTTTTGCGACATTACTACAACTGCCGCTGTCGATTTTTTTGAGGTGCTCTCATGGAAGTGCTGATACTCGCCTGTCTGATCCTGCTCAATGGCGCTTTTGCAATGTCCGAAGTGGCGTTACTGACTGCGCGCCAGTCGAAGCTGGCCACGCTCGCCCAACGCGGCGACAAACTCGCGGCAGCGGCAGTCAGACTCAGTGCGAATCCGACACGCTTCCTGTCGACAGTGCAAATCGGCATCACTTCCATCGGCCTGCTTAACGGTATTGTCGGTGAAGCGGTGTTTGCCGAGCCTTTCGCTACCTGGTTACAGGCCAGTGGGCTGGAGCCGAAACCCAGTAGATTTCTGGCCTCCCTGACAGTGGTCGCCTGCATCACCTACCTGTCCATTGTCATCGGCGAAATCGTACCCAAACGCCTGGGCCAACACAGTGCAGAAAATATCGCCCGCTTGGTCGCATGGCCGATGCGTGTGCTTGCCTGGATTACTACGCCGTTTGTCTATTTGCTGACCCTCTCCACCGACGCCGTCCTCGGCTTTGCACTGCGCCTGCTGCGTCTGCAACCACAGGAATCGGGACCGCAACCGCTGTCCATCGACGAAATCCGCACCATCGTCCTAGAATCCTCCAACGTGCTGCCGAAAAAACACGCGACGGTGTTGCTGAACCTGCTGGAACTTGGTGCGATCACTGTGGATGACGTGATGGTGCCACGCAACCAGATCGAAGGCCTGAATCTCGACTTGCCGCTCGAAGAACTCGCGCAGCAGATATCGACGGCGCACCATCGCCGCCTGATGGTTTACCACGACCAGCTGGACAACGTAATTGGCACGCTGCGGGTGCGGCATGCACTGACTCTGATCCAGCGCGAAGAACTGACGCATGACAGTCTGCGCGAAATGATCCGCGAACCCTACTTTGTGCCTTCTTCGACGCCGTTGCTGGCGCAGATCCAGCATTTCCAGGAACACGAGGACCGTGTCAGCCTGGTGGTGGACGAATACGGCGAAATCATGGGCCTGGTCACTCTCGACGACATCCTCGAGGAAATCATCGGCGAATTCACCACCCAGTCGCCGCTGATGGCCCGCGGCCTGCACCGGCAGCCCGACGGTAGCTATGTCATTGAAGGCAGCACACTACTGCGCGAACTCAACCGCAAACTCGGATTCAACTTCCCTCTGGACGGCCCAAAAACCCTGAACGGGCTGATCCTGGAGCATCTGCAGGACATTCCGGAGCCCAATACCAGCGTGCGGATCGCCGGGCACCCGCTGGAGATCGTGCAGACCCAGGATCGGGTCATCAAAAGCGTCCGGGTCTACGCGCCGACACGGCCATAGGCGCTGTGCCCAACAGTGTGCAATGCAGCCTTTACAAAGGTGGGCAGGAAAGGCATCATTCCATCAATAACCGATCGTAACCTATTGGTTCATCGAAGAATTTTGGAGGCCAGCCATGGCAACTGCAGCCGCTGCCGCACGTAAATCAGATAAATCAGAAATCGCTGAATACACCTTTCGCTGGATCGGCCAGGATCGCGCCGGCAAAACCGTGCGCGGCGAGATGCAGGCCAGCGGCGAGGCGCAGGTCAACGCCACGCTGCGGCGGCAGGGCATCAAGATCGTCGAGGTCAAAAAACAGCGCTTGGGCAAAGGCGGTTCGGTCTCCGAAAAGGACATCACGCTGTTCACCCGCCAGCTTGCAACGATGATGAAATCCGGTGTGCCGTTGCTGCAGGCCTTCGACATCGTCGGCAAAGGCCACAGCAACCCGGCAGTCGCCCGCCTGCTGATGACCATCAAGTCCGATGTCGAAACCGGGATGAGCCTCAAGCAGGCATTCGAAAAACACCCCCTGCACTTTGATGCGCTGTTCTGCAACCTGGTCGGCGCTGGCGAAGCCGCCGGTATCCTGGAAAGCCTGCTCGACCGGCTCGCTACCTACAAGGAAAAAATTCTCGCCATCAAGGCCAAGATCAAATCGGCGTTGTTCTACCCGATAGCCATCATCGTGGTCGCCGTGGTCATCACCGCGATCATCATGATTTTCGTGATCCCGGCGTTCAAGGAAGTGTTCAAGAGCTTCGGTGCTGACCTGCCGACACCGACACTGATTGTGATGGCCATGTCCGACTTTGTTGTCGCCAACTGGTTCATCCTCTTCGGTGGCTCCGGCGCTGCGATCTACGCGTTTTTCTGGACCTGGAAACGCTCGGAAAAAATGCAGATGTTCATGGATCGTCTGACGCTGAAAATCCCGATCTTCGGCGACCTGATCCGCAAATCGTCGATCGCACGCTGGACGCGCACGCTGTCCACGATGTTTGCCGCAGGCGTCCCGCTGGTTGATGCGCTTGGTTCTGTCGCCGGTGCCTCCGGCAACTATGTCTACTTTGTCGCCACAAAAAAAATCCAGTCCGAGGTTTCCACCGGCTCCAGCCTCACATCCTCGATGCAGGGCACCGAGGTGTTCCCGAGCATGGTGATCCAGATGGTGATGATCGGCGAGGAAGCCGGTTCGCTGGACGCGATGCTGGGCAAGGTTGCCGACTTTTTTGAACAGGAAGTAGATGACACCGTGGAAGCGCTGGCCAGCCTGATGGAACCAATGATCATGGTGGTGCTGGGCACGCTGATCGGCGGCATGGTGATCGCGATGTATCTGCCGATTTTCAAGCTGGGATCCGCGGTATAACCCCTGCCCGACAAGCCGCCCGGCACCGCGCGCGGTTGGCGCTGCCGGGCGTGGTTGCGGCTCCGACAACGCCGCGCTTCCGTCCTCGCTTCCGCTAATTGCCGACCATGCTGTCAGATCCCCTGATTTTTGCCGTTTGCGCAGCGCTGCTGGGACTGTGCGTCGGCAGTTTCCTCAACGTGGTCATCCATCGCCTGCCAAAAATGATGGAGCGGCAGTGGCGGGCGGAATGCGCCGAGCTCTCCAGCCAGGAAGCTCCCGCCACTGAGCGTTACAACCTGGTCGTGCCGCGCTCAGCCTGTCCTGCGTGCAACCGTCCGATCACCGCGCTTGAAAACATTCCGCTGCTGAGCTGGTTGATGCTGCGCGGCAGGTGTGCTGGCTGCAGTGCGCCCATCTCCGCCCGTTATCCGGCTGTCGAAGTCCTGACTGCTGTGCTCTCCGCCTACATTGCCTGGCATTTCGGCTTTGGCATGGCTGCAGCAGGTGCACTGCTGTTCACCTGGGCGATGATCGCACTGACGTTCATCGACCTCGACACCTTCTACCTGCCGGACAGCATCACACTGCCGCTGCTGTGGCTGGGCCTGTTGCTCAACATCAGCGGCACCTACACGCCGTTGTCCGGCGCCGTCATCGGCGCCGCAGCCGGTTATCTCTCGCTGTGGGGTGTGTACTGGATCTTCAAATGGGCCACCGGCAAGGAAGGCATGGGTTACGGCGACTTCAAGCTGCTCGCCGCCATCGGTGCCTGGCTGGGTTGGCAAATGCTGCCGCTGACCATCCTGTTGTCGTCGCTGGTCGGCGCCATCATCGGCATCGGCCTGATCGTGTTTGCCGGCCGCGGCCGCAGCGTGCCGATCCCCTTCGGTCCGTACCTGGCCATCGCGGGCATGATCGCGCTGCTGCACGGATCGGCCCTGACCCGGGCCTGGTTCGGCCCGCTCTGAACCATGCCGTTCTGCGTCGGCGTCACCGGCGGTATCGGCTCCGGCAAGTCGCGCGCCGCAGCGCTGTTCGGTGAACTGGGCGCAGGCGTGGTCGATACCGACGATATCTCGCATGAACTCACCGCCGCGGGCGGCAGCGCGATGCCGGCGATCACTGCGGCCTTCGGTGCAGCAGCGGCGGCAGCAGACGGCAGCCTGAATCGCGCCGTCATGCGCCGGCTGGTGTTCGAAAAACCCGAAGCGCGCAAACAACTGGAAACCATACTGCACCCGCGGATCCGCGAATGCGCCCGCAACCGCGTCATGGAATCCTCCACGCCCTATGTGCTGCTGGTGGTGCCGCTGCTGCTGGAAACCGGCGGTTACCGCGACCTGATCCAGCGCGTACTGGTGGTGGACTGCGATGAGTCGCTGCAAATCAGCCGTGCAATGCAGCGCAGCAGCCTAACCGCGGATGCCGTACGTGCCATCATGGCTGCGCAGTTGCCACGATCACTACGGCTGGCCGGCGCCGATGATGTCATCCGCAATGATGGCGACATTGCACACCTGCGCGGGCAGGTCACAGCCCTGCATCAGCAGTACCTGAAACGGGCAACCAACACTGCACCGGGTGGCCTGAAATGATCCGCAGCAGGGGTATTAAGCCTTTATTTTTTCTGGGTTTTGTCCGATACTCCCGCAACCGGATTACAACTCCCATACACTGACATCGGGCGCACCAGACGTGATTGTCTACGAGCATCCCCTGAGCGAACGCGTGCGCACCCTGCTGCGTCTGGAGCACCTGTTCGAGCGCACTGAATATTTCCAGGGCCGCAACGACGGTCCTGAACACCACTCCGCACTGTTGCTGATTTTCGAAATCCTCGAAGTTGCTAGCCGAGCCGACCTCAAATCGGATCTGCTGCAGGAACTGGAGCGGCAGAAGCAGACGCTGGACGCATTGCGTGACAATCCCGATATCTCCGAAGAGGCACTGGACAATGTGTTGTGGCAAATCGACCAGGCGTCCTCGCGGCTGTTTCAAGCATCGGGCAAGGTCGGGCAGGAGTTGCGCGAAAACGACTGGTTGATGAGCATCAAGCAGCGCACCGGAATTCCCGGCGGCGTATGCGGCTTCGATCTGCCTTCATACCATTACTGGCTGCAGCAGAGCGCGGATACCCGGCGTCACGACCTGCAGCAATGGCTGGCCCCGTTTCTGCCAACCCGCGACGCAATCAGCATCGTGCTGCGGTTGCTGCGCGAGAGTGGCAAAACCACCTTGCAGACGGCACAGCAAGGCGTCTACCAGCAGATGATGGCGGGACGCATGGCACAGATGCTGCGCATCCGGCTGTCCAACGATTACGCCTGCATCCCCGAAATCAGCGCCAACAAATATGCGCTGAACATCCGCTTCACCACGCAGGAAGGCATCCAGCGCCCCAAGGCATCGGACACTGATGTCGAATTCGAACTGACCTTCTGCAATCTCTGAACGATGGCAAAGACAGTCGCCTGCCCTACTTGCGGCACAGGCATCGAATGGAATCCGGAAAACCGTTTCCGTCCCTTTTGCTCCGAGCGCTGCAAGATGGTTGATCTCGGTGCATGGGCAACGGAACGGTATCGCGTGCCAGTCGTGGAAACCGACGAATTAGAAGTGCCGGACGAGGGCGACTCGCCCAAACCGAACTAACGCAAACCAGGAATCGTGCCTAAATCCAGGCGCCGCGCACCATGGCCAGGCCGTGGGCACCGCTGAGCAGCGCCTGCTCGCGGTCGCGGGGTTGCAGACCGCCCAGCGCAAACACCGGAATCCGCGCGTCCATCGTCAGTTGCTGCAATCCTGCCCAGCCCAGCAGCACCGCGCCGGGATGCGTCGGGGTCGGCAACACCGGGCCGAGTACGGCGAAATCGGCACCCAGGGCCTCCGCCCTTCGCAACTCCTCCGTGCTGTGGCAGGACGCAGCAACCAGCGCGAAATCCGGACGCTGGGTGTAATCGAGCAATTGCCGGGCTGTCAGATGTACGCCATCGGCGCCGCTGCGCCGGGCCAATTCAGCATCCGCGTTGACCAGCACACGGGCGCCGCAGGCATGCGCCCGCGCGACGATATCGATGGCGTAACGCTCAAAGAGTTCAGGTGGCCAGTCCTTGCCGCGCACCTGGATCAGGCGCAGCCCCTGTTTCAGCGCGTGTTCGATCAGACCGAGCGCCTGCTGATATTCAGTCGCCGCGAAACCGGTGATGCCGTAAGTTTCGGGAATACCCAGTGCCTGCAGTATCGGGCCATTGGCCGGCAGCAACGGCGCAACGTCTATCGCATCCAGTCGCTGCCAGGCGAAAGCCTGGGCTTCGCGGCTTTGCAGTTCACCATGCCAGAGACGAACGCGGAAAAAATTCAGCCGCACCGCAGCATGCGGATAATCAAATTCGCGAATCAGCCACGGGTAAGCAGAAATGACGTCGATGCCGAGTTCTTCATGCAATTCGCGCGACAGGGCGGCTGCCGGCGTTTCGCCATCTTCGACCTTGCCGCCGGGAAACTCCCAGTAACCGGCATAGGCTTTGCCCGGTGGGCGCTGGGCCAGCAGAAAACGGCCGTCGGGTTGCTGCAGCACCGCGGCGACTACCGCGATGCGACGGCGCGGTGGCAGTTCGGTCATCGTCGCCTGCTTGCGCTTATTTGCGCTTACTTACGCTTATTTGCGTCGAGCCAGCCGGGTGCGGCCCGCCCAGTCCCGCGCAAACTGCCAGGCCACGCGACCGCTGCGCGAACCGCGCATCAGCGCCCATTGCAGTGCGGCGTGTTCGATTTCCGCACTTTTTCCGCCCGGCACCTTGAAATGTTCCAGCCAGATGCGGACGATGCGCAGGTACTCGTCCTGATCAAAAGGATAGAACGACACCCACAGGCCGAAACGCTCCGACAGCGAAACTTTTTCTTCACTGGTCTCGCCGGGATGGATTTCCTCGCCGACATGCTGGTATTCGAGGTTCTCGTGCATGAACTCGGGCATCAGATGGCGCCGGTTGGAGGTCGCATAAATCAGGCAGTTCTCGGAAGCCGCTGCCACCGAGCCGTCGAGCACCACTTTCAGCGCCTTGTAACCCGGCTCGTCAGCCTCGAACGACAGGTCATCGCAGTACAGGATGTAACGCTCGGGCCGCGCATGAATCAGTTCGACGATGTCCGGCAGATCCGTCAGATCGCGTTTCTCGACTTCGATCAGACGCAGGCCGCGCGATGCGTATTTATTCAGCAGCGCCTTGATCAGCGACGACTTGCCGGTACCGCGCGCACCCGTGAGCAGCACGTTGTTCGCCGGATAACCGTCGACGAACTGGCGGGTGTTGCGCTCGACCAGCGACTTCTGTTCGTCGATGCCCTGCAGGTCGCGCAGGTCGATGCGATGCACCTGGTAGATCGGCTCCAGCGCGCCCTGCGCGGCTTTTTTGCGCCAGCGAAATGCAATCGACGCTTTCCAGTCGATGGCAGCCGGCGCTGCGGGCAGTAGATGTTCGAGCCGGGCCAGCAAAGTTTCGGCGCGAGCGATCAGATCGGTCATCTGTGGTGCGGGCACTACAGTTGGCGACTTCTTCATAAGTATTTGATTTTATTTAATATTTTACTTATGCATCTCAACTTCTGTAGTCGGCATTGATGCTGACGTAATCGTGCGACAGGTCGCAGGTCCACACCACGGCAGCCGCCTTGCCGCGGTTGAGCGCGACACGCACGGTGATTTCCGCCTGCTTCATGACTCGTTGTCCGTCAGCTTCCTGATACGACGGACTGCGTCCGCCCTGTTCAGCCACCAGTACATCGTCGAGATAGAGTTCAATGCCGTCAACCTCAAGGTCGGTGATGCCCGCATAACCGATGGCCGCGAGGATGCGGCCGAGGTTCGGATCCGACGCAAAAAATGCAGTCTTGATCAGCGGTGAATGCGCGATCGCCAGCGCAACCTTGCGACACTCTTCTTCGCTGCGACCGGACTCGACTTTCACGGTAATGAATTTGGTGGCGCCCTCACCGTCACGGATGATGGCCTGCGCCAGCGTGGTGGCAACGGCCGTCACTGCATCGCGGAACGCCATGTACTCGGCGCTTTTCGCATCGACGATCTCCGGCATCGCGGCCTTGCCGGTCGCGATCAGGATGAAGCTGTCATTGGTCGAGGTATCGCCATCGACGGTAATGCAGTTGAATGAGCGCTGTGCGGCATAAGCGACCGCAGCCTTGACCAGCGGCTGGCTGACCGCCGCGTCGCTGGCAATGAAGCCGAGCATGGTCGCCATGTTCGGATGAATCATGCCGGCGCCTTTGGCGATACCGGTGATGGTGATGGTCGCCGCGCCGATGCGGGCCTGACGAGACACTGCTTTGGGAATCGTGTCCGTGGTCATGATCGCCTGCGCAGCATCGGCCCAGACATCGGCTTTAAGCGCGGCAATACATTGCGGCAGGCCGGCGACGATGCGATCCACCGGCAGCGGCTCCATGATGACGCCGGTTGAAAAGGGCAATATCTGCGAACTGTTGCAGCCGAGCAGTTGCGCTGCATCGGCACAGGTCTGTCGCGCGCGCGCAAGGCCTTCCTTGCCGGTGCCGGCATTGGCCACCCCTGTGTTGATCACCAGTGCACGTATGCCCTCGCCAGGATCAATCATCGACAGGTGCTGCCGGCACACCACCACCGGCGCCGCGCAAAAACGGTTTTGGGTAAACACGCCGGCCACCCGCGCACCTGCGTCAATGCGGATCAGCAGCAGATCCTTGCGCCCGGCCTTGCGGATACCCGCCTGCGCAATGCCAAGCTGTACGCCGGTTACCGGAAGCAGGCTCCGCGGATCCGGCGGATTCAGGTTGACGGGCATGGCATCAGGCCAGCTTGCCGTGGCACTGCTTGTATTTTTTCCCCGAGCCGCAGGGGCAAGGGTCATTGCGACCGACTTTCTGTCCACCGCGCACAAACGGCTGCTTGTCGACACCAGCGTCGTCATCCGCTGCCGGCAATGCCTCGTCCGGGGTCGGCTCTGCGCCGGCGTCAGCCGCCGCATCCGCGTGCTGGTACTGCACGTTGCTCAGGGCTTCGTGCTCTTCAGCCGCGCGCAGTTCTTCAGCGCTGCGGATCTGCACCGTCATCAGCACGCGCGTAACGTCGGTCTTGATCATGTCCAGCAACAGTGAAAACAGTTCAAAGGCTTCGCGCTTGTATTCCTGCGTCGGGTTTTTCTGTGCGTAACCGCGCAGATGAATGCCCTGACGCAACTGGTCCAACGCCGCCAGATGTTCACGCCAGTGGCTGTCCAGGCTTTGCAGCATGATCGCACGTTCATATTGACGCATCGCCGCAGGCTCCACCGTGGCGGTCTTGCCGGCGTAGTGCGCATGCGCCGCGTCAATCACGCGCTGGCGCAATGTAGCTTCCTCCAGCTGCGGATCCAGCTGCAACCACTGCTGCAGCGGCAATTCCAGAGCCAGATCGCCGCGCAGCACGGCCTCAAGCCCCTCGATATCCCATTGCTCTTCGAGACTGCCGGCAGGAATGTGCAGTGTAAAGTGGTTGGCAATGACGTCGCTGCGCATTGCGGTGATCGTCGCCGATATGTCGGAACTGTTGAGCAATTCGTTGCGCTGCTGGTAAATCACCTTGCGCTGGTCATTGGCGACATCGTCATATTCCAGCAGGTGCTTGCGCATGTCGAAATTTCGCGCCTCAACCTTGCGCTGCGCATTTTCGATCGAACGTGTGACCCAGGGATGCTCTATCGCCTCACCTTCGGGCATTTTCAAACGGTTCATGATCGCGGCAACGCGATCAGATGCAAAAATCCGCAGCAGCGAATCATCCAGTGCAAGGAAAAACCGGCTCGATCCCGGATCACCCTGGCGGCCCGACCGACCACGTAACTGGTTGTCAATGCGTCGCGACTCGTGGCGTTCGGTGCCGATGATGTGCAGGCCACCGGACTTGACCACCTCGTCGTGGCGTTTTTTCCACTCTTCGCGCAACTCGGTCACCCGCCGTTCACGTGCCGCCTGGTCGAGACTTTCGTCGGCGAGCACGCGGTTGATCTCGGGCTCGGGATTGCCGCCAAGCACGATATCCGTGCCGCGACCCGCCATGTTGGTGGCGAGTGTGACGATTTTCGGGCTGCCGGCCTGGGTGATGATCTCGGCTTCGCGCGCATGCTGTTTGGCATTGAGCACGTTGTGTGGCAGGCCTTCCTTGCTCAGGATGCCCGAGATGTATTCCGAGTTCTCGATCGACGTCGTACCCACCAGCACCGGCTGCCCGCGTTCGTAACAGCTGCGGATGTCGTTGATGATCGCGCTGTATTTTTCCGCCGCCGTGCGGAATACCTGGTCCATGCGGTCGTCGCGGACCATCGGGCGGTGGGTCGGGATGATCACGGTTTCGAGGCCGTAAATCTGCTGGAACTCGTAGGCCTCGGTATCAGCCGTGCCGGTCATGCCCGAGAGTTTTCCGTACATGCGGAAATAATTCTGGAAGGTGATCGTGGCGAGCGTCTGGTTTTCCCTCTGGATCTCCACGCCTTCCTTGGCTTCGATAGCCTGGTGCAGCCCCTCGGACCAGCGGCGCCCGGGCATCAGCCGCCCGGTGAATTCGTCGACAATGATGATTTCGTTGCTCTGCACCACGTACTGCTGGTCGCGATGAAACAGATTGTGCGCGCGCAGCGCGGCGTTCAGGTGGTGCATCAACCCGATGTTGGCCGCCTCGTACAGACTGCCGCCTTCGGGCAGCATGCCGGCCTGCGCGAGCAGGGACTCGGCGTGTTCATGCCCTTCCTCCGACAGCACGATCTGGTGGCCTTTTTCGTCCACCCAGTAGTCCCCCGGCGCCTTCTCGTCTTTCTGCCGCACCAGCCTGGGCACCACCACGTTCATCTGCACATAAAGGTCGGTGGTATCTTCAGCCTGTCCAGAGATGATGAGCGGCGTGCGCGCCTCATCAATGAGGATCGAATCGACCTCATCGACGATGGCGAATGCGAGCCCGCGCTGCACCTTTTCTGACAATTCGTAAACCATGTTGTCGCGCAGGTAATCAAAACCGAATTCGTTGTTGGTACCGTAGGTAATGTCTGAACGATAGGCTTCCTGCTTGCGGTCATGCTCCATCTGCGACAGGTTGACGCCCACACTGAGTCCGAGGAAACGGTAAATGCGCCCCATCCAGTCGGCATCGCGCTGCGCCAGATAGTCGTTGACCGTCACGATGTGTACGCCGGTGCCGGCCAGCGCGTTCAGGTAAGCCGGCAGTGTTGCCACCAGTGTCTTGCCTTCGCCGGTGCGCATTTCGGCGATCTTGCCGTTATGCAACACAATACCGCCGACCAGCTGCATGTCGAAATGGCGCATGCCCAATACGCGTTTGCCCGCTTCACGCACCACGGCAAACGCTTCAGGCAGGATGTCATCAAGGGCGGCGCGGCGACGGGTGTCGAGCACCGCAGTCTGGCCGCTTTGCGCAGCGCCGTCGGCCGGGATGCCGCTGTCGGCCACGGCCTTGCCGATGCGCTCGCGGAATTCACTGGTTTTGGCCCGCAGCGCGTCGTCAGACAACGCTGCGATCTGCGGCTCCAGTGCATTGATCTCGCGCACTGTGCGCCGATACTGTTTGAGCAGCCGTTCGTTGCGACTGCCGAACACTTTCTTCACTAAACCGGTAATCATGTACATCCTGAATAAAAAAGGGGTGGGATAATCCCACCCCTGCAATTCTCGCGCTCAGTATTGCCAATCAGCCGGGCAATTGCAGAAACTGCGCGGGATTCCTCGCCGCACCGCGCTGGCGCACTTCAAAATGCAGATGGGATCCCGTTGCGCGGCCGGTTCTGCCCACTTCGGCGATCCGCGAACCACGCAACACCACGTCGCCGACTTTCACCAGACGCTTCGATGCATGGGCGTACCGGGAGATCAGATCATTGCCGTGATCGATCTCAATCATATTACCATATTGAGGGTGAAATTCTGAGTACACTACGACCCCTGCGGCAGCGGCATAAATCGGCGTACCGTCCTCCGCCATGAAGTCTATGCCCTCGTGAAAAGCGCGTTGCCCGGTGAACGGATCGATGCGCCAGCCAAAGTTCGATGAATACCAGCCGCCCTCGACTGGAAGCTTGGTCGGGATCAGTTTTTTCCTGGCACTTTCCAGTGTGAACATCGACTCCAGCAGCCCCAACTTGTCACCACGGTCTTCCAATTGCTTCGTCAACTTGTCCACCTGCTGGGTAAAGTCACCGAGGGAGAGGTTCTGGCTCGGTACCGAGGAAATTGCGCCGCCGCGCCCGGGAACCTCGTTAAACATCAGGTCCTGCGGTTTGAAACCGGCGAGCTTGGCGAGGCGTTCTCCCAGGGTATCCAGACGCAATAACTGCGCCTGCATCTGCCCCAACCGGATGGCCATCGCGTTCAGGTTATCCTGCAGATAGGATTGGTTTTTTTCCTGCTGCCGCTGATGGATGGAAACCAGCACGTCCTTGACGTAGGGTATGTTCAGTTCCGCGGCAAAACGCAGAATGCCGTAATTGAGCGCCCCGGCCAGCGCCAGCACCAGAAATGCCATCATCGCAGCGGCACCCGCGAGATGCAGCCAGCCCAGCGTGATAGTTCGCGCTTTTGGCAGTTTCTCGGAAACCAGAATAATATTCACGGCTACTCTCCCTTACCGCCCATGCCCACCCGCAAACTCAGCGCCCTGATCATCGATAACGCAGGTTTGACGGCACTCACTAGGGCAACACAGTGCATCGCAGCACTGCAACGGCTTTATGTAATCTGCGCGCCCCCTGACATGATCCAAACAAGCCGTGTAGTTAATAACCGGGACGGCATGCTGGTCATAGCGGCAGACAACGGAGCAGTCGCGGCCAAACTACGTCAACAGGCGCCTCGACTGCTTAAGAATATGCAAAAACAGGGAGGTGAGGTTACTGGAATCCGGGTGCAAGTTCAAGTTGTGCGGACGGCCCCGGCGCCACGGGCCCGAACTGAAAAAACACCGTTATCCATTGATTCTATTGATAATTTTGAAAAACTCTCGAAGCAGGTCAAGGATCCCGACCTGCGTTCGGCCCTGGCTAGGTTTGCCGCGCGGCGGCGCAGCGATCGTTGACGGCCGGATCGGTGTAACCGGCGGTCAAACCACCATCAATAGACGCTCGGCAACGTAAAACACCATCAGCAGCGCAACAAACACCAGGGTACCGAGAAAAATCCGCCATGCAAACCGCAGGTAGCGTTGCTCGCGCCTGAGCGCGTACAGCGCCAGCGACACTCCGATCGCAATCAACGCAAAAATGCCGATCAGGCGGAGAATCAGCACGGGAAACGCCGGGAATCAGTTACGGGCCGCACGGACTGGCCCGGGATCAGGCGACCTGCGGCTGCCAAGCAAGGAACGGCGGTGCGTCCTCGGTGCGGTCGAAACTGGCGTACTCCCACGCCTGGGGCTGCTCCAGCAGGTGGCGCAGCAGGCGGTTATTCATGGCATGGCCGGACTTGTGGCCACTGAACGCGCCGATCAGCGGATGTCCCAGCAGATACAGGTCACCGATCGCGTCCAGCACCTTGTGCTTGACGAATTCATTGTCGTAACGCAGGCCGTCGTTGTTGAGCACACGGTACTCGTCCATGACGATGGCGTTGTCAAGGCTGCCGCCCAGCGCCAGCCCTTGTGAGCGCATGCTTTCGACATCCTGCATGAAGCCGAAGGTGCGCGCCCGCGCCACTTCCTTGACATAGGACGTCGTGGCGAAATCCACGATCACCGACTGTGCGCCGGGTTCGAACACCGGATGCGCATAGTCGATGGCCAGTTCCAGCCGGAAACCGTTGTATGGATCAAAACGTACCCAC
The DNA here is from genome assembly GCA_945885345.1 of Bordetella parapertussis. Classification (GTDB taxonomy): domain Bacteria; phylum Pseudomonadota; class Gammaproteobacteria; order Burkholderiales; family SG8-41. Next base: position 9,738 of record CAMCYP010000041.1, on the reverse strand, counting down.
TTGTCGCCATCGCGAACCTCGACCGGCTTGAGGATGCGGATGAACTTCTTCGGCACGTCCTGCTCTTCTATCCCCGCTGACTGCAGCAGAAATACGAAGGGACCGGCACTGCCATCCATGATCGGCACTTCCGGTGCAGTGACATCCACCCAGGCATTGTCGACACCCAAGCCGGCCAGCGCCGACATCAGGTGCTCAACAGTGGAGACGCGCACGCCATCTTTTTCCAGGCACGACGACAGCCGCGTGTCGTGCACCGCGTACGGATCGGCCCTGATCTCGACCGGTGGGTCGAGATCGGTACGCCGGAACACAATCCCGGTATCCGGCTGCGCCGGACGCAGGGTCAGATGAACCTTCTCGCCCGTGTGCAGACCCACGCCGGTGGCGCGAATCACGTTTTTTAATGTGCGCTGCTTGATCACGTTTTAACGAATCGTTTTAACTGGTTATCGCCGGGGCCATGGTGCGCCCTAATATGGAGCATGTGCGAAGTTTATCACGATGCCGCACTGCAGCACAGGCGCCGGCCCGTCACTCAGACCGGCGAGAAACATCGCCGTTCCCCGCCCAATGCCTACATCTTCAGTCGGCCTGCTTGCGCAAAAACGCCGGAATATCGAGCATCTCGACGCCAGACTGGCGCATGGCTTCAACCGTCGCATCGCGATTACGGCGGCGGATCACAGCCGGCTGCTCCAGTGCGTTGTAGTCCACCTCCATCCCCATGTTGTCAGTGCCGGTCTTCTGCGCCACAACAATCATCGGTTTTGCATTCTGCCTTGCCAACGGTTTGCCAAGGCCGGTCGCAACGATGGTCACGCGCAGGGCATCCTCGAGACTTTCGTCGTAGACGGTACCGACGATCACGGTCGCAGATTCGGCAGCAAAGGCCTTGATGGTTTCCATGACGTCATACATTTCCTGGAGCTGGAACGTCGCTTTGCTGGCCGAGATGTTGACCAGCACGCCGCGCGCGTCGGAAATGTTGATGTCTTCGAGCAGCGGGCAGGCCACCGCCTGTTCGGCCGCTTCGCGGGCGCGCCCGATGCCGGCCGCTTTTGCCGAGCCCATCATCGCCATGCCCATCTCGCCCATCACCGTACGCACGTCGGCAAAGTCGACGTTGATCATGCCCGGGCAGCTGATGATCTCGGCGATGCCGGCAACTGCGCCGTGCAGCACGTCATTGGCGGCACGGAAGGCCTCGTCCAGCGTGATCGAATTGCCGAGAACCTGCATCAGCTTGTCGTTGGGAATCACGATCAGAGAGTCAACATGCTGTGCCAGCGCGTCCAGACCTTCCTGCGCGAGGCGCTGCCGTTTGCCTTCAAAGGCAAAGGGCTTGGTGACCACGGCCACCGTCAGGATGCCCAGCTCCTTGGCGACCTCAGCCACCACCGGCGCAGCCCCCGTACCGGTACCACCGCCCATGCCTGCGGTCAGGAACAGCATGTCTGCGCCGGAAATCATTTCGGCGATACGCTCACGATCTTCGAGCGCAGCCTGACGGCCGATCTCGGGATTGGCGCCGGCCCCCAGCCCCTTGGTGATTTCACTGCCCAGCTGCAACTGGGTTTTCGCCTGATTGCGCTTGAGCGCCTGGGCGTCCGTGTTGGCGCAGATGAACTCCACGCCCTGCACGCCCTGGACGATCATGTGGTCCACCGCATTGCCGCCGCAACCGCCGACCCCGATCACCTTGATTACCGCTTCCTGCGCCTGTGCATCAATCAGTTCAATCATGTGAATCTCCTTTTTTCCGCAAACAAAGTAACGTTGAAGTTGAAAAATCCCGCTATCCCGAAAAATCCTTACCTGCCACTGCAATCATCAAAATCAGAAATTCCCCGTAAACCAGTGTTTCATCCGCTCCAGCACCTGCTGGAAACTGTTGACGTTCATGCGCGCGGCATCGCGCTGGCGATGCTCGTTGGCACCGGCAATCAGCAGGCCGACTCCTGTCGCATAACGCGTGCTGCGTACCACCTCAGCCAGCCCCCCCGTGTACTGCGGCAGGCCGATGCGCACCGGCATGTGAAAAATCTCTTCGCCCAGTTCGACCATGCCGCGCATCGCGCTGGAGCCGCCGGTCAGCACCACGCCCGAGGACAGCAGCTCCTCGTAACCGCTGCGCCGCAGTTCCGTCTGCACCAGCGAATACAATTCCTCGACCCGCGGCTCGATGACCTCGGCCAGCGTCTTGCACGAGAGTTGCCGTGAGCTGCGGTCGCCGACACCCGGCACGTCGACCATTTCCTGCGGATCGGCCAGTTGCGACAGCGCGCAACCGAAACGCTGCTTGATGTCCTCGGCGTCCTTGGTCGGCGTGCGCAGCGCCATAGCGATGTCGTTGGTAATCTGGTCACCGGCGATGGGAATCACCGCGGTATGACGGATCGCGCCGTGGGTGAACACAGCCATGTCGGTGGTGCCGCCACCGATATCAATCAAACACACGCCAAGATCTTTTTCGTCGTCCGACAGCACCGCCACCGATGAGGCCAGTGGCTGCAGCACCAGGTCGTTGACCTCCAGCCCGCAACGACGCACGCACTTGATGATGTTCTGCGCCGCTGACACCGCGCCGGTGACGATATGCACCTTGACCTCAAGCCGCACCCCCGACATGCCCAGCGGCTCGCGCACGTCTTCCTGGCCGTCGATGATGAATTCCTGGTTGAGTACATGCAGGATCTGCTGGTCGTTGGGAATCTGCACCGCCTTGGCGGTTTCGATCACCCGGTCGATGTCCATCTGCGCGACTTCCTTGTCCTTGATCGCAACCATGCCCTGCGAGTTGAAGCTCTTGATGTGGTTGCCGGCGATGCCGGTGTAGACCTCGCGGATCTTGCAGTCGGCCATCAGTTCCGCCTCCTCCAGCGCACGCTGGATGGCGTTGACCGTGGTTTCGATGTTGACCACCACGCCTTTTTTCAGGCCGCGCGATGGATGGCTGCCCATGCCGATGATCTCGAAGCCCCCTTCGGGTTTGAGCTCGGCAACAATGGCGACGATTTTCGATGTGCCGATGTCAAGGCCCACCACTAATTTCTTGTTTTCCCTGGTTTTGTTCATGGTCCCTGTCATTTCCTAAGCTCCACGCTTTTGCCGGGGTTCCGATGCAGGCGGCAGGCCCGGCACCCGCGCGGCAAATCCATTGGCATAACGCAAATCAACACGGTCAACAGGACGAGTCATGCGTGCAATCGTCCGCGGATAAGTCGTGACAAAACGCCGCAGCCGCTCCTCGACCTGCTCTCGCCCAAGATCCAGCGTCATGCCGTCATCGAGCCGGATCTGCCAAGCGCGCCGTGGCGACACATTGATTTCGCCCGGTGTTTTTTCGATCGTGGCCAGGCTGCGCCGGAAAAGGTCGTACTGGATGGCCATTTCCTTGGCGGAACCGGCGGGACCGTTGAATACCGGCAACGCACCATCAAATGCCGCTTCAAAGACTTCACCGTGGACATTGACCAAGGCATCCTTGCCCCAGCGCGCCAGCGGTTGGTGTTCCGTCAACGCAACCTCCAGTCCGCCCGGCCACTGGCGGCGCACATCCGCACTGCGCACCCACGGCAGTTTCTCGAACGCCGCGCGGGTCGATGCGAGTTGCAACGTAAAAAACGTACCGTGCACTTCGCGGCGGACGATCGCCTCGATCTGCTCACCGGTGACATGTGCCAGCGGCGTCACCACGCGTACCGCATGGATCGAAAATACCGGCAGCCGCACGGCATAGGCCACGCCGGCATAGAGCAGGCCCAGCAATGCCGCGACAAACAGCAGGTCGGCAATGGTGTTGAGAGCTGCGGGTTTATCCCACATGGGCCAGCTCCAGTATGCGCAGCACCAGATCGTTGAACGACAAGCCCGCCTGCTTTGCCGCCATCGGCACCAGGCTGTGCCCGGTCATGCCCGGCGAAGTATTCATTTCGAGGAACTGCACGCTGCCGTCGTCACGACGAATCAGGTCGGCGCGCCCCCAGCCGGCGCAGCCCAGCGCGTGAGCGCTCTTCATCACCAGTTCACGAATGCGCTGTTCCTCGGCATCGGACAGTCCGCACGGGCAGTGGTATTTGGTGTCGTCGTTGAAATACTTGTTCTGGTAGTCGTAATTGCCCTGTGGCGCCTCGATGCGGATCAGCGGCAGGGCGGTTTCGCCGAGAAACCCGGCGGTCAGCTCCTGCCCGCCGATGAACTCCTCCGCCATCACCAGTGGATCATGCTTCGCTGCCGTCGCATACGCCTGTGGCAAATCCCTGGCCTGCATCACCTTGGTCAGTCCGATGGTTGAACCTTCGCGCACCGGCTTGACGATCAGCGGCAGGCCGATACGGGCGACTACACCGGCCCAGTCGCTTTTTGCATCGATGACTTCAAAACGCGGCGTCGGAATGCCCGCTGCGGTCCACACCATTTTTGTGCGCACCTTGTCCATGGCCAGCGCCGAGGCCATCACGCCGCTGCCGGTGTACGGGATGCGCATCAGTTCCAGCGCGCCCTGTACAGTTCCGTCTTCACCATAACGTCCGTGCAGTGCAATGAACACGCGGGCAAAACCATCGCGCTTGAGTTCGAAGATTTCCCGCTCGGCGGGATCAAAAGCATGGGCATCCATGCCCGCCTTGCGCAGGGCCTCCAGCACATTGCCGCCGCTCATCAGCGATATTTCACGCTCAGCGCTGAGGCCGCCCATCAACACCGCGATTTTTCCGGATCCGCTCATGCCTGTCGCACTTTCCATATCATTTCCCGATCACCCGCACTTCGCGCTCCAGCAGCACGCCGAAACGCTCCTGCACCGTGTGCTGCGCGAGTTCAATCAAGGCCTCGATGTCCGCTGCGCTTGCGCCACCGGCATTGACGATGAAATTTGAATGTTTCGCTGAAATGACCGCACCACCAATCGTCCGTCCCTTCAGGCCACAGGCTTCGATCAGGCGCGCCGCGTGGTCACCCGGCGGATTGCGGAATACCGATCCGGCATTCGGTTCCCCCAGCGGCTGCGCAGCAATGCGCTGCGACAACAGGGTTTTGATTTTTGCCCGCGCTTCATTGCCATCGCCGCGCGGCAGGCGGAACGTCGCCGACACGAACCATTCCTCGGTATCGCCGTGTGTGCGGGAAGGGCTGCCTGGAATGCTCGACAACTGCCGGCAGCGGCGCTCGACGCTGCGATAACCGACGGTGTAATGGCCGGGCGTGCGCACACGCAGCACGCCGGCCCGGTCCATGGTTTCGACCTGCGACACAATGTCCCAGGTTTCGCCGCCATAACAACCTGCGTTCATCGCCACGGCGCCACCGACGGTTCCCGGAATGCCGGCGAGGAATTCCGCGCCGGCAAGGTTGTTCAATGCCGCAATGCGTGCCACCTTGGGACTCGCCACGCCGGCCTGCGCAGTGATTTCACCGCCCATCGGTGCGTTCAGCACCACCCGCACATCGCGCAGCGCCCAGTGCGTAAAAATCACCGTGCCGTCGTAGCCGCCGTCGCGTACCAGCAGGTTGCTGCCCAGCCCGACCATGCAAACCGGCTCGCCGTCAGACAATCCGCGCAGGAACACCGCCATGTCATCGAGGTCGGCCGGCGCATAAGTACGACGCGCAAGCCCCCCTGCCCGCCAGCTGACATGGCGTGCCATGGGCTCATCGCGACACAGTGTGCCGCGCAACCCCTGTTTCAGTATCTGCTCCTGCTCGCTCATGTTCATGTCAGTATTTCGCTCAAGCTCGGCATCCCGGCTCACGCGCTTTCCCTTTCCTGCGCCAGCCGCCCCGCGACCGTGCCGATCGAACCGGCCCCCATCGCCAGCACCACATCGCCATCACGCGCAGCGCCGGATATCGCCGCCGGAAGATCGGCCACCTGCTCGACAAACACCGGCTCCACCTTGCCCAGCACACGCACTGCGCGCACCAGCGCGCGGCCATCCGCAGCAACGATCGGCGCCTCGCCAGCCGGATACACTTCCGTCAGCAACAAGGCATCGACACCGGACAACACGCGGGCAAAATCCTCGAAACAATCGCGGGTCCGCGTATAGCGATGCGGCTGGAATGCCAGCAGCAGGCGCCGGCCGGGAAATGCGCCACGCACTGCGGCAATCGTGGCTGCCATTTCCACCGGGTGATGTCCGTAGTCATCGATCAGCTCAAAGGCACCGCCGCCGGACAGGCGGACCGCGCCGTGGCGCTGGAAGCGGCGGCCCACCCCCTTGAACTCGGCCAGCGCCTTGACGATTTTTTCGTCCGCCACGCCGACTTCCATGCCGACGGCAATCGCCGCCAGCGCATTCAGTACGTTATGTACACCCGCCAGGTTCAGCGTGATGTCAAGGTCGGGCAGGCGCCGGCCGTTGCTGCGCAACACGCGAAAACGCATGCGCCCGGCATCGGCCGTCACTGCAGTCGCGCGCACCTGCGCACCTTCACCCAATCCGTAAGTCACCACGGTTTTGGTGAGCCTTGGCATGATCGTGCGCACATTGGCATCGTCATTGCACAACACCACCACACCATAGAACGGCAGGCGCTCGACAAAATCGACAAATGCCTGCTTCAACTTGTCCAGTGAGTGGTCGTAGGTCTCCATGTGGTCGGCGTCGATATTGGTGACCACCGAAATCACCGGCTGCAGGTGCAGGAATGAAGCATCCGATTCATCGGCTTCAGCAACAATGAATTCGCCGGCTCCGAGCCGGGCATGCGCGCCGGCGCTCTCCAGCCGACCGCCGATGACAAAAGTCGGATCCAGTCCGCCTTCGGCCAGCACGCTGGCGGCGAGACTGGTAGTCGTGGTTTTGCCATGCGTACCGGCAACTGCAATGCCCTGCTTCAGTCGCATCAGCTCCGCCAGCATCAGTGCCCGTGGCACCACGGGTACATGGCGGGCGCGCGCTGCCACCACTTCCGGATTGTCAGCCTTGACCGCGCTGGAAATCACCACAACATCAGCCGTAGACACATTCGCCGCAGCATGGCCGATGTGAATCTGCGCACCGAGTCCGACGAGGCGCCGCGTAGCATTGCTTTCGCTCAGATCGGAGCCGCTGACTGCGTAACCCAGGTTCAACAACACCTCGGCGATGCCGCTCATACCGGCGCCGCCGATGCCCACGAAGTGCACTTGTCGAACCTTGTGGCGCATTACTCGATCTTCTCCTTCAAAGCCCGCGAATCGGCGGCGGGCCATGCTCGCGGCCGATCGCATCCCGCGCAAACCCCGTGCGCGGGGCCCTGCTTCCTGCTCGCACGGGCCCCACCGATGTCCACAAAGTGCACTTGTCTGACCTTATGTCTCATGCTGGCGCAAGCTCCGAGCAAAATTCAGCCACTTTCTGTGCCGCATCCGGTTTGCCCACGGCCCGCGCTGCACGCGCCATTTCCAGCAATTTGGTCCGGGTCAGCCCGCGCAGCGTCTCCGCCAACGACTGTGGCGTCAGCGCTGCCTGAGGCATCAGCAATGCCGCGCCGCGATCCGCCAGATAGGCGGCATTGCGTGTCTGGTGGTCATCCGCAGCGTAAGGAAAAGGCACCAGGATGCTGCCGACTCCCGCCACGGCGAGTTCGGTGATCGTGGTTGCACCGGCGCGGCAGATCACCAGATCGGCTTCACCGTAACGCGATGCCATGTCATCAATGAAGTCGACGATTTCGGCGTCAACGCCGGCCTCGCGATAGGTCTCGCGCAGCGCCGCCACATGCGCCGTGCCGGCCTGATGGGTCACCACCGGCCGTTCGCCATTCACCAGCAGTGCTAATGCCTGCGGCACGGTGACATTAAGCGCCTTTGCGCCAAGACTGCCGCCGACGACGAGCACGCGCAACGGACCGCTGCGATTGGCGAAACGCGCTTCGGGCGGTGCCAGGTTGACGATGTCGGTGCGCACCGGATTGCCCGACCAGATCACGTCGACCCGGCCGTTGAAAGCATCGGGAAACGCCGCCAGCACGCGGTCAGCAACACCGGCCAGCACGCGATTGGCCAGGCCAGGAATGGCATTCTGTTCGTGGATCAGCAGCGGCTTGCCGAGCAGCGCCGCCATCATGCCGCCGGGAAACGCCGCGTACCCGCCCATGCCCAGCACCACGTCGGGACGATGACGGAAAATGGCCATCGCACTCTGCCAGAACGCGATCAGCAACGACGCCGGCAACAGCAGCTTGCGCAACAGGCTCTTGCCGCGAATGCCGCCGAAACGGATCCACACCGTCGCATAACCGCGCGGCGGAATCAGTCGTTCCTCCATGCCACCGCGGGCCCCCAGCCAGATCACCTTCCAGCCGCGGCCGCGCAGCACATCGGCCACAGCCAGCGCCGGGAAAATATGCCCGCCAGTGCCGCCAGCCATGACGAGAATGGTCCGGCTCATACCGTGAACCCCCGCATCAACTGCCGGTTTTCCCAGTCAATGCGCAACAGCACGGCCAATGCACAGCAAGTCGCCAGGATCGCACTGCCACCGAAGGACAACAACGGCAGCGTCAGACCCTTGGTCGGCAACACACCCATGTTGACGCCCATGTTGATGATGACCTGTACGCCGATCCACAAACCGATGCCCTGCGCCACCAGCGCGGCATACGGACGTTCGAGATCCGACGCGCGCCGGCCGATCGCAAAAGCCCGCCACACCATCCACGCAAACAGCAATGTCAATGTGAGCACACCGGCAAAACCGAGTTCTTCGGCTATCACCGCGAGCAGGAAATCGGTGTGCGCCTCGGGCAGATAAAACAGTTTTTCAACACTGGCACCAAGTCCGACGCCGAACCACTCGCCGCGACCGAACGCGATCAGCGCATGCGACAGCTGATAGCCCTTTCCGTACGGATCGGCCCAGGGATCCATGAAACCGATCACGCGCTGCATGCGGTACGGACTGCTCCAGATCAGCAGAAGAAAACCGATCAGCAACATCACGATCAGTCCGGCGAACAGCCGCCAGTTCATGCCACCGAGGAACAGGGTGCCCATCGCAATCACGGTGATCACCGCGAAAGCGCCGAAATCCGGCTCGCGCAACAGCAGGCCGCCGGTCAGCAGCATGACACCGAACATCGGCAAAAATCCCTTGCGCAGGCTGTGCATGAACGCCGCCTTGCGCACGGTGTAGTCGGCGGCGTAGAGCACCGCGCAGACTTTCATCAGTTCTGACGGCTGCAGGTTGGCAAACCCCAGCGGCAGCCAGCGCCGGCTGCCGTTGACTTCGCGCCCGATGCCGGGAATCAGCACCAGCGCCAGCAGCAGCAATCCAAATACAAACCGGATGGGGGCGGCACGCTGCCAGATGCGCAGCGGCACCTGGAAAACCAGGCCGCCGGCCACCAGGCTGACCATCACATACGCCGCATGCCGGCTCAGGTAATACACCGCGCTGTTGCCGGTGACGCGGCTGGCTTCGGCAATCGCAATCGACGCCGAATACACCATGACCATGCCGAATCCGAGCAACAGCACGGTGACCCAGATCAGCGCGCTGTCGTACTCCTGCACTGCGCTGCGCGGGTTGACGGGATGGTTGAGGGTGGCGAAGCTCACGCGCACCTCCCTTGCAATGCCGCCACCGCAGCAGCAAACACTTCCGCGCGATGGATGTAATTGCGGTACATGTCATAACTCGCACAGGCGGGCGAGAGCAACACCGCATCGCCGGCCTGCGCGGCATTGAATGCCAGTTCCACCGCCTGCGTCATGTCGGTGGCCCGTAACACCGGCACCCGGTTGCCGAT
>CAMCYP010000040.1 GCA_945885345.1 Bordetella parapertussis | reverse complement strand
TTTTTCATCCCTTTTGCGCCCGTTCCGCTTGTTTTTTTGTTTCCGCTGAATGGCTTAACGACGGAGTTTCACAGATTTTACGATATTCGCCTCTAAGGATTATGTTTTTTTAAGGACTTAGTGCTAAACGTCACATGCCATTGCCATTCGTCCGACCGCCGGTCATGGCGCACCGACAAGCGTGCGGGCAAAACACTGAACTCTGACCGCAATCTCGGAGTTTCATAAAAAATTCAATAAAAACAAATAGTTATAAAATTCAAAAGAAAAGGCCACGCTGCAGCGTGGCCTTTCTCATGGCGGGACGTCGTTACTCAGGTGCCAAGCAGCGCGCCTTTCGCCAGCCCATTGGCGCGTGCGAAATCGCCCCCCGACAGCTTTTTGCCATCTTCACCGCGGGCGCGCAGCACCTCGATCACACCGCCCTGCGCCGTCACCTTGAAACTGCCTTCGGTGACTTCGGAGACTTCACCGATTTTGCCGGCGACATCGGCAAAGCGGCGGAACAGGTGTTTGCGGGCATCAAAAATCTGCACTTTTTTGCCGTTCAGCGTGGTCCATGCGCCCGGCGCCGGATTGGTGCCGCGAATCACGTTGTAAACAAAATCAACATGGCTGGCCCAGTGGATCTGCGCCTCGCCGGCACGACACCAGCCTTCGTAACTCGCCTGCGCTTCGTCCTGCACCGTTTCCTTGTGTTTGCCGGCAAATACCAGGTCGGCGGCTTCGAGCATGGCTTTGACGCCCATCGGAAACAGTTTGTTGAAATAGACCTCGCCAATGGTTTCGTCCGGACCGATGTCGCAGGATTTCTGCAGGATCACCGGACCCTCGTCGAGTCCTTCGTTCGGGCGAAAGATCGTCAGCCCTGTTTTGGTGTCACCACGGATGATCGGCCAGTTGATCGAGGACGGGCCGCGGTACAGCGGCAGCAGCGACGGGTGGTACTGGATCATGCCGAGACGCGGCAGGTGCACGAATGTATCCGGCGCAAACTGCAGCACATAGGCCATCACGCCGATATCGACGTTCAGCGATTTCAGCGCATCGTGCGCTTCCGGCACCCGCAATGACGGGAACTGGAACACCTTCAGCCCGTGCGCTTCGGCGGCGGTACGCAGCGGATCGGCCTTGGCACCCGGCTTCTCCGGCGCACAGAACACACCGGCCACTTCATCCTTGCGCGCGAGAAATCCCTCGAGCACTTCCTTGCCAAAATCCTGCTGGCCAATAATGGCGATTTTCATGACTGCATTCCTTTTCAGTGTATCTGCGACGGTGATCAGGCTTTTTTCTTCGGCGGCGCGCTGAACGCGCCCGCAGTTTTCAGCTTGCCGATCTGCTCGTCGCCGTAACCCAGCACATCCTTCAGCACTTCATCGGTATGTTCGCCGAGCAGCGGCGAGCGCTTGATCACTGCGGGCGACGCCGACAGCTTGATCGGCATGCCGACGTTGAACCACTTGCCGCGCTGCGGATGGTCAAGCTCGACATACATGTCGCGGCCGCGGATATGTTCGTCGTTGGCGAGATCCTCGGTGGACATGATCGGTCCGCAGGGCACATCCAGCGGATTGAGGATGGCCATGAATTCACGCTTGGTGTATTTCTCGGCGAACTTGGTAATCAGTGTCCACATCAGCTGCTGGTTCTTGCGACGCTCGCCGATGGTCGAAAACTGGGGATCCGTTGCGAGGTCCGGCATGCCGAGATCAGGCCCGATGCGCTTGGCAAGTGCATCCCACACCGCTTCCTGCACGACGATATACAACCAGTCATTGGCGCCATGCGGCTTGCAATGGATCGCATTGCCCAACTGGCCACCGCCGGAATCGTTGCCGGCGCGCGGCACTTCGCCCATGTTCTGGTAGGTCGGCACCGAATACTCAGCCAGTGACTGACGGGTCAGCCGCTGGTGGTCACGCCATTTGACGCGGCACAGGTTCATCACGCCGTCCATCATCGCGACCTCGACATACTGCCCCTGCCCGGTACGGTTCGCCTGATGCAGCGCGGCCAGCAGGCCGATCGCCAGATGCAGCCCCGTGCCGGAGTCGCCGATCTGCGCACCGGTGACAAACGGCGGGCCATCCGGCACACCCGTCGTACTCATCGCACCGCCCATCGCCTGCGCCACGTTCTCATAAGCCTTGAACTCGGCGTACGGTCCGGTCGAGCCGAAACCCTTGATCGAACCCATGACGATTTTCGGATTGATCTCATGGATTTTTTCCCAGGTAAACCCAAACCGGTCAAGCACGCCGGGGCCGAAGTTCTCCATGATGATGTCGCATCGCTTCAATAAATCAACGAAAACCGTCTTGCCTTCAGCCGATTTCATGTTGACCGTGATCGAGCGCTTGTTGCAGTTCAACATGGTGAAATACAGGCTGTCCGCGTTCGGCACATCGCGCAGCTGGCCGCGCGTCGCGTCGCCCTGCGGCGGCTCGAACTTGATCACGTCGGCCCCCATCCACGCCAGCAGCTGCGAACACGTCGGGCCCGCCTGCACGTGGGTCATGTCAAGAATTCGCACACCCTTCAAAGCTTCCATTCTGATCTCCAAAAATTCTGCGGTGGATGAAAAGCTGTCCGCAATATTTCTAATTGTACATAGCGAGAGGGCGCCACTATAGGTAATGACCACCACCCCGGCCTTGACCGGAGTCAAGATTCCATTCCAATAATTTACTTAAAATAAACAAATAGTTATAAAATTCAAACACCTGCTTGCCGTCACGTTTCTAATTCGTATTTTTATACTCCGCTCATGACCCAGCTTGCACTGCATCCCCAGTCCAAAATCATCCGCCTGCAACTGCGGCAGAACATGGTTTTGAAAAGCCTCGGTGTAGCGCAGTGGAACGAATTCGAGCCGCTGCTGGAAATCACCGACTACGCCAAGGGCGAAACCCTGGAACTCCAGGGCACGCACGCCATGGAGCAGTATTTCATCATCGACGGCATTCTGAAGCGGACCGTTTCCAATGCCCAAGGCAAGGAAATGATCCTGCGTTTTGCCGCCGAAAGCGACATCGACACCAGCTACGCGGCATGGCGGCTGAAAACACCGATGCCGTATTCGATACGCGCGGTCACGCGCGTACGCGCCGCCAAGCTGTCGATGCTGCAGTGGGCTGCCTTCCTTGAACGGCACGCCAAGATCAAGGCGGAATTCGAGCTGGAGGTGATGAAGCTGATGAGCGAAGTCATGGCACATACCATCACCCTGCATTTGCTCAATGCACCGGGACGGGTGCAGCGTTTCATGCGCAAAAACACCGAACTCGCCGAGCGGCTGCCGAAAAAAGAACTCGCCTCCTACCTCAACCTGTCACCGGAAACGCTGAGCCGCCTGAAGCGCCGCGGCAAGATTTAAGGCGTTTGATGCATCGCAATACCCGTTGAAACGGAAGGGGAAATCAAGTGCCCCCGCAACGAAAATTGACCGGGGTCAAGAGCGGATATGCACGCCTCCCCCTATGATCCGAATGAGTAAATCAGAGCCGCCGTCCAGGCGGCCGGAATCTGCCGTGAATCGAAGAAATCCGGCCCTGCATTCGGCCTTGTTTACCTTCCGCGGCAGATATACACCGTAAAAAACACCTGTTCATTGTTCTCCATTGTTCAATCAGACGGCAGAAACGCCAGAGCATCTCAACATGACAACCGACACGCAATCACAAGAACAGACTGACGGCTTCAATCTGGTCATTGATGCCCTCAAGCTCAACGGCATAGACACCATCTTCGGCCTGCCCGGCATCCCGATCACCGACCTCACCCGCAAGGCACAGGCCGCGGGCATGCGCATGATTTCGTTCCGCCATGAACAGAACGCCGGCAACGCCGCCGCGATCGCCGGTTTCCTGACGCAAAAACCGGGCATCTGCCTGACGGTGTCCGCTCCCGGCTTTCTCAATGGCCTGACTGCACTGACCAACGCCACCACCAACTGCTTCCCGATGATCCTGATCAGCGGCTCCAGCGAACGCGAAATCGTCGATCTGCAGCAGGGTGATTACGAAGAGATGGACCAGTTGGCCATCGCCAAGCCGCTGTGCAAAGCCGCCTTCCGCGTATTGAACGCCGAGGACATCGGCATCGGCGTCGCACGCGCCATCCGTGCGGCTGTATCCGGCCGTCCGGGCGGCGTCTACCTCGACCTGCCGGCCAAGCTGTTCGCGCAAAGCATGGACGCCGCTGCCGGCAAAGCATCGCTGATCAAGGTGGTCGATCCGGCGCCGCGCCAGATTCCGGCGCCGGACGCGGTGCAGCGCGCGCTCAATTTGCTGAAATCCGCCAAGCGTCCGCTGATCGTGCTGGGCAAAGGCGCGGCCTACGCCCAGGCCGACGATGAGATCCGCACTCTGGTCGAAAAAACCGGCATCCCCTATCTGCCGATGTCCATGGCCAAGGGCCTGCTGCCCGACACGCACAAACAGTCTGCGGCAGCCGCCCGCTCCTATGTTCTGCCCGAGGCGGATGTGGTGATGTTGATCGGCGCGCGGCTGAACTGGCTGCTGTCGCACGGCAAAGGCAAGACCTGGGGTGGCAAGTCGCACAAGGACTGGGGCGGCCAGAAATACGTCCAGATCGATATTTCACCGCAGGAAGCAGACAGCAATGTGCGCATCGATGCGCCGGTGGTCGGTGACATTGGTTCCTGCGTGTCCGCGATGCTCAACGGCATCAGCGCTGCGGGCGCCGGCTGGCCGCAGCCGTCCGCGGACTGGCTGGGCGCGATCGACGAACGCAAGACCAGGAACATCGCCAAGATGGGTGAGACACTGGCGAAAAATCCGACCCCGATGAATTTTCACAGCGCGCTGAACGTGATGCGCGACATCATCAAGGCCAACCCTGACGCCATGCTGGTCAACGAAGGCGCCAACGCGCTGGATTTCACACGCAGCATCGTCGACATGTACAAGCCGCGCAAGCGCCTCGATGTCGGCACCTGGGGCGTGATGGGCATCGGCATGGGCTTTGCGGTCGCCGCTGCCGTGGTCAGCGGCCAGCCGGTGATCGCGGTGGAAGGCGACAGCGCCTTCGGTTTCTCCGGCATGGAAGTCGAGACCATCTGCCGCTACAACCTGCCGGTGTGCGTGGTGGTGATGAACAACAACGGCGTTTACAAGGGCACCGACGTCAATCCAACCGGCGGCGCCGACGTAGCCCCCACCGTGTTCGTCAAGGGCGCGCGCTACGACAAGCTGATGGAAGCCTTCGGCGGTGTCGGCGTGCATGCCACGACCCCGGCGGAATTGCGCAAAGCGGTGGAAGAAGCCGTGCGTTCACGCAAACCGACGCTGATCAATGCCGTCATCGATGAAACCGCTGGCACCGAAAGCGGCCGCATCACCAGCCTCAATCCGACGGCGGCAAAAAAGAAATAATCCGGACTACAGGCCGGCAGGCGTCACTGCCGAGTTACTCCAATAAAAAATCCGGCCCGGGCGAATACCGCCCGAGCCGGATTTTTTGCGCCTGGATCAGCGTCAGGCCGCGCTTTTGCGCATCGATGCCTTCAGCTTGCTGATGAATGGCCAGACCAGCATCAGCAGTCCCAACCCCATGATGCTGCTGACCAGTCCGTTGGAGAAAAAGATGCTGACCTCACCCTGCGACATCAGCATCGACTGGCGGAACGCACTCTCCGCCTGGTCACCCAGCACCAGCGCCAGCACCAGTGGCGCCAGCGGATAGGACAGTTTCTTGAAGGCGTAACCGGCAATGCCAAACAACAACATCAGCCAGATGTCGAGCATCGCGTTGTGAACGGTATAGGCGCCAATGGCGCAGATCACGATGATCACCGGGGCAATGATCGAAAACGGCACCCGCAGGATCGCCGCGAACAGCGGCACGCAGGTCAGCACGATGATCAGGCCGGCAATGTTGCCCAGGTACATGCTGGCAATCAGCCCCCAGACAAAATCCTTCTGCTCGACAAACAGCAGCGGTCCCGGCTGCAGGCCCCAGATCAGCAGGCCTCCGAGCAGCACCGCGGCCGTGGGTGAACCCGGAATGCCGAGCGAGATCATCGGCAGCAATGCGGCGGTGCCGGCGGCATGTGCGGCGGTTTCCGGCGCAATCACGCCTTCCGCAATGCCGGTGCCGAATTTGGCTCCGTCGGGCGACATGCGCTTGGCAATGCCATAACTCATGAACGAAGCCGGCGTCGCACCGCCCGGCGTGATCCCCATCCAGCAGCCGATGATGCAGCTGCGCAGTGAGGTCATCCAGTACTTCGGCAGCTTTTTCCAGGTATCAATGACGATCCGCATATCGATCTTGGCAGCACGACCGGAAAATGACAGCCCTTCCTCCATCGACAGCAGGATCTCGCCGATGCCAAACAGGCCAATCACCGCGATCAGGAAGTCAAAACCGCGCATCAGTTCATTCCAGCCGAAAATCAGCCGCAATTGCCCGGTCACGGTATCGATGCCCACCGCAGCCAGCGCAAAGCCGAGCATCATCGACGAGATAATCTTGAATGGCGGTTCCTTGCCCATGCCGATAAAGCTGCAGAAGGTCAGGAAAAACACCGCAAAGAACTCCGGCGGGCCGAAACGCAGCGCGAATTTGGCCACCATCGGCGCGAGGAAGGTGATCATCACCACAGCAAAAAACGCGCCGACAAAAGACGATGTGAATGCCGTGGTCAGCGCCTCGCCAGCCTTGCCCTGCTGCGCCATCGGATAACCGTCAAAGGTGGTTGCCACCGACCAAGGCTCACCCGGGATATTGAACAGGATGGAAGTGATGGCACCGCCGAACAGCGCGCCCCAGTAGATGCATGAGAGCATGATCACCGCCGAAGTCGGCGGCATTGTGAACGTCAGCGGCAGCAGGATGGCAATGCCATTGGCACCACCGAGCCCGGGCAGCACGCCGATCAGCACACCGAGCGTGACGCCGATCAGCATCAACAGCAGGTTGAACGGCGTCAGTGCAACGGAGAACCCGTGAAAAAGGGCGGTAATTTCTTCCAAGTCGCCTGCTCCTCTAGACCGGTCAGTAGCCGATGAAGCTGAGGGGATTGAATTCCCCCTTGAACAGCGGCACCTTGAACCATATTTCGAACATCATGAAAGTAGCAACGCTGACCGCAATGCCCAGCACCACGCTCTTGAGCCAGTTGTATTTGCCGAGCCAGACCATGAAAAACGCGATGTAGGCGACGGATGCGACATAAATGCCGATCAACTGGATGCCGAGCACGAAAACCGCCGCCGGTACGAGCACGGACAGTACCAGCTTCAACTGCTCCCATTCGACGAACACCTTGTGCTCGCCGCGCGTTTTTCCGAACAGCACCTGACCCAGGGTAATCAGGCTGGCGCTACAAATGAACACGCCGATGTAAAACGGAAAATAACCTGCCTCCGGACCGTCTCCCGCCCAGCGAAACCCCAGACGGACGCTGTCGTAGACGACCAGCCCGCCCAGACCCAGCAGGACCATGGCAACGACGACCTCGGCAGCCCGCACCGAGATGCCGGGGCGCACAACATCACCGGAACCTTGTTTGTCTTCCATGCGATTCAGCTCAGCGCTTTAAGAAAAAATCTTGAACACCGGGATTGCATCCCTTGACCGGAATGCAACAACCCGACGAACCGGGAACAGGTCCGTCGGGCCACACAACTGCAATCAGGGTTTGGCGAGGAAACCGGCTTCCTTCATCAGATCGTAGTGCAGGGCTTCAGCCTTTGCCACCCAGTCAGCATAGGCTTTGCCGGTCATGAAGGTCTGGTTAAACGCACCGTCTTCCATGAATTTTTTCCATTCCGGGGTTGCACGCACCTTCTTGAACAGATCGATGTAAAAATCGACCACGTCCGGTGCAACACCAGCCGGCATGAAAATGCCGCGCAGCATCACGTAATCCGTCGGAATACCTGCTTCCCTGCAGGTCGGGATATCACCCCAGGCCTGCGTTTCCGTGACCTTGTTCTTGTACGGCAAGCGCACCGAATCAAACACGCACAAGGCGCGCAGCGAACCGGCGCGCCATTGCGCCACGGCCTCGATCGGATTGTTCACACTCGAGTTGATGTGCTTGCCGACCAACTGGGTCGCCACCGCACCGCCGCCCTTGAACGGGATGTAGGTGAACTTGGCGCCCGAGGCTTTCTCGATGGCCGCAGTGACAATCTGATCCTCCTGCTTGGAACCGGTCCCGCCCATCTTGAAGCTGTTGGGTCCGCCTTTTTTCGCCGCGTCCAGATATTCCTTGGCGGTCTTGTAGGGGTCTTCGGCATTCACCCACAGCACGAACTGGTCCAGAGACAGCATCGCCACCGGCGTCAGTTCCTTCCAGTTGAAAGGCACACCGGTCGCCATCGGAGTGGTGAACAGGTTGGACAGGGTGATGATGATCTTGTGCGGGTCGCCCTTCGCGGCTTTCACCTCGAGGAAACCTTCTGCGCCGGCACCGCCCGATTTGTTGACCGGAATCAGCGCCTGTTTCATCAGGTTGTGTTTAGCAACAATGCCCTGGATCAGGCGCGCCATCTGGTCGGCACCGCCGCCGGTGCCGGCGGGGATCACGAATTCAACCGGTTTGGTCGGCTCCCAGGCTGCAACAGGACCAGCTGCGGAAATCAGTCCGCAAGCGGCGAGCGAGAGCAGGCCGCGCGACAATACACGTTGGATACCCATGTGATACTCCTCCTTATCAATTGAACGACGGGTGCTGAGTTATATCCGCGGCAAATGCCGCAGCCCAACCTTATTGGAACGTCGTCACGGTCATTCTTCCGCATTACGCCTTGCGAAAGAATTGACCGCAATCAAGTTTTTGGCACATCCACGGGCCTGAAAGGGCTCACTTCAGCAGCAGCACCGGCACATCGGCCAAATGGATCACCTTGGTCGCAACGGATCCGAGCAACAGGTTGGCCGCCGACCCCATCCCCCGCGTACCCATCACAATCTGGTCACAGCCCGTTTCCCGGGCGTACTGGACGATCGTCTCTGCCGCCGGGCCAACCCCGATATGGAACACATACTTGATACCGGCGGTATCCAGCTTCGCCCGTGCCGGCTGCAGCGCAGCAAGGCCTTCGTCATGGTGGTACTGCTTGACCTTGTCCTGCCCGAGCACCGAGGTTACCCGATTGCCATAGGGCATCGGGTTCTGCACATTCAGCAGATGGATCTCGACGCCATCCTTGAACCATGCCAGCTTGGGGATCATGTGGCTCACCGAATTTACAGCGCTTTCAGAGCCATCCACAGGAATCAGCAATTTCAACATGAAAAACCCCTAATATTCGTTTAAAAACAAATAGTTAAAAATCAAGGCTGCTTATCGCCGCTGGCAAGGTCGATCGCCGCCTCATGCTTCCGTGGCACGCGGGCTGCAAGATATCGACCGAGCAGGACGACAAACAATGCACCAGTCGCCGGAGCTGCGTAATGCAGCCACGCCATGTTCAGGTTGACCCAATCCTTGACTAGAGGATCCGTAATGGCCATCTCACCGGCCACCCAGCCGAGCAGACCGGCGCCGATGGTGATGATGATCGGATAGCGATCCATCAGCTTCAGCAGCAGCGTCGAACCAAAAATCACCAGCGGAATTGAAATACCCAGACCGAGGATCAGCAGGAACATACTACCCTTTGCTGCCGCCGCGACGCCGATCACATTGTCCAGGCTCATCACCAGATCGGCGATCAGAATGGTTTTGATCGCTGCCATCATGTCACCGTGAGCTTTGACCCCGTCTTCCCCGTCATCTTCCGGCATCAGCAACTTGACGGCGATCCACAGCAGCAATACGGCACCGATCAGTTTCAGGTAAGGCCACTTGAGCATTTCCACCGCGATGATGGTCAAAATAATGCGCATGACGACAGCGGCGCCGCTACCCCATATCACTGCAGCTTTTTGCTGTTTCGGCGGCAGCGAACGCGCCGCCAGCGCGATCACTACGGCATTGTCACCGGACAGTACGATATTGACCCCGATGATCTGTAAAAGAGCGACCCAGAATGCCGCATCGGTAAATTCCATTTATTTATCACTCCATTGATAGTGTGTGGCTGGAAGTGCACACCTCCGGCACAATGACATTGCGCACCGGAGACCTCCTCCCCAGACCGCAGCAAGTTCGTCAATTATAGCTGATCAAAGAATGTACAACCCCTGACACCGGCGCAGAAGCATGTGCAGCCGCCGTCGGTTTGGGTACAGGTTTATGCGGTTCGTGTGCCTCCCAGCCCACGATGCCCAGCATCACAAAAAAGCCCACCACATAGGCCACAGACACAAACCAGCCATGGCGCAGCCACAGCCCGACCGAACGCGCCTCAGGATACAGGTTGGACAAGGCAACCCCGGCACTCGACCCGAACCAGATCATCGAACCGCCGAAACCCACCGCATAGGCCAGCACGCCCCAATCGTAACCGCCCTGTTTCAGGGCGAGCGCAGTCAGCGGAATATTGTCAAACACCGAAGAAATGAAACCGAGGCCGAAGGCCGACTGCCACGACGCCGGCGGCAGCTTTTCCACCGGCATCAGCGATGCGCACAACACCAGCGACAGCAGGAACACGCTGCCCTTGACCGCCTCCGGCACCAGATCCCATTGCGGCTTGCGCAAGGGCACGCAGACCAGGATCGCCACCCACACTGCAACGCCGATAAACGGAAATGCATCCGCCAGATGGTTGAACTTGAGGTTGACCGTGACATTGGTAGCGATGGCCACCATCAGGATGAAGGCGACGATGCCCAGCCGCAACCAGTCCACCGGCGCATGAAGTCCCTCGTTTTTGACGATCGGCGAATACCGCTGTTGCTGCATTGCCGCTGGAATCCCAAACACCAGCAGCGCCGTGGCCGCAGCGACATAGGCATGCAGCACATCGCGCGGATCGACGCCATCCAGCCACATCATGGTGGTCGTGGTATCGCCGACCACGCTGCCCGAACCGCCGGCGTTGGACGCGGCCACGATCGCAGCGAGGTAACCGATGTGCACCTTGTGGCGGAACACGGTGGCGGCAATGGTGCCACCGATCAGCGCTGCGGCGATGTTGTCGAGAAACGCGGACAACACAAAGATCATCACCAGCAATGCAAACGCGCCCTTCCAGTCATCCGGCAGGAATCGCGGCAGGACCTGCGGCAGATGGCTTTTTTCGAAATGGTTGGACAGCAGCGCGAAACCCACCAGCAAACCCAGCAGGTTGGTGAGGATCACCCATTCGTGGGAAAGATGGCTCAACAGGCCGGGCAGGCCATCGCCGGCCCTGAACCCGGTAAAGCCGAGCTTGTACAGCGTGATTACCGCCAGCCCGGTCAGCGCGACACGCAGCGTGTGCTTGTGAAACAGCGCGACGCCGAGCAGCGTCAGCGCGAACAGCATGAAATCGACGGGTATGCCGAACACCACCGGGCTATTGGCGGCGACGGCAAGTCCCGGATGCATCACTAACAAGACTCCAACGAATGCCGGCGCCGACCGTTCAAAACCGCCGCTGACATTGCGTCTGCTCCATGCGCCCTTTTCCTGCTTGCACATGATCACTTGAGTAGCGCGCATCAGAATCAATCAGAACAGGCCGACCACCTTGCCTTCGTCATTCAGGTCAATCTTCTCGGACGAGGGCACCTTGGGCAGACCGGGCATGGTCATGATGTCGCCGCAGACCATCACCACGAACTCGGCGCCAGCCGACAGCCGCACTTCACGGATGTTGACCATGTGCCCCGAGGGTGCGCCACGCAAGCCGGGGTCGGTCGAGAACGAGTACTGCGTCTTCGCCACGCACACCGGGTAGTCGCCGTAACCGTCATCCTGCAGTTTCTTGATCTGGCCGCGCACCTTGTTGTCGGCAGAGATGTCCGCCGCGCCGTAAATCTTGGTGGCGATGGTTTTCATCTTGTCCCACAACGGCAGTTTCTCGTCGTAGACGAATTTGAACTGGTTCTCGCCTTTGTCAATTAACTCGACCACGGTTTTCGCCACTTCGGTCGCGCCCGCGCCGCCGTCGGCCCAGTGCCGTGCCAGCAGCACCGGCACGTTGTGCGGTGCCATCTTCTTTTTCAGCAGTTCGATCTCGGCATCGGTGTCGAAGGTGAAGTGGTTGATCGACACCACGCACTTCAGGCCATAGTTCTCGCGTACGTTTTTGACATGGCGTTCGAGGTTGGCCACGCCTTTCTCCAGCGCCGCGAGATTTTCCTTGTTGAGTTCCTTGACGTCGGCGCCGCCGTGGAACTTGAGCGCGCGGATAGTGGCCACAATCACGCAGGCGTCGGGCTTCAGGCCGGACTTTCGGCATTTGATGTCGACAAATTTCTCGGCGCCGAGATCGGCGCCAAAGCCTGCTTCGGTGACCACATAATCGGCCAGTTTCAGCGCGGTCTGTGTGGCGATCACGGTGTTGCAGCCGTGGGCGATATTGGCGAAGGGGCCGCCGTGCACGAATGCCGGGTTGTTCTCCAGCGTCTGCACCAGGTTCGGCGCCAATGCATCCTTTAACAGCACCGTCATTGCGCCATGCACCTTCAGGTCCTTCGCGCGCACCGGTTTCAGATCACGGGTGTAAGCAACGACGATATTGCCGAGCCGCGTCTTCAGATCTTTCAGCGAAGTAGCGAGGCAGAAAATCGCCATCACTTCGGAAGCCACGACGATGTCGAAACCGTCCTGACGCGGATAACCGTTGCCCGGGCCGCCCAGCGACACCGTGATGTCGCGCAGTGCGCGGTCATTCATGTCCATCACCCGTTTCCAGGTGATACGGCGCACGTCGATGCCGAGTTCATTGCCGTGATGAATATGGTTGTCCATGGCTGCGGCCAGCAGGTTATTGGCCAGCGCGATGGCATTGAAGTCGCCGGTGAAGTGCAGGTTGATGTCTTCCATCGGCACGATCTGCGCATAACCGCCACCAGCCGCGCCGCCCTTCATGCCGAACACGGGACCCAGTGACGGTTCACGCAGGCAGATGATGGCCTTCTTGCCGATCTTGTTCAGTGCATCGCCAAGGCCGACCGTGGTCGTGGTCTTGCCTTCGCCGGCCGGCGTCGGACTGATCGCGGTGACCAGGATCAGCTTGCCGTTTTTCTTGCCTTTCAGGCTGTCGACATACTCCAGCGACACTTTGGCCTTGGTGTGGCCGTACGGCACCAGGTGTTCCTCAGGGATGCCCAGCTTTTGCGCAATCTTGACGATGCGCTCCATTTTCGCCGCTTGGGCAATTTCAATGTCCGACAGTGCCATGTTATTCCTCTCCTGATCGTGATCCGATGAACGCCCGCAGAACGGGCTGTATTTTTTGCCTGCTGCTTCGATCTGCTGCTGTTATTTCGTTTATGCCTTCGCCAGTTGCGCGAGTACTTGTCCGCCACCGTAACTGGAACGCGGCGTCAGTTCGCCGCCCTTCATGACTTTTACTGCGCAGTATTTGAACTCGGGAATCTTGCCGAAAGGATCCAGCGCAGCATTGGTCAGCAGATTCACCGCTGCCTCGTAATAGCAAAACGGAATGAACACTGCGCCACGCGGCGTACCGTCATCAGGACGCGCACGCAGCGAGATAAGACCGCGCCGCGATTCCACGGTGATCACATCACCGCCCTTGGCGCCGATCTGGTCGAGATCCAGCGGATGCATGGACACCGTCGGTTCCGGCTCGATGGCGTCGAGCACACCGGCACGACGCGTCATCGCCCCGGTATGCCAGTGTTCGAGCTGGCGGCCGGTGATCAGCACAAACGGGAATTCACCGTCCGGACGTTCATTGGCCGGAATCACATCGGCCGGCACAAACTTCGCCCTGCCCGTTGCAGTTGGGAATTTATCAACAAAAACAATGGGTTGCCCTGGATCGCCTTCCTCTTCGCAGGGATAGGTAACGCAGCTTTCAGCTTCCAGCCGTTCCCAGGTAATGCCGGCGATGGAGTTCATCGCGCGGCGCATCTCGTTGAACACGTCCTTCGGCCCGCTGTAGTTCCAGTCGAGCCCGAGGCGGCGCGCCAGTTGCTGGATGATCCACAAGTCGGGTTTGGCCTCGCCCGGTGCCTCCAGCGCCTTGCGGCCAAGTTGCACCATGCGATCAGTGTTGGTCACCGTGCCGTCTTTTTCCGGCCATGCGGTCGCCGGGAAAATCACGTCGGCGTAATAACAGGTTTCAGTCAGAAAAATTTCCTGCACCACCAGGCAGTCGAGTTTTGCCAGCGCTTCGCGCGCATGGTGCGCATCGGGATCCGACATCGCCGGGTTTTCGCCCATCACATACATGCCGCGAATTTCGCCCTGCAGAGTGGCGTGAATGATTTCCACCACCGTCAGGCCGGGCTTGGGATCGAGCTTCATGCCCCACAGTTTCTCGAAGCGTGCCAGCGCCTGCGGATTGTCGACGCGCTGGTAATCCGGGAACACCATCGGAATCAGGCCGGAGTCCGATGCGCCCTGCACATTGTTCTGGCCGCGCAGCGGATGCAATCCCGTGCCGGGCCGGCCGATCTGGCCGGTCATCAGGCACAGCGCAATCAGGCAGCGTGCATTGTCGGTGCCGTGGATGTGCTGCGAAATACCCATGCCCCACAGGATCATCGAGCCCTTGGAGGTCGCGTAAACCCGCGCCACTTCCCTGATGGTCTCGGCCGGTATGCCGCACACCGGCGCCATCGCTTCCGGGCTGTAGCCCTCGACGTTTTTCTTCAGGTCTTCGTAACCGATGGTGCGCGACTTGATGAAATCTTCATCGACCAGGCCTTCGTGGACGATGACATGCATCATCGCGTTCAGCAGCGCGACGTCGGTGTCGGCCTTGAACTGCAGCGAATATGCCGCATGGCGCGACAACTCGGAACGCCGTGGATCGGCATAAATCAGCTTGGCGCCGTTTTTCACCGCGTTCTTGATCCAGGTCGCCGCCACCGGGTGGTTGGAGATCGGGTTGGCCCCGATCAGAAAAATGACTTCGGCGTTGGTCACATCGCTGACCTGATTCGACACCGCACCGGAATTCACTGCTTCCATCAACGCCGCCACGCTCGAGGCATGGCACAGGCGCGTGCAGTGGTCGACGTTGTTGGAGCCAAAACCGGTACGCACCAGTTTCTGGAACAGATAGGCCTCTTCGTTGGTACCCTTCGCCGAACCAAAACCGGCCAGGCCTTTTTTGCCACTCTGATCGCGGATCGCGCGCAGCTTGCCCGCGGCCAGATCCAGCGCTTCTTCCCAGGTCGCCTCGCGAAAATACTCCAGCGGATTCGACGGGTCCATCGTGAAGTCGGCGTGCTTGGGCGCGCCCGGTTTGCGGATCAGCGGCTTGGTCAGCCGCTGCTTGTGGTGCACATAATCAAAACCGTAACGGCCCTTGACGCACAGGCGCTCGTGATTGGACGGGCCATCACGACCATCCACGGAAATGATCTTGTTGTCCTTGATGTTGTAGGTCAGCTGGCAGCCGACACCGCAGTACGGGCACACCGAATGCACCTGCTTGTCGGGTTTGACCAGCCCCGCTTCGCGCGCCGGCATCAGCGCGCCGGTCGGACAGGCCTGCACGCATTCACCGCAGGCAACACAAGTCGACTCTCCCATCGGGTCACCGAGGTCAAACACGATGGATGAATGTTCGCCGCGGAAGGCGTATCCGATCACATCATTGACCTGCTCTTCGCGGCAGGCGCGCACACAACGCGTGCACTGGATACAGGAATCAAGGTTCACTGCGATGCCGTGATGTGATACATCGGCCTGCGGCTGGTGCCGTGCCTTGAAACGCGGCTTGCCGACTTTCAGCTTGGCCACCCACTGGTCGAGTTCGGAATTGCGGGTATGGCGCTTCTCCGGCATGTCGGAGAGCAGCAGCTCCATCACCATTTTCTGCGACGCCAGTGCGCGCGCATTGTCGGTGGTGACTTCCATGCCCGGCGCCGGCTTGCGGCAGCAGGATGCAGCGAGTACGCGCTCCCCCTTCACTTCAACCACACAGGCGCGGCAGTTGCCATCGGGCCGCATGCCTTCCTTGTAGCAAAGGTGCGGAATCTCGACGCCATGGCGCTTCGCGGTCTGGATGATCGTCTCTGACGCGTAACCGACGACGTCCTTGCCGTTCAGCTTGAATTCAACCGGCATTGCCGCCAATTCGTCCTTGTTCATCGCAGTCATGGATTACTCCCGGTGAAGGAGTGAAGACGTAAAGGTGTGAAAGGGGCACCCCATTCACGCCTTCACTCATTCACGCCTTCACAGAATTTCCTTGGAAAAATATTTCATTACCGTGCGGATCGGATTCGGTGCCGCCTGCCCCAGACCGCAGATCGAGGCGTCGGCCATCGCAGCCGACAGTTCTTCGAGCAAGCCCTGATCCCAGCTCGGCGCTTCCATCAGCTGCAGCGCCTTCGCCGTGCCGACACGACAGGGCGTGCACTGGCCGCAGGATTCCTCGGCAAAGAACTTCATCACATTGCTGGCCGCAGTACGGGCCCGATCCTGGTCCGAAAAAATGATCACGGCCGCAGAACCGATGAAACAACCATAGGGATGCAACGTGTCGAAATCGAGCGGCACATCACCCAGTGACGCCGGCAGGATGCCGCCAGACGCGCCACCCGGCAGGTAGCCGTAAAACTCATGCCCCGGAAGCATGCCGCCGCAATATTCGGCAATCAGTTCTTTGACGGTGATGCCGGCCGGCGCGAGATGCACACCCGGCTTTTTCACGCGTCCCGACACCGAGAAAGAACGCAGGCCCTTGCGGCCATGGCGGCCGTGGCCGGCAAACCAGTCGGCGCCTTTTTCGAGAATGTCGCGCACCCAGTACAGGGTTTCCATGTTGTGTTCGAGCGTCGGGTAACCGAACAATCCGACCTGTGCCACGTACGGCGGACGCAACCGCGGCATCCCGCGTTTACCCTCGATGGATTCAATCATCGCGGACTCTTCACCGCAGATGTAGGCGCCGGCGCCGCGGCGCAGGAAAATCGGCGGCAGCGGGCACGGCGGATCAGCCTGCAGTGCCTTGAGTTCTTTTTCGAGGATCGCGCGCACACCGGCGTATTCATCGCGCAGGTAGATGTAGATCTCGGAAACCTGCACGGTCCAGGCCGCGATCAGCATGCCTTCAAGAAAACGATGCGGATCGGTCTCGAGATAATGGCGATCCTTGAACGTGCCCGGTTCGCCCTCATCGATGTTGACCGCCATCACCCGCGGACCTTTTTCGCCGCGCACGATGCGCCATTTGCGCCCCGTCGGGAAACCCGCGCCGCCCAGACCGCGCAGACTGGAGTTTTCCATGGTCTTGATCAGGGTTTCGGCATCACGCTTGCCGGCCAGGCATTCCGCCGGGATGACATAACCGCCCTGTTTGCGATATTCAGCATAGTTCACGTACTTGCCGACGGCGCATTGCGTCTTTTTCGCAGCCACCAGCGTTTTGACTTTATCCACCGTTGCCTGCGCCACCGGGTTCTGTCCGACGACTGCCACCGGTGCCTGTTCGCAGCGGCCGACGCAGGGTGCCGGAATCACCCGCACGCCGTCGCCCAGCGCTTTTTTCAGACCCGTCATCAGCGCACCTGCTCCGGACAGTTCACAGGACAGCGAATCGCAGACACGCACCGTCAACGCCGGCGGCGCCTTGTCGCCTTCCTTCACCACATCAAAGTGGTGATAGAAAGTGGCGACCTCATAGACTTCGGTCATCGCCAGCTTCATTTCGCGCGCCAGCGCAACGATGTGCGCAGCAGCGATGTGGCCGTAATGATCCTGGATGCGGTGCAGGTTTTCGATCAGCAGGTCGCGGCGGCGCGGCTCGCCGCCGGTCTCGCGCTGCGCATCATTCAGCAGCGACTGCACATCCGCCAGCGCGCGCGTATCCACCGTGCGGCCCTTGAGAGCTCCGCGTGTCCGTTTGCCGCGCTTCACGATGCCACCTTCCAAAATCTCTTCTCCTCAATCATGCGCGCCGGCCACGCAGGTGTTGCAGGCAAGGCACCGGGACTGCCCGGCGCATTTTGTGCCCTGTTATGCCGCCGGATTTATTTCAGTACCGACTTCAGCAACTTGCCCATTTCGGCGGGGTTTTTGGTGGTCTTGATGCCACATTCTTCCATCACCGCAAGCTTTTCTTCCGCAGTGCCCTTGCCGCCGGAAATGATCGCGCCGGCATGGCCCATGCGTTTGCCCGGAGGTGCCGTAACGCCGGCAATGAAACCGACCACCGGTTTTTTCATGTTGGCCTTGATCCAGCGCGCGCATTCTTCCTCGTTCGAGCCGCCAATCTCGCCAACCATGATCACCGCCTCGGTCTGCGGGTCGTCGTTGAACATTTTCATGACATCAATATGCTTTAACCCATTGACCGGATCGCCGCCGATACCGACGCAGGACGACTGCCCCATGCCGATTTCCATCAACTGGCCGACCGCTTCATAGGTCAGCGTGCCGGAACGCGACACCACGCCGATCGGGCCTTTTTTGTGGATATGGCCGGGCATGATGCCGATCTTGATTTCATCGGGCGTGATCACGCCGGGGCAGTTGGGCCCGATCAGCAGGGTTTTGCTCTTGTTCTGTTCCATCTTGTATTTGAGGCGAACCATGTCGCGCACCGGTATGCCTTCGGTGATGCAGATCACCAGTTCCAGTTGCGCATCCACTGCTTCCTCGATCGCCGCAGCAGCATAAGGCGGCGGCACGTAGATCACCGAAACATTCGCGCCCGTTGCGTCTTTCGCTTCACGCACCGAATTGAAAATGGGAATGCCTTCGTAGCTCTGGCCGCCCTTTTTCGGGGTCACGCCGGCGACATAGCAGTTCTTGCCGTTGGCGTATTCCTTGCCGGTCTTGGTATGGAACATCCCCGTCTTGCCGGTGATGCCCTGAGTCATCACTCGGCTGTCTTTGTTGATCAGAATCGACATCAGTTCTTCCCCTTCGCCGCAGCAACCACCTTCTGCGCGGCATCAGCCATGTTGTTGCCGGAAATGATCGGCAGTCCGGATTCGGCAAGGATTTTCTTGCCGAGGTCGACGTTGGTGCCTTCAAGGCGCACCACCAGCGGCACGTTCAGGCTGACCTGCCGCGCCGCGGCCACCACGCCCTGCGCGATCACGTCGCATTTCATGATGCCGCCGAAAATATTGACCAGGATCGCTTTCAGCTGCGGGTTGCGCAGCATGATCTTGAACGCTTCGGTGACCTTCTCCGCGGTGGCGCTGCCACCGACGTCAAGAAAGTTGGCCGGACTGCCGCCGTAGAGCTTGATGATGTCCATCGACGCCATCGCGAGGCCGGCGCCATTGACCAGGCAGCCGATGTTGCCATCGAGCTGGATGTAATTGAGATCATGTTTCGAAGCTTCGACTTCCGCCGGATCCTCTTCGTCGAGGTCGCGCAAAGCAACCAGGTCGGGATGGCGGAACAGCGCATTACCGTCGAAATCGATCTTGGCATCCAGCGCAATCACCTTGCCGTCGCCGGTCAGGATCAAGGGATTGATTTCAGCCAGCGAAGCATCGTTTTCGTCGAAGGCCTTGTACAGGGCTTGCAGCAGGGCACGCGCCTGCGGCACCGATGCAGCGGGCACGCCGATCTTGCGTGCCACGTCATCAGCGTCGGCATCGCTCAGCCCTTTGACCGGGTCGATCGCGACCTTGTGGATTTTCTCCGGGGTGTGCGCGGCCACTTCCTCGATGTCCATGCCGCCTTCGCTGGAAGCCATCAGCACCACGCGTTGCGAACCGCGGTCGATCACCATGCCGACATAGAGCTCCTTCTTGATGTCAGCGCCTTCCTCGATCAGCAAGCGCCGCACCTTCTGCCCCTCGGGCCCGGTTTGATGCGTCTTCAGCTGCATGCCGAGGATGCTGCTCGCGTAAGTCTTCACTTCAGCCGGCGACTTGGCGACCTTCACGCCGCCGCCCTTGCCGCGACCACCGGCGTGGATCTGCGCCTTGACGACCCATACGCTGCCGCCGAGCTTGGCGGCAGCGCTGACGGCTTCGTCAACGCTGAAACAGGGGATGCCGCGCGGCGTAGGTACGCCGTATTTGCGCAGCAGTTCTTTGGCCTGGTACTCGTGAATTTTCATTGTTCTGATCCGCGTGAAATGCGCTCGTTGGAAAAAAGCGTCCTGATTCCGCAGGGACGCCAAATCTATTACAGCGGCTGCAACGCCAGCCTTGACCGCAGTCAATAAACCCGTGATTGCGCAAATCGCGGTTTCGGCGGCTGCCGCATACAGGTTGTAATCTGGGATGAACTCGGCACATGACCCTCGCGCCAAGGGCGAATGACTCCGGAAATTTTGCTGCGTTTTACTGCGAATCGAGTATACCAAAGCACCCTCTCTGCTCCGCATCGCAACACTGTTCTTTGGCCGCGCCCTGGCCCGCCATTGCCTTGTCTCGCGCAACGCAATCCGCTCCGCCAGCGCTTCGTTGCTGGCATCCGGGCGCACCGGAACCGTTGCCAGGGCAGATTCAGCCCGGGCACAGCTTCGGTTGATGGAACATACAGCATCATTTGCTGATTTCCATTAATATGCTGCGTTGCGGCATCGACGGCACAAAAAAAAGCGCAACCCCGGGGGGTTGCGCTGAAGTTCCACCAAAGGAGGAGGTTTTGGAGGATGTGTGCCGATGTCTGTAAAGACACCCAACACAGGTGCTATTTTGCCACCGTCAATTGGCGCGTCAAGCGGTTTTTGCTGCTTAGCAATATAAATTTTATTGTCGAACGAATTAGAATAACTAAACTGAAGCGGGCTTTACTCGGTCGTGCGTGACCTGCATCACAAAATACTTCCGCCGCCGCTCACGACCACAAGGTTCGCGCAAGCTTGACGACACCCGCGCCGAAGCGATAAACCCATCCTTCACCTATCGCGCACGGCGCGATTCTGATTCCCATCACACTCCCGGAGAAAACCTGGCATGAGCCGTACGCTGATGATGTTCACTGGCGACATCAACCTGATGAATGTCGCCGATCCTGCACTGCCGTTTTCCCGCGTCGTCGACACGCT
Source organism: Bordetella parapertussis (assembly GCA_945885345.1). GTDB lineage: Bacteria > Pseudomonadota > Gammaproteobacteria > Burkholderiales > SG8-41. Next base: position 8,483 of record CAMCYP010000040.1, on the reverse strand, counting down.
GCGCAGTGCTGACGTGTTGTTCGGCAATCTGGAATGCTGCCTGTATCAGCCCGCTGCTGAAGTATCAGTGACCGACGAAGGTTTTTATGCCGCGCCGGCCGCCGGCCAGGCGCTCAAGCTCGCCGGTTACCACGCCATGGGCAATGCCAACAACGTCAATTACGGCGCCGAGGCCATCAAGTCCTCGCTGTGCGAACTGGAAAAGCTCGGCATCCCCGTCACTGGCACCGGACTCAACCGCGCGCAAGCACGCAAGCCGGTGATCATCACCCGCAACGGCTTGCGTTACGGTTTCGTGCAACGCACTTCCGTCTACTGGCCAACCAACCACGAAGCCGGCACGCACTCACCCGGCGTCGCTGCGCTGCGCGGCAATACCGCCTACCAGTTACCGCTGCACAAGACCCGCCCCGATATCCCGCCGGCCAACCGCCCCGGTGTGCCGCCGGTGATCGTGACCTGGACCGATCCGAAATACCTCGCCGAATACATTGCGGAAATCACCGCGCTGCGCAAGGAGGTCGATGTGCTGGTCGCCTCACAGCACTGGGGCTTCAAGGAAGACGTGCTGGATTACATGACCGAGATCGCCCACGCGGTGATCGATGCCGGCGCCGACATCGTCATCGGCCACGGCCCGCACTATTCGCTGCCGGTGGAAATCTACAAGGGCAAGCCCGTGTTCTACGGCCTTGGCAGTTTTTCCTTCCACACCGGACACGGCGGCATCCAGCACGGTGACTGGGTGGGCATGCTGGCTCGCGTCACGCTCAACGGGCGCAACTGTGAAAACGCATCCTTCGAATTCGTGCGCCACAACGATCGCAACGAAACCGTGATCTGCAGTCTGGCGGAAGAACAGGCCACGCTGGATGCCTTGCGCGAGAGCAGCGCGAAATTCAAAACCGCGATCAAAGCGGATGGCAACAAGGCCGTGTTTACTGCCGCCTGACGGCAGTAAACACGTAATTCATTGATTTTATTGTTATTTTAATGGTCCGCTTTACGGGCCTTCATCGGCCGGGGTGCGCAGTTTGCGCTGCGGGTACACCTTGGCCGGATGTTTTTGCAGCGCTGACTCATCCACGTCTATGCCCAGTCCCGGCGCAGTCGGCAAATCGATGTAGCCGTTTTTCGGTTTCAGCTGGTTCGGTGAAATCGTGTCGCAGAAATCGACAAAGGGCAGGAAGTATTCGGTGATGATGAAGTTGGGCATGGTCGCCGATGCATGCACCGTCGAGGCCAGCGCCACCAGCGTCGAGTTGTAGTTGTGCGGAGACATGGCCACCAGGAAGGACTCCGCCATTGCTGCAATTTCCTTCAGCTCCAATATGCCTCCAACACAGGCGACGTCGGGATTGAGGATGTCGGCCGAGCGTTTCTCCAGCAGCGGCCGGAATCCGGTCTTGGTGTAGGTCGCTTCACCAATCACCACCGGCACGCCGATCTCGCGGCGGATCTGCGCCAGCTCGTCGGGGAATTCGGCCTGGCAGGACTCTTCCATCCAATAGAGGCCGAACTCGGCAAGCTGCTTGTCGAGCCGGATCGCGTGCATCGGCGCAAGACGCCGGTGCTGTTCGATCAGCAGATCGACGTCCGGGCCGACCGCATCACGAATCGCCTTCACCACGCTGATCGCGCGCTTCTCGTGTTCCTTGGGAATCCAGGTGCGCCACGGCGAGGGCAACGGATCGAATTTCATCGCGGTGAAACCCTGCTTCACCACTTTTTCCGCAGCACGCGCGTAGTCCGCGGGCTCCTTCATGCCGTAACTCCAGCCGTTGGCATAGACGCGAATCTTTTCGCGGTATTTGCCACCGAGCAGGTTGTAGACCGGTTGCTTCGTCGCTTTTCCGACGATGTCCCATAGCGCCTGCTCGATACCGCTGATCGCGCAGAACAGTTCCACCGAACCGCGGCGCGCCGCGTAATCGTCAAAGGCAAACTGGGTGAAATGCTTGATATCGAAGGGACTGCGGCCGACCATGTACGGGCCCAGCGCATTCAACTGCGCCATCACCGCAGTGTCGCGATCGTATTGCGAATACGCTTCGCCCCAGCCGTGAATACCGGCGTCGGTTTCGACTTTGACGAAAATGAGATTTTTGCGCCAGCCTGGATGTACGGCATAGCTTTTGACGGCGGTGATTTTCATGGCGGGTACCCTTCGTGAACGGACCAAAAACAAAATGAAGGGGCTGAATCTATGCGCCCGACATTCGCAGTGTCAAGAACGACCGCATACAGGTCCAACATGCGACCGCGTACCGCGTGTATTACAGCGTGCGCGGCTGCAGTTTCAGCAACTCGCCGATGCGTTCCGAGCTTTTCAGGCCGCTGCCGGTCAGCACCACGATGGTTTCCTGATCACGACGGATGGCGCCTGACGCCAGCAACTGCGTCAACCCCGCGGCGGCTGCGGCGCCGGTGGGTTCGACATAGAGGCCCATACCGGCAAGCCCGCGCAGCGCATCGACGATTTCGGTTTCACTGACTGCGGCAATGGCCCCTTCCGAGCCACGCACAGCGCGCAGCACTTCGCGCAGTCGCGTCGGTTGTGACGAGGCAATGCCCTCGGCCACTGTCGGGCTGATAGGCGTCGGCACCGGTGTCTCGCCACCCGATTGCCAGGCGGCATGGCAGGGCGCGCAATTCGCCGCCTGCACGCCGAAAATGCGCGGACGTTTTTTGATTTCACCGTTGCGCAGCAACTCGTCGAAACCACGCTCCAGGCCCAGCACATTGCTGCCGTAACCCAGTGGCGTGACCACATTGTCCGGCTCGCGAAAACCCATCTCCTCCCACAATTCGTAGGCCAGTGTCTTGGTGCCTTCGACGAAAAACGGCTGCCAGTTGTGGCTGGCGTAAAAAATCTCGCCGCTCATGCGCAGCGCGGCATCGGCGACGTCCTGGCGCGTGCCCGGCACGGTCACCACATCGGCACCGCAGGCGGCGATCTGCGCAATTTTCGGATACGACGCTGTTTCCGGCACCAGGATGCGGCAACGCATGCCCGCCGCTGCCGCGTACGCCGACAGCGACGCACCGGCATTGCCCGAAGAATCCTCCAGCACATGGTCGATACCGCGGCTTTTCAGGTAACTGACCATTACCGTCATGCCCCGGTCCTTGAACGAACCGGTGGGCATCATGAATTCGAGCTTGAAACGCACCGTTACGCCATTCCACGCGCGACTGAGCAGGGGCGTGCCGCCTTCACCCAGCGACACCGCGCTTTGCGCATCCACACCGATGGCCTGCGCATAACGCCACACCGAGCGCTCATGCGGGTTGATCGCATCGCGCGTCATTCCCGGACCGGGCGCGAGATTCAGGTACGCGCCGCTGTCACCACACCATCGTGCGATGCTGGACGGATAAGGAGTGCCACTCTGAGAATCTATGTAATTCATTGATTTTATTAAATAATATATTCTTTTACCGAGAAGCCCTGCGAAAAGTAAATACTGACTTCCGTAGCTGCGGCACAACAAAAAAGAGGGCAGGCGCATCGCGCCTGCCCTCTTGATTGTAGCGCGCCGCCGAAACCGGCGGCTGCACTGCAAAATTACTTCGCCGGAGCCGCTTCCGTTTTCTGGGCTTTGGCTTTTTTGGCTTTCTTCGGCTTGTCGGCCTTGGCTTTTTTCGGCTTGTCGGCCTTGGCTTTTTTCGGCGCGTCAGCCTTGGCAGCAGGCGTCGCCGGGGTGGCCGGGGTCGCTTTGGCTGCATCGGCTTTCGCCGGAGCAGCCGGGGTCGCCGGCGTTGCCGGGGTGGTTTGGGCAACAGCGTTGAAGGTCATCGCAGCAAAGGCGGCGGCAATCAGGGTAGTCAGCAGTTTGTTCATGGTTTCTCCAGTTTCTGAATTTATAGTTCGCGTTGTGGCGCGATTCGTCCCGAACTTTTCGGGTCGTATGTCCATAACGCCTGTGCCGCATCCCGGTTGACGAAGCCCTGCCGTTGCAGTGTTAACATCAAGACTACGTCGCCAAATCACGACGCTTCCGAGGAAAACCACCATGAAACTGGGACTGCAGGGCAAACACGCGCTGATTACCGGAGGCTCCCGCGGCATCGGTCTGGGCGCGGCGCAATTGCTGGCCGGCGAAGGATGTCATTTGCACCTGGCGGCGCGCAGCGCCGCCGATCTGGAAACCGCAAAAGCCGGCATCCTGCGCAATCATGCGGTTGAAATCAGCTGCCATGCGTTGGATCTGTCGGATTCGGCCAACGCCGTGGCGCTGGCGCAGGAATGCGGCGATGTCGATTTCCTGGTAAACAATGCCGGTTCGATTCCCCAGGGTACGCTGGACGCGCTGGACGATGTGACGTGGAAACAGGCCTGGGATCTCAAGGTCTTCGGTTTTATCGACATTACCCGCGAAATCTACAAACGCATGCGCGAGCGGCGCAGCGGCGTCATCGTCAACGTGATCGGTGCCGCCGGCGAACGGCCGGTAGCGAGTTACATTGCCGGCAGCATGGGCAATGCCGCGCTGATGGCGATGACCCGCGCCCTCGGCGCCGAAAGCCCCGAATACGGTGTGCGCGTGGTGGGCATCAATCCCGGCGGCACCGCCACCGACCGCGCGGTGAAACGATTGCGCGAACGCGCGGCCAAGGAACTGGGTAACGCCGACCGCTGGCAGGAGCTGCTCAGCAAATCACCGTTCGGTCGCATGGCCAGCGTCGAGGAGATCGGCGCTTTGGTGGCGTTCCTGTGTTCGCCGATGTCGGGTTACACCACCGGCACCATCATCACCGTTGACGGCGGCGCCAGCAGCCGCCGCGCCTGAACGGCGCAACGCCTATTTGGATGGTGCGGCGGGCGCGCGATGCGCCGCATCAACGGCATCGACCGCCTGGTCATAGGCTTTCTGTGTCGCAGCCAGTTTGCCGCGGGCGGCATCCCATGCCTTTTGCGCAGCGTCGAGTTCCCGCTTGCGCTGGTCCGCCTGCAGCTGCGCAGCCGCGTGCGCATCGCGCAGGTTCAACACATCCTGCTCCGCAAGTTTTGCGTCATAACGTGCTTGCTCCAGATCGCGCCAGGCGACACCAGCGCGATACTGGCCCTGACTCAAGGCATTACCGCGCTCTTCGACAGGGGCCTGCGCCTGCGCAAAGCCCGCTGCGAACAGCAGCACAACCCATGTCCATCGCCGTAAGTTCATCGTTTCATTTTCCGGGAACTGGCACACCGGCAGGCATCCGCCCGCCGGGCACACGATTTCATCTGCAGCCATGATACCGCCCCGGGTACGGCGGTGCATCAATGACTAAGGCAACAACACCGTGGAACCGGTGGTCTTGCGCGCCTCGAGGTCGCGATGCGCCTGCGCCGCTTCACGCAGCGGGTAACGCTGGTTGATGGTGATTTTCACTGCGCCCTTTTTGACCACAGCGAACAGCTCGCGCGCTGCGGTCAACAAATCTTCGCGCGTACCCGTGTAATTGACCAGCGTCGGCCGCGTCAGGAACAACGAGCCTTTCTGCGCGAGGATACCGATGTTGACTGGAGCCACTGCTCCCGAGGCGTTGCCGAAACTCGCCATCAGGCCCAGCGGTGACAGGCAGTCCAGCGATTCGACGAAGGTGTCCTTGCCGACACCGTCGTACACCACCGGCACGCCCTTGCCCTTGGTGATTGCCTTGACGCGTTCGGAGAGTTTTTCGCGCGACATCACCACCACGTGTTTGCAGCCGGCCTTTTTTGCCAGCGCCACTTTTTCATCGCTGCCAACCGTACCGATCACGGTGGCACCGAGGTGTTTTGCCCACTGGCAGAGAATCTGGCCAACACCACCCGCCGCAGCCTGAACGACAATGGTGTCGCCCTTTTTCACGCGATAGGTGCGCCGGCACAGGTACCAGGCTGTCATGCCCTTCAGCATCATCGCCGCCGCGGTTTCATCCTTGATGCCGGCGGGGATCTTCACCAACCGTGCCACCGGACGGATCAGCACTTCGGCATAAGCACCGATCGGCTGCGCGTAAGCAACCCGGTCACCGACCTTGAACTCTTTGACTCTGGGACCAACCGCTTCAACCACGCCCGCACCCTCCGAACCGAGCACCAGCGGCAGTGGCATCGGGTAAAGCCCGGAGCGATGATAGGTATCGATGTAGTTCAAACCGATCGCGGTGTTGCGGACACGGACTTCGCCCGGGCCGGGATCACCCACCGTGACCTCCTCCCAGCGCATCTGCTCCGGACCACCGTTCTGATGTATGCGTATCACGTGCGGCATTTGAGTCTCCAGAAAAAAGGGCGGCCTGTAAGCCGCCCCTGTCGGATTATTCAGCTTTGATACCTGCTTCGCTGACCACCTTCGACCATTTCGTCGTTTCAGCCTTGATGAATTTGCCGTAAGTCGCGGAATTCATGTACAGAACCTCGGCGCCCTGGGTATCGAACTTTTTCTGCATGTCCGGCGTATTCACCACTTTTGCAACCGCAGCCTCCAGCGTACGCACCATCGCCGGTGTCACGCCGGCGGGCGCGAGTATGCCCCACCAGTTGTTGGCCTCGTACCCGGGAACGGTTTCAGCCACGGTCGGCGTGTTGGGGAATGCACTGTTGCGCTTGGTGCTGCCGACGGCAAGCAGCCGCAGCCGGTTGCTCTGGATATGCGGCACGAGTTGCAGCAGCGAACCCATGGTGATCTGCGTGTTGCCCGCAATCACGTCGGCCATCGCCGGGCCGCCGCCCTTGAACGGGATGTGGACAATGTTGATTTTTGCCAGCAGTTTCAGCATTTCCGTGCTCAGGTGCTGGAAGCTGCCGATGCCAGCCGTCGCATAGTTCAGCGTGCCCGGCTTGGCTTTCGCCATGTCGATCAACTCCTTGGTCGTCTTCGCCGCCATCTTCGGATTCACCGTCAGCGCGCTGGGACCGGTGCCGATCAATGCAATCGGCGTGAATGACTTCTCCGGGTTGAAACGCACCTTCGATTTGTAGATCGAAGGATTGTAGGCAAAGGCCACCGAAGCGATCAGCAGCGTGTGCCCGTCCGGTTGCGCATTCGCAGCGATTTCGGAACCGATGATGCCGCCCGCGCCGCCACGGTTGTCGATCACCACCTGCTGGCCGAGCAGCGGGCTCAGGTCATTGGCGACCAGGCGGCCAACGATGTCGTTGCTGCCGCCCGGCGGGAAGGGCACGATCATCCGTACCGGTTTGGTCGGCGCCCAATCGGCCGCCTGCACAAACACCGGCAACGCCAGTGCTGCCACGATCATGCCGGCCAGCGCCGGCTTCAGGTTTTTTGCCATGTTTCATTTCTCCAAAAATATCAATAAAATCAATTACTTAATTTCCATCAGACTGCAACGCACGCCGCAACTCACCGGTAACACGGGAGGCTTCCGCCATGATGAAAGCGATCTCGCTATTGGTGGTGATAAAGCGCGCGCCGCGGCGGATGTATTCCATCTGCCGCCCAAGATTGCGATCGCCGCCGACGCCGGCAATTTTGCCGTGACGAACTGTGGACGCAATCACTTTCTCGATCGCCGCGGCGCCTTCCGGATCGCCGAACTGGCCCGGCTTGCCCAGCGCAGTCAGCAGATCATTCGCGCCGATATGGATCACATCGACGCCTTCCACCGCGGCAATGGCGTCGATGTTTTCAACACCTTCGCGGGTTTCGATCATGCACACCACCAGCGTGTTCTCCTGCAGCGCAGGCACGGCATCGGCAGTGGACATCGGACGATAATCGAAAATCGCATAACCGCCGGACACCGAACGCCGGCCGATCGGCGGAAACTTCGCGCGGTTCACGGCACGTGTGGCTTCTTCCGCGGTACTGATGTCGGGAAACACGATGCCGGTGACGCCGTTGTCGAGCAACAGCGAAGTGTCGGGATCATCGCAGCTGCGCACGCGCACCAGCGGCGCGATGCCGCAGCCCAGTGCGGCCTGCGCGATGTGGCCGATGGTTTCGAGATTGAACAGCGAATGCTGGATATCGATGAAAATGAAATCATGACCGCTGGATTTGGCGATTCGCGCGATGTCGCCGGAACGCGCAAGGCGCACGTTCATGCCAAGGGCAACCTTGCCCGCGCGCATCATCGTTTTTACCGGATTTTCTGCCGTAACGGCACCCGCCATGCTGCCTCCTCCATCACTTTACGAAAAACTTCGAGCCCGCTTTTACTGACGATCATGCCGGCCCGCAGCAGTACTGGTGGGTCGTGTTGGACTCGAACCAACGACCAAGGGATTATGAGTTTTAGATGTAAATCAACGTTGTTGTCAAATCAATCACTTGCGATGCTTGCCATTTAATAAACCAATGTCAAACACGGCACAATCAATGTTGCCCAAGCTTATCACGTCACAATTGCGGCACAGCGTTGCCTATTGGCGCGACATACCGGATGAAGTTGTACACTGGCACACCACTGTGCCTATCCAATATCCTGAGCGTACTCTCGCAATCGTCCTCGGTTCTCGAAAGCAGCGAATGTATCGAGGTCGA
>CAMCYP010000039.1 GCA_945885345.1 Bordetella parapertussis | reverse complement strand
GTGCCCACACTTATCGGCTGTAATTTTTTAAAGAACGTTGGTAGCGGGGATAGGATTTGAACCTATGACCTTCGGGTTATGAGCCCGACGAGCTGCCAGACTGCTCCACCCCGCGCCCGATCAAGCCCAAAATTATAGCTTTTTGTTTTCTTGCCTGTCAACAAAAAGTTAAAACTTTTTCGGACCCTTCACCGACCTTTGCCACCCTGGCTGGCAACAAAGTTTTGTATCAGCGAAGCCCACGATTATGAAGGCATTTTAGGGGGAACGCAATACCTTGATTGCATTATTTTAGGGTTAGCGGCCCGCCGCAGGCAGCTCGTTCCGTCGTCGCCGGAAGAATGTCACAACGCGGTCCATGCTGACGTAGAACGTCGGCGTCACATACAGCGTCAGCATCTGCGAAAACACCAGTCCGCCGACGACGGCAATACCCAGCGGCTGGCGCATTTCCGAGCCTGTGCCCGTACCCAGTGCCAGCGGCAATGTTGCGCAAATTGCCGCCATTGTCGTCATCATGATCGGGCGGAAGCGCACCATCGAGGCCTCGACGATTGCTTCGGCCGGCGACAAACCTTTTTCACGTTCAAGCTGTATCGCAAAATCGACCATCATGATGCCGTTTTTCTTGACCAGCCCAACGAGGAGAATGATGCCGACGAAGCTGAACACATTGAGTTCCTGCCCGGCAAGCAACAGCATCAACAGTGCACCAAATCCGGCAAACGGCAGTGCCGTCAGAATCGTGATCGGATGCCCGTAGTGCTCGTAGAGTATGGCGAGCACCATGTAGATCACCAGCACGGTAATCAACAGCAATATGGGCAGTGTGCGGAATGCTTCTTCGAAGGCCTGCGCATTGCCGGCCACCGAGAACGACACGCCGGCCGGCAATGTCTCGCCAGCCAGTTCCTTGACGTGCGTCACAGCATCCCCTACCGATAGTCCGGGCGCCAGGTTGAAAGAAAGCACCACCGATAACAGCTGGCCGTAGTGGTTCACCGACACCGGTCCGACTCCCATTTTGATGTCTGCGACCGCCTGGATCGGGATCATCTGCCCGGTTGAAGATTGCACGAAGAGTGAACGTAAGGCATTGATATCACGTTGAAATTTAGGATCCAGCTCGAGCATGATGTTGTACTGGTCGGTAGAACCATAAAGCGTACTGATACGCCGGCCGCCGTAGGCGTTATAAAGCGCCGTTTCAACCTGCTGGGGGGATACGCCCAGCACCGCAGCGCGATCCCGCAGAATGTCGATCTGGATTTCCGGATTACTCAATTCCAGGCTGGAATTCACATCCTGCAGCATCCGGGATTCCCTCAGCCGCGATTCCAGCGTCTGACTGGCTTCATACAGCTGTTTCTGGTTCGAACCCTGCAACACCAGCTGGTAGTCACCGCTGCTGATGAGCCCGCCGATCCGGATGGCTGGCGGATTGTTCATAAACACACGCAAGCCCTGCGCACCGCCTGCAAAAGAGCGCCGCAGTTCCTGAATCACGCTGTCCGCGCCCACGGTGCGCTCCGAACGTGGCTTGAGGCGGACGATGATCCGGCCGATGTTGCTGCCAACGACGCCGCCCGTACCCTGCCCGGCCGTGGACATCACGGCTTCGACATTGGGATTTTTCTGGATGATGTCCGCCACCAGCGTCTGGCGTTTTTCCAGTTCACTGAACGGTATGCCTTCGGGTGCCCGGGTACTGCCGAAAAACACGCCGGTATCCTGGCGGGGGATAAAGCCCTGCGGCACAGCCTGATAAAGCAGAACCGTAAACACGAGGAAAACGACGGACCCCACAAGCATCAGGGTGGGACGCTTGATCGTCCAGCGCAGAGTGACTCCGTACCAATCGCGCATCGCGTCAAACATACGCTCCAGCGCCATGTACACCCGGCCATGCTTTTCATCACCATGTGCCTTCAGCATCAGGCTGCACATCATCGGCGTCATCGACAGCGACACCAGGCCCGACACCAGCACCGCAACGCCAACGCTGACCGCAAACTCGCGGAACAGGCGCCCCAGCATGCCTTCCATGAACAGGATCGGGATAAATACTGCAGCAAGGGACACGGTCATCGACAGTACCGTAAAGCCGATTTCCTGCGCTCCCTCCAGCGACGCCGTCATGCGGTCCTTACCCATCTCCATGTGGCGCGTGATGTTCTCCAGCACCACGATCGCATCGTCGACGACAAAACCCACCGCCAAGATGATCGCCATCAGCGACAGGTTATTGAGACTGTAACCCAGCGCGTACATCGCGCCGAACGTGGCAATGATCGACGTCGGCAATATCAGCGCCGTGATCAGCGTCGAACGCGCGTTGCGCAGGAACACCAGAATCACCAGCACCACCAGTATGATCGACAGCATCAGATGAAATTCGACCTCGTGGATTGAGGATTCGATGAATTCCGAGCGGTCATTGACGACATGGATGCGCACACCGGGCGGCGCGCTGGCCTCGATTTCCGGCAGCAGCGCGCGCAATTTTTTGGTCACTTCAACCGTATTGGCGCCGGGTTGCCGGTAGATCGCCAGCATGATTGAACGCTCGCCATTGAGCCAGCTCTTGATCTTCGAGTTTTCGATGCCATCAACAGCCTTACCGACGTCGGACAGGCGGACCGGCATGCCGTCCTTATAGGCCACAATCAGATTGTTGAAATTCTCAGCTCGCTGCAGCGTGGCTGAAGACTTGACCGTGAAATCCCGCGCCGCGCCCTGCAACACCCCCGACGGCAGATTACTGTTGGCGTTCTGGATCGCGCTGACCACCCGCTCCAGCCCCAATCCCCGCTTCGACATGGCTTCCGGGTTAAGGAACAGGCGGACGGCATAACGCTGCGAGCCGAATACCTGCACCTGTGCCACACCGGTCACCATCGAAAAACGCTGGGCAATATGCGTATCGGCAAATTCGTCCAGCGACGGCAACGGCAGCGTACGCGCCGTCAGTGCCAGAGTCAGGATCGGCGAATCCGCCGGGTTAACCTTGCGCAGCGTTGGCGGATCCATACCATCGGGCAGTCGGCGCAGGGTTTGCGAAATCGCCGTCTGCACATCCTGCGCTGCGGCATCGATATCCCGGTCCAGACTGAATTGCAGCGTGACCCGCGTGCGGCCGGTGGTATTCACCGAACTCATGGAGTCGATACCTGCGATCTGGCTGAACTGGCGTTCCAGCGGTGTTGCCACCGTGGTCGCCATGATGTCTGGATTGGCGCCGGGAAAATCTGCGGTCACCGAAATCGTCGGGAAATCAACGTTGGGCAATTCGTTGACCGGCAATCCACGGAACGCGATCAGGCCGAAAATGATGACGGCCGCCACCAGCACAGTAGTGGCGATCGGCCTGACAATAAAAATCCGCGAAATATTCATGATCCGCCTCTCGCCCTGTATGTCTGCATTCCCGCCAACCCGGTACTTCTGCGTCCAAGTCGCAGCGACTATGGCTTCGCTGCGTCTGCCTTGCCTTCGCCCTTCTTGCCGCCCTTGCCCTTGCCTTTACGCTTCTCGCCGACGCCAGCCGCCGCATCAGCGATCCTGACCGTCGCACCCGGTCGCAGGGCCTGCGGGATTTCCGTAATCACATGGTCACCGGCCGCGACTCCCGAAGCAATGACAATCTCGTTGCCCAGCTGCCGCGATATCTTGACCGGACGGATTTCCACCTTATCCTCGGCACCGATCAGGTACACAAACGGTCCGTCCTGCCCCGGCTGCACTGCAACTTCAGGAACCACCACCGCTTCGGGCTCGATCGTCAGCACCACCCGCACATTGACGAATTGTCCGGGCCAGATCAGCTCCTTGGTATTTTCCACGCGCGTCTTCAACAACACCGTGCCGGTCTGCGGTGTCACGGTGTTATCGACGAACACCAGTTTGCCGGCAGCAACCGCACCACCGGCACGGTCCGGCAGAATTTCAATACGCATGTCTTTTTCGCTCTGGTAGCGGCGGATGTCCTCAAGCTGCCGCTCCGGCACGCTGAAACCGACCAGGATCGGATCGGTGCTGTTGATGGTTACCAGCGGCACGCCCCCACCCGCAGCCGAGACCAGATTGCCGGCCCTGACCGCCAACTGGCCGGTCCTGCCGCTGATCGGCGCCACGATCCGCGAATAGTCGAGCTGGATGCGCGCCTGTTCCACCATCGCCTGCCCCGACTGCACGGTGGCCTCCAGCGATTTGGCAGACGTCACCGCCACATCGTATTCCTGCTGTGTGATGAATTCGCGCTTCAGCAAAGGTTCCATGCGTTGTTGCTGCGCCCGGGCATTTTCCAGCTGTGCCCGGTCCCGCGCCAATGCCGCCAGCGCCTGGTTGTACTGCGACTGGAAAGTCCGCGGATCAATCTGGAACAGCAGCTGTCCCGCTTTGACCTTGTCGCCCTCTTTGAACGAAATATTCTGCAGCACGCCGCTCACCTGCGCGCGCACCTGCACACTCTGCTCGGGCTCAACGGTGCCCACAGCCTCGATCAGCACCGGCATCGGTTTGGTCACCGCGCGCGCGGCCTTGACCGTCAGCGGCCCGCCACGGCCGCCTTTCGCCCCCTTGCCTTTGCCTTTTTCACTGCTGCCTGCACCGGATCCTGACGACTGCCAATACCAGTAGCCACCCGCAACCGCAGCACTAATTACGGCAAACACCAGCACCATGATCAATCGTTTCATTTTGCTCCGCCCGCTGCCTTGATTAAGTCGCTGGCGCCTACGGCAACCTGCAGCCGGGCCAGCGTCGTGAACCAGTCCAGGTATGACTGGATTTGTTGTACCCGCGCATTGGATTCATCCTGCTGCGCGGTAATCAGGTCAAGAATGCTGCCGAATCCACTTTTGTAGCGCGCCAGTGTGGCCTGTGACGTCTGCTCCGACGAACGCACCTGCGCCTGCGTGCTGGAAATGCTGCTGGTCGCCGTATTCAGATCGTAGTAACTCTGCCAGACCTCGACTTCAGCCTGCCGGAACAGCACATCACGGTTCGCTGCAGCCGACTCCGCCTGGATCTGCGCCTGTCGCGCATTGTAGGTATCACGGAATCCGGTAAATATCGGAATGCGCAGCGCCAGCCCGATACTGTAATTGCTGCCGGCGGCGCGATTATCGCCGAACATGGTATGCCCGCCGGCGCCGTTGACTTCAATCGATGGCAATCCGGCGCGCGCCACCGCCTTGGCATTCGCCTCCGCCGCGCGCACCTGAGCCTCGGCAGCTACCAGGTCCGGCCGCGACGCCTTGGCTTTTTCCAGCAACTCGCCGATCCCGGTGGTCATCTCGGTAATCTGCGGCGGTTGCTCCAGCGGCTGCACGGCGATCGAAACATTCACCGGCAGGCCCACCACCGAAGCCAGTTGCCCGCGCGACTTTTCCAGTTCACCGCTGCTGCGGGTCAGATTGAGTTGCGACTGCGCCACCTGGGTTTCGGCTCGGTAGACATCCGCCACTGTCGCCAGCCCTGACTCACGGCGCCTCTGCGCCGCTTCCAGCGCGGTTTTTGCATTGTTCAGCGACTGCGCGTTCACCTTCAACAGCGCATCATTGCCGATCAGGCGGTAATAAGCCGCCTCGACCTGGAAAATCACGTCCTGCAATACGCGGTTGTGCGAAAGATTCGCCGCGAGCAAACGGTATTCGCTGGATTCGATCTGGTAGCCGCGCACGCCGAAGTCAAACAACACGTAGCTCAGACTGACCGACGGACCATAACGCGTCTGCCACGGCGAAACCGCCCCCGTAGTCGCGGAGATCGGTTGAGTGCGCGTCAATCCGTAGTTTCCACTGATCTGCGGCAGCAAATCGGCTTTTTCGATGGCAACACCGGCTGCCGATGCGCGTGCAGCCAGCCACGACTGGCGCGTCCGCGGATTGTTGCGCAACGCAAATTCGGTCAGTTCCGGCAAGGACATCAACGGCTTGCGCGCCAGCTCCCCGGTCATTACAGGCACAGTGACGGTGGGCAAGGGCAAGGAGGATTCCCAGCGCAGATAAGGCGCAGGGGAAACGCTGCCGTCCGCGCCCCAGGGATCACGCAATGTGGATTGCGCAAATACCTGTGTCATTGCCAGAAATAAAAAAAGCGCCCTGGAGAGCGCTGAGATCAATGATGGGCCGTATCGATGCATGCTGCGGCTTTTTTCTGGTGGTTGAATAAACAAATATCGCGGAGCATGGTAGCACTAATGTGCTGAATTATTGGCAATAATGGAGCAGCACATACGTGACAAAAACGCCTGAAAATTTTCCATAATATGAAAATATTGGACGCACCAGACTGCGCACCTTATCCATACATAAAATAAATGGATAATTCGATATCGAGCTGCATGTTAGCCTCGTTTCGCTATCCCATTCTCATAAATCCCCGGAAAAAACCTGTGTCGAAGCTGGTAAAGCCCCACGGAGGGGGTCCTCTGAAACCATTGCTGCTGTCCGGCCCTGCGCTGGAAGCAGAGCGGACGCGCGCCCGCAGCCTGCCGCAGATACCCGTCAGTTCCAGGGAAAAAGGCGATCTGCTGATGCTGGGCATCGGCGGATTCACGCCGCTTGATGGCTTCATGAACCACGCCGATTGGCGCAACGTTTGCGACCGCTACACTCTGGCATCCGGCCTTTTCTGGCCGATTCCGATCACGCTTTCCGCAACACGCCCGGCCGCCGACAGCCTCAAACCCGGCAGCGATATCGCACTGACGGATGGCGAAACAGGCGAAATTCTCGCCACGATGACCGTCACCGAAAAATACGCCATCGACAAGGCCCATGAATGCAAGTCCGTGTTCAAGACCACGGACCTCGCACATCCGGGCGTCCGGATGGTGATGGACCAGGCGGATGTCAACCTTTCAGGACCGGTCAAAGTGCTCTCGCAGGGGGGCTTTCCGGAAAAATATGGCGCGATGTACATGACACCGGCGCAGACCCGCGCCTTGTTCGACGCCAACGGCTGGGCCACGGTGGCCGCCTTCCAGACCCGCAATCCGATGCACCGGTCGCATGAATACCTGGCCAAAGTCGCCATCGAGGTCTGCGACGGCGTAATGGTGCACTCACTGCTCGGCAACCTGAAACCGGGAGACATTCCCGCCGAGGTGCGCACTGAAGCCATCGGGGTGCTGATCGAGAAATATTTCGTGCAGAAGACGGTGGTGCAGTCCGGCTATCCGCTGGACATGCGCTACGCCGGCCCGCGCGAAGCCCTGCTCCACGCCGTGTTCCGCCAGAACTACGGCTGCTCGCACCTCATCGTGGGGCGCGATCACGCCGGGGTCGGCAGCTATTACGGGCCCTTCGATGCGCACGCGATTTTCGACGTGATTCCGCCCGGCGCGCTCGAGACCAAGCCGATCAAGCTGGGCCTGACTTTCTGGTGTTACCGCTGCGCCGGCATGGCTTCGGGCCGCACCTGCCCCCACGACGAGAAGGATCAGTTGCAGGTATCAGGCACACAGCTGCGCAAATGGCTGGCGGAAGGTCAGCCCGTCCCGGCAGAATTCAGCCGTCCGGAGGTGCTTGAAGTACTGCGCGCCTATTACGCCACGGCCGGGTAGACGGCGGGCGGAGGCCAGGCCGCCCCGGTGCACGTCGCGGTGCATTTTCACGCATTTTCACGCATTTTCAATAACTTGCCTCAATTCCCTGCCCCATGAAAAAAGCCGCCCGTTCAGGCGGCTTTTTTTACGGACAGCGCAACAGTGAGCAATCGTCGCTGGCGGCAATCCCATTTATGGATTCGCATCCCGGACCATGCGATCCGGCTCATCCATGCTGCGGCATGACGCCTACGGTTTTTTCGGCGTCTTGTATGCGACTTCCTTCTGCAACGGTTTCCAGACGGTTTCAAAACCGACGAACCCCTTTTCGCTGGGTGCCATCTGACGCGTTGTGTAAAAAGGTGTATTGCCGTCAGGAACCGGGGTGTTGTTGGGTTTTTGTTCGCTCATAAATCACCTTTTCGTGAAGTCAGGATTGCAATTACGAAATAACCAAAGCCGAAATTCATTCGCAGCCATTCTACCCCGCCGCTCAAACAGATCTCATCAGCGCCGGGTCGATATCCGCGCCTGCAATGATCGCTCCGCCCGCCCTGATTTCTTCATCAGTGGCGTCGCGCACGGTCAGTATCGTGAGCATAAAGACGACCTCCCTGCCGCAAAGCGGGTTGTTGCCGTCGACAGTCAGTCTCTCGTCATCCAGATGCGTCACGAGAAAGCTGCGAGTCTGCCCCCTGTCGCTCTCCATGAGGATGGAGGTGCCGACCTGCCGATACGCCTCGGGAACGTTCTCGATGTGATCGGAAAAAACCAGCGACTCGTCCCTGGGCCCAAAGATCTGGTTGCCGTCGATGGGCACTTCAATGACATCGCCGGCAGACTTGCCCGCCAGCGCCATATGGACAGAAGGCGCCAGGATTTCATTGTGTCCGTGTACATAACCCAACGGAAACTCGACGCGGGTGAGGACATGCCCCGATTTCCTGTCGGTCACCTGGTAAGTCAGTTCGACTAACTTGCCGTCCTGGATGACTTCGCTCACGTCAAATCCCGCTGAAACGTTCAGAATATGGAGGCACCGAAGATCCTGACCTTTCCATCCTCATAGCCGAGAACCAGCCTGCCCAGCCACTCGCCCGGCTTTTTGGTGCTCCGCTGCCGGTACAGGACGGTCACATGCTCGCCCCGGCGGATGATGCCAAGCGAGTCAACGTCTTCAGACAGGTTTCTCGCCAGTTCACTGTTTGCGAACTGGTGGCCCGCAACGACCTGATCGATGGCACGCGCCAGGGAACCGGAAAAGTTCTTGGCGAACTCCCCGTATTTGCCCTCATTCGAAGCTTTGACGAGGTCGCGCCACAGGAGATTGGCCATGGCCAGAATCTCCTCATCGGTTTTTTCAATGATGTTCACGCGGTGCTCATGACCATCTGAAGAGACCGGCTTTATGGGGATCACAACGCTCGACATGCCGGTCTCCTTTGCGCCGGGTAGAAGCTCAAGGTACGCTTCTGCCCGGGGATATTGCTACTCGTCATCGCCAACCAGGTGATAACAAGGCGCCTTCTCCATGGTGTATTCGCCGGTTTCCGGATCACGGCGCGAAACGGTCAGCACGTGCCAGTTCTCGTCGTCCACCTTCATGGCGTCGCCCCGGTAGTAGTAACCCGGCCAGCGGGTCTCCTTGCGGAACAGTGTGTGCTGCGTGACGCACTCAGCGGCACGATGACGGTGCATCAATTCCCAGGCACGCAGCAACTCATGAATATCCTTCGCGGCCAGACTCTGAAGATCTTCCTCCATGATCTTCAGCTTCTTGAGACCGATGTTCAGGAGTTTCTCGTTGGTCATGTAGCCGACGGTCACGCCGCCGCAATACTCGTCCATCAGCTTCTGCAGGCGGTCCAGGCCCTGCTTGGGATTGATGTAATGCGGGTTGACATCGCCCGCCACGATCGCATTGCGGTAGGTGTTGTAATGCTCCAGCGGCTTGTAGATCTCTTTCCTGCGGCGGTTGATCTGCTCATCGGAAACGACAATGCCTTCGCCCTTGCCCTCGTCGATGTATTTGCAGGCGGCCTTCGCGGCGAGACGCCCCTCGGTGAACGAGCCGGACGAGAAGGCGTGCGGCGTGCCGCCGACCGCGTCACCGGCGCCGAACAGACCTTCGATCGTCGTCATGCGGTTGTAGCCCCAGAAATACTCGGGCGGAGAAACGTCCTCGGGACCCGAGCACCAGGCACCGGAGCCGGTCGCGTGGGAGCCCATGACGTAGGGTTCGGATGTCGTCAGCTCGGGATTCTCGTTCTTGGGATCCACATCGGTGGCAGCCCACAGAACCGCCTGGCCGACAGTCATGCCGAGGAAGTTTTCCCAGCCGACCTCCTCCAGATGCGGGTCCTGGAAGGCTTTCATCGTCACCATGTGTATGGGGCCGCGGCCGGCATTCACTTCGCTGATGATGCAATGATTGCGCAAGCAGGTCGGAATCGGCCGATGGGTCAGGTGCGACGCTTCCGGATCGAGATATTCCTTGCCGACCATTTCCTGCAGCGCGGGGAACCACTTGGACTCGTACTCTTCGCCCAGGCAGTTTTGGGTATAGGTCTTCAGGTGCAGGAAGTACGCGCCGACCGGGCCATAACCATCCTTGAACCGCGCCAGCACGATGCGGTTTTCCATCTGCGTCATTTTGGCGCCGGCGTTGATCATCAGCCCATAGGCAGATGCGGAAGACCAGGGCGCATACCAGGTACGGCCGGAACCTTCGCCCACTGAACGCGGCTTGAAGATATTGGATGCACCGCCCGCGCCGCAGACCACGGTCTTGGACTTGAAGACGTGGTAATTGCCTGTGCGGACATTGAAACCAACGGCACCGGCAATCCGGTTTTCCTTGCCCTCGTCCATCAGCAGATGGGTGACGCAGATGCGGTTGAACACCTTGTCCGCCGATTTCTTGGCGGCCTCGGCCACGATGGGCTTGTAGGACTCGCCGTGAATCATGATCTGCCAACGCCCTTCACGCAGATAGCGCCCGGTTTTCGGGTCCTTCATGATGGGCAGGCCCCACTCTTCGAACTGGTGCACCGTGGAGTCCACGTGACGCGCCATGTCGAACAGCAGGTCCTCCCGCACCATTCCCATCAGGTCGATACGCGCGTAACGGACATGATCCTCCGGCTTGTTTTCGCCCCAGCGGGTGCCCATGTAGCAGTTGATGGCGTACAGCCCCTGTGCGACCGCACCGGAGCGATCGATATTGGCCTTTTCGGCAATGACAATCTTCTTGTCCTGCCCCCAGAACCTGGCCTCCCATGCGGCACCCGTGCCGCCCAGACCCGCACCGACAACCAGAATATCGATGCCTTCTTCGACGATCGTTTCGTAAGCCATCAGTAAGCCACGCCTTTCTTCATCTTGAGACCATTGGACTTGAGCGTATGCAAACCGCCTTCATCCATGCGAATCCATTTCGGCTCGTTGTACAACAGCTCGCTGTCACGCATTTCCTTGCTGGGCCCGGGGACATCCGCGAGCTTGGGGATCGCCGTTCCCCAGGGTTTGGTGGTGATGGGCGACAGGAAATTCTTTTCCGTGCCGTTGCGGAATTTGATCTTCCAGGCGATCGTGCCTTTCTTTTCGTCGCGCTGGACACGAACGCTGTGACCGAGCGGGGCAAAGTCGGCATATCCGCGCACATCGATCGCATTCTGCGGACAAGCCTTGACGCAGGAGTAGCACTCCCAGCACATGTTGGGTTCGATGTTGTAGGCACGACGATAGGTCTTGTCGATGTGCATGATGTCGGACGGGCAGATATCGACGCAATGTCCGCATCCGTCGCACCTGGTCATATAGACGAAGGTAGGCATTAGTCAGGCTCCTTGATGTGTTCCGATAGTACTTGCGGGCTGTTTTTTAATAGTGACGTGGCGCTTCGCGCTTGATGCCGAGCCCCATGTCCATCGGTGCGTCCTTCAGCAGTTCCATCGAGTGCCGTTTCTGCTGTTCGGGGTCGTCACGGGTCAGCGTCGGCAGATTCTCGGCAGTACCATTGGCCTTGGACATCCTTTTTTCGAAGGCCGCGGCAGGCTTGAAGAACATGTGAGCGAACTTGGACCAGGGCACCGATCCGAACAGCACCGTAGTGGCGATGACGTAGAGCCCGAAGAACACGTTGGCGCCGGCGCCGCCCTTCAGCTGCAGGAAGCCCCAGATCAGGCCCAGCGTCACGCTGGCGAGCAGCGACAGGATGAACAGGTCAGCGTGCATCACGCGCAAAGGTGAATTGCCCTCTGCGGCAACATCCACCCGGATGAAGAACCAGAACCAGTAACCGCCGACACACACCATCAGGCCGCCGATCCACCACAGAGCCGGCAGGATCGCGGGCGTCGGCACTGCGGGCGTCGGATAGCAGAACACCATGATCGCGGTGCTCGCGACATAGAGGATGAAACCGTACATCGTCAGCAGATGGGCAATCCGGCGTCGCGGATTGCAGAATTCGCCGGATGTCAGGACGTCGACCACGCCGGTCTTGACGGCGATCGCTACCAGTTCGCCGCCATCGACCTGCCTGACGGCCCTGCTTTTCGATTTGCGCCAGTTTTCAAAAAAATACCGGGCGCTGCCCTTGTGGATAACATCGAACAGAGTTCCCGCTACAACCAGAACGACCATGACGACCACGAAAGTCGGCATGAAGGCATGCGGTATGAACGCCGAGAGTACGGCAAACGGATTGCTGGTGAACATCTTCTCCCCCTTCTTTAGTAGGGTGATTCTAAACGGGCAGGCAATGGCCCAAGCGAAAAAAAGGTTATGTCACCATAAAAAATACTTGGGGCCGCTCAAGATACAATGATGACTGGAGGTGAAATCTGAAAATCTGCATACTTTCCGACAGCCACGATCATCGCGAACCGCTGGCCGCGGCCGTCACTGAAGCCAAGGCCCTGGGCGCGCAAGCCGTATTGCACTGCGGCGATTTGATCGCACCGTCCACATTGCATGCTGTCGTCGGACTGGGGCTTCCCATCCACATGATTCACGGCAACAACACCGGTGATCTGTACTTCCTGTCGAAATGGGCACAGGAACCGAAGAACCGCCTGCACTACTACGGACAGGACGGAACCCTGGTGCTGGCCGAACGCCGGATCTTCATGGTGCACTATCCGCATTACGCCAAGGCCATGGCGCTCACCGGCGACTATGATCTGGTCTGCAACGGCCACGAGCATCGTGCCGTCATTGAACGCATCACCAATATCAAGGGTGGCGAGACCCTGCGCATTGATCCCGGCACCGTCGCCGGCGTGAGCGCGCCCGCAACCTGGGTGTTCGGCGATCTGCAGACCATGGAATTCACCATCCGGCCGGTGACTGCTGCCGCGAAATAACATAAATTATTCAATAAAAACAAATAGTTATGATATTTCTCGGGGCTTGAGGGTATATACTCTCCCGCAATGCGTTGAACGAGTCCTCCCATGCCGCCCAAAATCGCCCCGCTCGCTGAAAAATCGCTGCAGACCGAAGCGCGATTCATCCACAGCGAACCGTATTACGAAGCCGTCGGCAGTGAAATCGCGCTGTTCGAAGCCGCCTATGCCAGTCAATTACCTGTTCTGCTGAAAGGCCCCACCGGCAGCGGCAAAACCCGCTTCATCGAACACATGGCCTGGCGGCTGAAGCGCCCGCTGATCACCGTGTCCTGCCACGACGACCTCACCGCTGCCGATCTGGTCGGCCGTTACCTGATTACCAACAATGAAACCGTGTGGGTCGACGGTCCGCTGGCGCGTGCCGTGCGCAGCGGCGCAATCTGCTACCTTGATGAAGTGGTTGAAGCGCGGCGCGACACCACCGTGGTCATCCATCCGCTCGCCGACGACCGCCGCATGCTGCCCATGGAAAAACACGGCGAGCTGCTGCAGGCACCGCCGGAATTCCTGCTCGCGATGTCGTACAACCCCGGTTACCAGAGCGTACTGAAGGAATTGAAACACAGCACACGCCAGCGTTTTGTCGCCATCGAATTCCAGTACCCGAACGCCGCGCTCGAAGAAAAAATCATCCGCACGGAAACCGGCGCCGACGCCGACATCGCCGCGGCACTGGTGCGGCTGGCGCAGATGACACGCAACCTCAAGGGCAACGGCCTCGATGAAGGTGCCTCAACCCGGCTGCTGGTGCATGCTGCCAAACTGATTGCCCGCGGTATTCCGCCGGCGACAGCCTGCCACGGCGCGATTGTCGAAGCCCTGTCCGACGATCCGGAAATGCTGCGCGCGATCGACGAATTCGTGTCCTCGGTGTTCTGAGTTCGACCGCAATGGCGACCCCGCTTTCCGTCGCGGATCTGACACGCCAGCTCGATTACCTTCTGAGCCCGGTGCTGTCATCGCGGCGCACTGCCGCGCCGCTGGCGGATTCACTCGCGCCGCTCACCCGCGCGCAACAGGATTTCGTACTGCACTGGATCGAAGTCATCGATCGCAGCAATTACGAGCTGGCCTACCAGTTTGCCAGTGCCGCGCCTGCTGCACTGGCAAAAATGGATAACGCCGCGGCCGAAGCCTGGATCCTGCAGGCGCTGGACAGCTATGACCGCGACGGCCTGTACCACGGCAGCCAGGTGTTCAAACAGGTGGAGACTTACCTGCCTTCGGTCACGGATGAACACGCCGCTTCTTTCGAACAACACGCGCCCGTGCTCGAACTGTATGCCTGCGGCCTCGCCGGACGCCGCCTGCAACTTGATATCGCGGCTGAACCGTACACCGATACCGAAACGCTGTACCTGCCACCGCGCATTGCCCGGTTCGCCAATGCCGCCGCCAATTTCAATCTGTACAAAGTCCTCATCACCCTGTTGTGGGCGCAAGGGCGTTACGGCACTTTCCACACTGATGTCGTTGCTGCCTGTGCCGCTTATGCCGATCCGCAGCGTGCCTCGTCATTGGTCAGTCATTTCGAAACCCTGCGCCTGGAAACCCGCATTGCGGCGACATTACCCGGCGTGGCCCGTGACCTTGCACGACTGCGCGGCAATGCAACTGATCCGCGCTGCGTATCGTTGCAGAGCCCTGCAGCCACCGTGCAGGACAGCCTCAAGCTGCTGTCCGATTGTTACGATACGTTTGAATTGCCCGCACTGCCACACCACATCGCATTGCGCGCCGAAGCCGGCACCACACGCGCCGCGCGCCTGCAGCGCGAACGCAGCGCGCTGGCCGAAGCTCTGGCGCAAATGCTGCCGGAACAGGCCAGCGACCAGGCGCCACAAGCCGCGGCCATGGATCGCATTGAAATCCATGCCGGCGGCGCGCCGAACACAGACGGCAACTTCGATGTCGAAATCCGCATCGACGGCACGCCCATGCCACCACCCGATCATGTCGCGCAACTGCTCGACTCCATCCTGCAGGACCTCGGCGACATACCCGACGATTACCTGCACGCCGCCGGTTCCGGCAATCAGACACAGGCCGCGGACGATGCATCCGAAGATGGCGGCCAGGACATGGCCGATGATGAACACGGCACCCAGCTCTACGACGAGTGGGACCACAAACGCCGGCACTACCGCAAAAACTGGTGCGTGCTGCGCGAGCTCGATGTGGCCCCAGTGGACAACGGCTTTGTCGAAGACACCCTCGCCCGCTACCGGCCGCAGGTTGTGCAGCTCAAACGCACATTTGAGCTGCTGCGCGACGAAGATCGCCTGCTGAAACGCCAGGCCACGGGTGACGACATTGATTTTGACGCACTGATCGCCGGCTATGCCGACCTCAAAAGCGGCATGGAACTGCCGGACCGGCTGCTGACCCGGCGCCACAAGGCCGAGCGCGATCTGGCTGCGCTGTTCATGGTCGACATGAGCGGCTCGACCAAAGGCTGGATCAACGATGCCGAGCGCGAATCGCTGGTGATGTTATGCGAAGCGCTGGAAGTGCTGGGCGACCGTTACGCGATTTACGGATTCTCCGGCGTCACCCGCAAACGCTGCGAGATTTTTCGCATCAAACGTTTCGACGAACCGTACGACGGCAACGTCAAACACCGCATCGCCGGCATCACGCCGCAGGATTACACACGCATGGGTGTCGCCATCCGCCACCTGACCAAACTATTGAATAAGGTGGATGCACGGACGCGCCTGCTGATCACGCTGTCAGACGGCAAACCCGATGATTACAGCGACCATTACCGCGGTGAATACGGCATCGAAGACACGCGGCAGGCGCTGATCGAAGCCCATCACGCGGGCATCAAGCCCTTCTGCATCACCATCGACCACGAGGCGCGCGACTACCTGCCGCACCTCTATGGCCCGGTGAACTGGACGCTGGTGGATAACGTGGAACGGCTGCCGCTGAAAGTGGCCGACATCTATCGCCGGCTCACTGCCTGAAAACTGGCTGAGCAGGCTTAATGCAGCTGCGCCGAGGACGGCACTTCGGTAACTTCGTCTTCCGCTGCGGCGGCGGATTGCTCCCGCTCACCTTCGGCGTCATCGATCTCTTCACCATCATCCATCAGCCCTTCACCCATGCTGACAGACTCCTCCGGCGCAAACGCCGCATCGAGGTCCATCGGCGCAGTCGGCGTCTGCTCGACCAGGCTGCCGAGTTCCGACAGCGGCGGCAGTTCTTCCAGCGAACGCAGGTTCAGGTCGTCGAGAAAGGACTTGGTGGTGGCAAAAATCTCCGGACGGCCCGGCACTTCGCGATGGCCGATGACATCGATCCAGCCGCGCGCTTCCAGTGCCTTGAGGATGCCGGGCGACACTGTGACGCCACGGATTTCCTCGATGTCACCACGCGTAACTGGTTGTTTATAAACGATAATTGCCAACGTCTCCAGCACCGCACGGGAATACTTCGGCGGCTTTTGCGGATCCAGGCGATCGAGGAATTTCTGTGACTCGGGACGTGCGCGGAAACGCCAGCCCGTCGCGACACTGACCAGCTCCACGCCGCGACCATCCCAATCCGCGCGCAAATCATCGAGCACCTTGCGCAGCGTGTTGTTGTCGAGTTTTTCGTCGAAGAGTTTTTTCAGGTCATGCAGCGACATCGGTTCCTGGGTGACCAGCAAGGCGGTCTCCAGCACATGTTTGATCTGCGCGAGATCGAGATTGCTTTCCTCCGCACTGCCTGCCTCAACGCCTTCTTGCTCGACGCTGCTTTCTTCCTGACTGTTGTTTTCTTCCATGGTGTTCTTATTTCACGGCAGCCAGCTGGCCGCCTTTGAGTTTGACGTAAATCGGCGTGTAAGCCTCTTCCTGGCTGACCTCAATCAGCGTTTCCTTGGCCAGTTCCAGCACCGCAAGGAACGACACTACCAGCACCGGCACACCCTGCTCCGGCGTGAACAGCTTGCTGAATTCAACGAATTCTTCGGTCTGCAGCAGACGCAGGATGCGCGTCATGTGCGAACGCACCGACAGTTCCTCTCGGGTGATCCTGTGATGCTGGATCCTCGACGCGCGCTGCAGGATGGTCAGCCACGCCATCTTCAGGTCTTCGATGTTCACGTCCGGCAGGCGCAGCGAGGCTTCGCGCTCGAACAACACCTGCACCACGGTGAAATCGCGTCCCGCCTGCGGCACTT
This sequence comes from Bordetella parapertussis, assembly GCA_945885345.1. Classification (GTDB taxonomy): domain Bacteria; phylum Pseudomonadota; class Gammaproteobacteria; order Burkholderiales; family SG8-41. The sequence continues at coordinate 13,593 of CAMCYP010000039.1, read as the reverse complement.
CGTTCAGGTTCTGCGCCGCGAGCTTCATCTGCTCGTATTCCATCAAGCGGCGCACCAGCTCGGCACGCGGGTCTTCTTCAATATCGGTATTGGCCGGCCGCGGCAGCAACATGCGCGACTTGATCTCGATCATCATCGCCGCCATCAGCAGGTATTCCGCCGCCAGCTCCAGTTGATGGGTACGCATCAGTTCGACGTATTCCAGGTACTGCAAGGTCAGCTTCGCCATCGGAATTTCGAGGACGCTGATGTTTTCCTTGCGGATCAGGTACAGCAGCAGGTCCAGCGGGCCTTCGAACTGCTCGAGGAAGACTTCCAGCGCATCCGGCGGGATATACAGATCCTGCGGCATCTCCAGCATCGGCTGGCCGTAGACCTTGGCGACCAGTCCTGGCTCGACAGTGGGCCCAGCGACAGGGATTTCAGCTTCGGTCATGGTCTGTATTGACTGCGGAGGACACGGCGGCCGGCCAATGAATGCGACAGCAGGCTGTGTTGTTGATTTTGTGGGTGTTGCATCGCTGTATTTTACCGGTATTTTTACCGATATTTGACAGCGCACCCAATGCGATGGGTGCTTTTCAGCGGGGTGGTGGTAAACCCTTGAAGCGATTGCCAATTGCGCTGAAACCGCCATGAGCCGGCAACAAAGCGAGCGTCACGGAATCTGTAATTCGATATAACTACCGGCGTTTGATTGCGCAATGGCAAAAGCAACTTCTTCCGCTGCAGCCCTGATGCGCGGCCAGCTCGTGGTACTCAGTACGACAATGGCAATGTGGCGCCCGGCGAGATTTTGTTGATACTTCAGGCTCATGTCCGTCGTCACTAGCACGGCAAACCCGGCCTTTTCAGCAGCCTGCAACAGTTCACCATTTTTCAGCGCGGACCAGCCACGCTCGTATGCGGTGGCCACCTCATGCTGCGACAGGAACTGGCGGAGCGGCGCGGGCGTTCCCTGATCGAACAGAACCTGCACTTACGCTGGCGTCAGTGCGCTCCGCGCGGCGTGCTCCAGGACTGCACGCACCTGCTGGAGCGTCACACCGGGGAACAACTCGACGAACTGATTAACGGGCAATTCATCTTCGTGGTTCTCGAAAAGTGCAGCGACAGGCACGCGCGTGCCACGGAACACCCAAGCGCCACTGTAGCGCTCGGGATCCTGCTCGACAGCCAGACAAGTAGACCAGTCAATCATGGTTAAAAGGATAGCACCAAAAGAAAATTACCGGGGTCGATCAGTTTCCTGCCGTTACTTTCACAAGGCAAAACGACTCCGGCGCGTTAAATCGTAACAAAACACGGACGAACAACTACTTCGCGTAGTCGTACAGCGGCTTACCCTTATCCACGACATGCACCGTGAACAGCTTGAGCGAGATGTCACCGGCCACCTTGAAGCCGCCGTGTTTCACATCGCGCAGATTCATCACCGTGGCGCCTGTGGGCAACATCACCGGCTCCTTGCCCGACATCTGGATCGCGGCGCCCTGCACGACATAGGCCGCTTCGATGCCGTGATGCATATGCAGGTCGATGCTCTCGCCCGGTTTGTATTCACCCACCGAGGCGATGACCTCCATGCCCGGCGCGCCGGAAAGATCGGCGCGCTGGCGCTCCACCCGCTGCGCCGAATCGGTCAGGGTTTGTGCCACCAGCGTGGTCGCTGCACCCATCACAAACAGTGAAATGCCCAGCAGGATGGTTTTCAGGGAAAGAGGTTTCATGCAGAACTCCACAAAATGAATGGCCGAATTACACCCGCACCATTACGGCCACACCAACAACAATCATCACGCAGGCGGCAACGATGTTCAACGTCCGCCCGACCCTGCCGCCGACCAGCGCACCCGCCCGGCTCGCCGCATACGCATAAGCCAGCTTCACGCCGCCAACCGCCACCGCGGCGATGCCAATCACGATCAACGCATCCAGCAGCGTCAGCGTTTTCAGGTCCATGAACGCCGGGAAAAATCCCAGATAAAACAGGATCGCCTTCTGGTCACCCAGCGTGATCAGCAGGCCGGTCATGAAACTCGACCCCGCGGAAACGCCTGCGGTGTTCTGCTCCGCTGCTGCTGTTGCGCCGGAACGCCACAAACGAATACCCAGCCAGACCAGATAGGCACCACCGAGATATTGAATGAATTGAAAGGCATCACCCAGCGCCGCGGCCAGCAGTTGCAGGCCGAAAATCGCCAGCACGATGAACACCGTGTCGCCGGCGATGATGCCCAGCGTGACATAGACGCCGTGGCGAAAGCCGGAGGTGGCAGCGCGCGCGGTGACGGCGAGGACGCTGACGCTGGGGACCAGGGCCAGCAGGGTCATCGCAACCAGCAAAGCTGCGGCAGTAGCGAAAGTTAGAGACACTTAAAACAATTAATATCTGACATAACCGGCGCTGCACAGCCTCATCGCGCAGCGTCCGTGTCGATGGATGGGTTGGGGCTCGGCATCACCCCTTCCACCCTGATTGAAAGAAGCTCTAAAATGAAAAATGAGGGCCCAAGTATGTTGTTCGAGAGCAGCCAAAAGTAAGGGGCGATGAAGGCGCTAGCCATTGCAGAGCCGAGACCAAAACTGCTAGCCATTTCTCCGCTTAGCATGGGAAACACAAGCCGCGGTAATAGCAACGCCAAGGCAGCGATTAACCAGGCAACTAGCGCCACCCCCAAAATTATCTTCCACGGCGTTGTTAGACTTGGAGGTGGTTGGACGCTACGACCTAGTACAGAAATGGCAATGCGGCGAACCAGCAATACGACTTGCGCAAATGCCAATATGATTGCGACGGTACCGTAAAGGTTGTAGTGCTTGGCAGGCACCAGCCGTACGGCACTAAATGGAATGGGTTGTGCCGGCTGACCAATTGGGCCAAAAATACTATCAACGTAGAACCGCTCTAGTCTCTCTTGTTGCGATGGATGTGGGGCGGCTGAAGCCATCGACTTTGCAATATGTTTTCCGAGAAAGCTTGCTAGCACTGCCAACAAAATGCAAAACAAAACGGCACCATAAAGCTTGTTCTTCATTGAGAGCCTCAACCTGATTTAGACCGAAAAACTGCCGGATAAAACCCCGCGCTGCCGTATAACAGCGACGTACATCTCGTATTTTTATTCATGAGATTCAATCTCTTATTAATATCCGCCATATCGTATCGGGGTACCAACAAAAATGCCAAACCCCGCAGATCATCGCGCAAGCCATTGATTTCATGGTATTTTTTCACATATAAGTATTTGATTTTATTGATATTTTTACCATATCGCCGGCATCAACTCATCCTCCACCCAACCCTCCCGCACCGCATGCCAGTACCGCACATAGCGATCCCGGTAACGCGAAATCACCAGCGGTTTGCCCTGCTGCAATTCCACACTGATCGCCCCGCCATCATCGCTGCGATACGCGGCACTGCCCAGTTGCTGATACCGCGCCACCACATCGGCATGCGGATGCCCGAAGCGGTTGCGGTAACCCACCGGATAAATCACCGCGCGCGGCGCAACGGCCTGCACGAACTCGATGGACGATGAAGTCTTGCTGCCGTGATGCGGCGCGATCAGCACATCGGACTTCAGCAGATCCGCGGACTGCGCCAGCAAGGCACGCTCCACGCGACGTTCGATATCCGCCGGGATCAGCACGCTGCCGCCGGCCGTGGTGATTTTGATCACGCAACTGCGGTCATTGGTTTTAAGCGCATCGCCCGCAACATCCGGATGCAGCATGTCGAAGCGCACGCCGTCCCAGAGCCACTGCTGCCCAGCACGGCAACGCTGTTCCAGCGGCGACAGCAGCACCAGCGGATCAAGGTCGGGCAGCGAGGACAGCACTTCCGCCACCGGCACGGCCTGCATCACTGACAAGGCACCGCCGGAATGATCAAGGTCGTCATGGCTGATGATCATGCGGTCGAGGCGTTTGATGCCGGCGGCGCGCAGGTAGGGCACGATGACGCGGTTGCCGCTGTCGGCTGATGGACCGAAGGCCGGGCCGGTGTCGAACAGCAGCGCGTGATGCTGTGTTTGCGCCACGACAGCCAGACCCTGCCCGACATCCAGCACCGTCAGACGCAACACGCCTTCCGGAGGGGACGCAGGCAAGATCAGCAGCATTGGCAAAAATGCGAAAGCGCCGATCCAGCGCGCCGGAAATCCGCGCGGCAGCAGCAGCCATACCGCACCGGTCATCGCGACAATGACGGTCCACGCCGGCGGCGCATGTTGCTCCCATGCAGCATCGGGCAATTCGCTCAACCATTGCAGCGCGTCCGCGCAAAACGCCATCAGCCAATGCGACAGATGCAATATCGCATCCACCGGAATCACCAGCCCGGTCAGCGCCAGTGGCACCACCACCAGGCTGATCAGCGGTATCGCCAGCGCATTGGCGATGGGTGATACCAGCGACACCTGCTGGAACATCGCCAGCAAGGCCGGCACCAGCGCGAGTGTCACGGCCCATTGCACCCGCGCCCAGGTCACCGCCCAATGCGGCTGGCGCAGACGATTGACCGACACCAGCATGATGATCGCCACCGCGCCGAAGGACAGCCAGAACCCGGGCGCCAGCACCGCCCAGGGATCGATGATCAAGACCACCAGCAAGGCCGTAGCCAGTACCGGCCCCGCAGCAGTGGCGCGCCCCGTCCACAGCGCAATCGCCACCACGGCGAGCATGAACACCGTGCGTTGCGCCGGCACTGCGAAGCCGGCAAGCAGCGCATAAGCAATACCGGTCAGCAGCCCGGCAAGGGCAGCCGCTTTGACTGCAGGCAGTGCCAGCGTCAAGCGCGCACTGCGCCGCCATAAAAAATTCATCAATGTAAACGCCAATCCGGAGAGCATGGTCACGTGCAATCCGGAAATCGACATCAGATGATTGACGCCAGTACGTGTAAACACCTGCCACTGCTCGGGAGGAATCGCACGCTGGTCGCCCATGGCCAGCGCGGTGATCACACCCGCGGCCGGTGCATCGCCGAGCACGCTCTGGATGCGCGTTCGCATGCGTTCACGCAGCACCTCCACCCAGTAACGCGGTTCATGCACCATGGCCTGCAATTTTTTTGCACCACTTTTCGGTCTTACATAACCGGTGGCGCGGATGCCGCGCTCCAGCAGCCAGGCCTCGTAATCAAAACCATGCGGATTGGCGAGGCCATGCGGACGTTTCAGCCGCACCGTCAGTTGCCAGCGCTCGCCAGGATGAAGATCAGGCAGGGTCGCTGGCCGGTCTTCGCGTGCGGTGCTACCCCACCACGACAGCACAATGCGCTGCGGCACCCGCGCATCCTGCGTCAGCACCTGTTCGACGTTGAACTCGAATCGGAGATTGCGCTCATAGAATTGCGGCAAACCGGCGATGACGCCGGTGAGCGTGATGTCGCGGCCCTCCCATTCCGCCGGCAGCGCATCAGCCAGGCGCCATTGCGCGCAGGCCGCAGCCCAGATAAAACCCGCGGCAGCACAGCACACCAGGATCAGCAGCCATCGCAACACCCGCCACAGCCGATGCCCGCCACGCAGCAAGAGCAGCAATACACCCGGGAGCACACCGAAAAGCAGCGCTCCGGCCCAGGTCAGGGCCGGCAGCGCCGCCTGTTGCTGCAGCCACCAGATACCGGCGGCAAAGGCGATAATGGGAATGACCACGATGCATGAATAACGCAGCCCTGCCCTCAGCGCTGACCGCAAACGCTACAATGGCCGCCAGAATCCGCCGCAATGCCCCGTAAATATTTCCGTAAATACCTGCCGACCCACAAATCGATCCTCGACAACCGCTGGATCGCGTGGTGCGGGCCATGGCTCAAACACCACAACCTGTGGCATCTGCACCGGCGCTCGGTTGCCGGCGGCGTCGCCGTCGGCCTGTTCGCCGGCCTGGTGCCGGGCCCCTTGCAGATCATCACCGGCGTGCTCCTCGCCATCATTTTCCGCGTCAACCTGCCGGTGGCGGCACTGGTCACCTTCTATACCAATCCGCTGACCATAGTCCCGCTGTATTACGTCGCGTACCGTTACGGCGCGCTGGTCACCATGAGCAATGACGCCGACAAGCTGCCCTCCACCTTCAGCACGGAAGGCATGTCGTATGCTGAATGGATACCCGCACTGCTGGACTGGATGCTTTCGCTGGGCAAACCGCTGGCCGTGGGCCTGCCGCTGCTGGCGGTGACACTCGCCGCCCTGGGATACCTGCTGGTGGACAATGCATGGAAAATCTATGTGCGCCTGACCTGGCGTCACCGCCAACAGCAGCGCAAACAGGACCCGCAATGACCGCTCCCGCGTACTGGACCCGCGCGAAACGCGAACTCAAGAATGCCGATCCGGTCCTGGGCAGCCTGATCACTCGTTACAAGGGCCTGACGCTGGGCAGCCGCGGCGACGCCTTCCAGACGCTGGCCCGCTCCATCGTCGGCCAGCAGATTTCGGTGAAGGCGGCGCAAAGCGTGTGGGATCGTTTTGCCACTGCGGTCGGCGAAGTGCAGCCGAAGCGCGTGCTCAAATTATCCGAAGTGCAGTTGCGTGCCTGCGGCCTGTCGGGACAGAAAGTGAAATACCTCAGCGACCTCTCTCAACGTTTCGCCAGCGGCGTCATCGAGGTCGGGCGCTGGCACGATATGGATGATGAAACGCTGATCACCGATCTGACGCAGGTCAAGGGCATCGGCCGCTGGACCGCGGAGATGTTCCTGATTTTTTATCTGAACCGGCCCGATGTTTTCCCGCTCGGCGACCTCGGCGTGCAGCGCGCGCTGAGCCTTCACTACAACAAGGGCAAGCCGCTGTCGGATCGGCGCATCGCGGCTTTGAGCAAACTCTGGACCCCCTGGCGTTCGGTCGCCACCTGGTATCTGTGGCGCAGCCTGGATCCGGTGCCGGTGGAATACTGAACAAGCGCAGACATAAAATATCAATAAAAACAATGGTTTATAGCATCTGATCATGGACACCGCCACCGCCGCGCCGGCCTTATCACTCTCGCATCAGGATTTCGTCACGGCGTTTCATGATGACGCCATCACCGTCACCTTCGAACCAAAGGGCGCGGCGCGATTTGTCAGTGCACGTTTGCTGCTGCCGCTGTTCATGATGCCGGTGGTGGGCATCGGCGTCGCACTCGCGCTGACGGGAAGGATCTGGACGGGGTTTGCAGTGATTGCGCTGGGCATCATCGTGCCGCGGCTGATCAAACGCAGCGCGCCGCGTTTCCTGATGCACCAGATGATGGAAGACGAAGGTCTTTACCGCGAAGTGCTGCACGCCGGCATTATGCGAATCGTCAGGAACGAGCGCGCGTAAACGGTTTCAGAGAACCGTCTTCCAGTTCGAGTATGCGATCGGCGCGTTCCGCGATGCGCGGATCGTGGGTGACGATGACAAAACTCGTGTTCATGTCGCGGTTCAACTGCAACATCAGATCAAACACCGTTTCCGCGGTACGGCGGTCGAGGTTGCCCGTCGGTTCGTCGGCCAGCACGCAGGCCGGCCTGGTGACCAGCGCCCGCGCCAATGCTGCGCGCTGGCGTTCGCCGCCCGACAATTCGCCGGGGGTATGCGTCAAACGATGGCCCATGCCCACGGCCTCCAGCATCGCCGTCGCTGCGGCCAGCGCCGCCGCACGCGGTTCACGGCGGATGATCAGCGGCATCGCGACGTTTTCTACGGCGCTGAATTCCGGCAGCAGGTGATGGAACTGGTAGACAAAACCCAGCGCGCGGTTGCGCACCAGGCCGCGCTGTTTTTCGCTCTGCCCCGACAGCAGTTCACCGAGGATGCGCACCTCACCGGCGCTCGGCGCATCCAGCCCGCCGAGCAGATGCAGCAGCGTGCTCTTGCCGGAGCCGGAAGCGCCGACTATGGCGATGCGCTCACCCGGCATCACATCGATATCGATGCCCAGCAGCACCGGCACCGCATCGACACCTTCGCGGTACGCCTTGCGCAGGCCGCGGCAGGAAATCACCGGTGTGTTGCTGGCAACTTTATGCGCGGCATCACTCATAACGCAGCGCCTCCGCCGGATTGACCTTCGACGCACGCAGGCTCGGATAGATCGTCGCCAGCACCGACAGCACAAAGGCCACCACCGCGGTCATCACCACATCGCCTGCCTGCAGTTCCGACGGCAGGTCGGCGATCTGATACACATCCTGCGGCATGAATTTGACGTGGAAAACGTGTTCAATCAAACCGATGATGCTGTCGACGTTCAGCGCGCCGAGGATGCCGAACACAATGCCGCAGCCGACGCCGATGATGCCGATCAGCGTGCCCTGCACCATGAATATGCGCATCACTTCGCCGGGCGACGCGCCCATGGTGCGCAGGATCGCGATGTCGGCCTGCTTTTCCCTGACCATCATGTACAGGCTGGCCACCATGTTGAAGGCGGCGATGGCTATGATGAAAAACAGCAGCAGTGACATCATGCGTTTTTCCAGCTCGACCGCGCGGAAGTAGGTCGCATTGAACTGTGACCAGTCGCTGACCGACACTTCCGGCGGCAACACCTTCAGCAGTTCGCGCGCCACCTGGCGTGCGAGGAACAGGTCATCAAGCCTGAGCCTGACGCCGGACACCTGATCTTCCATGCGGTACAAGCGCTGCGCGTCGCCGATATGCACCACCGCAAGAGTGGAATCGATTTCGTAATGGCCAACCTCAAAGGTGCCCGTCACCGTGAACTGGCGCATGCGCGGCATGATGCCTGCCGGCGTGACCTGCCCCTGCGGCGCCACCAGCACCACCTTGTCACCCAGGCCCACGCCCAGCGCACGCGCCAGCGGCGCGCCCAGCACGGCGTTGTATTCGCCATTGCGCAGGGATTCCAGCGTACCCGACCGCATGTGTTTGCCGATCTCGCTGACCTTCTCTTCTGCCGCCGGGTCGATGCCGCGCAGCAGCGCACCGCGCACGCTGCCGCCATTGGTCAGCAGTCCCTGCGCTGACACATAGGGCGCCGAGGCGACCACATGCGGATTCTTCGCTGCCGTGGCGGCGACACCCTGCCAGTCACGCAGCGCCTCGCCGAGTCCGGTGATCTGGACATGCGCCACCGCGCTCAGCATGCGTGTGCGCACTTCGCGCTGGAAACCATTGAACACCGACAGCACGGTGATCAGCACCGTCATGCCCAAAGCGATGCCGACGACGGAGATCAGCGAAATCACCGAAATGAATTTCGTGCGCTGGCGCGAACGGGTGTAACGCAGACCGACAAATAAGGGGAAGGAATTCACGGGATACCGGAAAAAACAAAGGCGCAGTGTGCCATAAATGGCCGGCATCAGTCCGTCTGCCGGCGACGGACGCATGCTAGACTCGCCGCAAGACGCCGCAATCACACATTCGCGGCGAATCTGCCTGACGACTGCACCGCACTTCATACCGTATTCACTCCGTGCACCTCACCCTGTTCATACCCGATCTGTTACCGCCGGCCGGCATGGAAGCGGTCATTGCCGACGGCAGTGCTGCGCCAGTGCTGCGCCGCATGCTCGGCCGCGGCGAACTGCAGCGGTTTCCGGCGATCGATGCCGAAATCTGGCTATGCCAGGCCTTTGAGGTCGAACAGCGCGAAGACTGGCCAGTCGCGCCGCTGACCGCCGCCGTTGACGGCATCGATATTGGCAGCGACTGCTGGCTGCGCGCCGATCCGGTGTATCTGCAATTACAGCGCAATGGCACGCGGGTACTGGCTGCGCCGGCACTGACACTGAATGAAGAGGAAACTGCAGCCCTGGTTGCAGCGCTGAATGCCCATTTCAGTACTGACGGCATGACGCTGACCGCGCCGCACCCGACGCGCTGGTATATCCAACAAACAGAAACGCCCGGCTTCACTGCACCGACATTGGGAGCAACGGCCGGTCGTTCACTGCCGCCCTCAGCGCTGACCGGATCGCGCGCCAGCCACTGGCATCGCGTGCTGACCGAGGCGCAGATGGTGCTGCACGAACATCCAATCAACCAGTCGCGAGAAGCCCGCGGCCTGCCCGTGGTCAACAGTCTGCTGCTGTGGGGCGGCGGCCGCAAACCGACAGTGCCGGGCCGCCATTTCACTGAAGTCTGGAGCGACGATCCACTGGCCACTGCGCTGGCGGTGCAAAGCAGCGCGGATTTCCATGCGGTCCCGTCCAGCGCGGCCCTCTGGTTCGGCACCCGCCCGAAAGCCGATGGCCGCCATCTGATCACGCTGGACCGCGCCCACCTCGCTGCGCGATATGGCGGACCCGACGCCTGGCTCAAAGCCGTCAACGCCCTCGAAGAAATGTGGTTCGGCGCATTATGGGGCGCGCTGTCCGGTCCGCTGAAAGAACTGGTGATCGTCGCCGGCGGCCCCGACTCCTGCCTGCGCTGCACCCTGCGCTCCACCGACACCATGAAATTCTGGCGGCGCCCCCTGACCTGGGCTGCGATCACCGGCGCCTGAATTACATCGAATGAGCAACATCATTACCCGTGCTGTCGACGATGCTGCGGTCGCGCAGCTGGTGGCCGAAGGCATTCCGCCGTTCATGGCGCGCATCTACGCCGCGCGCGGCATCAGCCACAGCGAACAGCTCGCGCCGGACCTGTCACGGCTGATTCCGCTCGACCGGCTTTTGAACGTCGGCACCATGGCGGCCCTGCTCGCCGACGCCATCACCGCGCGCAAAAAACTGCTGATCGTCGCCGATTACGACGCCGATGGCGCCACTGCCTGCGCCGTCGGCCTGCGCGCGCTGCGCCTGTTCGGCGCCGATGTCGATTACCTGGTGCCCAACCGTTTTGAATACGGTTATGGCTTGACGCCGGAAATCGTGCAGCTCGCCGCCCGCGAAAAAAAACCCGATGTACTGATCACCGTCGACAACGGCATCGCCAGCATCGACGGTGTTGCAGAGGCCAACCGCCTCGGCATGAAAGTGCTGGTCACCGACCACCACCTGCCCGGTGACCGCCTGCCCGATGCCTGGTGCATCATCAATCCCAACCAGCCGGGCTGCACATTCCCCAGCAAAAACCTCGCCGGCGTCGGCGTGATGTTCTATCTGATGCTGGCGCTGCGCGCGGAATTCCGCAGACGCGGCGCCTACGCCGACAAAAAAACCGAACCCAATCTCGGCACGCTGCTCGACCTCGTGGCACTGGGCACCGTCGCCGACGTAGTCAAACTCGACGACAACAACAGGCTGCTGGTGCAGCAGGGCCTGCAGCGCATCCGCGCCGGCCGCGCGCAACCGGGCATCAACGCGCTGTTCAACGCGGCCGGGCGCGAAGTCCGTCGTGCGGGCACCTACGACCTCGGTTTTGTTGCCGGACCCCGATTGAATGCCGCCGGGCGCATGGACGACATGTCGGTCGGCATTGAATGCCTGACGACCGATGACCCTGGCCGTGCCGCCGACATCGCGCGTCAGCTCGATCAGTTCAACCGCAAACGTCGCGACGTCGAGGCCGGCATGCAGGAATCCGCACTGGCCAGTGTGGAAAATGTTGAGCCCGGCTACACACTGAGCCTTTATGAACCAGGCTGGCATCAGGGCGTGATCGGCATCCTCGCCTCGCGCCTGCGTGAACGTTTTCATCGCCCGGCATTTGTTTTTGCCGCTGCCGGCAATAGCGAGATCAAGGGCTCCGGCCGCTCGATTGCCACACTGCATCTGCGTGACGCGCTGGACCTGATATCGAAACGGCATCCGGAACTGATTGTCCGCTTCGGCGGCCATGCCGCGGCCGCCGGCCTGACATTGCATGAAAACGGCTTCAACGCCTTCCGCGATGCCTTCGAAGCCGTCGCCGCCGAACTGTTGACCCCCGCCGACCTTGAACGTGAATGGATCACCGACGGCTCACTGTCGACGGAGGACATGACGCTGGCCAACGCAACGACACTGGCAGACTGCGTATGGGGCCAGGGTTTTCCCGAACCGCGTTTTTACGACCACTTTGAAGTCACAGCCCAACGCATCGTCGGCGAGCGTCACCTGAAATTGCGACTGCGCCGCGCGCTGCGAAGCGAGTCCTCTTGGGGGGAAGCAAGTCCCCTTGGGGGGCGCCGGGGCCAGCAACAACTCGATGCCATGCTGTTCGGCCACGCCGAGCCGCTGCCCGGGACCATCGCCGCAACTTACCGGCTGTCGGCAAATCACTACAATGGCGCGGTGACCCTGCAGCTGCTGCTGGAACACTGGCAGGCTGCCGACTGATCACATCCTTTACAAAAGTACTGTACGAAAAATCCTGAGGGACTCGAATACCGTGTCGAACGCCGCAACGAGCGCTGAAAACAATTATTCAAACTCAATTACATAAGGCCGCCATGAAACACGACCTCATCCTCACCGCCAAGGGTCACTCCGGAACCCTGAAACGCATGGAGCAGGAATTCGCCCTGATCAAGCTGTGGGAGGCACCGGATCGCGCCGCCGCGCTGAAAGCCGCTGCGCCGAAAATCCGCGCCCTGGCGCACACCGGGCACTCGCACGTGGATGCCGCGCTGATGGATGCGCTGCCCAAACTGGAAATCATCGCCAACTTTGGCGTCGGCGTAGACCAGATCGACCTCGACGCCGCAAAAAAACGCAGCATCATCGTCACCAATACCGCCAACGCACTCAATGACTGCGTCGCCGACTGCGCGATGGCGCTGGTGCTGAACACGTTGCGCAAGTTTCCGCAGGCGGACAAATACCTGCGCGCCGGCCGCTGGAAAAGCGACGGCACCTACCCGTTCACCACTTCGCTCGGCGGCAAAACCCTGGGCATCCTCGGACTCGGCCGCATCGGCGAAGAGATTGCCCGCCGCGCCGCGGCCTTCAAGATGACCATCCGTTACCACAACCGCAACAAAAAGGACGTGCCCTACGCCTACGATCCCGATGCGGTGACGCTGGCGAAAAATTCGGACGTGCTGCTGGTGATCACGCCCGGCGGCGCCGACACCGACAAACTGGTCAATGCCAAAGTGCTGGATGCGCTGGGCCCGCAGGGTTATCTGGTCAACGTCGCCCGCGGCTCGGTGGTCGATCAACCGGTGCTGCTGAAATACCTGCAGGAAAAAAAGATCGCCGGTGCCGGACTCGATGTGTTCGAAAAAGAGCCCGATGTGCCGCCGGCGTTTTTTGAGCTCGACAACGCCGTGTTGCTGCCGCACATGGCCAGCGCCACCAACGAAACCCGCACGGCGATGGGCGACCTGCAGATCGAGAACATCCTGTTCCACCTCTCCGGCCAACCGGTAAAGACTCCGGTGGTTTGATGCGCCTCATGGCTGAAAATATCATAACTGTTTGATTTTATTAATATTTTTTTAATGCTGATTAAACTATTCAGCGGGCACTGAACATCGGCACGACCGGCGAAGTCCTGCGCCGGTCGATGCCAGTGCCGGCGACAACAGCGTCGCGCACCACGGCCTGCCGCAGGGACGCACACTCCCCGCTACTGTAAAATCCGCCTTTTTCGCGGAAACTCCATGGAAGCCGAACGCATCAACGCCATCGCCAATCGCCTGCACGACCTTGAAGAACGCGCGGGGGCGTTGCGGAGGTATCTTTGACTACGATGCAAAAACCCGCCGCCTCGA